>NZ_LGCL01000025.1 GCF_001306115.1 Ornatilinea apprima | reverse complement strand
AGTATTCGTCCATCATCCAGCCCATCATCTGCGGGGTGGTGCCCACGTCGGGGGCGGGCACGTCTTGGCGCGGGCCGATGTTCTTCCACATTTGCTGCACCCAGCCGCGCACCAGGCGCTCTTTCTCACCGGGCGAGAGGGTGGCCGGGTCAACGATCACGCCGCCCTTGCCGCCGCCGAGGGGAATATCGACCACGGCGCATTTCCAGGTCATCCACATGGCCAGGGCGCGCACGGTGTCGGCGGTTTCATCGGGGTGGAAGCGGATGCCGCCCTTGTTGGGGCCGCGCGAGTCGTTGTGCTGCACGCGGAAGCCCTCAAACAGGCGCATGCTGCCGTCGTCCATGCGCACGGGGATGCGGAAGTGGTATTCGCGCAGCGGCCAGCGCAGAAATTCGCGCACCTGCGGGTCTAGGGCCAGCAGATCGGCCACATGGTCAAATTGTGCTTGAGCCATTTGAAACGCGTTTGTCTTGGTGGACATGATGGTAAGGTTTTTTTTCTCCAATCCAATATAATTTTCAACAACTGAGACGTTTGCTGAAAAACACGTCTTACAACTCATTCAAGAAGGGGTATTTCTGGGCAACGTAGGCGCGCACGTCGGATGGGGTTTCCATCTCCAATACGGCCTGGGCAATTTCTTTCGTATCAGCCAGGTTCATCTCGCGGATGATCTGCTTGGCAATCGGAATGGCGGGAGCGTTCATGCTGAATTCATCCAACCCCAGGCCGAGAAGAATGGGAATGGCCAGCGGTTCGCCAGCCAGCTCACCGCACACGCCCACCATCTTGCCTTTTTTGTGGCCGGCATTGATCACGCTGGCGATCAGGCGCAGCACGGCCGGGTCGAAGGCGTTGGCCAGGTCGGAAAGGTTGGGGTTGGTGCGGTCAACGGCCAGGGTGTATTGGGAGAGGTCGTTGGTTCCAATGGAGAAGAAATCCACTTCATCGGCCAACTGGTCGGCCAGCAGCGCGGCGGCAGGGATTTCGATCATGATGCCCACGGGCATGTTCTCGGCCACGGGTTTGCCCTCAGCGATCAGTTCCTGGCGGCATTCTTCCAAAACTTCTTTAGCGGCGCGGATCTCGGACTTTTTGGCCACCATGGGAAACATGAGATGCAGGTTGTGCTGGTAACCGGCGCGTAAGACGGCGCGCAGTTGGGTTTTGAACAACGGGCGGTTTTTGAGGCACAGGCGAATGCCGCGCACGCCCAGGAAGGGATTGAGTTCGTAGGGCAGGTCCAGGTAGGGGAGCTGCTTGTCGCCGCCGATATCCAGCGAGCGCAGAATGACCGGGCGGCCATCGAAGGCATCCAGGGTGTCGCGGTACGATTTGTACTGCGTCTCTTCATCGGGCATTTTGGTTTGCTGCAGGAAGTTAAACTCGGTGCGGAAAAGCCCCACGGCTTCGGCGCCGTTCTTCAGGGCTTCGGGGGCGGCGCTCACACCTTCCACATTGGCGGCCACAATCACCTGATGCCCGTCTTTGGTGACGGCCGGCAGATGGGCTTGATCGAGGGCTTTGCCGAGGTGCTGTTTCTTTAAGTCGCGCAGCGACTCATAGCGGGCGTACTCCACGGCGTTCATCTCGGTCACCAGCTCGCCTTTGTAGCCGTCGAGGGCGATGGTGGCGCCGTCAGGCAGGCTGAGCACTTCATCTGATGGGCCTACCAGGGCGGGAACGCCCAGGCTGCGCGCCAGAATGGTGGTGTGCGAGGTGGGGCCGCCTTCGAGGGTGCAGAAGCCCAGCACCATATGGTGATCCAGAGTGATGCAGTCGGAGGGGGTGATATCGCGTCCGATGATGATGGAGGGCGCGGTGAGGTTTTCATAACCACTTTCGGTGATGCCCAGCAAAACGCGCATCACGCTGCTGGCAACGTCGCGCACGTCCAGGGCGCGGGCGCGGAAGTACTCGTCTTCAATCGCTTCCAGCTCGGCGCAAAACGCTTCTGAAGCGGCAAACAAGGCGGCTTCGGCGTTGAGCGGAACGCGGTAAATTTTTTCTTTAACGGCATCATGCAGTTCCGGGTCGTCCAGAATGGACAGGTGCGCCTCAAAGATGGCGGCCTCGTCGGCGCCGATCTCAGAGCGGGCATTGACATAAACAGCATGAATTTTCTCTCTGGCAACCGCTACCGATTTTTGAAAGCGTTCCCATTCTTCAGCCGGGTTTTCTGGCGCGTAGCTCTTAAACTCGAGGCGCGCTTTTTTGAACTGAAATACCGGGCCAATTGCAATTCCACGGGAGACCCCAACACCTGTAAAAACACGCATCTTGTCTTTCCCTCCCATCCGGGTGAAATGCTGGCGGATTAATTAAAGTTGTTGGCGATGAGGTCGGTGAGGGCCGTGATGGCTTCGGCTTCGTCGCTGCCTTCGGCAATCAAGCGGATTTTATGGTCTTTGCAGACGCCCAGACCCAAAATGCGGATGATACTTTTGGCATTCACCAGGTTGGAACCGGTGGTCATGTTGACCACCTGGATGTTGGATTGAAACCGGTTGGCGGTGCGCACAAAAAGATCTGCGGGGCGGGCATGCAGCCCATGTTCGTGTTTGACTTGAATTTCAGCTTCCATCATTCCTCGCTCCTTGTATTTTGCTTAATCTCCGGTAAGAGATGAGAATTAAACTTGCATTTATGAATGGTTTACTACTTTTGTTGTGTGATTCAAGCGCCTGAACGGCAACCGGCGCTGCAAAATCATTATAGATGACCGCGATGCTCTTGCATTGCGTTATTTTTGTAAATAAAAGTTGTGACAATAAAACACTAACGCCTTGTTCACTGGATAAAAATCAGCGGTTATCAATGCGTTAATCTGTTAATGGCAGGTATTGTTAATGTTACTCGGAAGGGGGTTGGTACTGGTGGACGTTGGGAAGCCAGCGCCAGATGGTGCGCAAAATATCGGCAGGCGAAAGCGCGGCACGCAGATCGGCCATGAAGGCCTGATTTTGCACCAGGCTGTAAAGCTGGAAGAGCGCGGTGAGATGGGAATGGTTATCCACCGCACCAAGCACGGCAACAATGTCGACTGGGCCGGTTTCCGCATTGTGGAAGATGACCGGCTGGCGCAGCTTCATCAGGGAGATGCAGAGCTGGTTGACGCCTTCGGTGGGTTTGGCATGCAGCAGCATCATGCCGGGCGCCAGGCCCATGAACGCGCCGTGTTCCTCAATGATCCGTGATGTGGCGCGCAAGTAACGCTCTTCAATATCGTGGTCGCGGATGAGCGGCTGGCAGGCGGCGTAAACTACTTCCTGCCAGGTGTCAAAACCATCGTGGATGACAATATGTGAGGTTTTGAGCAGATCGACCAGGGATGTTTTCTGTTGCGAGATGAGACTTTTCTCGCGAATCTCGCGGTTTTTCTCGTTGATCCATTTCTGGATGGCATTGATGTCTTCCTCGTCCAGAAAGGGGCTGATTTCGATGACCGGCAGGGGCAGATTTTGGAGCGGCAAAATACTGAGGATCACATCCGCTCGGTATTCAGGGTCCTGATCCCAATCAAAATTATTCATGACCTGGGTGATGTGAAGCTGGGGAAACTCGTATTCCAGGCGCGCTTTAAGCAAAGTGGGGTGGGCGCGGACGCCGTCGCTGGCGATAATCACGCGGTGCCTGACGCCCTGTTCGGTGCGCAGACGCTCCAACGATGCCGCCAGGTAAAGGGCGATGTTGCCAATTTCCGCGGCAGGCACGGGTTTGCCAAAGCGTTTTTCGATGATTTTCGCGCCATCTTCAGCGCTGCGATAGACTTCTGGGTAGCGTTCGCGGATTTCATCGAGGTAATTATTGCGAATGGGCATGCCGTATTGAATGCGGTAGATGTTTGAGCCCAAATGCCCGGCCAGGCCTTCAATCAGTTCCGAGTCGATTTTTAACATGGGGTGAAGCTGCATGGAGCACAGCGAGGCGATGTCGCGGGCTAATTGCAGGGTTTCTTCGTTGATTTCGTGATCATAATCTTCGTTAACCAGGGCCGTGTTAGTGGAATATGCCCATTTACAGCTTAACAGATAGGCGGTAATCAATTCCAATTCGGCGGGCGGCAGGGCGCGGCCTGTCCATTCGGCAATATCATAGGCAATCAAGCGGGTTACATCCATCTCAATCGTCTTTTCCACCACCGGGTCAACCTCGCCGGTGAGCCAGCGGCCCTCTTGCATGGCCTGAATGGCTAACGCGATATATACCATAATCTCCACCCGCGAGCGCAGCGCCATTGTGCGCCCCAAGCTGGCCTCAATTTTGGCGACCAGCCGCCGTGAGAAATGAAGCGGCAGGCTGTTGATCAGGTTTTCAAAGCGCGTGCTGATGGATTGGTCGGTATAGCGGTTGTCAGAGCGGAAATACCCGCTTAAAAGATGCCATTTGCTGTCGCCAATTTCCTGGCGAATGAGGCGTAAAAGAGCAAACCGGCGCGAAGATTCGGGGCATTCCAACCACATACCGCGGTTGGTCTGGCGCATGAGATGCATGCCGAAATCGCCAAGCCAGGCTTCAATTTCCTGCAAATCCTTGAAAATGGTGGAACGCGAGATATTCTCCGCGTCGGCCAGGCGGCTGGCTGAGAGAGGCTCGCGGCTGGTGAGCAGGTTGAGCAGGATGATACGCACGCGCTGCTGGTGGGTAAGAATGATGTCGGTGTCTTCCAATTGGCTAAGGTTGGAGAGGAGCTGCCGGCGCTGCGCGCGGCTGGCGAGTACTTCAAAGCCAAACCCAGGGCGGCTGACAAACTCAACCTTCAGGCTTTGCATCCAGGCGCGCACCAGGTCCATGTTGTATCGAATAACACGCGGAGAAAGGCCGGTGGCTTTTGCCAGTTCGGTGAGGGTGAGCCGGCCTTCGGCGCGCAGAAGGGCATCGATAATGCCGCGCTGCCGGGCGTTGAGAAAGGGAGTTTTGAGGGGCATATGCGGCGATTATAGCATAAATAGTATGCAATTGTCTTAACTGAAAATTACAAATAAAACATAAACGGATTGGGTATCAAGTTCTTATAATAATGATCACACAATATTTTACTGGTGAAAAACCTTATTGGTATCTTTGTTGGAAAATCGCTGCCTGGATGGTAAGCGCTTCATCCAGAGCAGCATTCTCCATGACAGTGAGTATCACAAATCCACCCTCAGGAAATGATTAATGGCGACGGATATTCTCTCCAATATCGAAGTATTGAACCTCAATCATGCAACCAGCCGTGAAGAAGTGCTGACGGTCATGTCGAAGGTGGTGATTGAGAAGGGATACGCGACTCCCGGTTTTCTCAACGCGGTTTTGGAACGCGAGCGGAATTACCCGACCGGTTTGCATACCCGTGGTGTCGAAGTCGCAATTCCCCATGCCGACCCGGAATGGACCCTTAAACCCTCTCTGACGGTTGGTGTGCTGCAGAACGCGGTGGAGTTTGAGCCCATGGGCGGCGAGGGAGACATGGTGCAGGCGCGCCTGATCTTTTTGCTGACCATCGCTGATCCCTCAGAGCACCTCAATTTCCTGAAGGCTTTTGCCACCCTGGTGGAAGATGAGGATACCCTTGTGGAATTTGAGAAGAATCCCGATATTCACTACCTGCTGGGGCGTTTGCAAAGCGCTTTACAGGCTGAAACAACCAAATAGCTGTCGTTCGACCCTCAACGATAAAGGTACATGACCATTTCACTTAAGGAGTAACCACCGTAGAAGCTATGGAATTCAAACCGCTCGTCAACCCCCGCATTTTCGATGTGCCCGATTATGACCAGCACCACGTTACGCAGTGTTGGGAAGATGCCAGCATTCACCGCGCCATGTCGAATGAATCGAACTACGCGCCCATTCCGGCTGTTCAGCAGGCGATTATTGAAGCCGCATCGCAGGCGAATTACTACGCCGAAGATCCCTCTTACGCTCTGGCGCTGCGCTCGAAACTGGCCGCCTACAGCGCGGTGAAGCCCGAAAATATCACCCTGGGCAACGGTTCGATTGAAGTGCTGGACCTGCTCTTCCAAATCTTTATTGCCAAACCCGGTGAAGATGAGTGCGTGTTGGTGCAGCCCGATTATTCCGCTTACACCCCCCGCATCAAATACTTTGGCGGGGTGATCAAATATGCCGATACTGACGCCAATTTTGTGCCCGACGCGGACGCGATTATCGCGCAGATTACCCCCAAAACCAAGTTTGTGCTTTTCTCACGCCCCAACAACCCGATGGGCACTGTGATGCCGAAAGAAGACGTGCGCCGCATTCTGGAGACGGGTGTGGTAACCTTTGTAGACGAAGCCTACGTTGAAATGGCCGATGACGGCACCTCGGTCTCTCCGTGGTTGAGCGAATTTGATAACCTGGTTGTGCTGCGCACGTTCAGCAAGGGCTTTAGCCTGGCCGGCATTCGCCTGGGCTATGTGATTGCCCACCCCGAACTGATCCGCTATGTTAACCGCTCTCGCCACATCTTCAATGTCAACCTGGCGGCGATGGCAGCCGGAAACGCGGCCCTGGACCATATGGACGAGGTGCGCCAGATCTTCAAGAAGCTGGCCGAAACCCGCGATTGGATGACAGAAGAAATCGCCAAAATCCCCGGCCTGAAGCCGATCCCTTCCAAGGGCAACTTTGTGATGATTAATGTCAAAGAAACGGGAAAAACCGGCACCGACTTTGTCAATCATCTGATGGGGAAAGGCTACATGGTGCGCGATTTTTCCAAGAAGGCCGGTTTGGAGCCAGGCGCTCACTTCCGCATTTCGGTTGGCCTCCCTGAGGTGATGATGAATCTGCTGGGAGAGATTAAACTCTACCTGAACCAATAGTTCTGATGGTTTGTGCTGGAAAGGCCGCGAGGCTTGCCAGCACAAACTTTTTTCAACTGGGGATACACACTCACAGTGGGTGTTGAAATTCGATTAGAAAAGGAGCATTTGTATGAACAGACCTGCAGTAATTCTCGTGATGTGCGGCTCTTCCATTGCCACGTCATCGCTGGCCGCTGTCAAAATTGAAGATGAGGCCCGCCGCCGAAAAGTGAAAGTGACCGTCAAGAAAGGCAAAGTCTCTGACACGGATGTGTTGATTCAGACCGTTCACCCAGACATCATTGTTGCCACCGCGCAGATTAAACCGCGCGAAGATGTGTTGGTCTTCAGTGGCGTTCCGCTGCTCACCGGCATTGGCCAGGACAAACTCTACAACGATTTGTTCGATGCCATTGCGAAAATGGCTGACTAAAGAACTTCGTTGACCAATCCGTGCTTAAGTGAAAACCAGGAGGTGGTTCAATCAGAGATATACAAGGAGAAGACGATTAACTGGTGTAGTTTGTTTACTGTGAAGCCGTGTAATATCCAAACTAACGAACCTGGAAACGAGGAAAGAAGCGATGGATTTTAATCAAATTTTTTCTACCATTCTTGATCCCGTGCTGAACGCTGGTCCGCTGTTCATGATTTTTATCGTGTTCACTGTGATCGGCCTGCTTGTTCGCCTGGGACCAGTCCGCGCCATTCGCAATGGCCTGATGATTTCGGTAGGGTTCTCTGGTGTGTACATCATTGTTGACTACTTCCTGGCCAAAGTAGCCCCCGCGGCTACCGCGTTGGCAGAGCGCTTCGGCGGCGTGTTCACCTACACCGATATCGGTTGGGCGGCGTTTGCCTCTTTTGCGTTCTCTTCCCCCCTTGCCTACGCAGTGATCGCCATCAGCCTGGGCGTCAACCTGCTGATGATCTTCACCAACATGACCGACACCCTGAATCTGAACATTTGGGACACCTGGGAAGCCACAATTGCCACCCTGATTATCTTCGGTTTGACTGGCAACGCGCTGGTTGCTCTGGTCTTCTCGGGTATGCTGGCCTGGTTGAACCTGATGATTTCGGACTGGTACGCCCTGAAGGGCTACTGCGCCGACTACGGTTTTGAAGGTATCTCCTTCTACCAGGGCACCAACGTATCGTGGGGTATTTTCGCTCATTATGTGGCCCGTCTGCTGGATAAAATCCCGGCGACTTCGAAAGCGACCTTCACCCCTGAGTATGTTCAGGAAAAATTCGGCGTCATCGGCGAGCCAGCCGTTTTGGGCGGCATCATCGGCGCCCTGATGGGCATTGGCGCTGGTTTCTTCTGGACCGATGTTGTTATGTTGATGATCAGCCTGGCCACCGCTCTGGTACTGCTGCCCATGATGTCGGGTATCGTTATGCAGGCGCTGGTGCCAGTATCGGAAGCTGCCGCGAAATTCATGAAAGAAAAGACGGGCGGCCGCGAGTTGTTCATTGGTGTAGACCCGGCTATCGCTGTGGGTAACACCACTGTTCTGGCCACCACCGTTCTGATGGTCCCTGTTTTGCTGCTTCTGGCCTTCATCATTCCCGGCGCTGTCAACGTTCCGCTGGCCGACCTGCCCGCTTTGCTGTTCTTCTGGGTATTCGTAGCCGCCCCGAACCGCTTCGACATGCTGCGCACCTTCGTAACCACCATCCTGATGGGTATCATCGGTACCTTCGTTTCGATCGCGGTTGCCCCGTGGTTGACCATGGTTGCCATCAATCAGGGTTTGGAAGTTGCCGAAGGCACCGGCGTTACCAGCTGGTTCGGTCACCTGACCCCCGAGTTCCTGTTCGCTGGCCTGTACGGCTCGAACTTCAATACCCTCGGCCTGCCTGGTTTGATCGTGATCATCGCGGTTGTGGTTCTGGCCACTGGCGCGCTGCGCATGCGCCACAATAAGGCCATGAAGGCCAAAGCTGCCGCTGTCGCAGAGTAATTTGACTTCACAGTTTCATCAGTTCAATAGCTCCCTCGGTTGAACCTCAGGGGCCGCCCAAACCATGGGCGGCCCCTTTTTGTGCGACCCCACCCCACAAGCCCTCCCGAAAATGCGTTTTCCAGCATTTTCGGGAGGGAGTATCACAGTCAGCTCAGTGGTTTTTTGCCTTCGGGAAGACGGCACGTTACTGAAGAATGGGTTTCTGATATTGACCTTACGCCAAACCCTGCGATTAATTGTGCGGTAAAAGAAAAACCGGGGCGTGCAGCCCCGGCGGTATGGCGCGATGATTGATCTGCCTGATTAGCTGATGAATGGAGCGGATTTCTTCTGCGGGTTAATCAGCGTGAAGAGCTTGCTTTCCATTTGCTCAAGCGCGGCCGGGTTGAGCTGCTCTGGCTGTTCTTTGACCCAGCGGTAGATGCGGTTGATGTTGAGTGCCTGGGCTTTGGATTTGGTGTCGTAATTGACCGGGTTGCCCATGAACAGAATCAGAGGGGTGATTTCGGCATTCAGGTCTTTGCTGAGGGACTTGGTGAGATGATTGAGCATGGGCGCCGGGTCGGCAAAATTCTTTTTGCCCGGCCGTCCGGCGGCGACGGTGAGGGTATAAACCCCTTTGGGCCCGCACAGCACAAACGGGATGGCTTCTTTGCTGCCAGCGGGGCTGATGTCGCGGAAGATAGCCCATTCGTCGCTGAGGTAGCGCAGCTCAGAAAGAATGCGCTTGGTATGGTCGCCCTGCATGGGCGGGTCAAAAGGTTCGTCTTTGAGGATGGTGGTGATTTTGTAGAAGGTGGTTTTGCGCAGGCCGACTTTGAAAACTGAAGCCGCGATTGCATAGATAAAGACGCCGGCAAACGCAACCGCGATGGAGTAGGTTTGCGTATCGCGATAGTTGAGGCCCTGTTGGGTGATCTGCTCGCGCAGGATGAAGCTGAGGAAAAAACCAGCCGTGCCCAGGGCAACGATGGCCAGCCCAATCACCAGGATGGTGTAGACCGCGCTCTTGCGCTGCTGCGGGGAGAGAATTTTTTCCGGGGTCTGTTCGGGGTTGCGGACAAAGCGCATGATCCTGCTCCTCTGTAACGGTAAATTTTGAAACCGGCTTTATTATATCAGAGGGCGAGGGACTGGCTTCATTCATTAACAGTAAAAGTACAGATTTAGTTACAAGATTCCCAGCGAGCGGGCGCGCACAACCGCCTGGCGGCGCGATTCCACGTCCAACTTGGTGTAGATGTTGTGCAGGTGGCGTTTGACGGTTCCGGGGGTGATGACCAGCCGCTCGGCAATTTCCTGGTTGGAGCACAGCGCTTCTACCAGGTGCAGCACGTCAATTTCGCGCTGGGTCAGCGGCTCAAAGTAACGGTTGTGCAGCAGTTCCACGCGCGCCTCGGCAGCGGCCCGCGCGGGGGCAGGCGGCGATGGGGCGGTTTCGGTGGGCGCGGTAGGGTGTAGAATCTGGCGGATAAAGGGGCTGCGGTCAGATGAGTCCTGCAAGCGGCGCAGCATCGCGGCCATGGGTTCGCCTTCATCCAGAAAGACGCGAATATATTGAGCCGGAGCGGCGATCTCCAGGGATTCTTTGAGGGCTTCCAGGGCCGGGTCTGGCTGGCCCATCAAATTTAACGCCAGTGCTTGCAGAGCGAGCAGTTCAAACAAATGACCATTACGCCCCGCCCCGCGCGCCAGTTGGATGAGGGGCGAGAGCAGGGTAAGGGCGCGTCGCGGCTCCGCGAGAGCGGTGTAGATACGCGCAGCAACCAGGCTTTCTACCTGGCGGTCGTAGAATGACCCCACCCGCACGCGGCGCTCATAAGTGTTGAGCCATTGTTCGGCCTCATCAACGCGGTTCTGACGCAGGCGCAGCCAGGCTTTGTAGGCCAGCGATTGCAGAATGCGGCTTTCGGTATCCAGCTCGCGGGCGGTCAGCTCGGCTAATTCGATAGCGCCGTCGGCGTCTTGCGGGCTGCCGGCAGAGAGCAGGGCGTGGGCCAGCTTGACATAGCCGTAAGAGGCGTGGCGGTGGCTGCCAATACGCTCTGAAAGGGCGATTCCGGTGCGCAGTGATTCGATGGCGCGTTCCAGGTGATTCCATTCGTAGTAGACTTTGCCGAGCAAGAAGCAGGCTTCAAAGGTGTTGCTGGTAGGCGCGTACTCTCCCAATTTGTCGGGGCTGCCCAGGGCCTCTTTGAAGTACATTTCGGCTTCCTGCAGGTTCCCTTTGCTGAGGCAGACGTGACCCAACAGGTAGCGTGAGGTGGCCAGCGATGGCTGGCTTTGCGCCATTTGACCGTCGCGCAGGGCTTCGCGCAGCGCGTCTTCACTCTTGGCAATATCGCCATCGAGGTGATGGCCAATTCCCAGGCAGTTCCAGGCCAGGCTGCGCTGGAGGCGGTTCTCGGGCGGGAGGTATTCCAGCGCCTGGCGGGCAAATTGTTGAATGCGCGGGGCGTCCGATTCGTAGCGCAGCAGCAGAGCGCGAATGGCAAACAACTCACCCAGGCCGGTCAGGTCGTGGGATGCCTGCAGATACTGCTCTGCCAGAGTGAGATAGTGTTCGGCAGCGGCCAGTTCTCCCAATGAAAGAAGGGCGTAGGCGTATTGAAGATACAGGCGGGGATGCTGGCGTTTCTCTTCAGCGGGGAGTTTATCAATCCAATATTTGACGGTGGTCCATTGGTTGTTGGCACTCAGGTAGTCCCAGGCCGACTCGTGCAGCACGCGGGCGGCTTGCGGGTACTGCTGAGCGCAGATCAAATGCGAGACGGCGTCCAGGGGAAGCTGGTGGGCTTCGTACCACTTTGCCGCGGCCAGGTGCAGGGCGGCGGCGCGCTGCGAGTGGTTTTGATCGAAATAGCGTTTGAGAACATTGCCAAAAACCGGGTGAAAGCGAAACCAGGTATGCGTTTCGTCCAATGAGATCAGAAAAAGGTTGTTCTTCTGCAGGTAGGCAAGCATTTCTGTGGCGGCGGCGGGCTGGTTTTCGGCCTGGAGCAGGGCGTTGCACAGGCCGGCGTGCAGCCGCTCTACAATGGCGCAGGTAACCAGAAAGTCGCGCACTTCTCGCGGCTGCTGGTGAAGCACTTCTTCCACCAGGTAGTCGAACAAGTAGGGGTGGCCGAGGGCGATTTGTTCAAGCACCTGGTTGGGGTTGCTGCTCTTGCTCAAAGAGAGGGTGACCAATTGCAAGCCAGCTGCCCAGCCTTCCATTTGCTTTTCCAGCATATCAATCGATTCGGGCAGCAGGCCAATATGGGCGGCGGTTTCTAAAAACTGGCGTGTCTCTTGTGAGGTAAAGCGCAGGTCCTCGCTGCGCAGTTCGAAGAGGTTTTTCTGGGCGCGCAGGCGCGCTAGCGGCATGGGCGGGTCTTTGCGGGTGCTGATGAAGATATGCGCGTTGGGGGGCAGATGCTCGATGAGAAAGCTCATTCCGCTGTGCACCGCGGCGTGATCAATGAGGTGATAATCGTCCAGCGCCAGGATAACCGGCAGAGAAAGTGCCGCGATTTCGTTGATTAAGCCTGCCAGGGCGTATTCCAAAGGCGGCGGATCAAGCTGGTCGAAAAGCTGCAACACCCGGCTTCCCAGGCCTTCAAAACCGGTCTGCAGGGCGGTGACGAGGTAAGTGAAAAATCGAATGGGGTCATTGTCCCCTTTTTCCAGCGAAAGCCAGCAGACCGTGTTCTCCCTCTGCCGGGCTGTGAGGCACCAGTCAGCCAGCAGGCTGGTTTTGCCAAAGCCGGTGGGCGCGGAGATGAGAGTGAGGCGGTGGCGCGTGCCCTGGTCCAGCAGATGAATCAGACGCGGGCGGGCTACATACCCCGGCCGCACCTGCGGGATATAGAATTTGGTGGTGAGCAGCGGAAAGGTGAAAGACAAATTTGGCTCCAACATAACCGGTGAGACCACGCTCTTCCGGAGAAGGCTGGAGATATTATAATGTTTTTCTTTCGCGAGGTGAGCGATTGTGGGCATGGTTTTGAAGTACTGGCCTGGTCTCTCAAGAGCCCAGGCCAGGAACTGGCTGCGCTGGGGATGGCGCAGGCCAAAGGAATGGTTAGATTGATGCGGCTGGTTCCCCGGCGGTTAGTGGGTAAGCGACATAACCACCTGGGTGTGCAAGACTTCCAGAACGCCCTGGATGTCTTGCTGGGTGCCAATGGTAACGCGGAAGAAACCTTCACCGGGCAGGCCGCGGGCGTTATCAAAGCAGCGGACAAGATAACCGGCTTCCAGCAGGGCATCGTAGAAGAATTTGCCGGGCTGGCGGGTCTTCTTACAGTTGATCATCACGAAATTGCCCTGGGAAGGGATGGGCTGCATACCCGGAATCTGGCGCAGGGACTTGATAAAAGATTCGCGGTTTTCAATCACTTTGAGCGTGTTGGCGCGGATGTATTCGGCGTCTTCCACGGCGGCGATGGCGGCTACCTGGGTGAGCAGGCTGATGTTAATTGGCACGCGCACGCGGTTGATGCTTTCGATCACGGCTGGCTGGGCCACCACAAAGCCGAGACGAATGCCACCCAGCCCCATCGCTTTGGAGAAGGTGCGGCTGATGATGAGGTTGTCGTATTTTTCCACCAGATCACAGACCGTTTGCTTAGAGAATTCCGTGTAAGCCTCGTCCACGACGACGATGCAGTCGAGGTGGCACAGGTCTTCCAGCAGCTCGCGGCTGATCATGTTGCCAATCGGCGCGTTGGGGCGGCTGAGAATGATCATTTTGGTGCGCGGCGTTACTTTGGCGGTGAAATCGGCGAGGGTGTAGTTGAAGTCTGCGTCGGGTGTAACGTCGACTACCTTCGCGCCAAAAATTTGCGGGCGGCGGGTGTAGGGGGAATAATCGGGGCAGGGCAGCAAAATTTCGTCGCCCTCATCAATGAAGGTGCGGGGCAGCATATCAATGTTTTCCATGGAGCCATTGCCCACCGTGATCCAATCGGGCCTGCCTGCCAGTCCCACATAACCGGCCAGCGCTTCGCGCAGTCGCAGATGCGTCCCCGAATCTTCGGGGTAGTAATTGATCTGGTTGAGCGATTCCACCAGGGCGGAAATGACGCGCGGTGAGGGAGGAAAGAGCAGCTCATTGCCCATCAGGCGGCGCAGCTCAGGCCGCTGCCAGGCCTGGTGAAAGTGTTCTAAATTGTAAGCCGCGGCAGATTTGACGGCTTTGCTGACTTTGCTGGTTACGTCCATATATACCTCCAAACAGGTTTGCTCATGCAGGGCAAATCACTTCAGAATTAGTTTAGACGATGCAGCCAATTTTGGCATGTATCCATTGGATACATTTTCGGGCGGACCCCACCCCAAGCCCTCCCCAAAATGCTGGAAACGCATTTTCGGGAGGGAGTGGTTTTTTTTCATGAACGGGATTCTCTTGTAGGGTGGTGTGGAGGGCGGGCCAATCAACTTTGAGGCAAAATCATCTTGAAACCGCCCGAAACCCACCGGTGCATCCAAACATGATGGATGGTGGGTTTCGGTGCAGCAAACTTGTCGAAACACCAACATTCTCATGCCCCTGCACCCACCCTGCGGGTGGCCTCCCACCCTACCAAAAACTGGATATGGTAAAGCTGCGGGGGGTGCCGGGCAGCGAGAAAATTCACCCGCCTTCATTTTTTCAAAACAGGACTAAAATTAGGGGTTGTGAAAAAATGCGGCGCAACGTTAACCAAATCTTTATCTTTTTTTGCTATGTTTGAAATTGTGTTAAATCTCCAAAATTCAGGAGGGGAACGTGATTAGAGTTCAGGATTTGCAAAAAGCGTATGGGAATGTGCAAGCGCTGCGAGGCGTGAGTTTTGACATTGCCCAGGGAGAAATTGTGGGCCTGTTAGGCCCCAACGGAGCCGGTAAAACGACCATTATTAAGACGATTACCGGTTTTCTGCAGCCGGACGCGGGTGTGGTGGAGGTGGACGGCATCGATGTGATGCAAGACCCGCGCGGGGTTCAGGCGCGCATCGGCTACCTGCCAGAGAATGCGCCGCTCTACCCGGAGCTGACCGTGCAGGCAACGCTGCAACTGGCGGCGGATTTACGTGAAATTCCCGAGGATGCGCAGCTGGAGAAGATTTCGCGGGCGGTGTACGCGGTGGGGCTGGAGAAACACCTCACCCGCCCGATTGGCACGCTGTCGAAAGGCTTCCGGCAGCGGGTGGGGCTGGCGCAGGCCATTTTGCACCAACCGCCGCTGCTGATTCTGGACGAGCCCACGGTGGGTCTTGATCCGCGACAGATCGTCGAAATCCGCGGGTTGATCAAGAGCCTGGCCGGGCAGAGTACGGTGCTGTTCTCCACCCATATTCTGCCGGAAGTAGAGGCGCTGTGCGACCGGGTAATTATTCTGATGAACGGTGAAATCCGCGCCAACGCGCGCCTGGATGAGCTGGCGGCGACGGGCAACGCGGTGGTGGTGCTGGGTGAGCGCCCGGCGGGGGCCGAGTCGCTGCTGCGCGGGCTGCCGGGCGTGGAAAAAGTGGAGGCGTTTGAAAACGGAGACGCTCACCCGGCGTACCGTGTGTTGGGGAACAATGGAGCTGACCTGACGCCGGCCATTTACCAGCTGGCCGCTGCCAATGGCTGGCGTCTGCGCGAACTGCGCCGCGACACGCGCAGCCTTGAATCAATTTTTAACGAAATTGCCATGGCAGCTTAAGAGGTGAAACAATGAAAAAAATCCTGGCAATCACCCGTAAAGAACTGGATATCTATTTTGGCTCGCTGCTTTCGCTGATTTTTCTGGGCGTGTTTTTAGCTGCGACCCTGTTTGTGTTTTTCACCGTTGAAAAATTCTTCGTGCGCGGGCTGGCCGATGTGCGCCCGATGTTCACCTGGATGCCGGTGCTGCTGATCGGTCTGCTGGCGGCGCTGACCATGCGCCAGTGGAGTGAAGAACAGCGCTCCGGCACGCTGGAGAGCCTGCTGACTCTGCCGGTCAAACCGGCGGAACTGGTGCTGGGCAAATTTCTGGCGGTGATGGCGATCATCGTCCTCGCGCTGGCGCTGACCCTGCCCCTGCCGATCATGGTTTCGCTGCTGGGCAACCTGGACTGGGGACCGGTGTTCGGCGGCTACCTGGCGGCGGTTCTGATGGCGGCGGCGTACGCAGCGATTGGCCTGTTCGTTTCTTCGCGCACCGATAACCAGATTGTTTCGCTGATCGTTACTGTGCTGATCGGAGGGGTGTTTTATCTGGTGGGCACGCGCGGCATCACCGACCTGACCAGCGGCATCACCAGTGATGTGCTGTGGGCGCTGGGCACCGGAAGCCGTTTTGAGAGTATAGAGCGCGGGGTGATTGACCTGCGCGATCTGGTGTATTATCTTTCGCTGACGGCGATCTTCCTGGCGTTGAATGTGCTCTCGCTGGACGCCAAGCGCTGGAGCGCGCAGCAAAAGGGCTACCAGAATCGCATGAAAAGCACGGTGGCGCTGCTGTGCGCCAATCTGCTGGTGGTGAACGCCTGGCTGTATCCGCTGAGCGGGCTGCGCCTGGACCTGACCGCGCAAAAAGAGTTCACCATCTCGCAGGTAACCCGCGACCTGGTGGGCGGTTTACCGGAGCCGTTGAGTATCCGCGCTTATATCAGCGAAAACACCCACCCGCTGCTCAAGCCGCTCATCCCGCAGTTGCGCGATATGCTGCGCGAGCTGGAGATCGCCTCGGGCGGCAGTGTCACTACCGAGGTGGTAGATCCGCTTAACGACCCGGAAATTGAGAATGAAGCCGCCCAGGAATACGGCATTAAAGCCACGCCGTTCCAGATCTCAGGGCGCAACGAGGCTTCGATTGTCAACGCTTATTTTGATGTGCTGGTGCGCTACGGCGATCAGTGGGAAGTGCTGAACTTCAGCGACCTGATTGATATTAACAACCGCGGCGAGCAGGTGGAAGTGAGCTTCCGCAGCCTGGAGTATGACCTGGCGCGTGCGATCAAGAAAGTGGTTTACGGCTTTCAGAGTGTGGACGCGATCCTCTCGGCGCTGGAGCAGCCGGTTACGCTGACGTATTACGTCAGCGGCGAAACGCTGCCGGCGGAACTGGTGGAAGTGGACGCCCTGGTGCGGAAAGTGGGCGAGGAGATCGCGGCGCAATCGAAAGGAAAGTTTGTTTTTCGGGTAGTGGACCCCGACCAGCCCGGCGCGGCGATGACCCGCCAGCAGCTGCAAGAGCTGGGCGTGCAGCCGTTCCAGGTAACGCTCTTCTCGGATGACACCTATTTCTATCACCTGATTCTGGACAACAACGGCAGTCAGGTGGCGGCCTACCCGCCTGTGGAAGCCAATGAGGCCGAGGTGCGCACCACCCTGGAAGGCATGCTCAAACGTTCCAGCGATGGCTTTTTGAAAGTGGTGGGGGTCTGGTCGCCCTCAGAACAGCCCACCCAGGATATGTTCGGGCAGATGCAGCAGCCGATCAGCACGTTTCAGGCCATCCGCGAGCAGCTGCGCGCCGAATACACGGTGAAAGACGTGGACCTGAGCGCGGGCAGCGTGCCGGCCGACGTGGATACGCTGCTGCTGATTGCGCCGCAGAACTTTGGCGAGATGGAATTGTTCGCGGTGGACCAGTTCTTAATGCGCGGCGGGGCGCTGGTGGTGGCCGCTGGCAGCAATACCCTGGGGGCAGACCCGTATTACGGCGAGCCGATGCTGACCCCCATTGAGGGCGGGCTGCGAGATCTGCTGGCGCATTATGGTGTGAAGGTGGGCAGCGAGCTGGTGCTTGACCCGCAGAATGCCGCTTTCCCGGTGGCTGTGAACCGCGATGTGAACGGCTACACCGTGCAGGATATTCAGGCGGTGGATTACCCGTTCTTCATTGACGTGCGCTTGTCCGCGATGAGCCAGGACAACCCGGTTACCACCAACCTGCCGGCGGTGAGCTTTAACTACGCCTCGGTGGTGGAGCTGGATGAAGAAAAGAACGCCGGGCGCGCGGCAGAAGTGCTGCTTTCGTCCAGCCAGCAGTCGTGGACGACGACGGACATCAACGTTGTGCCCGATTTTCAGACCTACCCGGAATGGGGCTTCCCCACCGGCGAAACGCGCCAGCCTTACCCGCTGGGGGTGGCCGTGCAGGGGCAGTTTGAGAGTTACTTCAAGGGCAAGCAGCCCCCGCAGCCGCAGGTAGAAGGCCAGGCTGCCCCGGCAGTGGTGCTGGAGCAGTCACCGGCGAACGCGCGCCTGGTGGTGTTCGGGTCAGCCGATTTCTTGAATGATTTCGCGCTGCAGCTCTCGGCGCGCTTGAGCGGCGATTACTACCTCAACAACCTGCGCTTAATGCAAAACGCGGTGGACTGGAGCGTGGAAGACGAAGACCTGCTCAGCATCCGCGCGCGCGGTTCGGCTATTCACCTGCTGGCCCCGCTCAACGATGGCAGCCAGCGCGTGTTTGAGGGGATCGCCTACGGGTTGGAGGCGCTGGCCATGGTGGTGGTCTTCTTCTTCTGGCAGGCGCGCAAGCGCGGCCAGAAGGCGCTGGAGCTGCTGCCCGTGGAGCAGTTGGCCATTCCGGGGCGCGTGGAGTAAAGGGAGGGAAGGATGAACAAGCTACAAAGAATTCTGGTGATTGTGCTGGCAGCACAGCTGGCGCTGACCGCTCTGGTCTTTTGGCCGCGCACCTCAACCGGCTCCGGCCAGCCTTTATTAGCGAACTTTACCGCTGACCAGGTGGTTAAGCTGTCTGTGAGCGGCGCCGCCGGTGAGCAGGTGAGCCTGGAAAAAGTGGGCGATGGCTGGGTTGTGAGCGGCACAGACGGCTTTGCCGCCGAAACCAGCCGGATTGAAGCGGCGCTGGAAAAACTGGTGGAGGCCAAACGCAGCCGCCAGGCGGCCAACACCGCCGAAACGCACAAACGCCTGCAGGTGGCGGAAGACGCTTACCTGCGGCGGGTGGCGTTGAGCCTGGCCGACGGCAGCCAGCAGGTGGTTTATATCGGCTCTTCGCCGGCGACACAGGCTGCCCACGCGCGCGTGGAGGGAGAAGACGCCGTCTTTTTGGTGAGCAACCTGACGGCCAATGATTTCAGCGCGCTTCCCAGCGGCTGGATTGACACCCTATATCTTGATTTGAGCGCGGCCGACCCGCAAAGCCTGGCAGTCACCAATGCCAATGGCACGTTTGAATTGAACAAGGATGAAAGCGGTAACTGGAAATTCAGCGGCCGCCAGCCAGGAGAAGAGCTGCAGGCCACGCGGATTACGTCGCTGGTTACCGCGCTGACCCAACTGCGCATGAGCGCCCCGGTGGGAACCAGCGTTAAGCCCGAATACGGCCTGGATAACCCGCAGGCAGTCGCAGAAATCACCGCGCTGCAAGACGGCGCCGCGCAGACCTACACGGTGCGGGTGGGGGCGCAAGACCCGGCCAGCGGGGAGTATTACGCTCTGGTGGAAGGCAAACCGTATGTGGTTCGGATCACCGCGGCAACGGCCCAGTCGCTTACGGTATTGAAGCGTGAAGACTTCGTCCGGGAGCTGCCCACCGCCACCGCGCCGGTTTATCCATAACCCGGCAGATTGCCAACCAGATGAACCCTCCGGTCTGGCTTGACCGGGGGGTTCCTTATACAAATGCGGGGTAAGGCGGTTAGAAGCGTGGTACATTAAAGATGTTTGAGTTGGGGGGCAAGAGCTTGCGCGAATTGATTGATTTGGAGGAAAAATGACAACCACACAAGCCAATCTCGGAAAAGGCGATATTGAAAAGCTGCTGTTTTTGCAACAAGACGAAATTAACAGTCATCACACCTACGCGCGCCTGGCAAAACAGGTTAAAGACGAAAATAACAGCGCGGTGCTTAAGAAGATCTCTGAAGAAGAGAAGAAGCATTATGAAATCTGGAATCGCTACACACGCATGGAAATTCGCCCCAACTGGTTCCAGGTGAACTTATTTTACTGGCTGGCACGGATTTTGGGGCTGACGTTTGGTATCAAGTTGATGGAACTCGGTGAAGAAAAGGCGCAAAAAGCCTATTCCCAACTGCTCGACCGCGTCCCTGAGGCCAAGCAGGTGATGGAAGAAGAGGAAGTTCACGAAGAAGAATTAATGGATATGCTGGACGAGGAAGGCCTGAAGTATGCCGGATCGGTGGTGCTGGGGTTGAATGACGCCCTGGTGGAGCTGACCGGCGCGCTGGCGGGCTTTTCGTTCGCTTTTCAAAAGACCAACCTGATCGCCCTGGCCGGTCTGATTACCGGCATTTCGGCTTCGTTTTCAATGGCGGCTTCAGAATATCTGTCGCAGAAATCGGAAGAAGGCGAGCAGGATCCGCTCAAGTCGGCGATTTACACGGGTGTGGCTTATATCTTCACCGTTCTGATTCTGGTGCTGCCGTATTTCCTGTTCCAGAATTACCTGGTGAGCCTGGCGTTTACCGTGTTCAACGCGCTGGTGATTATCGCGGTTTTCAATTTCTATATCTCCGTGGCCAAGGGCTACTCCTTTAAGCGCCGCTTTACCGAAATGGCGTTGATTAGCGTGGGGGTGGCGGCCTTCTCATTCATTGTGGGGGTGGTTGTTCGCAATGTAACTGGCATCGAAATTTAGCCGGTCCAAACCGCGCAATCAAACGCGCCTTCCCCCGTCTTACTATGGGGGAAGGCGCGTTTTTTCTATTGCGGCGGCGCGCGGTTATTCAATCACTGTGGAGGGGAATTGGAAGCCGTTGTAATGTTCCATGGACGTGGTGTACGCGCCGGTGGTAAGCAGGTACAGGCGGTCGCCCAGTCCCAGGGTGGCGGGCAGCAGGACGTTCTCTTGAATGACGTCGGTGCTGTCGCAGGTGGGGCCGCACAGCACAAACGGCGCGCGCGGGGCCAAGTCTTTTTCGGTGCGAATGGGGAAGGTGAAACCCTGCATGGCTTCGACCAGGCCGTGGTAGGCACTGGCATCCACGTACAGCCATTCCTGCCCGGCGCGGTGGGCGCGGTTGATCACCGAGGTAACCAGCACACCGCATTCGGCCACCAGGCCGCGCCCCGGCTCGACCATCAGGCGCGTGCCGGGCGGCAGGAGCTGCGCCAGCGCCTGGTGGATGACGGCGGCGATCTCTTCCACGGCGGGGTAGTCTTTACCGTAATTGCTGGGGAACCCGCCGCCCGCGTCGATGGCTTCCAGTTGAATGCCCTGGTCGGCCAGCACATACCAGATCTGCGCGCACTGTTCGATGGCGGCGCGCCAGGCGCGCGGATTGCGGTTTTGCGAGCCAACATGGAAGGTCAGCCCCAGGGGCTTAAGGCCAAGCTGTGCGGCTTTGGTGAGCAGGGCGGCGGATTCGAGCGCGGACGCGCCAAATTTGCGTTCCAGCGGCCATTCGCTGCCCTCGTTGCCCACCGCGACGCGGCACATTACCCGCGCGCCGGGGGCCAGGCTGGCCAGCTTTTGCAGCTCCATGGCCGAGTCAAAGGAAAAGACGCGCACACCGGACAGGTAAGCCCGTTCAATATCGGCCGGAATTTTGGTGGGCGCCATAAAGATGATCTTCTCGGCCGGGATGCCCATGCGGATTAGCTTATCTATTTCGGCGTAGGAAGCGGCGTCGAACCGAATGCCCTCCTGCGCGATGATTTTCAGCACTGCGGGGGTGCTGTTGGCTTTCATGGAAAAGTAGACTTCGTCGCCGCTAAAGGCGCGCAAAAACGTCTGGCAGGTCGCGCGCAGGCGGTTGCTGTCAATTAGCAGAAAAGGTGTTTCACGGTTAGTATGGTTCTGGAGGAAAGGGGCAAGTTTTTGAATCGGGGTGTTGGCTATCATTCATCTACCTGAATAATTATTTTTATTCCAATAAAAAACACTCGAAGATTTTAGCATCCTTTTGGCTCCGAATGTACCCATACGTGGAATGGTTCGTATCCATGCAAGGACGGCGGAACTTCTATGCTTGTGGTTGGTGCGTTGGCTGTGCGCCTTTATGAATAGATGATGCAGGCGTCGTAGAAGACTTTGATTCTCAGCCAACAGCACTCTACAATGGATGAGGCCCGTTGGCTGCGTGCCGGTTGACGATCAGACAACAAGAGACTGATCAAATACAGGCTGCGCAGCCAACGATATTGATTTCAATGACTCACATTATCCGCGGGGCTGCTGCTGGGTGATGCAGTGGATGTTGCCACCGCCCAGCAGAATTTCGCGGGCATTGACGCCCACTACTTTACGTCCGGGGAAGAGCTTGCCGAGGGCGTCCATGGCCAGCTGGTCGTGCGGATCGTCAAAGACGGGCATTACAATGCCGCCGTTGGCAATGTAGAAGTTGATATATGATCCAGCCAGGCGGTCACCCGCGTTGCGCGGCAGAGTGCCGTCCACCGTGTCTACGCCCAGGCTTTCTTCTTCCGTGATCAGAATCGGGTTGGGCTGGTGAATCTTGTGCACTTCCAGCTTGCGGCCTTGGGCATCGACGGCGTTGGAAAGGCGCTGGTAGGCATCGGCTGAGATCTCGTATTGGGGATCATTCTGGTCGTCGGTCCAGGTGAGGGCCACTACGCCGGGGCGGATGAAGCAGGCGATGTTGTCGACATGCCCGTTGGTTTCATCGTTGTAGACGCCGCGGCTGAGCCAGATGATCTTTTCTATGTTAAGGTATTCGCGCAGGTTCTCTTCAATTTCTTCGCGGGTGAGCTGCGGATTGCGGTTGGTGTTGAGCAGGCATTCCTCGGTTGTCAGCAGAGTGCCTTCCCCGTCCACGTGAATGGAGCCACCTTCCAACACAAACCCGGCGGCCTTGTAGCGGTCGAGGCGCTCGATGTCGCACACTTTTTGGGGCACCAGATCGTCCAGGTCCCAAGGGAAGTAGAGGCCGCCTTCCAGGCCGCCCCAGGCGTTGAAATCCCAATCCACGCCGCGGACGATACCCTGGCCGTTGACCACAAAGGTTGGGCCGCAGTCGCGCATCCAGGAATCGTTGGCCGATAGTTCCACCACGCGCACCGAAGCGGGCAGCAGGTGGCGGGCGTTGAGGAATTGGCCGGCTGAAACGCCAACGGTCACCGGCTCAAATTGGGCAATGGCGCTGGCGACGGCGGCAAAAGCGCGCTGAGCGGGCTTGGCGCCGTTGCGCCAGTTGTCGGGACGCTCAGGCCACAGCATCCAGCAGCCGGCGTGAGGTTCAAACTCGCCAGGCATTCGAAATCCGTCCTGGCGGGGGGTGCTTTCAATACATTTCGACATAGGAAACTCCCAAGATTGAAAAAGAGCGGGCGAGGCCAAGTGGAAGACACCCCGCCCGCGGGGATGAGTAGATTTATTGTCCGTTCAGCTTCTTTTCTTTGGCAGCCACGTTGAGCAGCACTTCGCCCACGATGAGGGTGAGGGCCACGCCAATCAGCACCGGCGCGGCAAAGGCCCAGTCAATCGGTTCGCCGGGCACCCAGATGAAGAAGACGATACCCTGGATGATGAAGATTTCACAGATCACCACCAGGATGGAGGCAAAAGTATGCCCGCCGGGAACGCGGTAAGGGCGTTCGGCGTGGGGGTCGGTTTTGCGCAGTTTGAGGAAGGCGGGGAAGAGCGCCAGATAGGGCATGAGGAAGACCATCGAGCTGAAGGCGAACAGCGTCCAGAACAGGTCTTCGGCCGAGCCGGCCATAAAGCCGTACAGCACAATGACAACCGTGGAAACCACACCGGTGATGATGAAGGCGCTGACGGGGGTTTTGTATTGGGCGTGCAGCTTGCCAAAGATTTGCGGCAGCTCGTTGTCGGACGCGGCCTCGGCGGCGGTGCGGTTGGCGCCCATCGTCCAGGTAACCATGTTGGCTAGGAAGGAATAGAGCGCGCCGATGCCCAGCACGGTCACGGCGATATTGGCGGCCTGAGATTCACCCAGCAGCACGCGCAGGGTATCGATGATACCTTCCACCAGGCCCAGGTCTTCCACCGGAACGGCCATGAGCATGCCCACTGTGCCAAGCAGGTAAAACACAGTGATGAGCAATCCGGCGGTGATAATGGCTTTAGGAATGTCGCGGCCGGGATTTTCCATTTCATCACCCGCGCCCGACATTAGTTCGAAGCCCATGAAGTTGTACACAATCACCGGCAGAAAGAAGAGACCGGCGTCCCAGGTGGGCAGGATGCTGGAGAAGGAAAGGTCGTTGGCCACGCCGTTCTTGCCGGCGAAAATGAAAGCGGCCACGCCGATGACCACCATGATCAGCGCTTTGAAGATGGCGCCGATATTGGGAACCCATTTGCTGGTTTCCAGCGACATAATGCCGATACCCACGGTGATCCAGGTCATCACCACGCCGATAGCGATTTGCCCCCACAAGCCCATCTCCGGGGCAAACAGTTGGGCGAACATGCCAGCGAAAAGCACATAAACTGAGGGCATCCACAGCGCCACGTTGATCCAATAGAGCCAGGTGGTGCGGGCGGCCCATTTTTCCCCGAAGGCCTTTTTAACCCAGATATAGAGACCGCCCTGGTCGGGGTAGGTGGTGCCCAGTTCGGCGGTGATCAGGCCGTAGGGAATGAAGAACAGCACCAGGGTGATCAGCCACCATGAGATGCTGGCCGGTCCTATAGATGCCGAGGGAGCCAGGGTATCCATGACCAGGATCGCGCATACGGTAAAGAGGGTCATATCCAGACCGCGCATTACTTTCTTAAAGCCCTTATCTTTTTTGGCGGGGGCTTGCACCGCTGCTTCTTGAATCGCCATCCGTTTCTCCTTTTTCTTCAATATGGAATGGATTAAAACAGCTTCTTCTCGAGGAAGTCTTCAATGCGGCCTTGATGGAAGGCTTTCAGCGCTTCGGAAGGTCGTTTCAGACGCGGGTAAACGAAGTACACCAGCAGGCCTTTTTCAGCGTGTAGGCGGTTTTCGGCCTGGTCAAAGATGATCGACTGCGGGGAGTCCAGCACTTCATCGGTAGCTTCCACACCGCGCGAGGCAGGCAAACAGTGCATCACTTTGGCTGTGGCGGGGGCTTTCTTCAACAGGTCCATGTTGACCTGGTAATCGGGCATGAAGGCCGCGCGGCGCTCGGGAATTTCGTCTTCCTGGCCAACCCACCACCAAAGGTCGGTGTAGATGAAATCAGCGTCCTTCACTGCTTCCACGGGGTTGTCGGTGATGCGGAAGCTGCCGCCAGACAGCTTGCAGTTCTCTTCGGCAATCTTCTGCCAGGCTTCGGGGGCCTGGTATTTTTTGGGCGCGCCGTGGGTGAAGTGCATGCCCAGGCGGGTGGTGATGAACATCAGCGAGCTGCACACGTTGGTGGCGTCGCCGATGAAGGTAACATTGAGGTCTTCCAGTTTTTTGCCGGCGGGCATGTGCTCCATCATGGTAAAGACGTCGCAGATCACCTGGGTGGGGTGGTTGTAGTCGGTGAGGCCGTTCAGCACCGGCACAGTGGCGTCTTTGGCGAAGCCGGTTACCGTCTCATGTTTGAGAGCGCGGATCATGACCACGTCGGTCATGCGTGAAATCACTTTTGCCGTATCGCCTAACGACTCGCGCGCGCCCAGGTGAATTTCGCCGGGTTTGAGGTAGAGCGCATGGCCGCCCAATTCAGTCATGGCTACTTCAAACGAGATGCGGGTGCGGGTGGACGGTTCTTCAAAGATCATCGCCAGGGTGGCGCCTTCCAATAAATGGGGGGTGCAGCCCTGCCGGTCGGCTTCTTTGATCAGCCGGGTGGTCTCGATCATATCGAGCAGCTCTTCTTTGGAGAAATCGTAGGTATGAATAAAGTGTTTCAGCGTCATTTCGCATGACCTCCAGAAAAATAAGATGGTTGCAAAAAAACACGAAGGATCAATCAGAATCCTTCGTGGTTATGCCAAAATCTTCGGGCGGCGGCATCCATTCATCAATATTGCGCAAAATGCCGGGAACGAGCGCGTAGCCTTTGACGCTGACGCCGGGAATGCCGGGCAGCACATGGCGTAAAAAGTGGCGCATTTCTTCACTGTCTTTGAAGCGGCCCTCAATGGAGATATCGGTGGTGCCGTGCCCGTACGCCAGGTAGGTAATGGAGGGGATCGACTGCAGGTGGCCGAGAATGCTGGCTTCCTGGTCAGCGTCGATTTCCAGAAAAATGTCAACGGAGATGCCGTAGCCAAAGAAGTGCGGATCGACAATGGCGGTCAGCCGCACCGCGCCCAGCTCAACCATGCGGTCGATGCGTTTGCGCACCGTGCGTTCGTTGGCGTTCACCACGCGGGCAATATCCACTGCCGAAGCGCGGGCGTTCTTGTTGAGCTGCTGCAGAATCGCGTAGTCCAGCTCATCGAATGGGAGGAAAGAGGATTGTTTGGTCATTACTTTGTTCCGATTCGGAATTGAATAATTCCGATATAGTATATTATAAGAAACTATCGGAATATTTCAAGCCCGAATTTGTTGATTGTTGGGTGGATTTATGGAGCAGAATTGCCCCACAGCAACAATGTACATGATTATACTAGCGGGAGCGTAAATCGAAAGCGCCGGACCTGACCGGGCTTATCTTGTAATTTGAGCGCAATGCAGATACACTTTTATTAAATTGCATTAAAAATGGAAACTGCAGGTAAGGCTGAGGGAATATCGGCGAAGGAATTGCGTAAAAAATCTGAATTTCGATTATAATACGTGCCGCAAGTTGATTCCGACCCTTGTGCGTGGTGATCACCAGTCGGGTGTTTTAGCTGAGAAGAACAGTAATCAGCTCCATACGGGTGGCGCGCCACAGAAACTTCAAGGTGAAAGCAGCCTCTGCTTTTATCTTGAAGTCTTGAGTTAATATTGAAGAAGAAGGATAAGATGAAACGCACACGTCAATTTCTGGTTTGGATCTCGGTAGTGTTGGTGTTGTCGCTGGGTTTGACCGCGTGCGGCGGCAAGGGTGGCGGCTCTGCAGCGAAAGAGCTAACGGTTCTGGATTGGGCCGGTTATGAAGTCCCTGAATACCGGGCGGAATTTGTTCAGCAGCATCCCGATGTGGAGGTGAAGTTCACCTTTTTCGCGGATGACGCGGAAGGCTTCGCAAAATCGAAATCGGGTTTTAAATCCGATCTGGTGCATCCCTGCACCAATTATTGGGCATTGTACGTCCAGCACGGACTGGTACAGCCTATTGACACATCCCGCTTGAAGTACTGGAGCGGTATTTACCCCAACCTGGCCAAACAAGGCGAGTTCGACGGAAAACAATACTTCATCCCCTGGGACTGGGGGTATGAGTCGATTTTAGTGCGCTCAGACAAAGTGAAGACCATCCCCACTTCGTGGGCGGATCTGTGGAACCCTGAATATGCCGGGCACCTCTCGGTGATTGACGCCGGCGAAAATATGTACATGATCACGGCGCTGTCTTTAGGGCTGGATCCGTGGGATGTTTCGCCGGAAACGGTGGAAATCATTCGCCAGAAGCTGCTGGAGCTGAAGCCCAACATTATGCACTATTGGGCCGATTACACCGAACTGAACACGCTGGTTGCCGGCGGCGACATTTGGGTGGCAGGCAATGCCTGGAATGACGCCTACACGGCCATGCTGGCCGAGGGCGTGCCGGTGGAGTATGTAACCCCCAAAGAGGGGCGGATTGCCTGGGTGTGCGGGTACGGCATCTCCAGCGATATTGAAAATGTTGACCTGGCCTACGATTATCTCAACGCGCTGATGGAACCGGCTGCCAACGCACAAATGGCCACCGATTTTGCCTATGGGCCGGGGAACGCCGATTCGGTGCCGTTGATGGACCAGGAACTGGTGCAACTGCTGGAGCTGGATGACCCCTCGATCATTGAGCGGGCCATTCTTCAGGCGCCCATCACCGATGAGATGCGCCAGGTCTACACCGACCTGTGGGTCGAAATTAAAGCGGCCCCATAGGGGCGCTCTGCTGAGCACATCCGGGTTTGGAAATGAAAAGAATCCATTTTATTTCACCCTTCTGGCGAACAGAAACTCGCACCCGCGCAGGCGAAAGCTGGCGCAGCGAATCGAATCCAAAATTATCAAGGAAGGCGATGTATGTTTGCGTATGCAATCTGTCTGAAGGCTTTATTGAGACCGATTCAAAAAACATGATTTCTCAGAAAGGGGTGTTCGGCTGATGAAAAAAAACGGACACACCCTGGTTCTCATGTCGCCTTCGGGCCTGTGGCTGATTGCATTCTTCCTGATTCCATTAGCGATTATGGCCGTTTACAGCTTTGGCAGCGGGTCGTTTGACCTGATCGGCCAAAGCTTTTCGTTGGATACATACGTCAAGTTTTTTAATACCCCCTCTTTCTTGAATTTGCTGTGGCGCTCAACCGTGATCGCCTTTTACACGGCACTGCTCTCGGTGCTGATGGCCTACCCAATTGCCTATTTTCTGGCGTTTCAAGCCGGGTCGTGGCGCACCAGCCTGCTAACGATCATCATCATTCCTTCGTGGATCAGTTATCTGCTGCGCATTCTGGCGATTAAGCTGATTTTGGGCTCCAGCGGGCTGTTGAACAGCTTGCTGATGGGCCTTGGCCTGGTGCAAGAGAGCGTGCCGCTGCTGATGTACAGCCGCTCGGCGGTGATGATCACGCTGGTATATACCTGGATTCCATTCGCGGCGCTGCCGATCTTCTCGGCGCTGGAGCGGATTGGCAAGCCCCTGCTCGAAGCGGCCTCAGACCTGGGCAGCCCGCCCTGGAAGGCCTTTCTGCGCGTAACGCTGCCGCTCAGCCTGCCGGGGGTGTGGGCCAGCTTTTTCTTTGTGTTCATTCCCACCCTGGGTGAGTGGGTAACGCCAGCCCTGATGGGCGGTCCGCAAGGGATTATGTACGGTAATTTGATCCAGGACCAATTTGTGCGCGCCCTCAACTGGCCGATGGGTTCGGTGATGAGCATGGTGATGACCCTGCTGGTGATCGTTTTCCTGATGATCCTGACGCGCTTCATCAAACTGTCGGAATTGCTGGAGGGCTAGCCGATGAACCAAAGAAAACTGGCATTCTCCATTGGCTGGGGTTATTACCTGGTGATCACTCTGCTGCTCTACATTCCCATTGTGCTGTTGATTGTGTTTTCTTTCAACGATTCGACTTTGCTCGCTTTCCCGTTGAAGGGCTTTACCCTCAAATGGTACCAGCAGTTGTGGGAAGACACCGAGCTGCTGCGCGCTTTGTATAACAGCCTGGTGGTAGGCATTCTCTCCTCGCTGGTGGCTACCGCCATCGGCACCTTCGCGGCGATTGGCGTAACGCGCTTTCACTTCATTGGCAAAGATTTCTTCCTCACCGTGGCCTCGCTGCCGCTGGTGGTGCCCTATGTGGTGCTGGGCGTGGCCATGCTGCTGCTCTTCCGCTTTTTGGGGATTGAGTTAAGCCTGTGGACGGTGGGCATTGGGCATGTTGTGATCAACATTCCCTATGTGCTGTTGATTGTGGCGGCGCGCCTGGCTGGCTTTGATAAGCGGATTGAAGAAGCCGCCATGGACCTGGGCGCGAATTACTGGCAGACACTGTGGCGGGTAACCCTGCCGATCTGCATGCCCGCTTTGCTGGCATCGTTTTTGTCTTCGCTGACCACCAGTTTTGATGAGTTCGCGCTGACCTTTTTCCTGACCGGTACGGACAATACCCTGCCGATTTATTTGTATTCACAACTCCGTTTTCCAACCCGCGTGCCGCTGGTGATTACCCTGGCAGCGGTGATCATTCTGGTCACGTTAGTGATCGTTTTATTGCAAGAATGGCTCCGGCACCTCGACCAGCCAAAACGCAGAAAGGGGATTGAAATCACATGAACGAAATTGCGGTTGAACTTCGCAATGTGAGCAAGGTCTTTCCGGCGGATACCAAAGCCGACGAAGACCTGGCGGCGATTCAAAATGTGTCGCTGCAGATCCGGCACGGCGAGTTTTTTACCCTGTTGGGCCCCAGCGGGTGCGGCAAGACGACCACGTTGCGGATCATTGCCGGGTTTGAAACCCCGACCAGTGGGGACGTATTCATCAAGGGCAAGCAGATGAATGACTGCCCGCCGCATCACCGGCCGGTCAACACTGTTTTTCAGAATTACGCCCTGTTTCCGCATCTGAATGTGGCGCAGAATATTGCCTTTGGCCTGGAGATGAAACACACCAGCAAAGCGGAAATCGCTGAACGCACGCAGCGTGTGCTCAAGCTGGTGCAGCTGCCCGATTTGGGCGCGCGCAAGCCCAACCAGCTCTCAGGCGGGCAGCAGCAGCGCGTGGCGCTGGCGCGCGCGCTGGTGAACGAACCAGCGGTTCTGCTGCTGGATGAGCCGCTGGGCGCGCTGGATTTGAAGCTGCGCAAGGAAATGCAGATTGAGCTGAAACATTTACAGACCAAGCTGAACATAACCTTTATTTATGTAACACACGACCAGGAAGAAGCCCTGACCATGTCGGACCGCATCGCGGTGATGAATAATGGCCAGGTGCTGCAGGTCGATTCGCCGATCAATATCTACGAGCGCCCCACCAGCCGCTTTGTGGCCGAGTTTATTGGCAAAACCAACTTTCTCAGCGGCCGGGTGCTGGCGGGCAGCAGCCGGGAGACCAGTATGGTGCTGGCGGGCGAGACGGTTGACGTGCCCCTGCAAGAGAGCCAATGGATGGGCGGTGATTCAGTTACCCTGGCGGTGCGCCCGGAGAAGCTGCAGCTGCATCACGACGTTCCGGCGCCCAACGGCTACCGCAAAATTGCCCTGCACGGGCAGGTGCGCGAGGCGGTGTACGCCGGAACCGATACGCATTATGTGGTGGTGCTGCAATCGGGGGAAGAGGTTACTGTGCACATGCGCAATACCTTTAACCATAACCTGGGCGAATTTGCGCCTGGAGAAGCGGTGGTGGTTACCTGCCCAACCGAGGCGCTGCGCCCGCTGGCAGGATAAAAAAGAAAGGCCGGAGCCCTGCTGTGAAGAAGGTTCCGGCCTTTGTTATTCTGGGATCAATTGGCAACGGTGGCTGTCGCAGACTCCAGGAAGATCACCCCATCACCATCATCATAAGCGAGAATTTCGGCGTAGCGTCCCCAATCAACGGCAATGTCCAACTGCCGCTCGGCTTCATCTGGCGGGAACTCCAATTCCAGGGCGGCCTGAACCACATCCCATTTGATGCGCTGGCGGTCTGACGCTCGCAGCATGGTGAGCAGCCATTGGAAGAATGGAATGCGGCGAATGCGGGTGGCAAAAATCTCTTTGCGGGCCAAAATTCGCGCTTCGGCAAAGGTTTCACCCAGCGGGGTGAGTTCCACATCGCCTTTGGTTACTTTCGCAAAACCTAAAAGCTCTGCCGCGTCTGCCAGGCGCAGGATATAGTCTGAGTCCATGTTCGAGCCTTCCGCCAGGCGGAAAAGATCGGTCTTTTGTTCGGGAATGTCATTCAGCATTTCCAAGAAACCAGAAAGATCGCTGATGGCCATTTGCGGCAGGCGCCGGGTTGGGCCTGGCTCACCAGGCGCGCTGCCCAGTTCCAACGCGTCGGGCTGGGTTTGCCCGGCCAGCAACGCGTAAACCTGGTCGACAATGTGTTGAAATTCCGGCGATTTGCGCGCGCGCGGGTGAGCAAGGTCAATCTTTATATCGGCAATGATTCTGCCTGGATTCTTGTCCATGACGACAATGCGGTCCGACATCAACACCGCTTCTTCAATATTGTGGCTGACCATCAGAATAGCGAGGGTGGGAATGCTGCCGCTTAACCAAAGCTCCAACAGTTCGCCGCGCAGGGTCTCGGCGCTGAGAACATCCAGCGCGGAGAAGGGTTCATCCAGACAGAGCAGTTCCGGTTCCACTGCCATGGCGCGGGCAAAACCCACTTTCTGCCGCATGCCGCCGGAAAGTTCGCGCGGGAAGGCGTTTTCAAAACCGTCCAGACCGACCCTGTCCAGCAACTCCACTGAATGCTTCGTGCGCTGCTCGGAAGGAATTCCTTTCACTTTCAAGGCCAGCTCCACGTTTTCCTGAACATTTAACCAGGGAAACAGGGCAAAGGTTTGGAAGACAATCGATGCGTGAGGATTGACTCCTTGCAGCTGCATTCCACGGTAAAGCACCTGCCCCTCAGTAGGCTTTTGCAGGCCGGTAATGATTCTCAAGAGGGTACTTTTTCCACAACCAGAAGGACCCAACAAGGATACAAACACACCTTCCTGCAGGGTCAGGTTGATATTTTCGATCGCGGTGAATTTGCGCGTGCCAGATCCATAAATCTGGCTTACATTCTTGACTTCCAGGAGGAGTTTTTCGTTCTTCATGTTTACTCCATTCGATATTGATCTTCGGCGGTTTGATACAACGGCCGCCAGATGAAGCGGTTTAAGACGACAACAACCAGCACCATAAACAGCGTGGCAGCCAGCAATAGCGGGTAATTTCCAGTAGCGGTGGCCTGGGCTATCGTCGCGCCAATACCTTTGGCAGAGTAGGTGCTGCCGCTAAATTGGACGTATTCAGCAACAATACTGGCGTTCCACGCGCCACCGCTGGCAGTAATGGCGCCGGTGATGAGGTAAGGAAATAGAGAGGGCAGAATGAGGGTCGTCCAGCGCTTCCATCCGTTGAGGCCCATTAATTTGGCCGTGTATTTGAGGTCTTGCGGAATGGCGCTGGCCCCGGCAATGACATTGAACAACAGGTACCATTGGGTGCCCATCAGCATTAATCCGACGGCTGCAATGTTTAGGCCGCCGGGGAGGGTGAGCAAAAAAAGCAGCAGCATGGGGAACAGAGCTGTTGCTGGCACAGAGGCGGCAATTTGTACCACCGGCTGCAGCACGGTAGCCAGGCGTGGATTGGTTCCAATCGCCACTCCTACAGGGATGGTCCATAAAAGCGCCAGCAATAATGCGGCCAGCACGCGCAAAAAGGTTGCCAGAACGCCCAGCCCAATAGTTAGCCAGTCGGCGAGGCTGAGCATTTCCAAGAGCTCCACAGCGCGAAACGCGCCATAAGCGATCACGCCAATAAGGATCAGGCGCAGTAGAGAGACCAGAAAAGTCGGTTTTTTCTCTTCGCTGGAGCTGCCGGCGACAGGCAGCGGTTGTTTTTGCAGGCGCGTGTCGATGCGCTTGCGCAAAGGCTGCAAGATGTGTTTTGAGAGCTGTAAAGAAAACCACGAGGAGTGCAGCCATTCATAAAACCAGGATTGCGGCGGATTGTCGTTTTCGATCATTTCCACTTTGAACCGGTCTGACCAGGCCAGCAAGGGCCGCCACACAAATTGATCAAGGAGCACGATGATCAGCACCAACACGCCTAAACCCCAGCCAATGGCGCTGAGATCGCCCTGGTTGGCGGCTTCGTGCAGGTATGCCCCCAGCCCGGGAAGGCGGAAGTCGCGCTCGCCAACAGTGAATATCTCGGCAGCCATCAAGAAGAACCAGCCGCCAGCCCAACTCATCATACTGTTCCAAATAAGGCTGATCATGCCAAACGGCAGCTCCAGAGAAATGAACTGCATCCACGTGTTGAGGCGAAAAATGGTGCTGGCTTCTTTCAGCTCTTTGGGAATGGTGGTCAGCGATTGGTACCAGGCAAAGGTCATATTCCAGGCCTGGCTGGTAAAGATCAGCACCACCGCCGCCAATTCGCTGGCAATGCCTTCGGGTAAGATGGCGTTCAGGCTCAGTAGAACGACTGGTAAAAAGGATAAAATGGGAATGCTTTGTAAAATATCCAGAAGAGGGAGTAATACCTTTTCTGCGCGGCGGTGATAGGCGGCTGCCCGCCCATATAAAAGGGTAAACACCAGCGAAAGCAAGTATGCGGCAGCCATGCGCGCAACCGAGAAGAGCGCGTATACCGGTAAAACGCTGGGAGATAGGGAAATATTGGGCCCTTCAATCGACGCGGGGCTGTTAAGCGCAATCCAGGCGCCGATGGAGACCAGGGCAATCACCACCAGCAGAGCCAGCGCGTCTGCCGGGGTGAATGATTTTGTCCCGCTGGACTGGGTTTTGAAAATCCTGTCTTGAGGTCTAATCATGGGCGGGCATCCTTTCTGAGGTTAAAGAAAACACCTCACGCTGATCTCGCGTGAGGTGTAAGAATGCCGTTTAGCTAACAGCCTACATCACTCCCCGCTGGAGGTCAGCCATTCAATAATAAAACTTTCGTCCGACTACGTTGATATGGTTCCATTTTTTCTCTAATTATAAAGCACAATGAAAAAATCTTACTGGCAAATCAGCCGACTGTCAAGGAGGCTTTAAGTGATCGTTAAGCTGCGACATCTTCGCATTCAAATGATGTGTGAGAAAAGTGGTGGTAGAAGAAGTTGCCACAAAGCGTAGAATTGTCGATAATAGGGATGCAGGGGTACGCGATGAATTCTCAATCCACATCATCTACTTCTAGGCAACCGCCGCCGGTCGGTCTCTTTCTTTCGGGTCGGGAGGTGATCGCGCGGCTCTCGGCGCTGCGGCTGCTGGTAGGGCACCCCGGCATGCTGGCGATTCTGCGGCGGGCCGGGCTGACCGATTCACTGGCCGGGTTGCTGGTTAACAATTGGGAGAAGACGTTTCCATACGCGGCGTATCAGAAGATCATCGCGGCGGTGCGGGAGATCTACGGCGAGCGCGGCTATCGCGCCCTGGCCTACCGCGCCGGAAAGAACAGCTTCGCGGAGACGTTTGGCGGCCTGCCAGCGGTGAAAACGGCCAAAGAGCAGCTCGCGCAGATGGGTGATGAGCGTCTGCGTCTGCACCTGGCTATGCAGACCCTGGCGGAGGCTATGGAAGGTACCAGCATCCAACGGGTGGAGGTGAGCCTGCGTGGATTGAGCGCCAGCCTGCGAGTGGATTTTTGTTTTGAATGTTGGGACAGCCCGCTGACCCATGAGCCCATTTGTTACGGTTTGGTGGGCAGCGCGCGCGGGGCACTGGCTTACCTGTTGGGGAGGGATGATTATCTGGTGCGCGAGGTGCACTGCACGGCAGCCGGAGATGATTTCTGCGAGCTGGAGATAAAACCGCCGCCAGAGGCTATGCGCGGGCGAGGCCTGGGGCAGACGGGTTTCTTGACCCTGCCGCCAGACCTGCGCGCGGGTGTGGATGAAGACACCCAGGAACAATGAACCGGCCGGGGAAACCCGGCCGGATATGTTTTATTGCGGAATGGCTGCGAGCAGCGCGCTCACCTGCCCGGCGTCCAGTGCCGGGTCTGCCGCCAGTGCTTCCAGTTGGGCGCGCAGGGCGGGGCGCAGCTCTGTGATTTCTGCGGCGCGTTCCGCCAGCAGCCGGGCAGTGCTCCAATCGCCATCCTGGGCCAGAACGGCGATGAGCGGCAGATATTCGGAACGGTCGCGGGCGGTCAGTCCTTCTTCTACGGTCTGGCGGGCCTGGCTGGCGGCGAGGACGATGTTGCCCGTCTGGCGGGCAAGTTCAATCTGCTGGAAGGCGCCGCACCAGGCATCTTGCGGGGGGCGGCCAAAAACATGCGGCAGGCGCGCCGGTTGGGCAGGGGCGGTCTGGATCAGTTCCAGACGGGCGCTGGCGCTCAGGTCACTCAGCCAGTCGGGTGTGGCCGGTGAGGGAATATCGCCGGGACCCAACACGCGCAGACAGCCGTTGGGGTTTAAGTACACCACCAGATAGTCTTTGGGATCGCCCTCGAAGGTTAAGGTGCGATAGTTGTGCTCAAGGGGCTTGGATGGGTCGAGACCAACCCACAGGCTGTTCATGCGCACATTCAGGTCAAACATGCGGTAGAGCAGGGTGGTACCTTGCAGATCGGGGGCGTAGGCCCAGTTGATGGCGGGGGTGAGGGATGAGTCGCCGTAATAATCGAGACCAATATCATGGGTGAGCAGAATCGCGCCTGGTTCCAGGCCGGGGGCGCGGATGGTGAGCTGCTGCAGGTAAGAGCTGGCCTGCTGCCAGCGCTGGATATAGCTGCGCGCGTTGACGAAGTTGGTTACCAGCGCCGATGCAAAGAGCAGGGCGGCGGCGAACTTCCACACGCGCGGGCGGAAAAGGACTTCCAGCAGGGCCGCCAGAAAGATCGCCACTCCGGGCAAGAAGGAAAGCAGCGGGCGGTCCCAGGGGAATTCCAGCCAGATGGGGATATAGGTGAGCCAATAGGGCCAGCCGGCGGCAAACATGCCCAGCAGGCCGGTTAGCAGGGCTTCCCAGGGCAGGGAGTCCGGTTCGGAAGAAGCGGGGCGGGCGCGCTCTGCGCGGGCAAGCAGCCAGGCGGCAGCCGCGAAGCCGGTCAGGGCAACCGCGGCGCGCAGCATCAGCTCGGGCAGTCCCTGCTGGGTGCTGAGCGGCAGCGGCCAGGACTGAAAAGCGGCTTTCCACAGGCTTTCCACCACGCTCCAGGCGAGCATCACCAGGGTTTTGGGGGCGTCTGTGCGCAGGCCGTTCAAAAACTGCGGCTGGTAGAACTGGAAGGAATAGATGAAGACACGCCAGTATAGAAAACCGGCCAGCACGCCCAGGTAAGGCAGCCACAGCCAGGCAATTTTGCGCAGGCGCTGGCGCGGGTTGGGGACGCTCTCGCGCAGCACGAACCACAGCAGCAGCGGGCGTAGAATCTCCAGGCCGATGAAGTATTCAACGGAGAACAGGCTCAACGCGCTGACCGCCCCGGCGGCGTTCCACAGCCAGGCGCGCTTCTGTGCGCTGGCAGCCTGCAGCATCAGCCACAGCGAAAGGAAAAACAGACACAAGACGGTGAAATGGAGAATAAACTCCAGCGGCAGGGGCTGCTGTTTAAAGCCGGGATAAATGCACAGAATGGCCGCGGCGGCGAAAGCCAGGCGGCGCTGCCCGGGCCATATTCTGAGCAAAATTCGCCAGAAAAGGTAAGCAGCCAGCCAGCGCAGACCCAGCAGCAGCAGGTGATACCCCGCCACCCACTCGCCAAACAGGGGGGTGAAGAGCATATACACCCAGGCCGAGAAGGGCCGGTCGGCAGAGACAAAGGCCGGGTAGGCGCCCGCGCCGGCGGCATGGTACAGGTAGAGGTACGACCAATCATCGCCGTACAATCCGAGCCAGGGGATGTAGACGCCAAAATTAGCCAGCAGCAGGGCCAAAAAAAGAAGCGGTTGGGGGTTTTGTTTGATGAAGGTAACTTTTGAGGGCATATTTTCATCCAATTGAAATTGGAACCATTATATCAGGTCTGGCGGGCGCGCAGCACGCGGCAGCCGGCTGGCCGGTGAATACAGGTGAAACATGAAGAAAACAAGCAAACCAAAGAAACAGCAAGGCTCCATCTGGTTATGGGGCGGGGTCGTTTTGGCGCTGGGGTTGGCGGCCGCCTTCTTGTTTGGCAGCATGAATCAGAGCCCGTCCGCGGTTGTGGACGCGGCAGCCGGAGACCTGCCGCTGGAAGTCAGCGTGGCGCAGGCCGCCGACCTGCGCGAGCAAGGCGTGTTGATGCTGGATGTGCGCGAGCCGGAGGAATGGCGCGAGGCGCATATCCCCGGGGCAACACTGATTCCGCTGGGGCAACTGGCCGGGCGGGTGGATGAATTGCCCAAAGATCAGTCGATTGTGGTGGTTTGCCGCTCTGGCAACCGCAGCGCGGTGGGGCGCGATATTCTGCTGGAAGCCGGGTTTGAGCAGGTAACCAGCATGGCCGGCGGCATGAACGACTGGAAAGCGGCGGGCTACGAAACCGCCAGCGGCGACTGACGATCGTTTTCACATATGTGAATGTTTTGCAATTCTGTCCAAAAAAGACTGGAAATTGCGAAAAGATTTCTGTACAATACAGGTACACAGATGTACATAATCTGATGCGCTCTGGAGGTCTGGATGGCGAAAATTCAAGAGGTTCGAAACATTGAAGGCAAGTCGGCCAACGATTGTTACAACGCCGGCCTGAAGGCGTACCCGGCAGCTGGCTTCACGGTCTGGAAGGAACGCTCGCTGGCCTGGCTGCTGATGGCCAAAAAGAAGGATAAAGGCGTGGATGTAGACAGCAACCTTTCCGCGCGGCCCACCAGTCCGGCTCAGGTTACGTTAGGGCTCAGCTCTGACGCGCACAGTGAAGAAGAACTTTCTGCCATGGCAGAGCAAATTTTTGCAGCCCTCCAGCAGGCGCTGGGATAATATTAGAAATTATTGGCTTCTCTCCAACTTTATTGGTATCTGATCCATCGCTCCTAGCAGTAAAACACCCACTGAAAAGCCGCCCGGTTGGGCGGCTTTTCAGTTAACCCGCGCCTGGCTTGACAGGTAGAAACATCCCGATTATTATATGACTATAAAAATATTCTGGTCATAAGTACACAGGAGAAAACGTGCCCCGAGGATTCAGCGACGAAGAAAAGACCCGCATCCGCGCCCGCCTGTTGGAGAAGGGCCGCGGTTTGTTTGAGCAATACGGCCTGAAAAAAACCAATGTGGAAGATCTGACGCGCGCGGCGGGAATCTCCAAAGGGGCTTTTTACCACTTTTACGAGTCCAAAGAGGAACTGTTCTTTGAGATTCTGGACCGGGTGGAGGAAGAGTTTCACCAGAGGGTGTTTACCGCCGCGGTGGACGAAACCCTCCCGGCGCGTGAAGGCCTCATCCGTTTTTTGCGAACGGTGTTTGAGCAATTGGCACACTATCCGCTGCTGTACTCGGTGGGCAAGGATGAGTATGAGTCTCTGCTGCGCAAACTGCCGCGCGAGAAAGCCGAGGCGCACGTCCGCGGTGACGCGCTGGCCCTGGAGCAGGTGATGAGCCGCTTCCGGCAGACCGGCCGGCTACGCGAGATTGACCCGCAGTTGTTCGCCAACCTGGGCGTGTCGCTTTACCTGCTGTGGATGCACCGCGATGACATGGTCTTCAGCCGCTTTGAGGAAACCCTGGATGCCTGGATCGAGATGCTGGCCGGTTACCTGGTGCTTGACGATTAAACCGGGCGGCCTGAAGAAGAGAAAGGTGTTGGTTATGAAGTGAATACCCGGCGCTGACGCGCTTACCCAAGATTTTTTGTGTCGCCGGTTGCGGCGGCTTTTTTCTTGCCATTTGACGATACGGAGAACAACGACATGATTCGCGTTGAAAATTTGAGCTATTCTTATGCTTCCACCAACCATCCGGCGCTGGAGGGATTGTCTTTCACGGTGAAAGAAGGGGAGATTTTTGGGTTTTTAGGCCCCAGCGGAGCGGGGAAATCGACCACGCAAAAAGTGCTGATCGGTCTGCTGCGCGATTATCAGGGCAGCACGCAGGTGATGGGCCGCGAGTTGAGCGCCTGGGGGGCAGATTATTACGAGCAGATTGGGGTGTCTTTTGAGTTCCCCAATCACTTTCTCAAGTTGACGGCAGTGGAAAATCTGACCTACTTCAGCCGCCTGTACCAGACCGTGCGCTACACGCCGCGCGAGCTGCTGGCGCTGGTGGGCCTGGAGCCGGATGGAGAGCTGCTGGTTTCGCAGTATTCCAAGGGGATGAAGAACCGCCTGAGTGTGGCGCGCGCCCTGCTGCATAATCCGCGCATCCTCTTTCTGGATGAGCCAACCTCGGGGTTGGACCCGCTCAACGCGCGCGGGATTAAAGATTTAATCCTGGCGCAGAAATCGCAGGGGAAGACCATTTTTCTGACCACGCATGATATGACCATCGCGGATGAGCTGTGCGACCGGGTGGCGCTGATTGTGGACGGCCGGATCCGCATGGTTGGCGCGCCGCGCGACCTGAAACTGCAGCACGGCCGCGCCAGCGTGCGGGTGGGCTATGTGAATGGGGGCGGGCAGGCGCAGCGCGAGTTTGAGCTGGCGGGTTTGGCAGAGAACGAGGATTTTTTGAAGCTGCTGCGCAGCGAAAATGTGCAAACCCTGCACAGTCAGGAAGCCAGCCTGGAAGACGTGTTTATTGAAGTTACCGGTAGGAGGCTGCAATGAAACGCCTGCTGGCCACGCTGCGTGCGGACGTGATTCTGCAGTACCGCAACGGTTTTTATTACGCGGTTTTGTTTGTGGCTGCGCTGTGGGTGGGGCTGCTCAGCCAGGTGCGCGGGCTCGATTTTGGGGTGATTCTGCCCTTGATGGTGCTGATGAATTTGATACTGGGCACGTTTTATTTTATGGCGGCCATGCTGCTGCTGGAGAAAGGTGAAGGCACGCTGGAAGCGCAGGTGGTCTCTCCGCTGCGGGCGGGCGAATACCTGGGGTCGAAGGTCATTAGCCTGGCGGCGCTGTCGCTGGCTGAGAATCTGGCGATTGTCGTGGTGCTGCGCGGTCTGCGCTTTCATCCGCTGCCGCTGGTGCTGGGGTTGCTGCTGGCCGCGGCCATGTATACCCTGTTGGGTTTTCTTACCGCGGCGCGTTACGACTCAATTAACAGCTATTTCATCCCCAGCATTGGCTGGCTGCTGCTGCTCTGCCTGCCGGTTCTCCGCCCGCTGGGTATTTTCGATCACTGGCTGATGTATTTGCACCCGCTGCAGGCCCCGCTGACGTTGATGCAAGCGGCGTTGGAGCCGCTGGCGGCGTGGCAGTGGCTGTATGGGGCCGGGTACGCGCTGCTCTGGCTGGGGCTGGTTGTCTGGTGGAGCCGCAAAGCGTTTGTCCGCTTTGTGGTGATCAAAGAAGGAGTGAAGGCATGAACAGCGCGCAGATTTTTCGCACGTTTGGGCCGGTGGACGCGCGCATGGTGTGGCGCGATTCGCTGCTGCGCAGTTCCTTATTCTTGCCCGTGGTGATGGGCCTGGCGATGCGGGTGGTGGTCCCGCCTTTTGTGGAAACCATCAGCCGGTTGATCAGCTTTGACTTGCAGCCGTACGCTCCAATGACTCTGACCTATCTGATGCTGATGATGATGCCCAGTTTTGCCGGAATGCTGGTGGGTATGCTGTTGCTCGATCAGCGCGATGACCGCACTTTGACGGCGCTGCAGGTAACGCCCCTGTCGTTGAAAGGCTACCTGATGTACCGGCTGGCCGTCCCCACGCTGCTGGGGTTTGTGATGACCCTGATTGCCGTGCCGCTCTCTGGCCTGATGACCTTCTCGGTGAGCGCGCTGCTGGCGGCAGCGCTGCTGGCCGCTCCGCTGGCGCCAGTTTTCGCGCTGGTTTTCGCGGGGCTGGCGGCCAATAAAGTGCAAGGGCTGGCGGTGATGAAGACGGTGGGGGGAATTGTCGAATTGCCGATCATTGGCTTCTTTCTGCCGGAGCGATGGCAGCCGCTGTTTGGGGTGATTCCGACCTACTGGCCGGCCAAGGTGTTCACCCTGCTACAAAACGGAGAGGCAGGCGCCTGGCTGTACGCGCTGGTGGGTGTGGCTTACCAGATTTTGCTGATCTGGCTGCTGGCGCGGCGCTTTCATCATCAGATGACGCATTGATCCAGTGGCGCGGAGAGATTTTTTACTCTCCGCGCCGCTATTCGCTTTAATCTTACCCGCGAGTCTATAATCATAGAAGAAACGATCATGGCAGGAGGAACGCGATGGCATGGCTGCTGGCATTGTGCGGACTCAGCGCGGGATTGAACTGGTGGGCAGTAGACCGGCGGCAGCGCCGCTGGGTGCTGGTCACCAAACCGGCGATGATGTTGTTTTTAATTGCCTGGACGGGCGGGTTCGCGCTGGAGCGCGGTGTGGCGGGCGAGTTGGCCTGGCTGCTGGCCGGGTTGGGGTTGTCTCTGGCCGGGGATGTGCTGCTGATGGGCAATGGCCTGGGATTTTTTAAGGCGGGCCTGCTGGCTTTTTTGCTGGCGCATATCGCCTATATCGCTCATTTCTGGCCGTTGGTGCCGGCGATGGCCTGGCCGGCGGCACTGGTGCTGGTTGGGCTGCTGGCGGTATTCGGTTGGCGCTTTGGCGCGCGCGTGCACCGCGGCCTGCTGGAAACCGGGCGGCTGCGCCTGTTCCGCGCGGTGGCGGCCTACACGCTGGTGATTTCGGTGATGGTGCTGTCTGCGGCGCTGCGCTGGCTGGACGCGCAGTGGCCGCCGCTGGCAGCTGGCGGCGCGCTGCTGGGCGCGCTGTTGTTCTTCACCTCAGATGTGCTCAACGCGCGGCGGCGGTTTATTGCTCATTTCGCGCATGAAGAACTGTGGGTGATGAGCACGTATCACCTGGGGCAGATTCTGCTGGCGGTCTCGGCGGTGATCAAAATTTCTCAGGGCGGGGTTGGTTAACGTGGGTGATGCCCGCGAAGGATTTGATGTGTAGAATAGAGAAAAGAAATTTTCTAATCATGGAGGATAGGAGGCAATGATGGTTCCGATTCTGCTGGTTCTGGCCCTCATCATCGCGATTTTTGCGGTGATTTTCGCGCTGCAAAATACCGCAATGGTAACGGTTACTTTTCTGTTATGGACGTTTGAGCAGTCGCTGGCGCTGGTGTTGCTGCTTTCGCTGGCGGCAGGGGTGGTGGTGGGGTTGTTTACCCTGCTGCCGACCACCTTCCGCCAGAAATTCAGTCTCTCTAGCCAGCGCAAAAAGCTGGACGCGCTGGAAAAAACCCTGGCAGAAATGAAGGCCAAAGAAGAGGCGCGCCTGGCAGCCGAAGCGGAAAAGGCAAAGGCAGCCTCCCAGCCTTCCACGCTGCCTGCCGGCGCGGTTACCACCGCGAGCGGGAACGGCGGCCCGGCAGTGCCCCCGGCCGGGGTGTGAGGCCGTATGGCAGAAGAGGCGATATCCGAGGTCATCAACGCGGCGCTGTTGGAACGGCTGCGGCAGGCTTACCCCCTCAACTGGGATGGGACGCATGGGTTTTCGCATTGGCGGCGAGTGCGGGAGATTGGCCTGCGGCTGGCCGAAGAAACTCGCGCCAACCCGAAGGTGGTGGAACTTTTCGCCTTTACGCATGATATTCAGCGTTTGAATGACCATCGCGATCCGCAGCACGGGCCGCGCGCCAGCCAGTTTATTCGCGAGCATTTAGTGGAGATGCTGGATCTTAACTCACAGGAGGTGGCGCTGCTTTGCCAGGCCTGTGAGCAGCACACCCAGGGGCTGACCGAGGCCGACCCCACCGTACAGACCTGCTGGGACGCTGACCGCCTGGACTTAATGCGGGTGGGAATTTACCCCGACCCGAACCTGCTCTGTACAGCGGCGGCGCGCCAGCCAGAGATGATTGCGTGGGCGGTAAGCCTCAGTATGGAAAGCCAGGGGTATGGCGAAGGCTGCCCGGACAGGCGGCTGGAGAACTGAAACCGGGATGGAGAAAGAGAACAGCCAGGCGCACCGCCTGGCTGTTTTTGGGTTTGGGTATGTTCGATTACGGCAGGAAATTCCAGGGGTTGACGTAGCCGCCGTTGTAGCGGATTTCAAAGTGCAGGTGCGGACCGGAGGAATTGCCGGTGCTGCCTAACCCGCCAATCACGTCTCCCTGGTACACGCTTTGCGCGCAAGCCACTCCAACCGTGTTGAGGTGGGCGTACAGCGTCTGGAAGCCGTTACCATGATCGATGACCACCATATTGCCGTAGCCATAATCGTTCCAACCGGCGTAGACCACCACGCCCGCGTCCACGGCGTAGATGGCGTTGCCCAGGCTGCCGCCAAAGTCCAATGCGTTGTGATTGGTCTCGGGGCTGTATTCAAAGCCGCTCACTTCGTGACTGACGGTGGGGTAGATAAAGGTGCCGTTGCCCACCGCGCCGGTCATCACCTCGCCGCAGAAACCGGGACCGAGATGGCGGGCCACGGCCGGGTTGGTGCGCGAGATTTCGGGCGCGCTCCAAGAGATCAGCTCGCGCTCGCCGCCAGGCACAAACAGTTCGGTGCCGGGAGCAATGTTGGGGTTGGCATAATCGCCGATGGTTTCCATGGAAAGGCCGTTGCCAGGGTAGTTGATGATGTCTTCAGGGGTTACTTTGTAGTACTTGGCCACCCCATTCAGACCTTCGCCTTCCGTCCAGCGGTGCAGCACGCCGTCTTCGGGCATGATGTTGATTTCAATGCCGGGAGACAAGGCGTGGACGTTATCGCCAAGGATGTACAGGTTGCCCCAAAAGATCGTCTCTGGGCGCAGTCCGAACTTTTCGGCGATGCCAAAAACGGTGTCGCCTTGTTGAACCACATATTTGCGAATCTGGTCGCGTGGGGCTTGCGGCAGGTCGGTATGCAGCCGGATTTCGCGGCTCAAATCGGCATTGATCTGGCTTTCGGAAGGCAGATTATAGTAAGGAATCGGATACTCTTGCGCGGGGAGCGGAGTGGGCAAGGGGGCGCTTTCGATGGGACTGGCCGAAGCCGAGCGGTAGGTGTCAAAACCAATCACCCCGATAAGCAGCAGACTGGTTACTGCCAGTACGTTGAGAACGGTTTGCGTTACTTTTTCAATTTTCATAATCAGATGATTCACCGGCAGGCCGGTGAGGAATATGTGTTGGTCAATCAGCCGATTCGGCTTAATCTTTAACTGGATTTGCCGATATACCCAATGTGTCGAAAGTATACCAGATTTCTCAAGTCTGTGCCCGACGATCCCTATACGCCGGGCCGCATCGATTCCAAACAAAAAGGAGAATTAAAAAATGCCAATTATGAAGTGGATGGATGAGTATTCTGTTCAGGTGGCTGAGTTGGATCAGCAGCACCAGAAGCTGATCGAGCTGATCAATCTTTTGCACGATGAAATGCGCCAGGGAAAGGGACGCGAGAGCCTGGGTAGAATTCTGGATCAATTGATTGAGTATACCCGTGTCCACTTTACGACCGAAGAAGACTGGATGGCCAGGGCAGGTTACGCCGGGCTGGCTGCTCACCGCGAAGAGCACCGCGCGTTAACGCGTCAGGTGGAAGAGCTGCAAGACCAGCACCGCGCGGGCAGCCGCACATTAAGCCTGGAAGTGATGGTGTTTTTGAAAGACTGGTTGGTAAATCACATCCAGAAAACCGATCAAAAATATTCAGACGTGCTGAAGGAGTACCAGCGAAGGTAAGCAGGAGGGTGTGTTGGTGGAAAGGCAATCCGTAAAGACTGCTGTGTTTTCTGCAACTTTGTGACTCGCGTGAACAAATTCTAGCTTTTATGGGCTTTTTGTGCTAAATTCTAATTGACGCCAGAAAAAACGAGAAAAATCAATGGACACGCAACGGATTGAGTTATTAGCCCGAATCGCTGATCTTTACTATAACCAGAACCTGCGCCAGGAAGAAGTTGCCCGCCGCACCGGCTATTCGCGTTCAATGGTCTCGCGCTTGCTCACCGAGGCGCGCGAAGAGGGCGTGGTTGAGATCCGGGTGAATTTTCCGCTGGACCGCTGCGCTGACCTGGAGAAAGAACTGCGCGACCGCTTTCACCTGCAAGAAGCGCGGGTGCTGGCGCGCGGTTCTTTGAGTTATGAAGAAATGCTGCGGCAGGTGGGCGTTTTAGCCGCGCGCCTGGTAGAGAGTATGCTCAATGAAACGATCCACACGGTGGGCGTCTCGTGGGGAACGGCACTGTGGGAAACGGCCAACGCCATGCGCCCCACCGCTTACGCGGGGGTGCAGGTGGTGCAGGTGATTGGCGCTCTGGACGCGCCCAATGCCGAAATTGATGGGCCGGACCTGGCGCGCAAGTACGCGCGTCTGTTTGGCGGCCACTACCTCACCCTGCCGGTGCCGCTGGCGGTGCATAACCCCGAGGCGCGTGACGCGCTGCTGGCAGACGCGCGCGTGCGGCGCACATTGGATATGGCGAAAAACATGGATATGCTGCTGGCTGGGATGGGCTCGATGGAACCGGAAGCGTGCTCGATTTTGCGGGCGGGCTACCTGAGCCGCGAAGAGGTGTTAGGCCTGACGCAGTACGGGGTGGCCGGAGATGTGTGTGGGATTTTGTTTGACCGCTCAGGCAATTTGCTGGCCACCGACTTTGGCTTGCGGCGCGTGGGCCTTTCGGCTGAGGATATTATGCGCACGCCGATTAAGATTGGAATTGGGGGCGGCAAACCCAAGGCGCTGCCGCTGATGGGGGCCTGCCAGGCGGGGCTGATTAATGTTGCGGTGACAGATGAAGTGGCTGCCCTGGGCGCGCTGCGCGCAATGTCACAGGGCTAAAACAAAAGCGCGAGACGTTTGCGAATCGGGCGCGCCGGCCGGCGCGCCCTTAATATTTATTCAGACAATTCACGTATGTGAAAGTTGTTCACAAATGATGCAATTTAGATTAAATTATGCTAAAAATATTATGGACTGTGAACAAATGATTAAGAAGTAGACTCCAAATTTTCGATGTAACCGTCTTTACCGTGGAGTCATTCATCTTGCAGGAGGCAGAATGAAGTCTGACAAGAACGCCCCGTTGAAGTTGAGCGATTACCTGACCAAAGAGCAGGGTCTGGAATTGCTCAAGAAAATGCTGCTGACGCGAGCTTTCGAAGAAAACGCTGAAGAACAGTATGCCTTAGGAAAATTACATGGCACCATGCACCTGTCCATTGGGCAGGAGGCCATTGCCGCCGGTGTGGCCAGTGCCACAAAAAAAGGTGATTATCTGTTGAACACGCACCGTGGACACGGCCATTTTTTACAGTGGGGCGGTGACTTAAACGCCATGATGGCCGAGTTTATGGGCAAGGCCAACGGCATTTGCCGCGGGCGGGGTGGTTCCATGCACATCGCGGATGTTTCCATGAACAACCTGGGCGCGCAGGGAATTGTGGGCGGCAATATGCCCATTTCGGTAGGCGTTGGGTTGAGCATTCAACTGCGTGAAACCGACCAGGTGGTGGTGGCGCTGTTTGGCGATGGAGCGGCCAACGAAGGAGCGTTCCACGAATCTTTGAACCTGGCCGCGCTTTGGAAGCTGCCGGTGATTTATTTGTGTGAAAACAATCGCTACGCCATGTCCATGGCGTTTGACCGCGCGTTTACGATTGAAAAAATCTCAGACCGGGCCTGCGCCTACAATATCCCCGGCCACACGTTTGACGGCAACGATGTGCTGTCGGTGCACGCCGCGGTGAAAGAAGCCGCGCGCCGCGCGCGCGCCGGTGAAGGCCCCACGCTGCTGGAAGCAATTACCTACCGCTGGCGCGGCCATTCCAAGAGCGACCGCCAGGCCTATCGCACGCGCGATGAAGTAAAGGAATGGATGGAGAAGGATCCCATTCCGCGCTTTGCCAGTGTGCTGGGTGTGAGTGCGGAAGAACTGAAAGCGTTAGACCAGGAAGCCCGCGAGCGCATTCGCGCCGCGACAGAATACGCGGACAATAGCCCGGAACCCGACGTCAATACCATCATGGAGGGTGTGTATGCGTGAGATTACTTATGCCGAAGCCCTGCGCGAGGCCATGCGCCAGGCAATGCAAAAGGACCAGCGTGTCTTTTTGATGGGCGAAGATATTGGTGTGTACGGCGGCGCGTTTGGCGTGACTGCCGGTTTGGTGGAAGAATTTGGCGAGAAACGCGTGCGCGACACCCCCATTTCTGAGGCGGCCATTACCGGTGCTTGTGTGGGCGCGGCGCTGACCGGCATGCGGCCAATTGGTGAGATGCAGTTCAGCGATTTTGTGGTGCTGGCCATGGAGCAGTTGGTAATGCAGGCGGCCAAAATCCGCTTTATGTTTGGCGGTAAGGCCAGCGTGCCGATGATTATGCGCCTGGCCAGCGGTTCGGGCACGGGCGCGGCGGCGCAGCATTCGGAAAGCCTGGAGAACTGGTTTGTGCATACCCCCGGTCTGAAGGTGGTCATGCCTTCCACGCCGTACGACGCGAAAGGTTTGCTGCTGGCCGCGCTGGACGATGAGAACCCGGTGATTTTCATGGAGCATAAAGTGCTCTATCGCACGAAAGGGCCGGTGCCCGAAGAGATGTACCAGATTCCGCTGGGAAAATCTCATGTGGTGCGCGAGGGCAAGCACCTGACGGTAGTGGCGATGTCGATTATGGTCTCGCGCGCGCTGGAAGCGGCCGAGATTTTGGCCAAAGAGGGCATTGAGCTGGAAATTATCGATCCGCGGACGCTGAGTCCACTGGACGACGAGCCGATCATTCAGTCGGTGATGAAAACCGGCAAGGCGTTGGTGGTGCATGAAGCCGTTAAGACCGGCGGCTTTGGCGGCGAGGTGGTCTCACGCATTGTGGAAAGCAAGGCGTTTGGCTACCTGGACGCGCCGGTGCGCCGGCTGGCCGGACTGGATATTCCCATTCCGTATAACCGCACTCTTGAGCGCGCGGCGGTTCCGCAGGTGGAGAACATCGTCGCAGAAGCGCGCAAACTGGTGGAGTGGAAATACTAGGAGGCTGGCCGTGGCAAAAGAAGTGATCATGCCCAAATTCGGCTTTACCCAGGAAGACTCGCAAATTCTGGCCTGGTTGAAAAATGAAGGCGACCCGGTTGAAAAAGGCGATCCGATTGCCGAAGTATCCACCGACAAGGTCAGCATGGAAATTGAAGCCCCCGAAGATGGCATTCTCTCCGGCATTCTTTACCCGGTGGGGGCAGTGGTGCCGGTGACCCAGGTGGTCGCGTATATATTGCAACCGGGTGAGAACCTGCCCGCTGCAGCCAGCGCGCCCGTGGGGAAACCCGCGCCGGCAGCGGTGGTGCAAAAAGAAGAAAAACTGAGCGGCGCATCGCCGGTGGCGGCGCGCATGGCCAAAGAAGCAGGGGTAGACCTGAGCGGGGTGGAAGGCAGCGGCCCTGGCGGGCGCATCCTGAAACAGGATGTCGAATTCCTGTTAAGCCACCCGCAAGCGTCGGCTGGCAAAGTGAATGCCACACCCGCGGCGCGAAGCCTGGCGGCCCAGGCGAAGCTGGAATTGAACCAGGTGAGTGGCAGTGGTCCCGAAGGTCGCATTCAGGCAGCCGATGTGCGGCGCGCCAGCCAGGCGGGCCCCGCGGCGACTGCGCCAGCCGTTCCAGCGGCCGCACGGCGCACCATCCCCTTTACTGGTATGCGCCGGGCGATTGGGCTGAATTTGCAGGCCAGCTACCAGCAGATTCCGCATATTACCTTGCAGGTGGATGTGGATATGTCGGCCAGTGAGGCGCTGCGCGTCCAGGCCAACCAGATGCTGCCAGCCGGCAGCAAGGATAAGGTATCGCTCACGGCAGTCATCGCGCGCGCGGTGGTCTGGTCGCTGGCGCGCAACCCCATCCTGAACAGCCGCCTGGAAGAAGAGGAAATTGTGCTGCTGCCCGATGTGAACCTGGGTATTGCCGTGGCGTTGGATGAGGGTCTGCTGGTACCCGTGATTCAACAGGCGCAGGGGAAAGGCACCCTGCAACTGGCGGCCGAGCTGCGTGAGGTGACAGAACGAGCGCGAGGAGGCAAGCTGCGCCAGACCGATCTGCAAGACGGCACGTTCACTATTTCGAACCTGGGCATGTTTGGGATTGATCGGTTCGCGGCGATTATCAACCCGCCGCAGACTGCTATTCTGGCGGTTGGGCAGGTGCGCAAGCAGTTTGTGCCCGACGAGCATGGCCAGCCGGTTCTCCATTCTGTAATGACCGCGACACTCTCTGCCGATCACCGCGTGATTGATGGGGCAGACGCCGCGCGTTTTCTGGCCGATTTGCGCCAGGCACTTGAAAAACCAGAGGTAATGACATTATGAGTGAGACCATTGTACGTTTTTTGGAGCCGGAAGCCGTTGTTCTGGGACTGAAGGCAACCACAGCCCGTGAAGTAATTGATACCCTGGGCGGGAAGTTGATGCAAGCCGGGTATGTGCGGGAGAGCTTTGTGGAAGCCGCGCTGACGCGCGAGAACAGCCTGCCCACCGGTTTGCCGTTAGCTGGGGAGGTGAATGCGGCCATTCCGCACACAGATGTGGAACATGTGCTAAAACCGGGACTGGCATTAGCAACTTTAGCAGCCCCTGTGGTGTTTAAGAACATGATTAATCCTGAGGAAGATGTTCCGGTGAGCCTGGTTTTTGTGATGGCGCTGGACCAACCGAAGGCCCAGGTGGAAATGCTGCAAGAGATTGCCGGTCTTTTACAAAACGATGCGTTGGTGAGCCTTTTGATGCAGGCCAAGACCTACGAAGAAGTGAAGCAGGCGCTGTTGGGTTGAGTACCTGCGCTGGAGCGGCAGGCGTTTATTGGTTGACTTGAGACAAATAAAAATTAGAATTAAAGTAGCATTCAATTTCATTTGGGTTCGCGTTGGATCAAAAAACTAGACAAATCAGGAGAAAAGAAAAGCATGGCCGGAAAGAAACGAATTTTAGTATCTTGTGGAACCGCGATTGCCACATCGACCGTTGTCGCGAAGGCAATCGAAGAAGCGTTGAAATCGCGCGGGATCGCCGTGGATATTCGCCAGTGCAAAGCAGCAGAAGTTCCCAGCCTGGCGGATGGTATGGATCTCATTGTTACCACCACCCCGGTTCCTAATAATTTGGGCATTCCCGTGATTCAAACCCTGGCGTTTTTAACGGGTATTGGAAAGGAGGCGGTTATCGAAGATATTGTGAAAGCGTTGAAGGACTAAAGTCCAACAAAAAAACATTGAACTCGATTTTTTCTATATTCAGTTTTATTTAGGAGGAAGTCTAAATGGATGCCTTTCTTACCGCATTAAAAGGCGTAATTGACAGCCTTGGTGCGACCGTAATGCTGCCCGTGATCATCTTCATCATCGCTGTCGCAATGGGTGCAAAGGTCGGTAAAGCGTTCCGCGCTGGCGTTACCATTGGTATCGCCTTCATTGGTATCAACCTGGTGGTCGGCCTCATGTGGGGCAGCCTTTCGGAAGTTGGCCAGGCGATGGTGACCAACCTCAATATCCAGCGCGACGTTGTGGATGTGGGTTGGCCTTCGGCGGCTGCGATTGCTTTCGGTACCCGTGTTGGTCTGTGGGTTATCCCGATCGCGATTCTGGTGAATGTGGTGCTGCTGGCCCTGCGCCTCACCCGCACGCTGAACGTTGACATTTGGAACTTCTGGCACTTCGCTTTCGTGGGTTCGCTGGTTTCCATCGCCTCTGGCAGCCTGGCCCTGGGCCTGGTAGCTGCCGCGTTGGCTGCCGGACTGGCGCTGCTGCTGGCTGACTGGACGGCGAAAGCGGTTCAGAGCTTCTACAACCTGCCGGGCATCTCCATCCCGCACCTCACCACCGCCCCTGGCGTTCCGTTCGCGATTGTGACCAACTGGATCATTGATCGCATTCCTGGCTTGCGCGACATCGAAATTGATCCCGAAGGGATCCAGAAGCGCCTGGGCGTGATGGGCGAGCCCGTCATCCTTGGTTTGATCATCGGCCTTGTGCTGGGTCTGCTGGCCTTCTCGAACCTGGGCGATTTCCAGACCGTGTTGGTTAAAGTTCTCCAGACTGGTATGAACCTGGCCGCGGTTATGCTGCTGCTGCCCCGCATGGTCCAAATCCTGATGGAAGGCTTGATCCCGGTTTCGGAAGCTGCGCGCGAGTTCATGCAGAAACGCGCCAGCGGCCGCGAAATCTACATCGGCCTCGATTCCGCCATCCTGATTGGCCACCCGGCTGCCCTGTCCACCTCGCTGCTGCTGGTGCCGGTTGCCATTCTGTTGTCGATCATCCTGCCCGGTAACCGTGTGATCCTGTTCGCCGACCTGGCGATCATCCCCTTCGTTGTGGCGTTGTTCGCCCCGCTGATGCGCGGCAACATCTTCCGCATGGTTATCGCCGGTACGCTGGAATTGCTGGCTGGCTTCTATATCGCCACCGGCATGGCCCCGCTGTTCACCAGCGCCGCCACCGAAGCTGGCTTCGCTATGCCCGAGAACGCGCTGCAGATCACCTCGATCGGCGACGGCTTCCTGTGGCCGGCGTGGCTCTTCACCACCCTCGGTAAACTGGGCGTGATTGGCGTCGCGATTGCCGCGGTTTTGATTGTGGTCGCCTGGTTCTTCTACATGAAAAACCAGAAGGCCTGGGAAGTTATGGCCGGCGCTCCCCAAGAGTAATTCGCCGTTGTTTTGAAGTGTTTTGACCAGATGCTGGGGTGGGTGGTTGACCGCCCCAGCATCTCTTGAAAGAGAAAAGTATGATTGATACCATCGTTCGTTCCTTTTTAGGAAAATGGGGCAGCGCCGCGCTCGATTTTTATCTTGCCAATAGTGCCTGGATTAACCTGATTATTTTGTTTTACGCTCTGGCCCTGATCTGGTCGCAACGCACTTATAAACAAATTCTTACGCAAATTATCCTTGATCTGGTTAAAGACTTTGGTCCCGAAGTGGCAGATAAAAAGCCCGAGGCGTTGGCAAAAATCCTCAAGAAAAGAAAATTCAGCTGGGAATCGTTGGCAGCGTTAAACCGGTTCCCGCTGGTCGCGCCCCCGCGCAGTTATTGGTTTCACACCAAGAATGAGAAGAGCCTGCAAAGCCTGTTCTCGCCCGAAAAGCTGGCTAAGGCGGTTGCGGAACAACTACAATCAGCCAAAGGAAAATGAAAGGAGCGGCAATGTCGAGCATCCATCGTTTTAATGGTGAAGGAACTCAATTTGAATGGGAAGGCGTGCCGGTAAGAGATTACGGTGCTTCTGGTTTTGAAGGGGTGGTGAAGCACGTGTTGATCGGTGAAGATGACGGCGCGCCGAATTTTGTGGTGCGCTATTTTCAGGTTGCGCCCGGCAAAGCCAGCCGTTTGGAACAGCACCCACATGAGCATGGTGTGGTAATATTACAGGGTCGCGCTCGCGTTCAGATTAATGACGATTTTTATGAGCTGGGCGAAAAAGACGCGATTTTCATCTCTGGCAACGATTTGCACCAATTGACCGCGCTGGGGGATGAACCGCTGGGATTTATTTGTGTGATTCCGCGTAAAGACCGCTGAGAAGGCTCTCTGCGCGCGGTGAGTCTTTGAGGGATGAGAGGAACAGGAAAGATGCCGGAAATTACCTTAACGATTAATAATAAAGTGGGGCTGCACGCCCGACCAGCGTCGATTTTTGTGCGCGAAGCGTCAAAATTTAAGTCAACCATCAAGGTTCGCAACGGCGCGCGCGAAGCCAACGCCAAAAGCATTTTGAACGTGCTGACGTTAGGGGCAGATATGGGCAGCGTGATCACCATCAGCGCCGAGGGTGAGGATGCCGAGCAGGCCCTGCAGGCTTTACAGGCTTTGCACGCCAGCAATTTTGGCGAAGCCGAGTAATTCGTTAGTATTGTGATGTTAATGGTCAGGGTTTGCCCAACGCGCCCTGATCTTGCAGCGTGAGAATCAACGTAGTGTGTGGAAGCAATCCCCGCCCGCGATTCTGAGGCGGGGAAGTCGCTTTAAGGTGATTGTTCCCATGCCATTTGGCCGGCATGCCCGGCAGATGGGCGGGTAAATTTTTATTATTGGATGGTAAGGTTGTATGGAAGATGTACCTGTAATTAGTTTTGATCTGGATGGAACGCTGATCGACTCGGAAGAGCGCATCCATCCCAAAGATATCGCGTGGCTCAAGAACCCCCCGGAAGGCTGCCTGTTTCTGCCCACTACCGGCCGGCCGTTGTTCTCGGCCAGGCCGATATTCGAAAACAATGGGCTGGTCAACGGCCAGGCGCTGCCCTGGCCGCTGGTGATGAATAATGGCGCAGCCATTTACCAGGCGGGCGAAAACCTGCTGGAGTATTCTCCGTTTCCAGTTGACGTGCAGAACTGGCTGATTGATTATGCCCAGCAGCATCCGCGGCTTACATTTCTCTTCATGGATTTGAAAGGCTCGTACACGCTGTGGATGACGGATTACGCCGAGAAGTTAAGCGCCAAGCATGCAATGAACCTGCACGTGTTCGTGGATGACCCCCGAACGCATACTTTCAGCAAGGCTTTAATTCTGGCAAAAAATTGTGAGGAAGAAGTCCCTCCGTTTTTAGAAGCGGTTCGCGATTTTCCTCTGAATGTGGAATGCAGTATGCCCGGCTTTTATGAGGTGCTGCCTGTGCATGTGAGCAAAGGGGCGGGGCTGGTGCGGCTGCTGGAAAAGCTGGGCCGCGCGGGCGCGCCCGTGTATTCCGCGGGGGACGGTGAAAACGACCTTTCGACGTTTGGAGTGGCTACATTCCGCCTGGCGCCGCAAAACGCGCTGGAAGTCATTCGCCAGCAGGCAGACCTGGTGGTAGACCGCACGGTGGAAGGGGTGCTTACACCGCTGCTGCGGCAGGCCGGCGTGCTGGACCAATAAAAAAAAGAAAACCGCCAGGCTGTTGTTTGAAATGCCCGGCGGTTTTGATTCGAGGTGGAATTATCGCTCCAGGCTGTAACTGGCCAGGGCTTTCCAGAAGGCGGTGTTGGCGCTGCTGCCCCAGGCGTTGTTAAGCAGGGCAACATCCGCGAGGATGATGACTTCACCTTTTTCTCCGGCGGGCGTCAGACCGATCACCGCGCCGGATGGGCCGCCCGCCAGCACAGACCCGGACTGCATCTCAAAAACCATGCCATTGCTGCCGGCCATCTGCAGGCCGCTGACGCCCTCCAGCAGGGGATGGCCCTGGCTGGGGGAGACGCTGCCATCGGTGTGCGCCTCTCCGGTGAAGGTCACGCCAAAGCGCCCCGCCAGGTCATTCATCGCCAGGGCGTCTTCGTTGGGGGCCATGACGGTGTTACCGTATTTGAGCTGGTGGGCGCTGTTGGTGATCAGCAGCAGGCCGCCAGACTCCGCGTAGTCTTGCAGGGCTTGCAGGGATTCGGCGGAGAGAGTCGCGGCGGAGGGCGTGGCGTTGGTGTAGGCGTAATCCACGCAGGGCAGGGCGACCACCAGGCTGGCGCCTTGCAGGTCTTGCGCGGTAACCGCCTGTCCGTAGGGAATCAGGTCCACGTCCAGGCCGGCCAGCGAAAGCGCCATGCCCATCTCCAGAAAGGTGCCGGGGGTCATGTGGGCGGCTTCGGTGCAAGAGGCGACAAAGACGGCGCGCTGGCGGGCGGGAGGTGTAACGCGGTAGCTGGCCGGGTCTGGGCCGGGCCGCGTGACGGCAAGCAGCGCCACCTGCCCCATCTGCTGGAGCACATCGCGCATCTCCTGGGCGCGTTCGAGGGTGTCATACGGGCTGTGGATGGTACCAGCCACCCACACACCGCCCAGGCTTTCCATTTCTGGCGACATGTAAATGAGATTGAGGTTGGGGACGTTGTAGCCGCCAAAGCTGTTGTTGTCGGAATAGATGCTGTGTTCGTCTACAACTTTGAGGGGAATGCCCGCCTCCGCTCCCAGGCCGCTGAGGGCTTGCGGCCAGGGTATCTGCGGTTTGCCCAGCGCTGAGGCCGACCAGGTTACCAGATACAGATCGGCGGGCACGCCGTCCAGGGGGCGGGTGAGGTCGTCGATTTGCAGCATGGCGATGGTGCGGTCGAGCAGCTCCTGGTGCGTAGCGGTGAAATGGGCGGAGCCATACAGCCCCAGCTCTTCGCTGCCGAACCAGACTAACACCACGTCCACGGGCGGCTGGAGCGCGGCGGCGTTAAACACACGCGCCACCTCGAGCAGAACGGCAGACCCGCTGCCGTCGTCCATGGCACCGGGCGCGTTGGGGCTGTCGATGTGCGCGCCGAGAATGACGGCTTTGGACGCGTCTTGGCCGGGGATGCGGGCGATGAGGTTGCCAGAGGCGGCCGGGGCGGAGATGTCGGCGTCCCACACCAGGCGCGCGCCGTCCACAGCGGCCAGATCGTCCAGGCTGTGAATGCCGGCCGCGGACAGGTCTTCCAGGCGGGTGTAGAGGATGGGCGGGGTGTGCGGCGACTCGGCGGTGGTGAAGCCGCTGCCGTCGCCCGCAAACGCGCCGTTGCTTTCGCCAGGGCGGGTGGAATATTGGGTTACCATCACGATGCCGGCCGGGTCTTTGCTCAAGAGGCGCGCGCTGACCGCCGTTGCCCCCGAAACGCCCAAGCGGCCGCGGTCCAGCATGGCATACGGAACGAGGAAGATCTTTCCGCGCAGCTCCGCGGCGGGGGCGGCGTTGAGCGCTTCTTCGCTGGCGATGTACACGGCGGCATTTTCCACTTCAACAGGGTCGGGCTGGCTGTCGTTGAGGCGGCCATCAGAGTCAAAGCGCAGCGCCAGATTGGGGTCATCGCGGTGTCCGCGCAGGCCGTCGGCGGGGACCTCGACGATTTTGCCGCCGATGTCCAGGTACAGGCTGGATTCGCGCAGCTCAGCGCCGATCTGCACGTTGAAGGTCTGCCGTTCGGTGGTGAGTCCCATGGCCTGCAGGTTGGAAAAGGCTCGCAGGCGTTCTTCCATGTAGTCCAGCGCCTGGGCTTCACCGGAGGAAGCAGAGTTGCGCCAGCCCGAGAAAACTTCGATTTCCGTCAGGTCGCGAATGGTGGCAAGCATTTCATCCGCGGAGACGGTTTCCAGCAGGCTGCCGGATGGTGGTGCAGGCGGCTGAGGGGCGGGCGGCGGAGTGATGGGCGGTGCGGCGCAGCCGGCCAGCAAGGCAGCGGCCAGGCAGGCTTGAAAAAAGAAGGAAGTCTTTTTCATAGGGCATCCTTGGATTAAAGCCGGGAGACAGCCGTAACCAGACCAGCAGAGACCGGCTTGATCGCGGTAATTCTATTATGGGGTTTTTGGGGCGGTTTTCAATTGGCCGACAGGCTGGAAAAATCTCTACTGTTGTCCAGGTAGGCCATTTGCTGGGGATCATAAAAGGTCAGCCGGTCGCGGCCCGCGTTTTTGGACTGGTAAAGGGCCAGGTCGGCGGCGCGGACAACTTGTTGAGGGGTAAGCCCGTGGTTGGGGTAGAGTGCCGCTCCGGCTGAAACCGTGATGGTGCCCAGCTCGCGGTTGTGATGGTGAATGCGAATCTGGCGCAGATCGTTGATCATGTGTTCAACCCGTTTTTGCAGCGCGTTCTGTGAAATTTCCGGGAAGATCAGCAAAAACTCTTCTCCACCCAAGCGGCAGGCAACATCATCTTTGCGCAGATTGGTTTTGAAATAAGCGCCAATTTGTTTGAGAATCTCGTCGCCAACGTCGTGGCCGAACTGGTCGTTGTATTGTTTGAAATGGTCGATATCCAGAATGGCCACCCCAACATTGTGATTTTTGCGCTGCGCGCGGTTGATTTCGCGGTTGAGGGCGTCTGCCATGAAGCGGCGGTTATACAGGCCGGTCAATTCGTCCTGAATGGCCATGTTTTGCAATTCCATGTGCAAGTGCAGGTGCCCCAGGGCAATGGCAATCTGGTGAGAAATCGTTGTGGTCAGTCGGCGGAAGTCGGCAAGCTGGCTGTCGAGGCCGGGTTCTTGCCACCCGAACATGGGCTTCAGATGGCAGAGCTGCAGCAATCCCAGGGTCGTGTTGGATGTTCTGATCGGCATGCAAACGGAAGATTGGATTCGCCCAGGCAAGTCCTGAAAACAGTGCGTTTCATCCAGGGGGGAAAAGTGGAAGGTGGATTGGTTTTTCTGGAGAGCCGCGCAGGTGGCTTTGGGTGGGCATTTAATCGCCGGCAGCTGGCTTCCCCAATGCAACGCCGCGGTGAAGGTGTTTGTTTTTTCATCCAGCAGCCACAGGCGGCCTTCGAAGCCGGGGAACAGCTCCATCAGGCTGGACTGCAGGACGGGGTAGGCATCTTCGAGGGTAAGGCAGGAATGCAACTGCTGCACCATGCCGCCAATCAGTTCGATCTCGCGCGTGCGCTGCGACACGCGCAGTTCCAGATTTTGGTTGGCGAGCATGAGCTGCTGGCTTTTTTCTTCCAGCACGGTTTGCATTGCTTTCAGGCGCTGGTTGAGCTCTCTTTGAATCTCGGCGTTGGCCTGGGTGCGCTTGATGGACTGGTCGAGGATGCGGTTATAGGTGTACATCAGAATGACCATGAAACCGGTGGTGATCAGCAAACCCACCAGGGTGGAGATGGGTTTGGCGGGGGGAAGATGGTTATTGAGTGAAACCGTTTGTTCAAACCACAACAGGCCAATGGCCGAAAGCGTGCTTAAACCGCTAAAGATCAATCCGCCTTTGATGCCCAGAATGAGACCGGCGATAAGGGGAACGGCCATATACGCGCCCATATTGGGGCCAATCACGCCGCCAAAAAAGATGGAGCCGGTATTGACCATCACCAGCAGGATGGCGCAAAAAGCGTAGCTGGCGGATTCAAGGTAGCCTCTCTTGAGGAACTGCTTAATAACCAGGATAATGGGAAACCAGGCGGCCATGAAGCTGAGGCCGGGCCAGGGAGAGGGGTCAATGAAGATGACAGCCAGCGCCGAGGGTATTAAAATATGCATGATCCCGACCAGGATCACTTTGAGAAACTGCGCTTTTTGATTGCGCACTTCGCTGCCGAAATCGGGCAAGACGGTGCGCAAGGGTAGAGTCATCTTCATATACTTATCTTGCTAACTTTAATATTACCGAACACAAATATACATTAAATCATGATAATTATATCCAAAAACGTCCGTTTACTGGTTAAAAGAGAATAAGGATTGCATAAAAATTTTGTGAAATAATTCACAATTATCAACGCCACCTGTTCTTGTGGGCTATTTCATATGGAATGGAACTTTTTTGGCCGGATGGCGTCTGAAAAGAATGGTTACCATTGCACGCGCTGGCTTTCTATTTTAAAATCGAGGTCAGGCTGTGTGTAATGAATTTAGAAATGATGAGGTGAAAAGAATGAATAAGCTGCGCGCTTATCTGTTAATGGTCATCGCGGGGAGCATGCTGCTGGCCGGCTGCAATCTGCCCACCCGGAACCAGACGGAGACTCCTGCGGGCTCAGAGGCGGTGCAAACCGCGGCCGCGCTGACGGTGGCGGCTTATGCCACCCAGGTGGCGGGTACGCCGGTGGCAGCCACCCCCACGGTTGCTCCGGCTGCGACCCAGCAGCCCACCACGCCGCCCCCCACCCAGGCGCCCACGGTGCCGCCCTTGCCCACCAGCAAGCCGAGTGAAGTGGTCCCCTGCGACCGGGGTGACTTTGGCGCGGACGTAACCATTCCCGATGACACTGTGATGGACCCAGGCGAGAAGTTCACCAAGACCTGGCGGATCAAAAACACCGGAAGCTGCACCTGGAGCACCAGTTACGAAGCGGTGTTTGTGGATGGGAATGCCATGAACGCGCCAGTGTCGGTGAAACTGCCCAAGAGCGTGGCGCCCGGCGAAACGGTGGATATTTCAGTCGAGATGACTGCCCCGATGGAACCCAAAACATACCGTGGCAATTGGAAGCTGCGCAACGCCTCTTCGGCGGTGTTTGGATTGGGCAGCAAGGGCGACCAGACGTTTTATGTGCAGATTGTGGTCAAAAGCCCCGGTTTTGCGGTAACATCGGCAACGGCCAAGGTAGACAGCGCTAAATTTGAAGGCGCCTGCCCGCATACCTTCAAGCTCAGTGCGGACATTAAGGCCAGCGCGGCGGGAACGGTTACCTATTTCTGGGAGTTCAGCGATGGCTCCAAGTCGGATGTTGTTTCGCTCAAATTTGATGAAGCCGGAACCAAGGCTGTCTCTTTCGACAAAGAGTTTAACGCCAGTGGTACGTACAGCGGGAAGATTTATGTGGATAACCCCAATCACCAATACTTCCCGGCGGCGTCGTTTGAATTAGTTTGCCAATAATTTTCTAGAAAACCGCGCGCGGGACAATCTCTCGCGCGCCTTTTCGTTTAATCTGTAATGTTGTGATGCCTGGCGGTCGGTACATCCAAGAGCCGGCTTGACGTGCCTGATTACCGGACGTATAGTAAGGACTATGAACACATCCGCTGGAGAAGCTCTTACATTCCAAGAAGCCCGCCGCCAGTATGACCGGCTGCGCGCGGCTTATCTGGCCGAGAAAATCAGTGCTGCCGAGTTTCAAGCGGCAGCGGACCGCATTCTGGTGGTGGATGAGAACGGTCAGATGTGGCAGATTGGTGTTTCCAGCGGCAAGTGGTACCGTTATGACACCGGCCAGTGGGTGGAAGCCGCGCCGGAAGCCCTGCCGCCGCGCCCGCCGGAGACGCTGGACGAGGAGCAGCTCAAGCAGCAGCCGCCCGCCCCAGAAATGCTGGCCGATTTGGCGCTGGCGCGCCCAACCTTCAAGTTCCGCAAGGTCTATTTATGGATCCTGGTTCCGCTGGCGCTGCTGGTGGGGTTCGCCTGCTGGCTGCTGGCGTTAGGCGCGGCCGGGACGGCTGGCATGGTGGCGTACATCTGGCGCGACGCCCCGACGGTTACCTTTACCCCCACCAACACGATTACACCTTCGGTGTCGCCCACGCCCACGCGCACTCACACACCCACACGCCTGCCCAGTCTTACGGCGACCATTACCCTCACCCCCACGCAAACAAAAACCCCGCGCCCCACGCCGCTCCCTTCACAAGAACCCACCACCGCCCCCAATCTGATGCTGCGCGCCCCAGAAGGCCCCTGGCTTTTGATGAAGACTTCCCGCGGGCTGTACGTGCTGGCCCCCGACGGCACCGAATTGACACTGATCACGGATGAGACGATCATATCTCCCGATTCGATCCAAAGCGCCATCGCGCCGAAGGGCGGGCGCATCGCGTATATCACCGAGGATGAAGATTCGCGGGTGTATGGGCTGACTTTGCATATTGTGCGCCTGCCAGACCTTGTAGAAGAGCAGAGCATCGCTTTGATTGCAAGGGAAGCAGAAGGCAATACCAGCCGGCGCAGCTCCGAAGCGGTGCGCGCGATCAGCGAACAGAACAGCCTGGCCTGGTCGCCAGACGGCAAGAGCCTGGCCTTTATCGCCTTGATGGACGCGCCATCCGCGGATGTGTACGTCTACTCGCTGGAGACCGGCGAAACCACGCGCATCTCTGAAGACACGAACCAAGAGTTTAACCCGCAGTGGTCGCCGGACGGCAGCCATGTGGTGTACTTCACCGCTTCGGCGTTTGGCGATGGCGAGTCGCTGACCATGCGCGGTGCGTATGCCGCCCCGCCGTTTGAAAACAGCGGGCGGGTAACACTGTACAGCGCGGCGACCCAAGGGGAAGAATTAGCCGGGTGGGCCGCGCCGCGCGAGGCGCTGTTCTACAGCCGCGACCCCGACTGCGGTGGGTACAATTTGCGGCGCATTAACGTGGAAACCGCGCTCTCGACCAGCCTGACGGGCGGTTGTTTTAATGACATCGCCGTGGATCCCGGCAGCGGCAATGTGATGCTGACCGTGGATGAAGATTTGAAAGAGGACTGTTCATGTGCCTCTCAGCCGCTCAACGCGGGCATGTATTTTATTCCGGGCAGCATGGGCCTGCCGCGCAGCCTGTCTACGGAAGAGACGGTGGGCGTGTATTGGCAGCCTGAAGCGCGTCTGTTTTACGTTACCACCTACGACGATGAGCTGCTGGCGATTACCCCCGAGCAGGTCAGCTTTGACATTCCCGCCAGTGTGGCCGGGATGCTGCCGGAGATCTCGCCGGTAAGCGGGGTATGGGCCTGGTCTTCTTCGGAGGCGGGTTCGCAAGCGGGGATTTGGGTGGGCACGCGCTCAAGCACACCGCGCCAGATCTTTGACCGCCCGGCCAGCTTCCCGCGCTGGGGCGCGCAGGGACGGCGTCTGCTGTTTACCAGCGGTCTTTCGCTGTACGTGGCCGATGAGCCTGAGTTTGTGCCCTTCCCGCTGACAACCCTCCCCGGAACCCTGTTAGAGGCAGCCTGGGTTGTAAAATGAAATCGCCGCGTCACTGGTGGTTGGTGGGCCTGGCGGTCAGCCTGATGCTGCTGGTGGTTGTGGCGCTGGCGCTGGCAGTAGCGATAATTCTGGGAATCAACCTGGTGTGGTGGCTGCCAGAACTGAGGGGATCTGCCGCGCTCACGCAGACCGTTCCGTCGGCGGTGACGGCTACCCGAGAACCCGGTTCGCCTACGGCCACGCAGCCCGCTCGTCCAACCCTTATGCCTTCCTTGACCAGCACAGTCCTCCCCGCCACCCGCACACCCACGCCCGTTCCCACAGCCGGGCAGGCAGAGCCTTCCACGCTGGGAACGCCCAACCCGTGGCAGTTGATCTTTGAAGCGCGGTTTTCGGACGCGGCGAGCCTGGTGGGGGGCTGGGAGGGCATAATGGCAGCCGCGAACCAAAGTGAATTTTTGCTGTACCGCAGCCGGCCGGCCCTGCGCCTTGTGTTTCAGGAGCCGGTTTTGGTGCTGAGCGAAAATATCTACACGGAAGACGCGCCAGACCGGCCGGATGTGCAGTTGGAAACCAGCCTGGCCCTGGAAGACAACGCGGCCGCCCAGGTGGAACTGCGCTGCCGGGTGAGCGGAGACGCTGAAGGGTACGCGCTGAGCCTGACGCGCCAGGAATGGCGTCTGGTGCGGCTGGGTCCGCAAGAAGAGACGGTGCTTGGCCGGGGTGAACCCGCGGAGGGCTTTGCCGCGGGCGGCTGGGGAACTTTCCGGCTGGGCTGCGCCGGAACCACATTGTTTGTGTGGGATGACCGCGGCTTGATCGCCGAAGTAGAGGATGATACTTATTCCGATGGCGCCAGTTTGCTGGCCTTTCTGCCGCAGGAGCAGGCGGCGCGCAGCCAGGTGTTGATTGCCTGGCAGCGGGTGTTTATTCGCTGATTAAAACGGCCTGGCTATTCTCCGGCAGGATGGAATGTTTGATGCCCGGCTGGGAGAACCAACGCAGGAGGTTTTTATGAGAAGGAAGATGAATCTCTGGCTTGTACTGGTTATGCTGCTGGCGGCGGGCTGCACGCTGCCCGGCGCGGGCGCAACCCCTTCCGCGGCCCCGTCCGCGCTGCCGACGAGCGCCCCCCCAACGCCAACGCCGCTGCCCGCGCCGCCCTTGCCGACCGCGGCGCCAACCGAAGCAGCCTCACCAGCGCCAACTCTTGCGCCGAAAAACCCGAGCGTGATCACTCTTCAGAATGCCGCTAGTCTCACCCAAACGGCCCTGGTGGAGGCGGCTTCACCGTACCGGTTGGCCTGGTCGGCAGACTCGGCGCGCCTGGGGGTCTTGACCCTTTCCGGGTTGGAACTGCTGGACGGAAAAACGCTGCAAACGCTGGCCAACGTGCAAATTCAAGACCCGTATTTTCTGCTCAGTTTTTCGCCGCAGGCCAATTTGATGGCCGTTACAGCGGATATGCTGACGATTGAACTGCGCGATGTTTACAGCGGTGAAGTGCTGAAAACAATCGAACGGGCTACCCCGGCCTATTTTACCGAATTTTCACCGGATGGCACCAGGCTGGCGGTGGGGTCTACCGACCAATTCGCGGTGGAAATGTGGAGCGTGGATACGGCTGTGTTGGAGAAAACCCTGAGCGGGTTCACAACCGCCGCGCCGGTCTACGCGGCGACCTTTTCGGCCGATGGCAAGTTCCTCATCTGGTACGCGCGCGCCAGCGTGCAGGTGATGCATATCGCCAGCGGGCAGTTAGGGCCGGCGCTTTCGCACGAAGACTTTGTGAGCGGCCTGGCCCTGGCCCCGGATGACCGCCTGCTGGCAGCCGGTGTGGCGGCGCAAATTGGCGAGGATTACACACCCATCATCCAGCTCTGGGATTCCAACGCGGGGCAGGCGGTGGGGCGGCTGGTTTCATCCCAGGGCGTGCCGGTGAGCCTTTCGTTTTCGCCGGATGGCAGCCTTTTAGCCGCGGGCGCGGCCAGAGAAGTGGTGTTGTGGGATGTGCAAAACCAGCGCGAGGTAACCCGTCTGCGCGGATTCAATGACGCCCTGAACGCAGTTGTGTTCTCACCCGATGGCAAAACCCTGGCAACTTCCGCCTCGGACGGAACGGTACGCCTGTGGCAGGTGCTGGAGTAGCAGCGGGAATCATTAAAAATGAGGGGGCGGGCGCAGCCTGTTTAAGATATGATTAGATTATGCGAAAAGACGAGTTTCCTTTCCTGGTCGATTGGGCCGCCGCTTCCATCCGCTGGCTGCTATTGATGGGGGTTGTTTCCACCCTCACGCTGGCGGGGCAGTTGAGTTTGTTTGAACTGCTGGTGATCATTCTGGCAGTGGCCTGGAACACCTTCATCACCGTCATCTCGATCTTGAACCGGCGGCTGGCGTTTCACCGGGTGATCAATGTGGCTGTGGATGTGCTGGTGAGCCTGATGTTTTTTGGGCTGGGGGGCGGCATTTCGGGCAATCTGGTGTGGTCGGGCTTGCTGGCGCTGTTTTCTGCCGGGCTTTATTTTGAATGGCGCGGCGCGTTGATTGTGGGGGTGATCATTTCGCTGCTGGAAAGCGGCTGGGTTTATCTATCGGAACACAATTTGGCTTTGTTATCCACCGGTCTGCTGGCGGCTTCCAATCTCGCGGCAGCGGGTGTGGTGGGCTTTTTGTGCGTGCAGCTGGTGAAGCTGCTGCGCAAGAACTATTTTGGCCAGGTGCGCGAGCGAAAAAACGCTGAAAAGCTGGCCAAACGCGGCGAGCGCTCGCGCCTGCAGAATATTTATTCGATGATTGAGGCCATCAGCGCCACCCTGAACTACCAGGAGGTGGTGGAAAGCGTGGTGGATTTAAGCGTGAAGGTCTTGAAGGACGAGGGCGATCTGGCCGACCAACTGGTGTGCGCCGTTCTGTTTTTCAATCAGGATGACCGCCTGACGGTGGGCGCTTCGCGGCGGCTGCCCCCACGCGACCAGAAAGCGGCCCTGCCCGCCAAGGAAGGCGCGCTGGCCCATGCGCTGAGCAGCGGAGAGCCACAGCATCTGGACAACCCCTCGGCGGACGCGGAATTGGATTATTTTGTGGCCCTGCACGAGTGCCGCAGCGCGCTGCTGCTGCCCCTGCTGCGCGGCTTGAATGCCTATGGGGTGATGCTGTTTGCTCACCCCGAAGCGGATTATTTCGACGAGGACAAACAGGAACTGCTGGAGATGATCAGTCACCAGGCGGTGGTGGCGATTCAGAACGCGCGCTTGTTTCAAGACGTGCAAGAAGAGAAAGAACGGATAGTTGAATCGCAGGAGGAGGCGCGCAAGAAACTGGCGCGCGACCTGCACGACGGTCCCACCCAAACCGTGGCGGCAATCGCGATGCGCGTGAATGTGGTGCGAAAAATGATGGAACTCAACACGGGCGACCCGGATGCGGAACTGGAAAAGATTGAAGAACTGGCGCGGCGCAGCACGCAGGAAATTCGCCACATGCTCTTTACCCTGCGCCCGCTCACCCTGGAAGCGGAAGGGCTGTTGAAGGGCCTGGAAACGATGGCCGAGAAGATGAAAGCCACCTACGATCAGAATGTGTTTTTGGACATCGACGAAAGCCTGCTGCCCGGCCTGGACGCGACCCGCCAGACCACCATTTTTTATCTGGTTGAAGAAGCGGTGAACAACGCCCGCAAGCATGCCCGCGCCGAAAAAATTCTGGTTCGGCTGCGCGCTCACGCCAGCGACAGGGAGATTGCCTCGCTGGAGGTGATGGACAATGGAGTGGGCTTTGACTTGAAAGAAGTCAACCAGTCGTATGAAAACCGGGGCAGCCTGGGAATGATCAACCTGCGCGAGCGCACCGACTTAATCAATGGACTGCTGACGATTGACTCGGTGCAGGGGAAAGGCACGCGTGTGCGCGTGCTGGTACCGATGACGGAGGCAGCCGCCGAGCGCTTGCAGCGCGGGATCACCGCTTAAAACCAATTCGACTTCATCGCAGCCGTCGTTTCGGTGCCAGGGGGAACAGAGGTTTTGCTTCTGTCTCTCCGAAATGCAACGCTGGAAGTCTGATGGATACTTATCAATCAGGACTTTGCAGCCCATGCCGCTTTCCAATGGAATCTATTACGCCTGTTCTCATTCCGGCCCAACTGGCCTGCCGCCGCTGATTTTCATCCACGGGGCGGGCAGCGATCACCTGTGCTGGCCGGCGCAGCTGCGCCGCCTGCGCGGCTGGACGGTGCTGGCCGTTGATTTGCCCGGACACGGCCGTTCGGAGGGGGCGGCTGTTCAATCCGTAGAAGGTTACGCGGCCAGCCTGCTGGCATTTCTGGATGGTTTGCAGTTGTACCAGGTGGTGCTGGTGGGTCATTCGATGGGTGGTGCGGTGGCGCAGCATCTGGCGCGCTGCTGCCCTGAGCGTGTGGCTGGGCTGGCGCTGCTTTCGTGTGGCAGCAACTTAAAAGGGGCGAATGACCTGGCAGAGCTGCTATGCAACCCGGTTACCCGCGCGGGCGGGTTGCACAAGCTGGAAGATTTACTCTTTGCGCGCGGCGCGGAGGCGGCTCTGGTGAACCGCACCATGCAGTCGCTGCGCGCGGCGCGGCCGGGGGTGATCTTTGCGGATTGGCTGGCCTGCGCGCATTTTGAATCTTCTGGCTGGTTGGGGCAGATCAGCGTGCCAACCTGGGTGGCGGTGGGGGCGCAAGACCGCCTGACCCCGCTGGGGGCGTCCATTTACCTGACCAACCAGATCCCGCACGCGCAGCTGCGGGTGGTGGAACGTGCCGGTCATATGTTGATGCTGGAACAGCCGCAGAAGACGGCTGAAGGGCTGATCGCCTGGCTGGAGGGGTTGAATTTGGGCCTGGCGCAAACGTAGGGATCAGGGGGCAAAGAGAACGTATTCACGCAAGAAGCGTTCAACACGCTGGAACAGGTCCGCGCGGGTTTCCGCTTTGCGGAATCCGTGGCCCTCGCCCGCGTAGACTTGAAATTCCACAGGCGCACCGCCAGAGCGGACTGCCTGCACCAGTTCCTGAGTGTATTGGAGGGGAACCACCGGGTCTTGATCGCCCTGGAATACGGCCAGCGGCCGGCGAATGCGCGCAGCGTGAAAAACAGGCGACCACTGGCGGTAGCGCCCGGCGGCTTCGGGGAGCGCGCCCAGCAGCCAGTCGTTGTAGCGCAGCTCAAATTTGTGAACGTCAAAGGCCGAGGCAAACAGGTTGCTCACCGGGTAAGAACAAATGCCGGCGCAAAACAGCTCTGTATGGTGGATCAGGGCGTTCAGGACGGCAAATCCTCCCGAACTACTGCCGGCGATCACCAGGCGGGTCTCGTCTGCCAGGCGGTTATCTATCAGCGCTTTGGCGGCTCCGACGGCGTCTTGCACATCCACTTCACCCCAGCGGCCTTGCTGGGCGTCCAGATAGGCACGGCCAAATCCGGTGCTGCCGCGAAAATTCACTTCCAGAAAGCCAAATCCGCGCGATGTGTACCAGGCGCGCTCGCCCGAAAAGCTGACGTTGGCGCAGGCGCTGGGGCCGCCGTGCATGTGGACGATGGCCGGGGGGCGCTGACTGCCGCAGGTGTAACGGGCGTTGTTGGGTGGGTAGTAATTGGCATACACGCTTTCGCCCTCTGGAGAAGACCAGGAGAGCGGCAGAACGGTTGGGTAATCGGCTTCGGTGAGCATTTCGGGGTCGCTGCGCGCAATAACGTTCATGTTCTGCCCGTCCCAGCGCACAATCCGCTCGGGGTGGGCGGGCGAAGAAGCGCGGAAGGCCGCCTGGGGCGCGCGGGGCGAAACGCTGATCTGGCTGAGCCAGGTATAGGGGCTGGTGTTGATCTGGCGCGATTCGCCGCTTTGCAGATCCACCTGCCAGAGTGAGGCAAATCCAGCCGAATTGCGCAGGTAGAAAATACTGCGGCTGTCGGCGCTCCAGCCGTAGAAGCGCAGGCCCTGCACCCAGGCGGGGGTGGAAAGCAGCAGGCCTTCCTCCTCCAGCAGCACCTGTTCGTCTCCGTTTTCCAAATCGTGCAAAACCAGGGTTTCCCAGTTGCCGCTTTGGGTTATGTAGCTCAGCCAGCGTCCGTCGGGAGAAAAGGCCGGCTGCGAGACCGGCTGGTTGGGGCCGCCCGCCGGGTACGAAAGCCCGAACAGACGCGGCGACTCTCCGTTAGAGAGGCGCGCCAGCGCAAGGCGCGAGCCGGTCCAGGGCATATTGGGAAAGTCCCATTCCACCCAGGCCAGCCAGTCGCCGCCGGGGTGGAAGGCGGGCTGCATGTAGAAATCGGCCCCTTCCGCCAGCTTTTGAGGCCACCGTTGGCCATGAAGATCCACGTAGGCCAGGCAGTCACGGCTGCCGTCAGAGAAAACGTATACCACCCACTCGCCGTTGGGCGAGAGCACCGGCGCGGCGACACTACCATAAGCGGGGGTGATAGGGTGGGGCACCTGGGCCGACAGCGAGCGGTGGTAAAGGCGGCCGTCTTTTCCGGCAAAAATGACCTGACCGGAGCCAACATAGAAATCACCGCCGCCATACAAGACGCGCCCCGCCACAGAGGGGGCTGTGGTTAAGGCGCGGGGGGCATCGCCGCGGGTTTGGGCCACCAGAATGGTGTGCCCAGAGCGGCTTTCGCTCCATACCAGGGTTTCGCCGTCCGAATCCCACTGCACATCATCAAAACGAACCTGCTGGGCGAGCATTTGCGCCGAGATGGGGCTGGGCCACAAGCCAAAAGACATTTCTTGTTTGTCTGTGGTGGAAGACATGGAAAACCTCCGCATAAAGGAGCGGGAAAGGAATCAGGAAAGGTAGGGTTCTACCTTTTCGACCAGTTTTTCGCGGTTCTGCAGACCGGTGAAGCGTTCCACTTCCTGCCCATCGACAATCAACACCATGGTGGGCACGCTCATCACTTGGAACTGCATGGTCAGGTTGGTGCTTTCATCCACGTCAACTTTGAAAAATTGACATTGGTCAGACCAGGTTTTGGATAGTTCAACCAGGATGGGTTCCTGGCGCTTGCAGGGCGCGCACCAGACCGCGCCAAATTCGATTAAGGCGGGTTGCGCAGATTGGAGGACGGTTTTTTCAAAGGTGGAGTCGTTCAGTGAAAGAAGTTCGCTCATTCCATTTCCTATCAATATGATGGTGACAAGGCCTAAACAGGCAAGAAAAAAGCTCTATCCTGGTTTGAGGCAAACCAGTCTAAAGCTGATGGCTGACCCAGGCGGCTGGCAGCCAGACGATACCCCGCGGGCAGCGGAAGTTATTTTTTGTCTTTCTTTTCTTTTTTGTCTTTTTGCTTGGTGGGGCGGTAAAGTTCCACAAGATCGGCTTCCGTATCCTGGCTCACTTCCGACCAGTTATTCACCGGCAGTTGCAGATGAGCGACGCAGCTGGTGGGCATGGAGATCACCTTTTCGGTGAGCAGTTGGGCAAGCGCTTCAAGACCGGGGTTGTGGGCGATGACCAGGGCGGTTTCGACTTCGTTGGGAATCAGGTTGATTTCTTTCAGCAACTGCTCGATTTCAGCCAGGTATAACGTCTCGCGGATGAGAATTTGGCCGTCGTCCAGCTTGAGTTCGTCCGCGACCAGACTGGCGGTTTTCGTAGATCGCTTGGCGTTGGAAGCCAAAACCAACTGGGGGATGAGCTTTTGTGCTTTCAATAACGCGCCCATTTCTGGAGCATCGTGGCGACCGCGTTTATTTAATGGCCGGTCAATGTCTTCCATGTCGTGGTCTTTCCAACTTGATTTAGCGTGGCGCATTAAGAGTAAAGTTTTCATTTTTCGCAAACTCCAGAGTTCGATCTATGCATTTCGTGCAAGATTTTATTCACCGCTCGAAAATTGAGTATAACACAATTTGAAAGGCCCTTTTTTTGATCGTAAAATCCTTAACAATTTTATAAAAACTATTTTCCGGTGGTTTTGAAATGATTGGTGAGCGTGTAAACGATGTAGTTCTCCCACAATGACATCACATGCGAGGGGTTGTAGTCGTGCGAGCAGAAGGTCTGGATGATCATGCGGCCTTCCATGCAAGTTGCCAGAACGCCATACTGCGATTTCTCCCGCGGATATATACCGGCGACCAGTTGGGCGTCGCCGCCGGTGCTCAAGCGCAGCAGATCACCGGCATCAAACGTCCAGTACAGGTACGAGACGTTGGAGAGAGACATACCGGAATTTGGTTCGGTCAAGATGGGGCTGCTGGGGTCGAGCCAATAGATGGAGTAATCGAGGGGATCAGAAAAGATGTCTCGATACCAATCTTTGTGGTATTCCACACCGCATTGGCTGAGCATGGGCTGGATATCGGAATAGTGCTGATTCATGTACCACATCTCAATAATCACGGCTGCACCGTTATTGACGTGGTCTTGCATGTATTCCCAAAATTCTCCCTGCACCGCGTCGTGATCTTCGGCCGCGACGATGATCAGGTCCCATTGGGTGGTGCTTAAGAGCTGATCTTTGAATTTACCCAGGGCGTCGCCCACTTCCACCACTTTGCCGCCGGAAAAACGCATACGATTGATCACGTCATGCACAATCGGTTTGCGGTCAAAGTTGCCACGCATGTCTTCAAATACCAGCACATTGGCTGAGCGGATTTTCTCTTTGATCTGCTCGTCGGTCAGTTCTGCAGCGGCGGCTGGCTGGGGATCCGCGGCGGTGGGGGCAGGCGGCTCTGTGGCAGCCGGTTGGGGCGTGAAGGTGGGGTAGGGGGTGTATGTGGGTTGTTCGGGCGGGGTTGTGGGGGCGGGCGGCTGAGTGGGCAGCACCTGAACAACCGCGTTGGCGGTAGCCTGCGCAGATTCTTCGGCCAGCATGGTGGATTGGATGCTGAGCGCGACTTGCGTTTCGTTTAATGTCGCCGCGGGGGTGCTTGCGCTGCCAGGCATGTTGCAGGCCAGCATGATCACCAATAACGCAGCGAGGACCACTTTAAGCGAGGAATGGTTTAGTCTCTGCATTGCTTCTTCTCCTATAAAAAAGGGGGTAAGACCAGCAAGAGCGATTCTAAGAAACGTGGCGGGGAAAGGTTCATTCGCAGATAAAACGTATTGAATTAAGTATATTGTATATGAAAATTGCGCAAAATTAAGCGCTTAATTCAGCGCTTTGCGGCGCTGATGTATAATTTAATCAAGCAGGAAATTTAATGGCTGGCTCGGCCCAACCCAAGGCGATTCAAGCTCCCGTTAACGTTTTGGCGCGCTTTGATTGGACGGAAAAAGCCTGTGTTGGATGAATTTCCGGCAGGAGGTTCCTTAATGTCCACTTCATCTGATACCCGGCCGTCGCCGATTGCCGGCGTGTGGTACAGCGGCGACCCCGGTACTCTGGCGTTCGAGATTGACCAGTATATTGAAGACGCGCATTTGCCCGAATTGGAGGGGGAAGTGATCGCGGTCATCTCCCCTCACGCGGGTTACCGATACTCCGGGCGAACGGCGGGTTACGCGTTCCGGGCGGTGCGCGGGCTGGCTCCGCGAATTGTGGCGGTCGTCTCACCTTATCACAACTATCACACTGCCGCGCTGCTCACCAGCGCCCACCAGGCTTACAAAACTCCGCTGGGAGAAGTTCCAGTAGACCAGGAGAGCCTGAAACAGTTCCTTCAACTGCTGCAAGCGCGGGGAATGACTTCGGTGAAGGCGCTTTATCAAGACCGCGAGCATTCGCTGGAGATTGAGCTGCCTTTCTTGCAGCGGGCGTTGGCGCAGCCGTTCAGTCTGCTGCCGGTGATGCTGCGCAGCCGCACGGCTGCCCAGGTGGAGCTGGTTGGCAAGGCGCTGGCAGACGTGCTGCGTGGGAAACCGGCGTTGATGGTCGCCAGCACCGATCTTTCGCACTTTTACCCTGAAGACACGGCCAATGCTCTGGACCATGAAATTATGCACCAGATGGAATTGTTCTCGCCGCAAGGCGTGCTGGAAATTGAAGAACAGGGGCGCGGTTTCGCCTGCGGTGGGGCAGCGGTGGCAGCCGTTTTGTGGGCGGCCCGCGAATTGGGCGCCACACAGGTGCGGGTGGTTCATCACAGCACTTCGGGTGATGAAACTCAAGACACAACCTCGGTGGTCGGTTACGGCGCGGCAGTGGTATTAAAACAGGTCCAATGAATTCATTGCTGCCACTCATCCTCATCCTTGTCTGCATGGTTTTCAGCGGTGTCCTGGCCAGGATCGACGCCGCCCTGTCCGCTTTTCCGGTGCTGCGCCTGGAAGGGGCAAGCGAGCGAAAAGCCTGGCTGGAAGACGCGAAAGCGCGCGGCCGCGCGCGGGCGGCGGCTCAGAGCGGCATGACGCTGTTGGGGTTGGGCAGCGGGGCGGCAGCCTGGATCTGGGCGCAAGCGGTCTTTTGGCCGTGGTGGTCGGCCGCCAGCGAGGGGGCGGGCCTGCCAGCCGTAATGCGAGCGGCGGGGATTGTGCTGTTTTGCGGATGCTTCGGGTGGCTGTATCTGTTCGCGGCGGTGGAAGGGCCGCGCCGCTTTTCACCGGGGTCGCTGGAAAAGTTCACCCTGGCGGCTGTTCCGCTGATGCGAGTGCTGGCAGGCGTGGCGGGGCGTTCCTACCCGGCTCGGGCCAGCGGTGATTTGCTGCCAGCGCGAGAGACTCCCTCGGATGTGGAATTTCCGGCAGCCGCGAGCGTTTCAGCAATGAATGACCAGCCCAGTGCCCCAGAAGAGATGATGCTCTCCGCGGTGAGAGACTTTAGCAACCTGGTGGTGCGGCAGGTGAGTGTGCCGCGCACAGAGGTGGTTTCGATTGAGGCCGGCAAACCCGCCGAAGAACTGATCCGCCTGTGCATTGACAATGGCCTCACCAAAATCCCGGTTTATGAGAGTGACCTGGACCATATTATTGGCATTGTGCATTTGCGCGATCTGGTGTTGGAGCTGGAAAGCGGCAGTCTGGAGGGCAAGCTGGCGCGCGAGCTGGCCCGCGAGGCGCTGTTTGTGCCAGAGACGATTGCGGTAACCGATCTGCTGCGCCAGTTTAGAGATAAGCGCGTGCATATCGCCATTGTGCTGGATGAATTCGGCGGCACCGCCGGGCTGGTTACGCTGGAGGATTTGCTGGAAGAGATTATTGGCGATGTTCAGGACGAATTTGAGGATGAGGATGTGGACATCGTTCTGCTGGAAAACGGCAGCGCGCTGATTGACGGCATGACGTTTATTGAAGACGTGAATGACTTCTTCAAGATATCACTATACGATCCGGATTATGATACGATTGCAGGGTATATTTTAGGAAAGCTGGGACGAATCGCGCAGGAGGGAGATATCGTGATTGACCGCGAACAACACGTTCAACTGCGGGTGGAAAAGATGGACCGCCGCCGAATTGCTCAAATATGCCTGAAGCGTTTATGAATCCAACTTACGTCCAGGTCGCCGTGAATATTCCCCAGGTGTCGGGGGTGTTTGATTACCACGTCCCCGAAGATCTGGGCGGAGAGATTGTCCCCGGCTGCCTGGTGGTGGTTCCTTTTGGCAGCCGTCAGGTGCAGGGTGTGGTGCTGCGCCAGGTAGACCAACCCCAGGTGGCCGATACCCGCCCGGTCAACGCGTTGATCGATTTTGAGCCGGTTCTTACACCGATTCAACTGCGCTTTGCCCAATGGCTGGCCGAGCGGACGCTGTCGCCGCTCTCAACCTGCATTGATCTAATGGTGCCGCCGGGGTTGAGCCAGCAAGCGGACATGCTGTACCACCTCAATGACGCGCAGCTTTCTGACCCGGCGAGGTTAAACGACGTGCAAAAACGGACGATTGCGCTGCTGCAAGAACGCGGTGATTTGCGCGGCCGCCAACTGGAAGCGGCTTTTCCGCGGCGCAACTGGAAGCCGGCCGTGCAGGCTCTGGTGCGGATGGGAGTGCTGATGACCCGCCCGGTGCTGCTTCCGCCGCAGGTGCAGCCGAAAATGGCGCGCAATGTTCAACTAGCCATCCCAGCAGACCAGGTGGGCCAGCAAGACGCCCTCTTGGGGCGCGCGGGCAGCCAGGCGTTTGAGCGCCGCCAGCGAGCGCTGAGGACGCTGGCCGATGAACCCGGTGTGGTGGATGTAACCTGGGTGTATGCCGCCAGCGGATCTTCTCTGGCCGATCTGAAGTATCTGGCGGAGCGCGGCCTGGTGCGCCTGGGGGAAAGCGAAGTCATTCGCGACCCGCTGCGCAACCTGACCTGGGCCCCTGCTGAGGCTCCACCGCTGACTCTGGCCCAGCAAAAAGTGTGGGAAGAAATTCACCGGGCGGTTCACACGTCGGCACAGGGCAAAGCCAGCCCACCGTTTCTGCTGCACGGGGTAACCGGCTCGGGCAAGACAGAGATGTATTTGCTGGCGGTGGAAGAGACGCTGCGGCAGGGCCGCCAGGCGATTGTGCTGGTGCCAGAGATTTCTCTTACCCCGCAAACCGTTCGCCGCTTTCAGGCACGCTTCCCGGGGAAAGTGGGGTTGATCCACTCGCGGCTGTCGCAGGGCGAGCGGTATGACACCTGGCGGCGGGCGCGCGCAGGGTTGCTGCAGGTGATTGTGGGCCCGCGCAGCGCGCTGTTTTCTCCGCTGCCGAATGTGGGCCTGATTGTGGTGGATGAGTGCCACGATGAGTCGTATTACCAGGCGGAAAGCGCGCCGCATTATAACGCGGTGGCCGCCGCGGTGGCCATGGCGCGTGAGGCGGGCGCGGTGGTGATGCTGGGCACGGCTACCCCCGACGTGAGCCTGATGTATGGGTTTCAACTGGCCAAGTGGAAGGTTTTGCATCTGCCCGACCGGATTCTGGCCCACCGCGAGGCGGTGCGGGCGCAAATGAACCAGTTTGGGCTGCAAGAGCCAGTTATGGACGGCTCGGAAGCCACGGCCAGCCTGCCGCTGCCGCCGGTGAAGATTGTGGATATGCGCCTGGAATTGAAAATGGGCAACCGCTCCATCTTCTCCCGCGAGCTGACCAGCGCGCTGGAAGAAACCCTGGCGGCGAAACAGCAGGCGATTCTGTTTTTGAACCGGCGCGGCTCGGCGAGCTATGTGTTCTGCCGCGACTGCGGGGCGGTTCTGCGCTGCCCGCGCTGCGATCTGCCGCTCACGTATCACCGCGGCGAAGATATGCTGATCTGCCACACCTGCGGCTACCGGCGCAAAATGCCCAACAAATGCCCGATGTGTGCCAGCGAGCATATCCGCCAGTATGGGATGGGCACCGAGAAGGTAGAGCAGCTGCTGAAGGAGCGCTTCCCTCATGCCCAGGTGCTGCGTTATGACGCTGAAACCACGGCGGGCAAGAACGCGCACGACCTGTTACTGAATTTGTTTGCCAATCACCAGGCCGATATTTTAATTGGCACGCAAATGCTGACCAAAGGGCTGGACTTGCCCCTGGTTACCCTGGTGGGGGTGATTTTGGCCGATGTGGGACTGAATTTCCCCGATTACCGCGCCGCCGAGCGCACCTTTCAACTACTCACCCAGGTGGCCGGGCGGGCCGGACGCAGCCCGCTGGGCGGCAGGGTGGTTCTACAAACCTTTCAGCCCAAGCACTATGCCATTCTCACCGCGGCCAGGCACGATTATCAGGCGTTTTATGCTGAGGAGCTGGCCCAGCGGCGGCGCCTGCGCCAGCCGCCATTTACGCGCTTTGTGCGCCTGCTGTACCGCGATCTCAAGGCGGCGGCAGCCGAAGAATCCGCGCAAGAGATGGCGCGCCAACTGCGCGGGTGGATCGCCGCGGGGAACTATAAGCAAACCGATCTGATCGGACCGGTTCCTTGTTACTTCAACCGCCTGAACGGTTATTACCGCTGGCAGATTATTGTACGCGGCCCCGACCCGGCCGGTCTGCTGCGCGGAAGGTCGCTGGGGGATTGGGTTGTGGAAGTGGACCCGCCCAATACCCTTTAGGTTTTTCAGATGAGCGGTTTGCCCCACCCCAAGCCCTCCCCAAAATGCTGAAAAGCGCATTTCAGGGAGGGATGTTTGTGTTCGGTGGGTTTCGGGGCTGCGGACTTGTGGAAATGCCAATATCCTTTTGCCCCTTCACCCACCCTACCAGCTGCTTTACCAGCGGTGGTGCACCTGGGCGCGGATATATTGGTCGTATATGGCGCGGATGGTTTGCATGGTTTCGGCGGGCAGTTCGGGCAGGTCCGCGGCGGCGGCGTTTTGCTCCACCTGGGAGGGGCGCTTCGCGCCGGGAATCGCGCAGGTTACGGCTTGATCCATCAAAATCCAACGCAGCGCGAATTGAGCCATGCTGGCGCCCTGTGGCACCAGCGGACGCAGCGCTTCCACGGCGGCCAGCCCGGTCTCATAATCCACGCCAGAGAAGGTCTCGCCGCGGTCAAAGGATTCTCCATGGCGGTTGTAATTGCGGTGGTCACTGCTTTCGAAGCTGGACTGGGGCGTGAATTTGCCGGTCAACAGGCCAGAGGCCAGCGGCACGCGCGCCAGAATGGCCACCTGGCGGCGCTGCGCTTCGCGGAAGAATAATTCAGCGGGGCGCTGACGGAATATGTTATAGATGATCTGCACGCTCTGCACCTGGGGGTATTCAATGGCTTTGAGCGCCTCTTCCACTTTTTCCACACTCACGCCGTAGTATTGAATTTTCCCCTGGCGCACCAGGTCGTCAAGCACCTCAAAAACTTCGGGGGTGTAATACACTTCGGTGGGCGGGCAGTGCAGCTGAACCAGCTCCAGGCAGTCTGTATTCAAGTTCTTCAGGCTGCGCTCCACAAAGGCGGTCAGGTTCTGGCGGTTGTAACCGCTTGCGACATGCGGGTTGAGGCGGCGGCCGGCTTTGGTGATGATGTGAAACGGCTCGGAGCGCTCTTTGCGCAGGCGCGCCATTAATCGCTCGCTGCGGCCATCGCCGTAGACATCGGCGGTGTCAAAGAGGTTGATTCCCTGATCAAGGGCGCTGTGAAGGGTGGCCAGAGACTCTTCATCGCTGACCGAGCCCCAGTCTCCACCGATGGCCCAAGCCCCAAAGCTGATGGTTGAAACCTGCCAACCAGTCCGTCCAAAGGTGCGGTATTGCATAAGGATCCTCCTGCATTTGGTCTTTTTCTATAGTGTAACATGCTGCCTTGAAATAAAAAAACAGGGCTGCTGCCAGCCCTGTTGGTTATGAGAAGTGGTTGTTTACGGCAGAACGTGCCAGGGGTTGATGAACGCGCCCATCTGGCGGATCTCAAAGTGCAGGTGAGGCCCGGTGGAATTGCCGGTGCTGCCCGCGTAGCCAATGATGTTGCCTGCCACCACATTCTGCCCGCAACTAACCGCGATGCTATCGAGGTGGGCGTACAGGGTGTGGAAACCGTTGCCGTGGTCGATCATCACCATGTTGCCGTAACCGCCGCCAATGGGGGCCGCGTAAACCACCACGCCACTGTCGGAGGCGTAAATGGGCGCGCCGGTTCCCGCGGCAATATCCAGGCCGAGATGGCCAGACCAGAAGTCGTTGCCAGAAAGGTAGTGGTTGTCGGCCGGCCAGATGAAATATCCTGAGCCTACCAGTCCGCCGCTCACGTCGCATGCGCCGGGGATGGATTTGCTCGCGCCCGCGCCTGACTTCCAAACGGTGGGCACCAGCCACTGCTGATTCTCACGCCAGCCGCCTGGGATCATTACATAGGTGCCGGGTTCGATGGTGTGTTCTTCGGCGGTCAGGTCCAGTCCGTTGCCGGGGTAGGACAAAATATCCCGCACGCTGGCTTTGTAGGTTTCAGCCACTTTTTCAAGGGTGTCGCCTTCTTTCCACTTGTAATAGATGCCATCGGTAGGCGGGATGGTTAAAACCTGGTCAATCGACAGCATGTTAGGGTTGTCGTTGAGCAGGTCATAGTTGGCCCATAACACAGTTTCGGGCTTGAGTTTATAGGATGTGGCAATGCCAAACACAGAATCACCCGAACTGACCGTGTAGGTATCGGGTGTGTTGCGGAAAGAGCTGGGAATCACCGTGTTGGTGGAGGCACTGCGCGTGATAGCCTTCTCTCCTGCCAGGGGAATGAACTCTGGCAGGGAGGCTTGCGCGCTGGTGTCTTCTGGTAAGACTTCTTCGATGTCCTGCGGAATGTCTGGAGCGGCGCTGGCAGAAATGAGCGCTGAAGGCAGCCGCTGCAGCAGCAGGAAGAGCATGAACGCGACCAATAAGACAGTAATGCCCCAGGAGAGGGGGATGATCCAGCTCGAAAACCCTTGTTTGGGCGCGCTGGAGGTCTTATTCATTTGGGTAGCTATTTTCATAATCCCCAATATACTACGAATCGGCCAGAGTCTCAAGGAATTCCATATTGGTCTTGGTTTTGGCCAATCGCTGCAGAATGGCCTCGGCGGCCACTGCCTGATCCATACCAGCCCCTTGTGGGGGAGTGGCGATCATCTGCAGGTACATGCGCCGCATGAGCCAGACGCGCTGCAGCACATCGGGGCCGAGCAGCAGCTCTTCGCGGCGGGTGGAAGATTTTTCGATGTCGATGGCGGGGAAAATGCGGCGTTCCTGCAGGCGGCGGGAGAGGTGCATTTCCATGTTGCCGGTGCCTTTGAACTCTTCATAGACGACGTCATCCAGGCGTGAGCCGGTATCTACCAGAGCGGTGGCGATGATGGTGAGGGAACCGCCTTCTTCAATGTTGCGCGCCGCGCCAAAGAAGCGTTTGGGCGGGTAAAGCGCCGAAGGGTCCATACCGCCGGACAGTGTGCGACCGGAGGGGTTGACCACCAGGTTATAGGCGCGCGCCAGACGGGTAAGCGAGTCCATCAGAATGACCACATGGCGGCCAATTTCCACCAGGCGCTTGGCGCGTTCGAGGGTCATTTCGGCCGAACGAACATGGGCGTTGACCGGCTCGTCAAAAGTGGAGGCAACCACTTCGGCTTCCACCGAACGGTCCATGTCGGTTACTTCTTCCGGGCGCTCGCCGATCAGTGAGATGATCATGTGTACGTCGGGGTAGTTGGTCGAAATCGCGTTGGCGATCTCTTTCATGATGGTCGTTTTACCGGCTTTTGGGGGGGAAACGATCATACCGCGCTGGCCGCGGCCAATGGGGGCAATGAGATTGATCAGCCGGTTGGAAAGGGCGCCGTGATCCACTTCCAGGTCGTAGCGCTGTTCCGGGAAAATGGGCGTCAGGCTTTCAAAGGTGGGCCGGCGGCGGGACTCTTCGGGGTTCTGCCCGTTGATCGTCTCCACCTTGACCAGGCCGTAGTGTCGCTCGGTATCGCGCGGTGGGCGGACATGGCCAATGACCAGGTCGCCGTTGCGCAGGCTGTGGCGGCGAAGTTGGGCTTGCGAGACGTACACATCTTCGTTGCTCACCTGATAGTTCGCGCGCAGGAACCCGATGCCTTCGTTCATAATTTCCAAAATGCCGCCGCGCACTTCAAGGCCTTCGCGGGCCGCCTCTGCCTGGCGGATTTTCACCAACAACATCTCTTTTTTTAATCGTCGCGCGTTGGGCACGTCCATCGTAGACGCGATATTGCGCAGCTCCTCCAGGGGGGCTTTTTCCAGTTCTAATATTTCCATGTTTTGGATCTCGTGAATATTTAAATTTTCGTGGGGGGTAAAATTACCCGGCCTATGTGTTTCAGGCTCAGGTATTGGGTCTTTATCTGTTTTTGTGGTCTTCGGAATTCTTAACACCTGCTTTGGTCGATATTTGCAGGTGGCTTACTATTAGCACAAGCAAGAAAGACTGACTTGGTAGCCGAATTATAGCATGCAAAAACGTTTCTCGCAAGCAAGCCTAAAAGTTTTCGTCTTTATCTGATTTGATTATACATCATCTTCTTCTTTCACAAACCCTTTTTCTCGGTTAAAATAGGGAGAAGAATCGCCGCAAGGGGGGGCAAAACGCGGGTAGTTTCTCACAACTTTGTGGTGAGGGAGCAGGCGAATGGACTATCTATGGTCTCCATGGCGGATGGATTACATTAAGAGTGATAAAACCCCACATCAATGCGTGTTTTGCGAAGCCTTAAAGCAGAACAACGATGAGGAAATGTTGATTCTGACACGAGCTGAACATTCCTTTATCATTCTCAACCGCTACCCTTATAACAACGGGCATTTGATGGTTGTGCCATACGCCCATAAAGCCACGTTGAATGAGCTGGATGCTGAAACGCGCGCTGAAATGATGGAATTGCTTTCCAAAGTGGAAAGCATGTTGAAAATGGAGTACCGCCCAGAGGGGATAAACATGGGAGTCAACATTGGGGCGGCTGCCGGTGCGGGCGTGGCAGACCATATTCACTTTCATGTGGTGCCGCGCTGGAATGGAGACGTGAATTTCATGGGTGCGGTGGCTTTAACCCGTGTGCTGCCCGAAGATTTGTGGCAAACCTACCAGCGCATGAAAAAGGCCTGGGAGGTTATCGAAGCTGGCGGCCATTAGGGGCTGGTAAAGTGGCCAGGTGAAAACTGTCTGTCTGCCCGGTGACTGGTTCACCGGGTTGCTTTTTAATCAAAGAAAGAACATTACCGCTTATCTGAAAAGAAAGCACCATTCACACTAGAGGTAAGACGATTGACAGCTTTTCAATATACTCATTTTCAACTGGATTTTCTGCCCGCGATCGCCGAGCTGCAGCACCAACGCGCTGACGCGGGTTTAGCGGACGTCGGTTTTTTGCTTTCACCGGGGTTTGAGGAGGGCAGAAACATCTGCGTGGCGTTTGACCAAGCCGGGAAACTGGCCGGGTACGCGTCGATCTTGCCACATTCATTATCGGCTCAATGGGGCGGGGCGCAGGTGCTGCGTTTCGATCTGGCTGCCCGTAAGGGTTTGGATCAGGAGCAAGCCTTGAAGGACGGCTTTCTGGATTGGGCGCGCAGCCGAGCGGGTGAGTTATGCCCAGCGGACGGCACCCCACAGCCGGTGCTGATGGCTCGGCTGGACGCCGGCAACCTCGCGGCGGTTGACTATTTATCTGCGCGCGGTTTTGCTTACATGGAAAGTGAATATACCCTGTGCCGAGATCTGGGGGTGTGGGTTGTGGATTACGCGCCCCCCGCGGGTATTGAGGTGCGCGCCTGGCGCATGCCATCGCAAGCTGATAAGGAAACCTATCTTGCGGCTTACCAACAGGTGTTTGCCGGGAGTACGTTCTGCATGGACGACCTGGAGAATTTCTGCCGTTCGGAAATGTGGATGGCGGGAACGACTTTCTCGGCTTTTGCGGGTGAGCAGCTGGTGGGCAGTGTGATGGCTTGTTATGACCCCAATTTGAAACGCAACGCGGAACGGGTTGGGTTGATTGAACATGTGTTTGTGCTGGATGGGGAACGCGGGCGCGGGATTGGCAGCGCGATGCTGGGGCAGGCGCTGTTGTACCTGAAGCAGCGCGGTCTGCGCCGCGCCCAGGTGGACCTGACGGCCAGCTCGCCGGAGGCTGTATGCTTTTTTGAGTCGGCTGGTTTTGAATTGGAGCGGGAAGAAGTTTTTTTGTGCCTGCAGGTTAAGTAAAGCGTAATCGAAAGAATGAAAAAGAGCTGCTGATCGTTCGCGTCAGCAGCTCTTTATTCTTGTGTCAAGCGGGATGTCAGGATTTTAGCAGCTCTTCCATAATGGCGCGGGCAAGCTGCGGGTTGGCTTTACCGCGCATGCTGCGCATCACCTGGCCGACAAACCAGCCGATAAGAGTCTCTTTACCGGCTTTATACGATTCTACTTCACCCGGATTGGCAGCCACAATCTCGGCGCAGGCTTTGCGAATTTCGCTGTCATCGCTGACCTGCCCCAGCCCTTCTTCTTTGACCAGGTCCGCCGGAGATTTACCGGTCTCTTCGACTTTGGTGATCAGTTTTTTGCCGGTATTCAGGTTGATGGTGCGCGCGTCAACCAGTTTGAGGATTTCGGCCAGGAAAGCGGGCTGCAAACGGGTCTGTTCGGCGCTGATGCCGCGGTCATTCAGCATGCGCAGCACATCATTCATCAGGATATTGGAAACCTTCTTGGGGTCGCCGCCGTAGGCTTTGACGGCGCTTTCAAAATATTCTGACAGGCTGCGCTCGCTGGTGAGCACTTCGGCGTCGTATTCGGGCAGTTGGTATTCGGCGATAAAACGCTGGCGGCGCTGGAGGGGCAGCTCAGGGAAGCTTGCCAGAATGCGCTGCTTCCAGGCCTCGTCCAGGTAGATGGGCAGCAGGTCGGGCTCGCGGAAGTAGCGATAATCGGCTTCGGTCTCTTTGCTGCGCATCACAGTCAATCGTTTTTTGGCGTCGTCCCAATCGAGGGTCCAGGGTTTGATGGTGCCACCGGCTTCCACCTCGCGGATCTGGCGCTCCACTTCTTTGAGGATGGCTTCGCGCACCGCGTCAATGGAGTTGACGTTCTTGATTTCGGTTTTCGTGTTGAGGTGGGTGGCGCATTTGGGGCGAATGGACACGTTGGCGTCACAGCGCAGGTGGCCTTTTTCCATGTCCGCTTCGGAGACGCCCAGCCAGCGCAGCAATTGGCGCAGGCGGGTAAGGTATTGGGCGGCCTCATCGGCGGAGCGCAGGTCGGGTTTGGTGACCATTTCCACCAGGGGAACACCGCAGCGGTTAAAGTCGATCAGCCGCCGGCCATGCTCGTTTTTGGTTTTACCGGCGTCTTCTTCCAGATGCAGCTTTTCAATCCCCACGCGGCGGGTGGAGCCGTCAGGCATGGGCAGATCGAGGTAGCCGCCTTTGGCGATGGGCTGGTCATACTGCGAAATCTGGTAGCCTTTGGGCAGGTCGGGGTAGAAATAGTTTTTGCGATCGAAGAAAGAGACGGGCTGAGGCTGGGCATTCATGGCGGTGGCCAGCAGCACGGCTTTTTCCACGGCAGTTTTATTCATCACCGGCAGTACACCCGGCTGCCCGGTACACACCGGGCAAATATTGGTGTTGGGGGCGTCTTCCCAGGAATCGGCTTTGCAGGCGCAAAAGATTTTGGTTTGCGTGTTGAGTTGAATGTGGGTTTCTAGCCCGATCACGACTTCATATTCCGTCATAAGTCTGCATCTCTCCTGGTATGGATGAGTGAATGTTTCCTTCCGTCTGGAGCGACCCGCTGAAAGGTGAGCTCCAATATTGCCTTGAGACCGGTCAGGCGCGCAGCACCTGCGGTCTGGCTTTGCGCCATTCGTCCGCGGCGGTGGCTTGCTCAAAGGCGCGGCCGGCGCGCAGCAGGGCGGCTTCGCTGAAGTCGGGGCCGAGCAGTTGAATACCCACCGGCAGCCCTTCGCCATCCAGCCCGGCGGGAATGGAGATACCCGGCACGCCGGCATGGTTGGCCGGCACAGTGAGCTGGTCGGCGTACTGCATCAGCACTGAGTCGCCGTAGACATCACCGATGGGGAAAGCGGTGGTTGGTGTGGTGGGGGTGAGCAGGGCGTCCAGGCGGTACGCGCCGTGGGGGTCAAAGGCCTGGTCGTAGTCGCGGCGGATGAGGGTGCGCACGCGCAGGGCGCGGTTGTAGTACTGCTCGCTGTATTGGGCGGCTGAGACGTACATCCCCATCAGGATGCGCAGCTTGGGCTGCGGGCCAAACCCTTCGGCGCGCGACTGGCGGTAGAGTTCGGATAGTTCGTTGGTGGCGGCGGCGGTGCGGTGCCCATATTTGACGCCGTCGTAGCGGTGCAGGTTCGAGGCAGCCTCCACGCGGCTGATGACGAAGTAGGCCGGGATACCGTAGCGCGTATTCGGCATGGGCACGTCTTCCACAATTTCTGCGCCCAGGTTGGCGTAGAGCTGAGCGGCGCGCAGGGTGGCGGCTTCAATTTCGGGGGGCAGGGGGCGGGCTTCATATTCGCCGGTTTCGGCGTCAATGAAGGCGATTTTCATGTAATCAGGAGAAAGGCCTATCCGCATGCCTTTGACGCCCTTCTCCAGGGCGGCCAGGTAATCTTCCACCGGAACGGCGGCCGTGGTGGCGTCTCGCGCGTCGACACCGGCGATGGTTTGCAGCATCATGGCCGCGTCGCGGGTGTCGCGCGCCACCGGGCCGGGGCAGTCCAGCGAGGATCCAAAAGCGATCAGCCCGTAGCGCGAGACGCGCCCATAAGTGGGCTTGAGGCCGACCACGCCGCAGAAGGCGGCGGGCTGGCGGATGGAGCCGGCGGTGTCGGTGCCGAGAGAAAGGGGCGCTTCGCCGGCGGCTACCGAGGCGGTGCTGCCGCCCGAACTGCCGCCCGGCACGCGGCTGGTGTTCCACGGGTTGCGCGGATGGGGTTGAAAGGCGGATGACTCGTTGGACGAGCCGTAGGTAAATTCATCCAGGTTGACCTTGCCCAGCATGAGCGCGCCGGCGGCCTGCATGCGCTCGACTGCCGTGGCGGTGTAGGGGGCGGTGTAATTGGCCAGAATGCGCGAGGCGGCCGTGGAGGGGGTGCCTTCGACACAGAAGATGTCTTTCACGGTGAAGGGCACGCCAGCCAGGGGGCCAGGGTCTTCTCCGGCGGCCAGTTTGCGGTCTACTTCGGCGGCCTGGGCCAGGGCGCGCCCGGCGGTGAGGGTGATGAAAGCGTGCACGCGCTGGCGGTCTTCGTCGCTCAGGTCGGCGCTATCCAGACTACCAGGGCGGCCGTCGACCGCTTCCACGCGCTTCAGGTGCGCCTGAACAATTTCCACGGCGGAGGTTTGGCCCTGCCGCAGCAGTTGGGTCAATTCGTAAGCAGATCGGTCACAAAGTTCCATGTTGGTTAATCCAGCTTTTTGTGGGGAATTTCAGGGACAATAATGTAGCCGTCTTCAAACTGCGGCGCTTGAGCGATGATGCGCTCTACCGCAGGTGAGGGCTGCCACTGGTCTTCACGCAGGGGTTGGCGCAGCTCTGCCGGGTAAGGCACGCCGTGTGAGGTGATTTGCAGGCCGGTATCCAGCGGAATGGATTCCAGCTCGTGAATGGCAGCCAGTTGCAGATTCAACTGCTGGCGCAGGTATTCGGATTCCTGGGCGTCTAAGCGCAGGGCGGCCAGCTCAACCAGCCGCTCAAATACTTCAGGAGAAATTTCATTTTTCATGCGTGGAACTCCTGGATTGAATTGATCTATGCTGGATTTTAACACAAACTGGCGCGGGTGGCTTGCCCCGCGCCAGATCGATTCGACCAGCAATCCCTATTGAACACGGAAGGAGAAGGTCATGGTGTAAAAGGTTTTTCCGTCTTCGTCCACCAGTTTCCAAGCCAGGGAATAGCTGCCTTTTTCGTTGGGAGCAGCCATATCCACAATAAAATCGTAGCGCTCACCGGGGCTCACATCTTCCCGCAGCGCATACTCGTCGTATTTATGGATCTCTTGACCGCTGGAATAGCGGAAGGTATAGTCATCTTTATCCCAGGTGTTGGTGCCGTTGTTTTCCACCTTCCAGACCATGTCAAATTCCTGGCCAGGTGAAAGCACCGCGCCATCGGGAGGGTTTTGCGAGATCAGCCGCGCCTGGTTGGGACCGGGTGTGGGCGTCGATGTAGCCAGCGGTGTAGGGGTCGGCGAAGGCGTCCAGGTAGCAACGGTGAAGCGTGTGGCGGTAGGCAATGGAGTAGAAGAGGGCGCCAGAGTGGGCATGATTAACGCGCTAACCGTGGCCGTCCAGGTTGGGGGCAGGCTGCGTTGCGTGGGTGTGGCGGAGGGCAGCTCGATGGTGGGCGGCAGCTCGGGCGGCGGAAACGGATTCAACGCGCTGCTGGGGTTAATCAGAATCTGGGCAAAAACCAGCACCAGACCAATTAATGCCAGCAGGCCAACAACGGATAGAATATCCCAAATGGAGACTTTCATCGGGCCTCCTTTCTCCCCTGAATGGATTCAGAATGATTGCGTGTATACGAAGTAACTGCTCTTTGTTGAGTATATACGAGATTAAACAACGGAGCAAGACGCGCAAGGCTCTGCAACTCTAACTTAACAACTTCGTAAATAGATATGAAACATTTGAGGCGTTTACAGGTTGACATACTGCTATCATAGAAAAAAGGATGTACTGACAATGCAGATCTTTCAATGGTTTGATCAGCGAAAAAAAGAGCTATTCAAGAAAAAGCCGCAAAATGTCGCCCTGGTGTTAAGCGGTGGCGCGACGCGCGGCGCGGCGCATATTGGCGTGCTGCAAGTTTTAGAGCGGGAAGGAATTACCCCCACCATTGTTGCAGGCAACAGCGCCGGTTCGATTGTGGGCGCGGCTTACGCGGCCGGGGTGCCGGCGGATGAGATGAGCGAAATTTTTCACCGTCTGGACTGGGGGATGCTGGCGCGCCCGGCGCGTTGGGGGGCGGGCGGGTTGTTCACCAGCCGGCCCATGGAAGTGTTTATTGAGCAAAAGATCGGGCAGATCACCTTTGAAGAGCTGCCGCGCAAGCTGGCGGTGGTGGCCTGCGATATTGTGACCGGAGAGCGGGTGGTGTTGAACGAAGGTTCGGTGGCACGCGCGGTGCGCGCCAGTTCGGCGGTGCCGGGCTTGTTCAAGCCGGTGGAGATTGGCGACCGGTTGCTGGTGGACGGCGGCGTGGTGGAGAATTTTCCGGTTTCGCTGGCGCTGGAGATGGGCGCGGATTATATCATCGGAGTGAATGTGACCATCACCGATCACTACGGAGCGCGGCCCAGCAACTTCATCCAGACCTTGATCGCGGCCAACAGCATTCGCGGCCGTATGATTTTGCCGGAACGGGAAAAGATCAATTGCCTGATCGAGCCGGATTTGCGGGCGTTTTCTGCGTGGGATTTTGAACATTCGCGCGAAATGGAAATTGCCGGGCGCATTGCCGCCGAGAAGGCTTTGCCTCAACTATGCAGTGATTTAGGATTGTAAAAAAGTAACAACAACACAAGCAGGGCGCCCTCAGACGCCCTGCTCGCTTTTATGGGTGACCGGATCATTGAACCCGTGTCGGAGATGAGCCCATGAAAGCCAGAATAACCAGAACCTGCTTACTCCCCCTGCTTATTTTTTGCCAAAGAACAGATCGTACAGGTAACCACCCACGGGGGCAGCCACCATGGGAATGAGCACTGGCGGCAGCAGCCAGTAGATGCCGTCAAACAGACCTTTGGTTCCGGCGAGCAAACCGAAGAGGCGCGGACCAAGATCGCGGGCGGGGTTGATGGAATATCCGCTTGGGCCGCCGAGACAGAGACCAATCACCAAAACGATACCGCCAACGATGAAGGGTCCCAGATTGCTGATGGAAGCGTTGCGGGAATCGCCTACGGCCAGCACACCCCACATCAGGATGACGGTGCCGAAGAACTCAGCCACGCAGGCGGTGAGCAGGGAATAGCTGCCCAGCGCTCCGCTGCTGTCTCCACCCCAGAAGGTGTTGCCAAAAACGGAACCCGGCCCGGTAGACCAGACATTGGGCATGCCGGCAGCAATGAGGCCGTCGCGGTAGACCAGATAGACCGCCACAGCGCCCAGAAACGCGCCGATGAACTCGGCCAGGATGATGGGCAGCAGTTTTGACCAGGGGGTCTGGCCGCGAACGGCCATCGCGAAGGTAACCGCGGGGTTGTTATCGGCGCCGGCGATGACCCCGGCCGCGATAACCGCGAAGGCCCAGCCGAGGGTGATGGTATTCCAGTTGTAGGCAGAGCCGGCCAGGCGTGGGGCCAGGCCAACGTTGGCAACAACACCGTCGCCCAGAATGATTAAAACAAATGTGCTTACGACGACTGCGATGAATTCTTTGGGTTTCATCTCGTCAAATCTCTCCTTTCAACGTGTGGTGAATTAGACCTTTGCAACCGTGCGCGCTACGAAGACTGGCAGAATAAAATGGATGGAATCCTGGCTCACAAAATCCTGTACTGAAAAATTGGTGGGGCTCATCTGGGTCACCTGGGTTTGCTCAAGCTTGTGAGCAGTATTGGATATTTGTATAATAGGCGTATCGCCTTGGAGGCTGTCCGGGAAAAGTCTGATTTTTGTCTAATTTTTCTTTTGCAGTCGATCCCATCTGTTTTTTGTAGAAAAGCGAGCGGCCTGTGTTTAGAGTGGGGAGTACCAACGATCATTTGGGAATCGACCCCGTCTGCGTCCGGCAGGCGCTGCGCGACTGGGCGTCGCTGAAATTATTGGGGGAAAATCCGGCGGCGAAAACAGAACTGGTTTCTCAACATCAGGAAAAATGCGGATATTCCGATACCTGCGCCGGCCGGGGACTGGCGCTGCGTGAGGTGCTGCAAGAGGCGTTGGTGACGCTGCAACCTGAGCCTGCCGCGCCGGTTCTGGAAGACAAGCGCTGGCGGCCGTATCTGATTCTATCCGAGCAGTTTCAAAAAGGACGCAGCCCCGATTGGTTGTGCGAGCAGTTTCATATTTCCCGCGCCACCTATTACCTGGAGCAGCAGCGCGCCCTGGAAATGCTGACCGGTGTGTTGCAAAGCCGGCAGGAGAAAGCTGCCGCGGAGCAGGCACAAAGGAGGCCGGCTTTGTGGGACTTCCGCCCGGCGAGCCGCGCGCAGGTGTTTATGGTCCCGTCGCGAGCGGCTCAACCGCTGTTGGGGCGCGAGGAGCTGATTGATACATTAAAACGCAGCCTTTTTGACCGCCGCGCGGCCAGGGCGGCTGCCCTGCACGGCCTGCCGGGTTCGGGCAAGACGTCTCTGGCGGTGGAACTGGCGTATGACCCGGCGGTGCGTAAGGAGTTTGCAGACGGTGTTTTGTGGGCCGGGTTAGGGCAGCACCCCAACTTGACGGCGCTGATGGGCGCCTGGGCTGCCGAGCTGGGTATCCCGGCGGATACGGCGGCCAGCCGCAGTGGTTTGGAAGAGCGCGCCGCGATGATCCGCGCCGCGATTGGGCTGCGGCGGTTCTTGATTGTGATTGATGATGCCTGGCAGATCGACGCGGCGCTGGGGTTAAAGGCGGGCGGCCCCAACTGCGCTTACCTGCTGACCACGCGGCACGCCAGCCTGGCGGTGGAATTTGCCGGGACGCGCGCGTTCCGGATTGAGGAGCTTGGCCGGGAAGACGGAATGGCGTTGTTGAAGTGGTTTGCCCCCGCAGCCTTTGCGGCCAATCCACAGGCGGCTGAGGACCTGGTCGTCTCAGTGGGGGCTTTGCCGCTGGCATTGGTGCTGATGGGTTCTTACCTGCAGGTGCAGAGCGCCCACGACCAGCCGCGGCGCATTCAACAGGCATTGGAGTTTCTGCGCCAGCAACAGGCATATTATCAGCTGCAGCGTTCTCAATCTCCGCTGGAAGCGCACCCCGGCCTGCCGCTGGGGGAGCCGGAATCGCTGCATGCGGTGATTGGGCTGAGCGAGGCGGCCCTGCCGCCCGGCGCGCAGCAGGTTTTCTACGGGCTGGCGCTGTTTCCCTCCAAGCCAAACACCTTCAGCGAGCAGGCCGCTCTGGCGGTGTGCGCCTGCTCTACCGCGGACCTGGACGCGCTGGTGGACAGCGGGCTGTTGGAGCCGGTTCTGGATGACCGCTACCGCATGCACCAGGCGATTTCTGATTACGCGCGGCAGAAAGCCCCGGGCGCCGAAGCGGTAAAGCGCATGGTGGAGTATTATCTCGCCTGGGCCTCCGCGGCGCCCAATTCTCTGGCGAAGTTAGACCTGGAGATTTCCAACATTGCCGAAAGCTGCCGCCTGGCCTTTCAGCAGGGTATTCACGCGGAAGCCATTCGCCTGGTGACGGTGTTCTTTGCGTTTCTGGAAGTGCGCGGTTTGTATGACCTGGCCGGCAGTCTGCTGGAGGACGCGCTGTCAGCGGCTGGCAACCGCGATGATTTGGAAACGCAGGCCGACATACTGTTAAAAATGGGCGATATTGAAGTGCGGCGCGGGCAGTTTTGCAGCGCTTCGAGCCATCTTGAACAGGCGGTGAGCATTTCGCATGAGAAAGGCCTGCGCGAGATGGAGGCCAGGGGGTTATTCCACCTGGGGATGGCCAAGTTGTATGCCGGTGAGATTTCGTTGGGGTTTGCGGTGCTCAACCAGGCACTGGCACTGGCGCGGCAGGTGGAGGATGCATTGCTGCAGTGTTTTGATTTGAACGGTCTGGGGTTTGCCTGCCAGGAAACCGCTCAATTTGGCGCGGCCCGCGCCTATTTGAAGGAAGCGCTGGATCTGGCGCGGGATGAACATTTGCCGCGCGGTTTGGGCTGGGCTCATCAAAACCGCTGCATGCTGGAGATTCAAAGCGGGCAGTACGAGCTGGCGCGCGACGACAGCCGCGCCTGCGTGCAGGTATACCAGGCAATTGGCGACCGGCGGGGAACGGCCTGGCAGATGTACCATGAAGGACGAATTGACCGGCATTGGGGTGATTATGACAGCGCCGCCCTGCGCTTTGAGACGGCCTTGCGCCAGTTGGAGGAATTGGGTGATGGCATGGGCGAGGGGTTCTGCCTGCACAATTTGGGGCTGCTGAAGGCTGAACGCGGAGAATGGCTTTCTGCCTGGGAGGACTACCGCAACGCGCAGCGCATTTTTGAATCGATTGGCTGCCAAAGTGGAATTGCCCAGTGCCTGCACAGCCTGGCCCTTTTGCAGCGAAAAAGCGGCAGCCCGCGCGCGGCGATTCCGCTGCTGGAAAGAGCCATGGAAATGCGCGAGCAAATTTCTTTCCGGCGCGGGGTGGGTGTGTCGCTGGGGATATACGCCCTCTGCCTGTACGAAAGCGGGCAGTTGATCCCGGCGTTTGAATGCGCCGAGCGGGCAGTGGCGCTGTTCCGCCGCTTAGAAATTCCCGCCAACCTTGCCAGCGCCCTGGTCTATTGGGGGCGCATGCAAATGGAACACGGCAATCCGGTTGAGGCCGCGTCGGTATTCAAAGAGGCTTTACAGGTGCGTCTTGAAATTCACCAGCCCCACCTGCTGCTGGAGCCGCAGGTCGGGCTGGCGGCCAGCGCTCTGCTACAGGGGCGGCGGGAACTGGCCTGGCAGGCGTGCGAGGATGCCTGGCTGACCTTTAACAAGCTGCAAGCAGGCGGTTTGCAGGTAATGGACCATCCTGGCTGGGTGTGCTTGCATTTGGGAAAAACAATGAGGGCATTGGGCTTTGCGGAACGCGCGCAGGCGGTGTGGCAGTGGGGCAAGAAAGCGATTCGCGAACAGGCCGAGCGACTGCCGCCAGACGCAGACGCCGCTACCTACCTGAAGAAAAATGTGGAAAACCGGGTGCTGCTGGCGCTGTGAGCGGGAAGCCTATTCGGCCTGCCAGAAGCCCAGGTGCGGTTGAATGGCTTCTTCTTCGAGCAGGGGACCCAGCACTTTCACCGGACGCGCGCCGCGGGCGAAGACCTCGCGGCAGGGCAGGGCCAGCCCGCCGCCGCTCAGATCGTAGAGGGCCTCTTCAGAGCAGGCATAAACCACGCGCGGGATTCCCGCCCAATAGATCGCGCCGCTGCACATGGGGCAGGGTTCGGTGCTGGTGTAGAGCGTGGCCTGAGCGAGCACGTCCGGGGGGATCTGCTGCTGCGCCAGGCGCACCAGGTTGAGTTCGGCATGCTGGGTTACGTCCGCGCCGGTGATGACGGTGTTCTCCGCGCGCGCGAGGATGTCTCCGTTTAGCGCCAGCAGCGCGCCGAAGGGGTGGTTGCCGTGCGCGCGGGCCGCGGCCGCCAGGGCAATGGCTTCGCGCAGGCAGGTCAGGTCTTGAGGGGTGAGGGGCATGGCCTAAACAATCTCCAAAGACTTAAACACATAGCCGGAATCCTGGTAGGACTGATACAGTTCGGTTTTGGAGTCGGGGGTGAGGTTTTGGATCACCAGACGCAGCATAAAGCCGCCGTCGGGGGTGGTGATGTTGTACGAGAGCAGAATGTTGCCGCCCACTTTGGATACCAGCCCGGCCAGCTTGGCCAGCACGCCGGGTTTGTGGCTGCGTTTGTCGGCCAGCAGGTTGATGGTGGTCCAACCCAGCGAATCGCGGTTGATATCGGTCTGACAGAGCTTGTTGTCCACATCCTCCATGCGAATGGCACCAGAACCAACCGAGGTGTACAGGTCTTCCAGGCTGGCGCAGCCCAGCAGGGCGAGCAAGTTATCCACTTTTTCGGGCGCCAGCGACTGCACGTCGGCCAGGTCAAAAATGCCGTGATCGGCCAGAACCGGCTTGAGAATCTCGCGGCCGTGTTCCGCTGATTTGCGCAGGGCTTCGGTGGCCAGAATGATGCGCAGCAGGCGCGCGGTGGAGAGGTTGGCAAAGTTCAGCCATTCGGGGCTGGGTTTGAGGCGCGGCCCAGAGGTGATGACCTCGACCACGTCGCCGGGCTTGACTTTATCGGAGAGCATGGCCAGGTTGTTGTTGACTTCCACGGCGCTGATCTTGTCCAGCAGGAATTCCTGTTGAATGGACGCCACCGCGTCGAGGACGGACGAGCCTTCTTCCACAAAGCGCGCCCCGCCGGTGGGCGTGAGAATTTCCACCGGGCGGTAGCGGCTGATATCTTTGCCGTTGCGCAGGGCGTAGACAACGCCCCAGGTGTTCTCGCCTTCCATTTCTTCGGTGGCGATGGCAAATTCAATCGCGCCCAGGTCTGGCAGGTAAGCGGTGATTTGCAGGGCCTGGTAGCCGTTTTGCGGGCAGGCGATGTAATCATCGAAGCGGCTGTGGTCGAGATAGGGGCCGAAAAAGCGATTGACCTCGGCCATGAGCAGGTAACAGTCTTCCACGTTGTTGCTGGAGACCACCATGCGAAAACTGACCAGGTCGTTCAGATCGGCAAAAGAGTTCATGCTGGTTTTGCGCCCGCGCGCCATGCGGCGCAGTTTCTGCCAGGCCTGCCAATAGCCATTGACGGATAACTGGACGTTGCCTTCCACTCCGCTGCGTTCCATAATTTTGGCAAGCTGGTCGATCATGGTGTTGAGAAATTCCAGGTCGAGGCGCAGGTCTGAGTCGATGGCTTCGCGCACAAATTTGTAGGCGTCGCAATAGGCGTGGGGGAAGGCCATGTCTTCTATCCAGCGCCGCCAGCGGTAGCAGTTGAGAATGCCGGCCAGCTTGCCGTAGGCGCGGATGGCTTCGGTGGCTTTTTCAATTCGTTTGCCTTCGGGCATGTGCTCGAGGGTGAGCAGATTATGGCTTTTGTCGGCTAGTTTGACGAGAAAGACGCCGGGATCGCGGAACATGGCGATTTTGCGCAGGGTTTCAATCTCGCGCGAGCGGCCATCCCGCGGGCGGCTGAGTTTGGTTACGCCGTCAACGATGTAGGCCACCTGCTCGCCCAGCATGCCGGGGAATCGGGCGCGGATCTGGTCGAGGCTCTCGCCGGTGTCTTCCACGGCGTCATGCAGCAGGGCGGCTATCGTCCAGGCCTCGTTTTGGACGAGGTTATCAATGAAACCCGCCACCCACACGCAGTGCGTGTCGAAATAAGGTTCGCCGCTCATGCGCTTCTGATCGCCGTGCAGCTCTTTTCCCCAGCGGTAGGCGTCGGCGATGGCTTCGGTGCGCGGGATAAACTCTCCGGGGTTGAATTCATCTGCCAGGGCAGGGCGGACCGCTTCGATCCGCGTAACCGTTACCATATAATGAACCTCCTGCGGTTTGGGAACCCACTTCAATACCAGTATTGTTGAAAATATACTCTATTGTACCTAAAATCAGGCGGTTAACAACCAACATTTAATCTGGGCTAATCTACGTCCCACGGAAGAAGCCGACTGGTGGCGTAAACCTGCCCCAAAGGCAGTGCGCCGCCGGAGATTTGGATATACAATGAAAACAAGGTTTGGCGAAGATGGATGACGATTATTTTGACCAACCGCCTTCCGGTGAGACTTCTGCCTCCACCTCTCCCACCCAGCAAGCGGAATTTAACCTGAATGGCGCGCAAATAAAAGTGGAGTTGAAAGCTCCGCCCGGTACGCGGCTGGATGTGCGCATGCACGCGCACCTGCCAGGACGCATTCTGCCGGGGTACCGGCGGGTAACCATCGGACCAGCTTCTCCCTTTTCGGCGCGCCTGGAGATGATTTGGAACCGCCTCAACCGCCCGCGGACGGCCGTCTTGGCGGCGCTGCTGGTGTATCTGCTGGTACGGCTGGTGGGCCTGGCCGATTTCCCGATTTACTTCTTCAGCGATGAGGCTGCCCAGACGGTGCTGGCAGCCGATTTTTTACGCGACGGCCTGCGCAATTGGGATGGCGACCTGCTGCCCACGTTTTTCCCGAATCCCGATAAATACAGCCTGGGCGTCTCGGTTTATCTGCAGGTGCTGCCGTATCTGATGTTTGGCAAGTCGGTGTGGGTAACGCGCGGGGTATGCGCGCTGGTTTCGCTGCTGGCCGGGCTGGCGGTGGGCGGCGTGCTGCGTAAAGCGTTTGAGATGGAAATTCCCTGGGCGGGCATTCTGATTCTTTCGGCGACCCCGGCCTGGTTTTTGCATTCTCGCACGGCGTTTGAGACGGCGCTGGGGGTGAGTTTCTTTGCCGGTTTTCTCTACTTCTACCTGGCGTACCGTAAAGGAGAGCCGCAGCCGGCTTTGCTGCTGGCGGTGCTGATGGCCGGCCTGGCCTTTTACACCTACCCGCCGCTGCGCGTGGTGCTGGCGGTGTGCGCTGTGCTGCTGGCAGCCAGCGACTGGCGCTATCACTGGCAGCAGCGCCGCGAGGTGCTGAAGGCGCTGGGCCTGGCGGTGCTGGTTGCGCTGCCGTATTTGCGCTTCAACCTGCAGCATCCCGGCGAGGCGCAGGCGCACCTCTCGCTGTTGGGGTCGTATTGGGCCAGCCGCGACCTTTCGCTGGGGGCCAAACTGGGTTTGTATTTGCGGGAATATATGAAAGGGCTTGACCCGCGCTTCTGGTACCTGCCTGAAGAAACCGGCGTGCAGGTGCGGCATGTGATGAAAGGCTACGGCCATCTGATCCGCGCGGCGCTGCCCTTGACGCTGTTGGGGCTGGGCGCCTGCCTGGGGCAGCCGCGCAAGCCCGAATCGCGGGCGGTGCTGGTGGCTGTGCTGGCCGCACCGGCCGGGGCGGCAGTGGCTTCGATGGGGGTTACGCGCGCGCTGGTGATGGTTGTCCCGGCGGCGCTGCTGACCGCGCTGGGCCTGGACCTGGCGGTGAAGTGGATTGCCGTGCGGCTGCCCGACCTGGCGCGCGGGTGGGTGAAACCGGTCCTCTTCGCGCTGCTGGCCGGTGCTAATTTTTGGATGCTGCGCGACGCGCTGGTGAACGGCCCGCTGTGGTTCAGCGATTACGGTCTCTCTGGCATGCAGTATGGCGCCCGCCCGTTGTTTGCCGAGCTGCAAAACCTGCACGAGCAGTCTCCGCAAATGGAGCTGGTGGTAACGCCCAACTGGACCAATGGAGCGGATATGGTGGCGCGCTTTTTCTTTGAGGACCCTTTTCCGCTGCAAATGGCCAGTGTGGATTCCTGGCTGCACGAATACCGCGGGTTGGATGATGAAATGCTGTTTGTGATGATCCCGGAAGAATATCAGCGGGCGCGGGAATCGGGCAAGTTTAAGACGCTGGCCGTGGAGCGCACCCTGCCGCTGCCGAATGGCGAGCCGGGTTTCTATTTCGCGCGCCTGGAGTACGCGGACAATATTGAGCAACTGCTGGCCGAGGAAGTTCAGGAGCGCAAGAGACTGATTCAAGACGAGGTGCGCGTTCAGGGCCAGTTGGTGTGGGTTACTCATTCACGGCTGGACATGGGCAGCATCCAGGATATGTTTGACCAGGATGGCGCGACCGTGGCGCGCTCGGAAGAGGCCAACCCGCTGCGGATTGTGCTGGATTTTCCGCAGGAACGTTCTGTTGAACAAATTACGTTGAAGGTGGGCAGCACCCAGACCGAGATCCGCTTGCGGGTTTTGGATGCGGATGGCAAGGTGCTGCTAAACCGGGCGCAAACCGCCGCGGAAGACATTCAGCCGCGCGAAGTGAGGATTGATTTTGGGCGCGCGCTGACGGCCGCGCGCCTGGAAATCAGCGTGGCCAATGCCAACGAAGGCGAGCCATCGCACGTGCACATCTGGGAAGTGGCATTACAATAAGGGCTATGATTTTTCAACGCAACGGCGGACAACGCAACCCCAAACGCTCCATTGAACTGCTGGTATTAATCAGCGGGTTGTTCTTGCTCTCCTTGATGGGGACGCTGCGCTTGCAGCAGGCGGTGGAGAACCGGCAGTACCTGCAAACGTTCAGCGGACTGCCCCCGGCGGCGTATTTCGCGGCGAGCGGATTTCTGGTGGGGTTGGCCGGTCTGGCCTGCGGGTTGGGGTTGTGGCTGCGCCGGCGTTGGGCCGCGCGATTGACGCGCGCGGTGGTGGTGCTGGTGACGGCCGGTTACTGGCTGGAGCGGCTGCTGTTTGGCGCTTCGGCGGCAGGCCGCGCCGACTGGCCGTTCACGGCCCTGGCGAGCCTGTTTCTGGTTGGGTATAGTTTGCTGGTGCTGGCCAGCCCGCGCCAGGCGGCGTATTTCAAAGAGTAACAACAAAACCAGGCAATCGTACCTATCTATTCGCCGCGCGCTTCAGGTACAATAGTTTCATACCGTCAGGCGGGGGTAAACGACCCCGCCGCAAGCAAGGAGCATGGAATGAACAACCAGGAAATTGAGGTTAAATTTTTCGTCAGAGACCTTTCGGAAATTGCCCAGCGCATCACCGAAATGGGCGGCCGGCTGGTGCATTCGCGCATGTATGAAGTTAATCTGCGCTATGAGAAGGGTGACCGCGAGCTGTACAAACGCATGGAAGTGCTGCGCCTGCGCAAAGATTTTGCCTCGCGTCTCACCTTCAAAGGCCCGTACCAGGAAGACCCTTCGGTCAGCCGGCGGGTGGAAATTGAGTTTGAGGTGAGTAACTTCGACAACGCCAAAAAATTCCTGGAAGCCTTGGGCTATCACCTGGACGTGATGTACGAAAAGAACCGCACCACGTACGCCATTCGCAATGTGCTGGTGGTGCTGGATGAGATGCCGTACGGGAGCTTTTTGGAGATTGAAGGGCCGGACGCCGAATCGATCCAGCAGGTGGCGCGAGACCTGAACTTAAAGTGGGAAGCGCGCTGCACCGAAAGCTACATTATGTTGTTTGACCGGTTGGTGGCCAAGAAGGGCCTGACTGCCAAACACTTGAGCTTTGAAGAGTTTGAGGGGTTAAGCTTTGTGGCGGAAGATTTTGACCTGGAATTTGCCGATTAGCTTGATTTGAAGGACAGAAGAAAAGCAGGCCCGCGCGGGCCTGCTTTTTTGATTCTTATTTCTGCTCGTCTGGCGGTTACTTTTTGCCCAGCGAGGCCATATAAATCACAAACAGTTCTTCGCCGTCCAGACCGAGGAGGGCGTTTACCTGATCGTCGTCATAGGCGGCAATGGGGCACAGACCGCAGTCGATGGTCTCGGCGGCGGTGCACAGATTCTGGCAGACATGCCCGGCGTCGAGGTGCAGGTAGCGGTAACCGCGCTCGTTGTAGCGCCAGACCATGCGCTCGCGCACGGCGACCCAGAGAAAGGTAACCGCGCTGTAAGCGATTTTAGACTGCTTGAGGCTGGCTTCCGACAGGCTGGCGGGCAGGTCTGCCGGGGCGGGCAGGCGCGCCAGAGTGTGATCAAGGGCCAGGTAGCGGTACAGACCGGGCTGAAGGTCCTCTACGCGGTTGATGAGCAGGTAGGTTTCAAAGGCGTGGCGCGCCCCGGCGGAAGGCACCACGCGGAAGGTGTGCGCGTTCTCTTTGACGCTTTTGACGCCCTGGGTGGCCCATAAAAGGTAGGCCAATTCATCGAGACTGAGAGACTGCTCGCTGTATTTGCGCAGGGTTTTGCGCTGGCCGAGGGCCTGGCGCACGTCCATGGCGGGGGTGGCGATCTGGTCTATGGCGGGCAGGGCGATGATCTCCAGCGCGTTTTCGCAGGGGAGCTGCAAAGCGGGCTGAGGCGCGCCCTGTTCCTGTAAGGAGGGGCCCATATTTTGGTAGCGCGTGCGGCGCATGAATTCTTTTCCAGTTGAGTCGGTCATAAGAAATCCTTTCCAAGCGTATGAACAGGGTTTATTGTACCCGATGTAAGCCGATTCTTGTTTGGCTGGTCTTCAAACAGGTATAATCGAAACGATGATGACTTCCCTGCTCCCCTTCATTGCCCAACAACCCTTGTTCTCAGGGCTGAGCGAAGCGGCCATGGACAGCCTGGCGCGCTCTGCCCTGCAGCGTGAGTACAGCGCGGAACAGATTGTGCAGGTGGAAGGCGACCCCTGCCGCTGGGTGGCGTTTGTGCAAAGCGGCGCGGCGCGCGTCTACCGGCTGACGCTCTCCGGCCGCGAGCAGGTGCTGTCCAATGTGGGGCCGGGCATGCACTTCAACAGCGTGCCAGCGTTAGAAGAAAACGGCCGCCTGCGCGCTTCGGTGCGCGCCCTGACACCGCTGACCCTGCTGCTGATCCCGGTGGAAGACTACCGCCGCCTGCTGCAAGCGCACCCCGACCTGGCAATGGCGGTGCTGCGCGACTTCGCCCGGCGGCTGGACCATCTCACCAACCTGGTGGAAGACCTGTCGCTGCGCTCGGTGCGAGGGCGGCTGGCGCGCTTTTTGCTGGAACAGGCCGACAGCGGCGAGGTCTCTGCGCAGTGGACGCAGGATGAGATCGCGGCGCACCTGGGCACCGTGCGGGACGTGATTGGGCGCGCGCTGCGCGGCTTTATGGACGCCGGATTGGTGCGGCGCGAGGGGGCGAAACTGCTGCTGCTCGACCGCGCCCGGTTGGAAGAAGAAGCACAAAGCTGACAAATCAGACTTAAGTCGTATCCTTTGCGCTGCCGGATGCGGTATGCTGAGTACAGAAACAATCTGGAAAGGCAAGAAACATGCGCAAGTCCCCATCTCCCCATCCTGAAATTGATTTATCCCGCTGCACGGGGTGCGGCGCCTGTATTCAGGTTTGCCCGGAGCAAGCGATTGGCAAGATCGGTTCGCTGCCGCGGATAATGAAGCCTGAACTTTGCACGCTGTGCGCGCTGTGCGAAGAGGTTTGCCCTATGGGCGTGATCAGCGTGCCGTTTGTGATTGGCTGGGCTGAGGCCATGTAGCTGCCTTTCCGTCTAGTCTATTTTTCTTTTGGAGGCGAAAATGAGTGAATATATCAATAACGTAACCCGGCGCAAAGAGCTGTTGAAGGACATTCTGAAAGGTCTGCACCAGGGGCTGCCGGTGGAAGTGGTGCGGCAGCGCTTTGCCGAACTGGTGAAGATCGCTGATTCTGGTGAAATTGCCGAAGTGGAACAAATGTTAATCTCAGAAGGGCTGCCGGTGGAAGAAGTGCAGCGCCTGTGCGACCTGCATGTGGCGGTGGTGCGCGACGCGCTTGACCAGCAGCAGTCTCCCGATACGGTACCGGGGCATCCGGTGTTCACCTTCCGTGCGGAAAACCAGGTGGCTGACCGGCTGCTGCGCGCGCTGCGCAAAACAGTGGAAGAATACGCCGCCGACCCGGCAGAAAGCCGCCGCAAAGCGGTGGAGGCGGCTCTGGCTCAGGTGCGTGAATTTGAAAAGCATTACCTGCGCAAAGAGAACCTGCTCTTTTCGCTGTTGGAACGCTATGGGTTCACCGGACCGTCGCAGGTGATGTGGGGCATTCACGACCAGATCCGCGCTGACTGGAAGAAGATGACCACATTGATCGAGCAGGGTGCGGTGGCCAACAGCCCCGAACTGGCGCAGTTGATGATGGAAACTTTTGAAGCGTTTGAAACGCCGATGAAAGAGATGTTCTACAAAGAAGAGAAGATTCTCTTCCCGGCGGCGTTGGAACGATTGAAAGAAGAAGAATGGGCGGCGATTCGCAACCAGGAGGGTGAGCTGGGGTATTTCTTTGTGCAGCCGGGCACGCAGTGGAAGCCCGCCTATCAGATTATTTTGGAAGAAGAAACCCGCGCCGCGCAGGCCAAAGCGGCCGTTCCCAGCGCGCCTGCGGCTGCTGCGCCAGCCGGTTTGATCGGCCTGGATACGGGCTTGTTGAGCGCAGAGCAGATCAATCTGCTGTTGACCAACCTGCCGGTGGACGTAACCTTTGTTGACGAGAAGGACGAGGTGCGCTTCTTCTCGCAGACCAAGGAACGCATTTTTGAGCGCCAGGCAGCGATCATTGGGCGCAAGGTGCAGTTCTGCCACCCGCCCAAGAGCTTGGACGCGGTGCAGCGCATTCTGGACGATTTCCGCGCCGGCAAGCGCGATGTGGCCGAGTTCTGGATTCAGATGATGGGCAAGTTCATCCACATCCGCTACTACGCCATGCGCGACGCTCAGGGTGTATATAAAGGCACGCTGGAGGTGTCGCAGGATGTAACCGGCATCCGCGCGCTGGAAGGCGAGCGCCGCCTGCTGGATGATTAAGCGGGCTTGATCGAAAATCAGCCGCCTTCAACGCGCCGTTATTCGCATGGGCGCGTTGAAGGCAGTTTTGATATTTGAGTAAGGAAGGTTGGATGGGGGAAGTTTATCGCCGGACGCGACCCAGCAGGCGTCCGGGGATCTCACGCAGCAGGGCCAATTCGCGCGGTTTGAGGATCAGCAGCACCAGCAGGTAGGCCGCGCCGCCGCAGACTACGCCGCCCAGAGTGGTGATAAGCGCGGGCAGGGCTTGCGTCCAGTGCAGCCAGGCGAGCAGGGCGGCGCTCATGACCGCGGCGCCAGCCAGCGACTGGAAAACTGCCTGCCCGATCTCGCGCCCACCAATACCGTTCAGGCGGCGGCGCATCAATACCAGCAAGCCCACGGCTTCGAGGGCAGTGGCTAATGAATTGGCAAGCGCCAGCCCGCCGTGCGGCATCCAGCCCCAGGCGCGGAACAGAGCGCTGAAGGCCAGACTGAAGGCCAGATTGAGGCTCATGGCCGCGATGCCAATCAATACCGGGGTTTTGGTATCGTGCAGGGCGTAGAAGGCGCGGGCGGTGATCTCGACCAGCGAGTGCCCCACCAGCCCCACGGTGTACCACAGCAGCGCCCACGAGACGAACTGCAGCGAGGTCTCATCAAATTCGTTGCGCATGTACACCAGGCGCACCAGCGGCTCGCGCAGCAGAATCAGCCCAAAGGTGGCTGGAACCGCCAGCAGCAGCACGCTGCGCAGGGTGGCGGCCAGCGAGCCGCGCATTTCGTCCAGTTTGTGGAGGGCAACCTGCGCCGAGAAGGTGGGCAGAGCGGCGATGGCGATGGCCTGGGCGATGGCCGCTTCTGGCATGATCATCAGCGGGAAGGCCAGGCTCAGGCCGGAGAGGGACCCCTGCGGCTGCGATGAAGACAGAATGGTGTTGAGCAAAAAGTTGAGCTGCACCACGGCCACGCCCAGCAGACGCGGACCCATCAGGCGCGCCACTTCGCGGACTTCATTGATGTGCAGGCCAAAGGTGAAGTGATAGCGGCGCGCGGGCAGGCGGGTAAGCATGGGAAGCTGAATGAGGAAATGCAAGGCCGAGCCGATCACCGCGCCCCAGGCCAGACCGAAGATGCCCATGCGCGGAGCCAGCACCAGGGTGCCGAAAATCCAGCCGAAGGAATACATGGAAGGGGCCAGCGCGGGCAGCAAGAAAGACTGGTGGGCGTTTAAGATGCCCATACACAGCCCGCTGACGCCAAAAATAGCGGCCGAAGGAAGCTGCACGCGCAGCAACTGCACGGTGAGAGCCTGCTTTTCGGCGTCGAAGCCGGGGGCCAGGATATAGCGGACCAGGGCGGGGGCGAACACCGCTGAAACCAGGCTGACCGCGACGAGAATGGCCAGCACCAGGTTGAGCACGGCCGAAGCCAGTTCCCAGGCTTTTTCGCGCTGCTGGTGCGCCAGCAGGCCGGTGAAGGTGGGAATGAAAGCCGAGGCCAGCGCTCCGCCGGCCACCAGGTTGAAGATGATCTCGGAGAAGCGGTTGGCGGCGAAAAAGGCTTCGCTTTCAGCGCCGGTGCCAAACGTGCTGCCAACCAGGCTTTTGGCCACCAACCCGACCACCTGACTTAGAACGATGGCGAACATCACCGTGCCGGCGGCGCGGGCGATCTGGCGATTGGCAGATGCGGGCGGATTGGATTCGGGGGAGTTCATGCGCTCGATTATATCATTGTGCCGGGTGGGGCGTATAATTGCCAGAGGCGGGCTGCGCGTGTGAAGGGTCTGCTCGCCTTTACAAATGAAAAATGATTCTGGTATAGTATAGAGACATTGGGGAAATGACTCCCGACCGGGAGAAAACGCAGAGGAGTACAGCTATTGGAAAACCAGGAACCACAAAGCCAGCCCATTATGGAACAGGTGATGGAATTGTTTTACCAGGGGCGGCGCGTGGACGCTCAACAACTGCTTGCGCGCCACCTGATCAACGCTCCCCAGGATGCTGAGGCGTGGTTCACCATGTCGAAGCTGGTGGATGACGAAGACCGCCGCAAGCAGTGCCTGGAGCGGGCGCTGGCGCTGCAGCCTGATCACGCTGAAGCGCAGTGGGCGCTGACCAAAATGAAGCCCGATCAGCGGCCGGATGAAGATCCGCACCAGGCACTGGAAAATGCCTTGCGCAATGAGGGCGCATTCAGTGCCAGCGCGCCGGTTTCTATGATCGAAGAGGAAACTCAGGCGGCGCTGCCCGCAGAGGCGGGCGCCGCTGTGCCACAAGACGCACGGCGGCCCACCGTGGAGGCGTGGGTCTACCCGCCGGTCAAGGCGGGCACGTTTGTGCTGCTGGGCGCGGGACTGCTGCTGAGCCTGGGCATGGCGGTGGCGGGTGGTTTCTTATTCTTCCAGCAGATGCAAAGCGGGTTGGCGCCAGGCGCGCTTTCTGTGCTGGCTTTACCGGGCGGGCTGCTGCTGGCCGGTTTGCTGCTCAGCGTCGCGGCGCTGATTGCTCTCACCCGGCGCGGCGCCAAAGCGGCTGTGTTTGGCCGCCTTAACCGCAGCGGAAAGATCGCCAGCGGGCAGATTGCCGACCGCTGGACCGAATGGGAAATGGAAGATGTGAGCGATGTGTATATGGTGTCTTACCTCTTTGAGCTGCAGCGCCGCGACGGCGGGAAAGACGCCTTTTGGGCAAAGCAGCAGGTCTCGAAAAAATTATGGGACCGCCTGCCCCCGCGCACGCCGGTGAAAATCCGCTATTTAGGCGATAACCCGAATGTTTCGCGGCTGGAAATGCACTACAAGTTATAAGTGCTGGTCAGAATCAGCTTTTCCCCACCGCTGGTGGGGATTTTTTTACTCTGTTTTGAAGCTCAGACCTTCTCGGCTGGTTTGCAGAAATAAATTTGACTGGCTATACTAGAATTGGAAGTGAGGGATGACACATGTTACCCATTCGCGACACAATTCGCAGCCGTTCTTTTCCCCTGGTAACCTGGATGTTGATTGCCCTGAACGCCCTGGTGTTCTTTTTGGAATTGGGGATGGGGCCGGCAGAGCTGGACGCGCTGATCAGCGGATTTGGGCTGGTCCCGGCGAGACTATCCGTTTTTAACCCATTCACCTGGCTGCCGCTGCTGACCCATATGTTCTTGCATGGGGGCTGGGTGCATTTTCTTGGCAATGTCTGGACGCTGGCAATTTTTGGCGATAACGTGGAAGACCGGCTGGGTTCCGGACGGTTTTTGCTGTTTTACCTGATCGGTGGTGTGGCGGCCGGATTGATCCAGTCCTGGTCAACGCCCAACAGTCTGATCCCGTCGATTGGCGCCAGCGGCGCGATCGCGGCAGTGATGGGCGCTTACTTCTTTTATTATCCGCGCGCGCGGGTGATTACCCTGGTGCCGTTGTTCGTTTTACCCTGGTTTGTCGAAATCCCGGCGCTGATCTACCTGGGATTCTGGTTTGTATCGCAGTTGTTTTCCGGTCTGCTGAGCCTGGCCGCGGCGCAGGGAATGCAGATGGGCGGCATCGCGTGGTGGGCGCATATTGGCGGCTTTTTATTCGGCCTGCTGTTGGCCGGGCCGTTGCAGGCGCGTCAGAAAAAGCCTGCCTGGTATCAGGACGAATACTATCCCTGGTAAGGGTGCGGTGGTATGGAGGATCGATGGAATTATTGAATCTGCTGTGGATATTTTTGGCGATTTCCTCGGTGATCCCGGTCATCCGCCAGAAGATGCTGGAAGCGTCGCGGGTGCGCATGTTGCGCGCGCTGGAAGAAAAACGCGGTTCGCGGGTGATCACCCTGATTCATCGCCAGGAAAGCATGTCTTTTTTGGGGTTTCCCATGGCGCGCTACATTGATATTGAAGATTCAGAACAGGTGCTGCGGGCGATTAAATTGACGGACCCCAATTTGCCGATTGATGTGCTGCTGCACACGCCCGGCGGGCTGGTGCTGGCCGCGGAACAGATCGCGCGCGCTCTGGCGCGCCACCCGGCGCGGGTGGCGGTGTTTGTGCCGCATTATGCCATGTCGGGTGGCACGATGATTGCCCTTGCGGCGGACGAGATCATCATGGATGAAAACGCGGTGCTGGGTCCCACCGATCCGCAAATTGGGAACTACCCGGCGGCATCGATCTTGCGGGCGGTGGAGCAGAAATCTTGCGATAAGGTGGATGACCAAACGCTGATTCTGGCTGATATTGCCGGCAAGGCGGTGAATCAAGTGAAGGAGACGATCCGCAACCTGGCCTGCGTGCAGTACTCGGCGGAAAAGGCGGAAGAGCTGGCGGAAAAATTTGCCTCTGGCTGCTGGACGCACGATTACCCGATCAGCGTGGAGGAAGCCAAAGAATTGGGCTTGAAGGTCAGCACGGATGTGCCACCCGAAGTGTATCAGATCATGAATCTCTATCCGCAGTCGCGGGTGCGCAGGCCGTCGGTCGATTATATTCCCGTTCCCTATTCCACGCCGCCGGCCATTCCGGGTGGGGCCGAGCGCCGCGCGCGCGAATAAGCGCCTGAGAAGGCGATAAGGTTGTTTCAGTTGAGGAGGAAAAAATGATGCAGGAAAACCTGGTCAATATTAACCTGGCCTCACGCGAAGCGTTAATCGCGGTGCCAGGGATTGGTCCGGCGCTGGCAGACCGGATTATTGAGCGGCGGCCGTTTGAATCGCTGGAGGGCCTGACAGACGTGAAAGGCATCAGCCTCAACACCCTGGAGGGGTTGCGCCCGTACCTGACGCTGCAAGAGACCGCTTCCCCCCTGGCAGTGGAAGAGGCCGCGCAGACCTCTGAGCCGGAAGAAGTACTGGAGGCGCAGGTGATGGAATTAAGCGAATTGGATGAGGCGGTGTCGCTGGCAGATGCCGCGCCCCCGGCGGCGGACGAGCCATCGCCTGAGCCGCGGAAAGAAAAATCCGTTGATGAACCGGTAGAAGAACCGCTGCCGCCTTTTGAAGTGAAAGTTGAAGAACCGGTTGAGAAGCAATCCCCGACGCCAGCGGCACCGGCCGCCAAACCAGCCAAGCAAGCCGCTCCGCGGCCTGCCTCAGCCAATGGGGAGCCGGTGAGCCGCAGCGAGATGCTGCTCTACGGGGCGGGGTTTGCCGTGATCAGCGTATTTCTGGCGGTGATTCTGGCGCTGGGTATTCTGGCGGTGGTCAACGCTTCTTTGAATTATCCCACCGAAGCACAGTTTATCGCCATGCAGCGCGATTTTGAGAAGCTTTCCAGCCAGACCACCGTTTTGCAGCAGGATGTTGCCAGCCTGCGCACGCGCATGGACAACCTTGAGGCGCTCAGCGGCCGGGTGAGCAACCTGGAAACGCAAAGCGCGGAGATGCAGGCCGCGCTCGCGGAGACAGGCGCACAGGTGGAGCAGATTGCTGAGCAGGTGGGGCAGTTGGACGAGCGCACCGGAAAATTGGAGAAGGACGTGCTGACCTTCAACCGTTTTCTGGATGGGCTGCGCAGCCTGTTGAGCGAGCTGGTTGTAGAACCGGTATCTCAGTAAGCGGGAGGGTATGATGGACGAAACACCCGAACGAAAACCGTCGTTTGGCGCGACCGCGGGCTCGGTGTTTATGGCGTTTGTGCGCGTGGTTGTGGTGCTGCTGGCCATGCTGATTTTGCTGCTGGCGGCCTATTTTGGCGTGGTCTACCTTTATCAGCAGGTGATTGAGCCGATCCAGAACAGCGAGCTGCGCATGGATGAAATGGAAAACCGCCTGCAAACCCAGCGACAGCAGATCGATGAGCGCCTGTCACAGTTCAATGACCGCCTGACCGCCCTGGAAAGCCAATCGGACCTGCACGCGGAAGATATGGATCAACTGCGCGTGGATTTGGAAGCGCTGCAAGCGGCAGTCACCGACCAGGCGTTGGAAGTGCGGCGACTGAATCAGATCGAGTCGGCGGTCAGCTACCTGGCAACCCAGGTGATGGAACAGCGTTTGGAACGATTCACCGCCACGCCCACCCCCACGCCATACGGCTGGAAAGGCGCGGGTGAGCAAGTGAATCTGGAAGCGCTGCGCAGCGATGTTGAAGTATTGAAGGCCCTGCTGCTGATTGACCGGGCGCGCAGCGATCTGCTGCAAGACCAGCCCGAAGAGGCCGAAAACCATATTCGCGCGGCGCAATCGCTGCTGGCGGCGCTGGCCGAGCGGGAGCCTGCAGACGCGCGCTTGCGGGTCATCCCCGGTGTAACGCGCCGCCTGGATCTGGCATTGGAAGATGTGGCCACGTCGCCCATTCTCAGCGCGGAGGATTTGCTGACGGCCTGGCGCGTGCTGGAAGATGAATTTATAATCACAAAAGAGATAGGTAAAGAGATTGAAGATGAGACAGGGGTTGGCCCGGAGGCTGCGCCAGATTGGGGGCCAACGTACACGCCGATCCCAACCTTTACCACCACTCCAACTCTTCCTCCAATGGTTACCCCTACCGCTTACATGACCCCCACCCCCCGTTAACAGGAGCCCGCATGGAAAATAAAGAGATGCCTTCTGAAAATGAATTGCCTGCCGAAGGAGACGCTTCGCTCTCCGGCCAGGTTGAACCCGCCGCCGAAGCGGTTGAAGCCTTTGAAACCATTGAAACCGTGGAAACTGCGCAAGCCAGCGCAACCTCTGAATCTGTGGTGGAAGAGCCGCGGTTCACACCCCCGCCGGTAACCGAAGTGGGCACCCAGCCGTCGGTTTTGGAGCGCTTCTCGCACTGGCTGTTGGACAAGGAGACGAGCCGCGGGCGCTTTATGCGCTCAGCGCTGCGCTGGACGGCGGTTGCTCTGGCCGCGTTTGTGGTGGGGCTGATTGTGTTTTACTTCTGGCAGTACCGCCCGCTGCAGGCGCGCCTGCAGGATACCCAGACACAACTGGAAGCCGCGCAAGCCGAGGCGGTTAGCCTGCAAGGCGATTTGGATGACGCCAACGCTGCCAATGAAGACCTGAGCGCTGCCAACACCGCGCTGGAAGAAGATGTGCGGATTGCCACGGCGCGCGTTCTGATTGCACAGATCCAGAGCAAAGCGCTCAATGCGCGCCTGCAGTTAAATATTCGCCAGGGCGCAGCGGCGCAAAAGTCGCTGAAAGAGGCGAAAGATTTGCTAACCGACCTGGACGAGGTCTTAGGTGAGGACTCCGCGCAGGTGCTGGAGCAAATGGAAACGCGCCTGGCCGCGGCAACTTCTTCGCTGATTTCAGACCCCACGGTGGCGATTAAAGACCTGGAAACGTTTGATACTCTGCTGGCCCAGCAAGAGAAAATCTTGAGCAAGTAAGCTCACCAACCATCAAAACCAACACTTCCCCCCGGCGGCCTGACCGCGGGGGAAGCGTTTTTTACCGGCCGCAGAGGTGCTACGCAAATTCGATTTGGGCTTCAAAAGGGAGTAAAATAGGCCATATGCAGGATGAGAAAGAGGCAAAGGAAAGTTTATGACGAACGTTGTTGAAAAATTCTTGCGGTATGTCAAAATTGATACCCAGTCTTTAATGGATCAACCCACCTTCCCCAGCACGCAGAAACAATTTGACCTGGCGAACCTGGTGGTTGCCGAGTTGAAGCAAATGGGCCTGGAGGAAGTTACCCTGGATGAGAATGGTTATGTGATGGCCACCCTGCCGGCGACCACGGACCGCCCGCTGCCCACGATTGGCCTGATCGCTCACATGGATACCAGCCAGGATTTCAGCGGCGCCAATGTGAAGCCGCAATTTGTGGAAAAATATGATGGTGGTGATATTGTCTTAAACGCCGCAGAAAATATCGTGCTTTCTCCGGCTGAGTTCCCGGAGCTGCTGGATTATGTTGGGCAGGAGTTAATCACCACCGACGGCACCACCCTGTTGGGCGCGGACGATAAAGCCGGTGTGGCGGAGATTTTGACCGCTGTGGAATACCTGGCGCAGCACCCCGAAATGGAGCACGGCAAAATTCGAGTAGGCATTACCCCGGACGAGGAAATTGGACACGGCGCGGACCGCTTCGATGTGCAAAAGTTTGCGGCGGATTTTGCTTACACGGTGGACGGCGGCGAGATTGGCGCGCTGGAGTATGAGAATTTTAACGCCGCCATGGCGCGCGTAACCATTCAAGGCCGCGGCGTGCACCCCGGCTCGGCCAAGAACAAGATGATCAACGCCGCTCTGGTGGGCATTGAGCTGAACGAAATGCTGCCGGTCAACATGCGCCCGGAATACGCTGAAGGCTATGAAGGCTTCTTCCACCTGTGGCGCTTCACCGCCGACGTGGACCACGCTGAGATGATTTACCTGATCCGCGATCACAACCGTGATTTATATGAAGAGAAGAAGCACCTGCTCAAATCGGCGGCGCAATATCTGAATGAGAAATACCCGGCCGGCACCGTGGATCTGGTGATCCAAGACCAGTACTTCAACATGAAAGAAAAGATTGCGCCGGTGATGCACATCATTGAGACTGCCAAACAGGCCATGCGCGAGGTGGGCATTGAGCCGCATGAGGTTCCGATTCGCGGCGGCACGGACGGCGCACGGCTTTCGTTTATGGGCCTGCCATGCCCCAACCTGTTCACCGGCGGGCATAACTTCCACGGACGATACGAGTTTATCCCCACCCATTCCATGCAGAAGGCGGTGGAAGTGATTTTGAAGATTGTTGAGCTGTACGCCCGGCCCGCGGCGTAACGCAACAAACGGAGATGAAAATAAAAAAGAGCGCCGCGCGGCGCTCTTTTTGCTGCTGTTGAATCAGATTTAGGGGTTGAGCCAGTAGCTCATTTCGTCGATCTGGACGGTAAACTTCTCTGTTTTTTGAGGGTTGATCACCAGCCCAAAATTTCCGGCAACAAACTGCCCATCTCGCGCTTCACCAAGCTTGAAGCCGTTGACATAAACGGTGATCAGGTCGTCTTTAACCAGCACGCCCAGGCGGTTGGTGGCGTTGTCGCCGATGTTAATCGCGCCTTCGGCGCTGCCTTTGGGTTTTTGCCAGGCGATGAGACTGGTATATTTGCCCGAGGTGCCGTCTTTGCCGTCCCACTTCCACAGTCGGAATTCACCTTCGCAGGAGATTTCGTAGATGTAACCGCGGTCGGCCTCGCTGAGCACCGGCACGCGGAAGATAATGCCGTAGGCGTCGCGCCCGTCGCAGGCGGTGGTTTTATAGGTGGCTTCCACATACATATTGGTGGCGGTCTGGGTGTTGGCCAAAATCCAGCCGGTGGGGCCATCGGTTTCGATTTCGGCTTTGCCGATCAGGTTCATGTGGCCGTCTTTAAATTCGTTGCTGGCAAATTCCGAGCTACCCACCGGCCAGTTCCACTTGGTGTTGTTATCCATCGAATCTGTGGAAGAGGGGCTGCCCAGCACGCTGCGCGGATCGGTGGAAGGCGGGGTGGAGGTGGGTGGCAGGGTGGGGGTGATGGTGGGTGTCTCTGTGGGGACGGGTGTTTCGGTGGGAGCCGGTGTTTCGGTCGGCATGGCGGTAGCAGTAGGCGGCAGCGTTGGCTCCACCTGCAGGGTGGCCGTGGCCATTTCGATGGGTTGGATATCCAACCCAGGGGTGAGCGATAGAGCCAGCACAGGGTCGATTGTGGAGGTGGGCTGGGCCGTTAGAATCTGCGCGACGCGGGTGGCCATTTGAGCGTCGGTTTCTTGAGCGGGCTTCGGCGCGCAGGCTGAGAGCAGCAGGACCAGGGCAAGCATCCATAACAGGCTTTTTTTCGTCATATCTTCCTCCTTAAAGGGAAGTGGTATGTTCACTCCAAATGCAAGGCTTTCACGACCGAAAAAGGCCGGTGATTCAATCCGTGCAAAAGACGTGCCAGATTGGCAAAAGGTTTCCCCAATTTCGCGGTTCAGTCCGCTTTATAGCCGATCATGCGCAAAAAGTTCTTGCGCCAGGCGATGTCTTCTTCGGTTTCGATGCCGGTGGGCTTGTTGCCGTCGATCACGCCCAGAATGCCGCGCCCGCCGCCTTCTTCGGCGACCAGCACGCGGGTGGCGTTGGCTGTGGCGCAGAAAATGCCGCACACTTCGGGCACCATTTTAATCGCGTTGAGGACGTTGATCGGGTAGAAGCCGTCTCCCAGGAAGATGATAAAGCTGTGCCCCGCGCCAATGGCGGCGGCATTTTTCTGCGCCAGGGCGATGAGCGCCTCATCGTTGCCAGACCAGCGGACGAGGCATTTGGTGGAGGCTTCGCAGAAGGCCAACCCGAAGCGAATGCCTGGCACGCTGCTGACCAGGGCTTCGTGCAAGTCTTCCACGGTTTTAATGAAGTGAGATTGGCCCAAGATAAAGTTGGTCTCTTCGGGTTTTTCAATGAGAACGGTTTCCAACTGCATGGTGTTTCTCCTTAAGGATCCAAGGTTTACAGGCTGATTTAATTATATGCAATTTGGTGAACTGCGGCAGGCGGGCGGCTGTGGGCGCGCTCAGGCCGGGTTGATCAGCGTCCAACTGCCGTTGGACTCCTGGTTGGGATTATAGAGCGAATCGTCGCTGAAGATATATTCGCCCAACGGGTTAGACCACACCTGCTGGTAGCCGGAAGGCAGCTCCACCGTCCGGCCGGCGTTGGGGTCAAAATATTCATCCGTGCCGCGAATGGCCTGCGTGTAGTCCTGGTGAACCTGGTCCACGCGCGCCTGGTTGGCGTGCCACGAGTCCCACATTTGCTCCTGGTGGTGCTGGCGGTCCCAGTAACTTTGCCACTGCATTTCGTTCATTTGGGAAAGCTGCCTGCCAATGCGCAAGGCGGCCTGACCGAAGTTGCGAATCTGCTGGACGACGCCGTTGGTCATTTGCTGGCTGATCTGCTGGACGGCGGCGATGAACTGCGGGTTGGGCTGGTAGGAATCCAGGACGCGGTCAAAAATGGGATGCAGCAGCTCAAAATCGGCTGCCCGCACGCGCCAGGCGATCAGGCCGTCGGTGTACCAGAAGAGGCTTTCCACCGAACCGAACAGTCCCCCGGCGATCACGCGCATATAGACGATGTTGGCCAGCAGTTCTTCGCGCAGGGTGAGGCCATTTTCCTGGTATTCGATTTGCACGCGGGCCGCGTCTACTGAGAACTGCTGCTGCGGGGTGGAAGGGGTCAGACGCGATTGGGTTTTTTGCGCCAGGCGCGGGTCTGGTTGAGCGCTTAAAACGCGCATGCCCGGCTTGCTGCGCTGGCGCGGAATGAGGTTCTGCTGCAGAAAATCGGCGGCGGAAAGGGGTGGGCGAAATTCAGACTGGTAAAAGTCGCCGCCGAGGGGGATTTGCATCTGGAACATGGGGTTGGTCGACCAGCCAAAATACTGGTTCGGAAAACATTCCATTTGCTCGATGCCGCCGGGGTTGAAAATTCTAAAGCCCAGCAGGGCCGGCGCGGAAGCTTTGTTTTGCCAGGTGATACCGCCTTCGAACTGCCAGCCGGGCGGCAGCGAAATAGTGAAGGCGTCCAACTGCGTGCGTGGCTCCACATAGGTGAGCGGCACCAGCGTCAGCGACTGCGGGTCCGCCGGGCGCGCGGGAGCGGGGCGCGGTGGGGCGGTTCTGGCGTGCTTAAAAATCAACCTGGCGCCGCAGTATTGGCAGACGATCTCTTCGGCGAATTCGGGGAGAGGCGCGCCGCAGCGCGGGCAGTCCAGGCTGATGTAGGCTTGGGGATCGGTTTCGGGCATGGCAACCTCGCGGGGGACAGGAACTTGAATTAATGATGACACTTTTTGGCGCGCTTGTCCAGATGAAAATGGGGCCAGCCGGGGCGGCGTTCTTTGAACCTGGGACGGGCGCTCAGCCGGTTCGGTGGTAGAATTGTGAGCCGCGCTCTAAAGAATTTGACGGAGCAGCCGATATTGATATTGGCGCAGGGTGGAAGTACGCGCCTCAAATCATCGAACAGTGAGAGAAGAATATGATCTTTGACCTGCCCCGAAAATGGAACCTTGCGGTTATTCAATCCACGCCCCTCCCTGGGCTGATATTGGCTGCGCTTTTCTTTGTTGCTCTGCTGGCTGTCATCTGGTCCGGCGGTGTGGCGCTCTCCGCTGAAGATGCGGCGGTGAATGATTTTCCCGTTCAGCCCGTGGATGATTGGCTGAGATCGGTTCAGGCAGGGGATGCCGGGAGCGCGTACGCCGGGTTGAGCACTCACCTGCAGTCGAGTTTTGAATCACCGGCTTCTTTCGCCGCGTACCTGAACGAGTTGGGCCTGTCTCCCCAAGGGTGGATGGTGCAATCGCCGCAAGCGCGGGAAGACCGAGTGGTTGTCTCCGCGAAAATTGCCCAGCAAGACGGCCAGCTTCGCAACTTGGGATTGATCTATGTTCGTGAAGGCGGCGCCTGGAAGATTGATCTGATCACCTTTGAGCAGTAAGCCCGATAGACGGAAAAACAACAAATCCCTCGCCCGTGAAAAGGCGAGGGATTTGTTGTTATATGGTTGTTTGAACGGATTTACAGCAGCAGGAGCAGCAGGAGCAGCGGCAGTGCCAGGACGAGCAGCACCAGCAGCACCGCGCCCAGCGCCAGCCCCAACACGCCGACCACCAGGCCAATGACTCCGCCAATCAGGCCGAAAACCAGCCCTATGACCCCACCGATGATGCCCAGAATAAATTTAATCAAACCCATGGTAGACCTCTTTCTTGTGATTCACCGCAGAAACGCTCCACGGTGATGTTGTTTTTTCTTATTCATTCCTATTTACGCAAAAATCCTGGGTGGGTTGCATAAAAAAAACCGGCGCACAATTTGCGCCGGTTTATGTGGCTGAAGTAAGGTTTACAGATTAATGTTCTGGCGGTCTTTGACCCCAAACAAGGAGGGCGGCACGATGACGAAGAGCAGGTTCATCAGAATGCCCACAATCGCGGCAAAGACGATTGCCGGAATACCGTCCGGGAAAAGGACGGGCACATTGAGAGGGAAGATGCCGTTGGGCAGGCCCAGATTGCCGCCGATACCCAGGATGAGAATGGTGGCGCCCACCGCCAGCTGGCGCGGCTCAAACAGGTTGACCTTTTCGGATTGGATGAGGGCCACGCCCTGCATGCCGATGACGCCGAACAGGTAGATGGAGAGGCCGCCGGTTACGGCCGTGGGGATGGTGTTGACCACCGCGGCCAGTTTGCCCAGAAAGCCGAGCAGGATGGCGATCACGCCAGCGGTCATCAGCACCGGAACGGAGTAGTTGCGGGTGATGGCCATGAGGCTGTTGTTCTCGCCGTAGTTGGTTCCGGCGCAGCCGCCGAGGAACCCGACGACCATGTCGTCCACGCCGTCGGCGACCAGGTTAAGGCCGATCAGTTTCTTGATCTGAAGCGGTTCGCGGCCCATTTCAGCGGCCAGGGCGTCAATGTAAAGGCTCATCTGGTAGAGATGCGCGGTGCTTTCGGGGATGGTGGCGATGGCGATGAGAGCGATACTGAAGACGATGCCCCAGGCCTGGGGATTCTCAAAGGCCGGCAGGGTAATGGCGGGCATGCGCACCCAATCGGCGCTGGAAATCGTGCCAAAATCAATGGCGCCTGTGGCGGCGGAAACACCGTAGCCTACCAGCGCGCCCAGCAGGATGGGCAGCATTCCCAGCAGGCCTTTGCCCTGCAGATAAACGGAAAACACCACGGTGGCTACCAGGGTGATGAAGGCGATTAACCAATTGGTCGAAGCGTTGCCCAGGGCAACCCCTGCCAGGGCAATGCCGATCACCACCGCCATAGAGCCGGTAACAATGGGAGGCAGAACTTTATCGAGGGCCTCTTTGCCAGCTTTCATAATCAGCAAACCGACCAGAATGTTCAACACACCCGTCGCCATAATGCCCACCTGCACGATGCGCACGCCTTCGGCGCAGTACACGGTGTTGGGGTCGGCAAAACAGCCGCCGCCGTACAGGTTCATGGCGGTAACGACCACGGTGATGTAGCTGAAGCTGGAACCATAGTACATGGGAATTTTGCGCTGGCTGACCAGCAAGGCAATGATGGTACCCAGGCCGGAAGCCAGCAGCGTAACGCCGACATCGAACTTGGTCAGGATAGCCACCAGGATGGTGGCCGGGAACATGGTGAGCACCTGCTGAAGACCAAGGCTGATCATGGCGCCCATGGGGGGCACGTCTTGCGGCATGTAGCCAAACACTTCTTTCTTCGATCCGTTCGCGGTCATTCGAGAACCTCCTTCTCAGTCGACATGAAATTTTGAAAAAAGCCGAAAAAAAAGGGATGATCAGATGATCATCCCTTGGAACGATAAAACCGGAAACGTGGGGGGAAGAAAACAAACAACACTTTCTCCTCCGATTCCATCTGGAAGAGCGGCGGACCGTTTTAACCGGCACAGGGGGATACCAAAATTGTCTAGACAATTTATTTCCGGCCAAAAAATTTTACCGGATAAATCTGTCTTTTTTTGAGATGGAAGGGCTGAAGAGACAAAATTGGTTGTCATTGCTCACCAGAGGGCGTTTGGCTGGCCCAGAATAAAATATCTGCTCAAGTATACGGAATTGAGCTAAAAAAGCAACCCCCGAATCTTAAAAAATGGCGATTGAATCTTAAAAAATCATTCGCCCGGCCAGTTGGGCTGCTTCTGCGCCCGGCAATTTGCCAGGCAGACGCACCCTTGAGTACAATGAGGGTATGCGAGACACTTCTTTGCCGGACTGGTTCATGAAGCGCAGCCTGCCGTTGGCGCTGCTGGCCTATCTGATTTTGTACGTTCTGTGGCTGGCGCGCGGGCGCATGTCCTCACCGGAGCGGGAATGGGTGGGCGGAGCGGCCATTGTGGCGGCGGCTTTGCTGGCCGGCGCGCTGGCGTTCTATTTGAACCGGCGTCTGGCCGACCGCCGCGCGCGCCGGGCATGGCTGTGGCTGGCGATTGGCTTGTTGGTGTGGGTGCTGGCCGACCTGGCGCGCCTGTTCTCGGCGATATGGGATTGGCATGAGCCAGCGGCAGGGCAGGCCTATAACGCTTTGTACCTGCTGGGCGCGCTGCCGTTGTGGATTGGTCTGGTGCTTTACCCGCGCAAGCCGCGCGCCAATGCCGGGGCGCTGGCGATGCTGATCGATGCCACCATCATTGCCGCCAGCAGTATTTCTTTAATCTGGATTCTGATGGTGCAGCCGTTTCTACTGCATCCTCCGAACACCCGTTTGCCTTTCGCCTCGCTTTTTCCCTTTGTGGATATGGCGGGCATTTTACTGGTGTTGATTCTGTTCTTGTTCTCGAATGTTGATCATTTGAGCCTGGCGTTTGGCTGGCTCAGCTTGGGGCTATGCGCCTCGATGGCCAGCAATCTGGCTTACGCCGGTTTGATCTTCCCCGGCCTGGCGCGGGGCGGCGGGCTGGCCGACTTGGGATGGGTGTTGGGCGATGTATTGTTCGCGGCTGCTGCCTGGGCAGACCTGAACCCCGCCTGGAGTGAAAAACTCAACCGTCAGGCGTGGGTTTCGCGTTGGCGGGGACTATTTCAATCCATTTTGCCGCTGCTCTCCATGTTTCTGATGGGCGGGTATACGCTGCTGCTGTGGACCTTCAACGGGCGGGTGAACGACCTGGGCTTGTACATCACCGTGGTGTCGGGCATGGGGTTGGCGGTGCGCCAGGGCATCTATGCCGGGGAAGTGGAAATGCAGAAGTTTGCCAACCTGGTCAACAGTATTGCCGAACCGGCTTTTGTGTGCGACCAGCACGGCAGGCTGCGCCTGGTGAACCCGGCCTTGATGGAAGCGGCCGGGGCGTCCTCGGCGGCGGAGCTGTTGGGGCGGCCGCTGGCGGCCTTTTTGCGTCCGGCAGAGGGGATTGCGGCGGCGGTGGCGCAAGGGCTGCAAACGGGCTGGTCTGGCGAGTTGGAACTGCTCCAGCCGAAGGAGCGCTCAATACCGATTTACCTGACCTTACGTCCGCTGAAACCAGGCCAGGCGGTGGCGGGGACAGCGCACGATTTGAGCGAGCAAAAAGCCCGTCAGGCGGAGCTGCAGCAGGCTAATGAGCAGATCGCCCAAGACCGGGCGGCGCTGGCGCGCCTGAATGAAAACCTGGAACAGGCGGTGGAAGAAAAAACCAAGGACCTCACGCTGGCATACCGCCAGTTGGAAGACCAAAACCGCGCGCTGCAAGAGCTGGACCGCTTGAAATCGGATTTTGTTTCGATGGTTTCACACGAGCTGCGCGCTCCGCTGACCAATATCAACAGCGGCATTGAGCTGTCGTTGATGGCGAAGGGCGGTCTGCCGGGCAACACTCAGCGCAACCTGGAGCTGGTGCAGGCTGAGATCAAACGCCTGACCAATTTTATTGAGACGATTCTGGACCTTTCCGCGCTGGATGCCGGCCGCCTGCCGCTCTACCCCGCGCCGCTCTCGCTGGAGCGGGTGGTGGAGGTGCTGCGCCAGCAGATGACCCACCTGGAAGGGGCGCAGCGTGTGGTGTGGAAGCTGCCCGACCCCGTGCCGGATTTCATCGCGGATGACCGCGCGCTGGTGAGCATTCTGTTTCACCTGCTGGATAATGCGTTAAAATACGCGCCAGAGGGTGAAATTACAGTTTCCGCCGGGCAAGACGCGGCAGGGGCGCGGGGCTGGGTTGAGGTGGCAGACCGCGGCCCGGGCTTCTCAGAAGAAGACCAGCAGCATCTGTTTGACCGCTTTTACCGCACCCACCGTGGCGACGCGCAAACGGTTTACGGGCATGGTCTGGGGCTGTATATTGTGCGGCGGCTGCTGGAAGCGATGGAAGGCGAAATCCGAGTTCAAAACCGCCCCGGCGGCGGCGCTTCCATTCTTTTTTACCTGCCTTTATTGACGGATCAGGGAGACGGGCATGTGTCCGAAAGTTCTCGTAGTGGATGATGATCGCACCCTGCTGCGCTTCATGGAAGAATATATGCGCGCGTTGAAATTTGATGTGATCAGCGCGGGCGGGGGGGCTGAAGCCATCCGGCTGGCGTACAGTCACCAGCCGGACCTGGTAGTGATGGACGTAATGATGCCAGGCATGGACGGCTGGGAAACTACACGCCGGCTGCGCGAGATGTCGGATGTGCCCATTATTCTGCTGACGGCCAAATCGTCGGAAGAGGACAAACTGCGCGGCTTTGAGCTGGGCATTGACGATTATGTAACCAAGCCCTTCAGTTTTGCCGAACTCTCCGCGCGCATTCAGGCGGTGCTGAACCGTGCCCGGCATAAACCGGCTGAACGGCGCAACCTGATTCCGCTGGGCGCGCGCCTGCTGGACCTGGATCGCTGTGAAGTGCGCGATGGTGAATCGGTGATTCTGCTGACGCCCAACGAGTTTCGCCTGCTGGAAGTGCTGGCCAAGAGCGGCGGCCGGCCGGTTTCGGAGCAGGAATTAATCCGCCAGGTGTGGGGGGGCGATTCGCAAATGGATTCAGCGGCTGTGCGGCGCTACGTCTGGCTGCTGCGCAAAAAGCTGGAAACGGACCCGGCCAACCCCAAGCTGATTATGACCGTGCGCGGTTTTGGGTACCGCCTGGAACTGGGCGCCAGCGGCACCGAAAAGTAGAGACAGAACAACATGACCCGCAAAGGAGCCAGGCATGGAATGGAAGAAAGGTGATTTTTGCGTGAGCTGCGATCCCGCGCGGCTGTCGCTGGATGTGATTTTTGAATATCTATCGCAGCGCTCGTATTGGGGGCAGGGCCGTCCGCGCGAACTGGTGGAGAAAAGCATCCAAAATTCGTTGTGCTTTGGGCTGTATCTCGGCGACGAGCAAATTGGCTTCGCGCGGACGGTCACCGATTATGCCACCATGTTCTGGCTGGCCGACGTGTTTGTGCTGGAAGACTACCGCGGGCAGGGGTTGGGGGTGTGGCTGGTGGAGTGCGTGGTGAATCATCCCGATCTGCAGGGGCTGCGCGGCATTCTGGCAACGCGAGACGCGCACGGTCTGTACCAGAAAGTTGGGTTTGAAGCGCTGGAGAATCCACGCTCGGTGATGCGCATGCCGAAAAAATAAGTCAGGCTTGTACATGCGCGCAGGGAAGGAAAGGGTTCCGCCGCGATGGGGTATAATCGGCGGTGGTTTTCATCTCGACTGAAGGACGTATTTGGATGATTTTTGAACTGCATACGGTTTTCCCGCAGGGGTTGGCGGAAGAATGGAATGATCTGCTGGACCGTTCGATTACGAAGGTCCCTTTTTTGCGCTATGAGTACCTGAGCGGCTGGTGGGATACGCGTGGGGGCGGCGAATGGCCGCGGGCGGAGCTGCGCCTGGTCACCGCGCGGCAAGACGGCCGCCTGGCGGGGGCGGCGGCATTGATGCAAGCGCGACACAAAGGCCAGCCCGCGCTGATGCTGGTGGGCAGCATTGAAATCTCCGATTATTTGGACCTGGTGGTGGAAGAGAAAAACCTGCCCGCCTTCGCGGAAGGCTTGCTGGCATTTTTGCGCAGTCCGGCCTTCCCTGGCGGTTGGGAGCGGTTGAGCCTGTATAACATTCCAGACGACTCGCCCAGCCTGGCGGCGCTGCAAGCCGCCGCGCGAAGCACCGGCGCGGTGATTTCCGCCGAAGCGGTGTCGCCCTGCCCATATATCACCCTGCCGGGCGATTGGGAAAGCTACCTGACCGGAATTGATAAAAAGCAGCGTCACGAGATTCGCCGCAAAATTCGCCGGGCCGAAAGCGCCGAGCAGCCGGTGAAGCTGTACGTCAGCAGCGCGCCCGAGCGGATTGAGCAAGATATTGAAGACTGCATGCGCCTGATGGCGATGGACGCGGAAAAAGAACGCTTTTTAAGCCCGGCGATGCGCGTTCAGTTTAAGAACTGTCTGAACAGGGCTTTTGAAGGCGGCTATTTGCAACTGGCGTTTCTGGAAGTGGGGGGCGAAAAAGCGGCCGTGTATGCCAATTTTTTGTTTAACCGGCGCGTGCTGGTCTACAACTCAGGGATGGATACCGCCTTCTCCGAGGTGTCGCCGGGCTGGGTGCTGCTGGGCTATCTGTTGCAGGGCGCGATTGAGCAGGGCATGCAGGAGTTCGATTTTATGCGCGGCAACGAAGATTACAAGTACCGCTTTGGGGCGGTAGACCGCCATGTGCTGCGCGTGGATCTTCAGTTCACCTGAGACGGCGCGGCAGGCAGCGGCTCTACCACTTGGGACACGACGGTGAGGTTGTGAACCCATTTACGCGAGCGGAAGCGGCGGTAGCCGAAAAAGGCTTTCACCAACTCTTCAGAAATGACCATCAGGTACACCCAATAGACTTCCAGGTGCAGCACGAGCCCGCCCAGCACGGCCATTGGCACACCGATGCCCCAGATGGCGCTCATTTCCAGCAGCAGGGTGAAGCGCGTGTCTCCGCCGCTGCGTAAAATTCCCACAATTAACATCAAATTGAAGACCTTGATCCACATGATGAATGAGAAGATCAAGAGGATGTTGCGCACATAGTCGGCGGCCGTAGGCGAGATGTTGTAGAAATTCAATATCCAGCGGGAGCTCAGGCTGGTGAGCTGCCCGAACACCAGCGCGCCCGCGATCCCAATCAGAATATACCGCTTGCCGTAGGTAAAGGCTTTTTCTTGTTCTCCGGCGCCAATGGTGTTGCCAATGATAATCGCCCCGGCGTTGGCCAGGCCAAAGAAGACCACAAACGCCATTTCTTCGATGGTGGTAGTGATGTTGATGGCAGCGATGGACTCAGTGCCGATGCGCGCGTAGACGATGTTGTAGGTGGTCACGGCAAACGACCAGGCCATTTCATTGAGCACGGCCGGCATGGCGGTGGAAAGGGTTTGGGTGAGAAAAGGCAGGTTGAAGGAAAAGAGCTCTTTCGGCGAGGCGGCGATGGCAGTGCGTTTGAGGTAGGTAAGTGAGAGCATGCCCGCCGCTTCCACCAGGCGGGCGAACAGCATGCCCACCGCCGCGCCTCTCACGCCCAGGGCGGGCAGCCCCAGGTGACCAAAAATCAGCAGGTAGCTCACCAGAACGCTGAGCAGCAGCGAAATGGCGCTGACGAACATGGGCAGGCGCACCTGGCCGGTGCTGCGGTGCATGAACGCAAAGGCCATGCTAAGGGCGTAAGGAACGTAGCTGAAGGCGGCAATGCGCAGATATTGAACCCCCTCGCGGATGACTTCGGGGTCTTTGGTGTAGATGCTCAAAATCGGGTGGGGCAGCAACACCGCCGCCAGCGTGAAGATGCCAGCCGCGATCATCCCCAGGGTAAGGCAGATGCCCAATACGCGCCGGACGTTGGGAAGGTCATTCGCGCCCCAGAACTGTGCGGCAAAGATGGCGTATCCGCTGCTCAGGCCAAAAATGAGCAGGCTGACCAGGAAAAAGATCTGATTGCCCAACCCCAGAGCGGCGATGGAAACTTCTCCCAACTGGCCGACCATCATTACTCCCACCAGGCTGATGGAGGAGGAGATGAAATACTGCACGGTGATGGGCAGGGCCAGTTGGAACAGCGTTTTATAGAATTTTGGGTCGTTGAAGAGATTCTTGAACATCAATCACACGCCAAGGGGAAAACGAGTCTGCTTTGCATGCGGCGCGCGGGGTCGCCACGCGCCATCGGGCAGCGAGTTTCATTCTACTCGCTCCGAGTGCGGCTGGCAAGCGCCAGCGGAGAATCGGCTCAGGCTGCCAGGTGCGAGAAATCTCTTGAAAATGGACTGGTTTGATGGACGGGGAATCGCTACAATAGGTATAACAACCGGGAACCCGTCTCTGGATGGAGGACTATGAAGGAGGGAAGATGAGAATCAGACGCGTCGCACGTTTGTCTGGAATGGTTGTACTCTTGCTGGTAATGCTGGCCTGCGCTACAACGCCAACGCCCACGGTTGACCCCGGTCTGGAACAGACCGCGGTGGCGCTGGGGGTGATGGCCACGCAAAATGCCAAAAACCAGGCCACGCTGCAGGCCGCCAGCCTGCCGACGGCCGCGCCGACGGTCGATACGCTGGCTACCGAGCAGGCGGCTGCCCAGCTCCAGGCGGCCACCGCGGCCGCCCAGCAAGCCCAGGCGCAGACCGAAGCCGCCGCGCAGGCGGCAGAACCGACCACCCAGCCGCCAACCGAAGCCCCGCCACCACCCGACCCGGCTGAAGCGCGCGCGGCAGAGATGGATAGTATCATCCAGCAGATGAAATCTAAGAATTGGTTTAAGGCCAGCGAGTGGGAATACCATGACGCGGGCAGCTTTGAGCAAACCTGGTACGACACGAAAACCTTTGACCGCTGGGGCACCGGCATTGACGGCGGGAACGTGGTGATCTACGGCGAGGCAAGCTGGCGTTTTGTTGGCACGGCGAAGGAGGGTGAGCAATCGGGCTGCGGGTTTGCCTATGGCGAGGGCGATCTGGATCACTGGCATGCGTCCTTTCTGACGATGGATGGGGTGGTGCATACCTATCGGCAGCGCGGCGGTGAATTTATCGAAATGAAAGGTGGCAATTATTACGGCAAGATGACCGACCCCACTCAGATCGTGGTGGTGGTGGAAGATAAAATGTTGAGCGTGTTTATCAACGGTGTGGAAGCGGTGCGCTTCCGCGACCCTTACCTTCAGTCAGGTGAGGTGAGTTTCTCGGTGAAAACGGGCAGTACCCGTGGATTTACCTGCACCATTGAGAACGCGGCGGTGTGGGAATTGCGCTGACGCTCTTTTTTGTCTGGTCAGTGAAGCCGGGTGAGTGCTCCCCGGCTTTTTTTATTCAAAGTAAGCACACGCGGACTTCACAACTTCTTCATACCCGCCGGGTATATTAAGGTCAATCAAACATCTTATTGTTGATCTCAGGAGGATAACATGAAAAAATGGATTGGAATTGCTTTGGCTGCCAGCCTGTTCCTGGCTGGTTTTGCAGTCGTCTCACCGGTGTACGCGCAGTCCGGCTCAACCGAAACGGGCATGCCCGGTGGTCCGTGGGGCGGGCCGGGGCGCGGTCCGGGCGGAATGGGCCAGCCCGAAGACGCTCCCGAATGGGGCCTGATGGAAGACTATCTGCTGCAGTACCTGGCCGATACCTATGGCCTGGATGTTGAAGCCGCCAAAGCCCGCATCGATGAAGGCGATATGCTCTCCGAAATTCTGCTGGACGCGGGTGTGGAAGATGTGCCTCAGGCCATGATGGACGCGCGCGAGTATGCCTTTGAGCAGATGGAAGCGGAAGGGTACGGCCCGGCGTGGTCGGATGATGAAGACGGGCTGTTTGGCCGGATGATGGACGGCATGCGTGGGCGCTTTGCAGGTCTCACTGACGAAGACCGCGGCAACTTCCCGCGCGGCAATTGGGAAGATGGTGAGCAGCCGTACTACAACTATGATGAAGAAAACTGCCCCATGTGGGACGCGGATGACATCCCGCAGGCGGAACGACAGGGCCGCGGCGGACGCCGCTAAAATTTGAGCCAACAAGAACGCCCCTCTCGCTGAGGGGCGTTTTTGATTCTGGAAACTGCCTTAACCCACCCCTTGACTCTCCTCTTACCGGAGGTTGTATACTACCATCATCAATGAAGGCCTTCAAATATTATTCAAACGGGTAAGACGATGATCAAGATTGGCGACTTTTCCAACCTGGCGCATGTTACCGTCAAAACGCTGCACCATTACGATCAGATTGGGCTGCTCAAACCCGCGCATATTGACCGCTTCACGGGCTACCGCTATTACACACTGGAACAACTTACGCGGCTGAACCGCATTTTGGCGCTGAAAGATTTGGGGTTCTCTTTGGACGAGGTGCGTCAGATGCTGGGTGAAGACCTGGATGTGGCCGAACTGCGCGGCATGCTGCGCTTGAAGCAAGCTGAGCTGAAGCGCCATCTGGAAAGCGAACAGGCCCGCCTGGCGCGTATCGAGAACCGCTTGCGCGAGATCGAGCGTGCCGGACGCCTGCCGGCCAGCGAAGTGGTGCTGAAACCGGTAGGGGGTGTGTCTGCGCTGGCAGGCTGCCTGGTGGCGGCGAATGAGGGTGAAGTGCCTTGCGCGCGCCTGAGCCTGCGCGAGACGATCCGCAGCTTTGCCGCGGCCAGCGGTCTGCGCCTGAGCGGCAGCTGGTTTGCCCTGCAAGACAGTCTGGAATATGTTGACCGGAATAAGGAGATCAAGCTGGCTGGGGTGCTGCTGGGCGACGTGCCGAAAGGCATGGTTTTGCCCAACGGGCCGGTCGAGGTTTGGCAACTGCCGCCGGTAGCGTGCATGGCCAGCGTGGTGCACTCGGAGGGGTATGAAAGCATCTCATCCGCTTATACCACCCTGTACCAGTGGACGCAGGGTAACGGCTACCGCCCGGTTGGGCCGTGCCGCGAGGTGTACCTGTATGAGTCGCCCGACGACGCGCCGCAAAACCACCTCCCCGATTATTTTGAGGTACAGTGCCCGGTCGAGCGGCCGGCTTACCCGGCTCAATGGATTTCGAGCGAGATTCACAAAGAGGAAAAAATGGAACCCGAATTTGCAACCAAACCCGCGTTTGATGTGATTGGTCTCAAATACTTTGGTAAGAATGAGAAGAATGAAATTGCCCAGATGTGGGACGTGTTCAACCGCCGCGCCGCTGAGATTCCCAATGCAGACTTCCGCGAGTGCTATGGCGTTTGCGGCATGGCGACCGAGGGTGGCTTTGAATATGTGGCCTGCACCAGGGTGACGGCTGGAACGCAGCCGCCCGCGGGAATGGTCGCCCGCCACGTGCCGGAGAATACTTACGCCGTTTTCCCCCATTACGGCAAGCTGGACGGGCTGAGCCAGACCTATGATTACATTTACCATACCTGGCTGCCTCAGTCGGCGTATGAGTTGGCAGGAGATTATGATATGGAAATGTACAATGATGAATTCAAGTTTGGGCGTGACGAGTCGGTGATGTATATTCTGCTGCCGGTCAAGAAGAAGTAATCTTAGCAGTCAGTGTGGTGATGGGTGTCGCAAGGCCGGCGGATCAGCGCTGGCCTTGCTGGTTAAGGTGGGCGGTCCGCGCCGCCGCATTATTTGTGGACAGCCCATCAGAAGACGGTGGGTTGCGGGCGGGAGTGGGGTGATTTTGTCGCCAAGAAAATTGTCCGCCGCAACACCACCCTACAGGGGAATCTCGTTTTTGGGTAGGGGCAGGCGGCCAATTTGCGGATTACCAAGCAGAAGACGGTGGGTTGCGGGTGAAGATGGTCATCTTTTGACTCAAAGCGGGTTGTCCGCCCTCCACGCCACCCTACAGGGGAATCTCGTTCTTGGGTAAGGGCGGATGGCCATCCGCCCGGAAATTAGCACTGCGCCGACATTGGGAAGACGATGGGTTGCGGGCGGAAGCGGGTGGTTCTGCCGTCAAGAAAATTGTCCGCCCGCAACACCACCCTACAGCGGAATCTCGTTCTTGGGTAGGGGCGGATGGCCATCTGCCCGGAAATTGGCGCTGCGCCGACATTGGGAAGACGGTGGGTTGCGGGCGGAAGCGGGTGGTTCTGCCGTCAAGAAAATTGTCCGCCCGCAACACCACCCTACAGGGGAATCTCGTTCTTGGGTAGGGGCGGATGGCCATCTGCCCGGAAATTGGCACTGCGCCGACATTGGGAAGACGGTGGGTTGCGGGCGGAGACGGTCATCTTTCGACTCAAAGCGGGTTGTCCGCCCTCCACGCCACCCTACAGCGGGATGGCCGCGCAGCGCGCCCCAATGGGTGCAACCCGGAGCGGGCAGCGGGGTTATTTTTTAGCGGGTACGAAAGGGGGTACAATAGAAAATCATTTTGACACAAAGAAGGTTGCTATGATCCAAACCGTATGGACTGAAGTTGTGGAAGTGCAAACTCACGAAACTGATCTGCTGCAGCGCTGGCGTCCCTCGGGGCTTTTTCGCGCCATTCAAACCGCCGGGCAGCATCACGCCAGTCATTTGGGCTACGATTACCGCGAAATGCTGCTGCAAAACCAGTCGTGGGTGCTGGCGCGGGTGCGGGTGGAGTTTGAACGCTTTCCGCAGGCGGGCGAGAAGATCACCATTCAAACCTGGCCGAAATGTATTCAGCAAAAGCTCTTTTTTGTGCGCGATTTTTGGATCACCGACGCGTCCGACCAGCTTGTGGCGCGCGCCTCATCCGCTTTCGTTTTAATCGACACGCAGGCGCGCCGCATTTTGCCGCCGCGCGCCTTGGGCGGGGATTTACCGAGCCTGCCCGAAAAGGCGGCCATTTCATCTCCTCTGGAGAAAATTGTCGAGGTGGGCCAGCCCAGCCAGGCGCTGGTGCGCACGGCCGGTTACAGCGTGGTGGATTTGATGGGGCATGTGAACAACGCCGTGTATGTGGATTGGGTGTGCGACGCGCTGCCTTCCAGTTATTTTCAGGAACGGCACCTGGCCGCGGTGCAGGTGAATTACAACAAAGAAGTGCGCCCGGCCGAAAGCGTGTCGATTCAAGTGGGGCAACTGGATGGGCAAATGAGCCTCAAAGGGGTCAATCAAACCACGGGTGAAATCGCGTTTGAAGCCCAGGTGGAATGGCGCTAGCGGCCTTGTTTTCAATAATCGATGAAGAACCTTCAGCCGGTGTTTACGCCGGCTTTCGGTTTAAGTTATCGTGGATGATCTCCATCACCACCCGGTTGGTTTCGAGCATACCGGGGTTATTGAGCTTACCCAGGTTGTCGAAGGTCTCCAGGAGGTTGTAGCCGAGGATGCCGTTGCCGTCGGGAATGTACGCGCCCTGCATGGCGAGGTGGGCGAACTGCACCGCGGCGCTGGCGGCGGTGCTGACCTTCCAGGCGCAAGATTCTTTAGCGCCGTCACAGAGCATGCCCGCGAAGGTGCCGATCAGCGACTGCATGGCCTGCTGCATGGTTTCAAAGCCGCCGCCCATTAAATAGACGCAGCCTGCTGCGATGCCGGCCGCCGGGGCAACCGCGCAGCCGCAAAAAGTGGTCAGGCGTGAGGTGCTGTGCTTGACGTAAATGGTGATCATGACGGTGATGGCCAATGCCCGCGCGGTTTGGGCCTGGCTGGCGCCAAGCGCCTGCGCGGCGGAGTACATGCCCAGTAAGGCGGTAATGCCGTGGTTTCCGCTGCCGGTTAGGGCGGCAACCGGCACTGGCAGACCGAGCATGCGCGCCTCGCTGGCGGCGGCGGTCTGCGCCTGTGCCTGGCACGCGGCGTTGAGAATGGCATCCGCCGGGCGGGGATGGTGGTGCAAGCGCGGCCCAAAGCTGGTGCCGGGGTTGGTCAGGCCGGTTTGCGCTGCCGCTTCATTGATGCGGGCCTGATCTATCAGGAAGGCAAAGGCCTGGTCGTCTTGCGCGATGATAAATTCAACCATTTCGCGCGGGCAGATGCCCTGAAAGGCAAAATGGTTGCCTTCCGCTGCGGTTGGCGGGTCGATAAGGAGCGGGCTGCCATCCAGTCGGATTTCTGAAAAGTGACTGTGCTCGCCGGCAATTTCCACCAGGGCGGTGTGGCCGGCGCGCTGCGCCGTGAGGCGAATAAAAACGGGCAGGCCGTCATTGACAATGTGGGTCTCAAAGCTGTGGGCGCGCAGATATTGTTGGGCGGCTTCTTCGGCAGAGGGGTTGGCGCGTTGCAGGATGGCCAATCCATCCTGGCTGCCCTGAAGAATGAAGCCCAGCGCCAGGGCGGCGTCCAGCCCGCGCAGGCGGGTGTTGGGAACGCACACATTGGCGGCGTTTTTATAGAGATAACTGCTGGCTTCCACCTGAACGCGGTCGGGGTTTCCTTCAAGCAGCTCGCTGGCGCGAGCGGCCGCCAGGGCGGCACAGCCAATTTCAGTACAGCCAATGGAGAGTTCAATTTCGGCCTGCATGGCCGCGATCAGGTTGTTCAGTTCCATCGAAAACAATCCTTTGCTGTGATAATATATCAGTAATATATTACTTTTTTGGCGGCAAGTCAACCAAAAAATGAAAAGACCGCCCGCTGCTGCGCGCGAAACGGCCGGGCCGCCCCTCAATATCGTGTACAATTGCTGTATGGCCATCAACGCGACACAAAAAGACAGAAAATCGCTCTCACTGCAAGCTTATGAACGGCTGCGCGCGGATATTTTGACCTGCAGCATTCTTCCGGGCGAGCAGATTGCCCAGGCGTCGCTGGCGGAAAAATATCAGTTAGGCACCACGCCGGTGCGCGAGGCACTGCAGCGCCTGGCGCAAGAAGGCCTGGTGCGCGCCATTCCGCGCTTTGGGTATGAGGTCTCGCCGATTACCCTGGCAGACGTGGAAGAGATGTATGAACTGCGGGCGGTGATTGAGCCAGACGCGGCCCGGCTGGCGGCGCAGCGCGCTACGCGGCAGCAGTTGGATGCCATTTTGGCCAGCGCAGATTTTTCTTACACGTACGGAGACCACCCCAGCTACACCCGTTTTTTGGGACTGAACACGGCGTTTCACAGCACAATCGCCTCGGCCAGCGGCAACCGCCGCCTGGCGGAACTGGTGGCAAGCGTGCTGGATGAGCTGCTGCGCGTGTTTCACCTGGGGTTGGATTTGAAAGACAGCGCGGATGAAATGCGCTCGCAGCACCTGGAGCTGGCAGAGGCCTGCGCGGCGCGCGATGCGCAGCGGGCGGCGGAACTGGCCCTGGCTGAAATTGAGTCTTCCCGCGCGCGGGTGATGGCGGCCCTGCAGCAGCAGTTTTCCACACGCGGCGAACTGTCTCCGGTTGAGCGGCGTTGAGAAATTCCTTCAAGGCAGGGCGCAAGCCCCAAGCGCTAATGCAGGTGTGAGTGCGTTAAATCATCCGGGCGCGCGGAGGACGCGCGCCCGGTTTGTGGGGCAAAATCCGATTATTCTTCAACCAGACCGTTGAGCAATTCTGAATAGTAGGGTTTGGGGCGGGAGCTCAGTGCGCAGTGGGTGATGAACGCGCTGGCCGGGGCGGGCATTTCGCCGCCGCTCACTTCCACGGCCTGATCATCCAGCAGGTTGACATAAAACCCATCGGGCAGGCTGACGGCTACGCGGCCACTTTCGGCGGCGGTGTTAAACACACCGTAGAGCGAATGCTCGCCGTTGTACCACACCGCCTGGACCATGTCTTCCGCTATCGTCCAAACCAGTTCGCCTTCCACTTGGGCGCGGTCTTTCTTCAGCCGTGCCAGGCGGGTGAGGAAGTCTTGCAGCTCGTAGCTGCCCCATTCAACCTTGTCAATATCAAATAGGGAGGGGGTATGCTCCGCGGCTGATTCCTGGCCCGCATAGATGAGGAAGCTGCCTTTATTGAAGGCCTGCAGCGCGGTCCAGGCCAGAGCTTGTTGGCGGCTGGGGGCGAAACGCATAATGCGCGGCTGGTCGTGGTTTTCGGCGCAGCGCATTTTCACAAAATTGGCGGGGTAAATGCAGTCTTGAAAGCGCACCAAATCCAGGTAGCGCACCACGGGCACCTGGCCTTTGACAGCGGCCTGGAAGACCGGCCAGATGTCGTAGTCGTAGGTCATGTCAAAGGCGCGGTACAGCTCGCTGTCGGAGATGGCTGAAAGCTGGTTGGCGCGGCGCTCGGCAACCCATCCGGCGTGCACTGATTCCGCAAGCCAAATGACGGATGGTTTGACTTTGGCCACGCGCTTGCGCGCTTTGCTCCAGAAGCTGGCGGGCAGCAGTGAAGCCACATCGCAGCGGAAGCCGTCCACGCCAAACAAGGCCCATTCCTGCAAGGTCTGGTGTAGATATTGGGTGAGGGCTTTTTGAGGGTGCTTGAGGTCAATCACGTCTGACCATTCGGGCACGGTGGTAACTGGCGTGCCATGCTCGTCCTGGTGGAAGAATTCGGGGTGTTCGCTAACCAGAACCGAGTCGTGAGCGGTGTGGTTGTAGACCACGTCAATCATCACCAGCAGACCCAGGTCGTGGGCTTTATTGATGAGGCGCTTGAAGTCTTCACGCGTGCCGTATTCGGGGTTGACGGCGCGGTAATCGGCGATGGAGTAGGGGCAGCCCAGGTCGCCTTTCTTATTCAGCTTGCCAATGGGGTGGATGGGCATGAACCAGACGATATCCACTCCCATCGCTTGAATTCGTTCCAGGTCCGCTTCCACGTCGGCGAAGGTGCCGTTGGGGCCGTGATTGCGAACATAGACTTCGTAGATCACCAGATTTCGGTCATTATTGGGGGTATCTTTTGCCATTTTATCTCCACAATTGAAATGCTATTCAGCCAGCACTTGAGCCAGTGCTTCGGTGTAAAAGGAAATTTGCCCGGCGGCCTCTTCGAGCGCAATGGGGTTGAGGCCGGGCGCGCCCAGCAGGGTGCTTTCCAGGCCGGCGACGGCGCTGAAAATGTGAGCCAGCAAGCGCTGGGCCTCGGTGGGGCGGGCATTGTGCGCGGTCAGGGTCTTTTGCAGCTGAATCGTGTGCTGGCGCAGGTGAGCGTCGAGGCGCACCAGACGGAATTCGAGGGGAAAGGCTTCTTCCTCCCAATCAAAGGTGGGTAGCGTCAGCTGCGCGTCGCTCAGCCCGGCCAGCGATTCGATCCCATGATAATGGATATCCGAGTAGAGCGCCAGGATGCTGTCGAGGCTGAGGGCGAAGGCTTGCTGGTGCTGTGGTTCAACCTGGGCGCGGCTGGTCTCTAAAATTTCTTGCACCTGATTGAGAGAGGGATCCTGGCCGTGGTGATGAATCTGAAGATTGGCGCGGATGGCCTCAAAGAAGGAAAACTCGGCGTTGATCAGGTGACGCAGGGTTTGGCGCGGGGTCCACTCGCCGGCGGACGGCTGCAGGTCGAGCAGGCGCGGGCTGCCCGGCAGCAGAACCGCCTGCAGCGCCCAGTAGGCCTGGTGATGGTTGGCGAGCAGGTCTTGCGCGGCGGTCAGCGCGGGGCCGGCGGCGCGGCGTTGGGCGGCCAGGCGCGCCTGCAGGGCGCGAATCTCTTCGTACACGCGAAAGAAGATGAAGCGCGCGCCTTCGTTGTAGCCTTTCCATGCCCACGGACGGTCCAGATCGGAATCCAGCAGGTTTTGCGCCAGCAGAGAGAACGATTCGATGGTTTGCGCCAGATCGGATTCGGTCAGAATTAACAAGGTTTCCTCCAGGATTGCTGCCTGAATTAAGCATAATATGAAATGGAAAAAAATGGCAAGACAGGATGATCCCCGCCTCCCCATCCGGCCAGTGCGATTCCTGCCCGGTAGCCGGATGCGGCATCTGTTACCGCGCGATACACTTACATTGGAGTTTAATTGAAGCGCGTGCGAAGGAATACTTTTAACATCATTGCCGCGATGAAGAAAAATCAGGAACTTTCTTCCATTTCACATCGTCTGTGGATGGAAAGGAGTAATTAAAAATTATGAAGAAGACTGTTCTCCCTCTTTTTATCATTGGACTGGCTGTTCTGATGGCGGCCTGTTTTCCGCAGTTACCCGTACCCGATACCGGCGACGGGCTGGTAGAAACCGCTGCGGCACAAACGGTGGATGTGATGTTCACCCAGGCGGCGTTTAAGACTTTGGTGGCGCAGGTAACTCAGATGTCGGCTGTGACGGCTACTCCGTTCCCTACCGCCACGCTGGCGCCTACGCAAACTCCGTTCCCGCCTACCTCTACCCCTGTCCCAACACAGGTGCCGCCGACCCCCACCAATACCCCGGTGCCTTGCGACTGGGCCAAGTTTGAAGCCGATGTTACCGTTCCGGATGGCAGCAAATATGAGCGGGGCGTTTCCTTCACCAAGACCTGGCGGCTGCGCAATATTGGCAGCTGCGCCTGGACGACTGATTACGACCTGGTATTTGATACCGGCCACGCGATGAACGGCCCGGTGGCGGTGGCTTTGCCCAAGCGAGTTAATCCGGGCGAGACGGTTGATATCTCGGTTACGCTGGTGGCGCCGGATGGCGAAGGTGAATATACCGGCAACTGGAAGCTGCGCAACGCGTCGAACGCGGTGTTTGGTCTGGGTCCCAATGCCAACAAGCCCTTCTGGGTAAAAATTGAGGTGGAGCGAAGTGATCGCGAATGGGATAAGGATAAGACACTGGACTTTGCCAAGTATTATTGTGACGCTTCCTGGAAGTCGTCCAAAGGCAGTGTTGCTTGCCCCAGCGCGAGCGAGAGCTTTAAGAATGGTTCTGTTTCCCGTTCTTCGGCTCCCAAACTGGAAGGCGGGTACCAAGATGACGAACCGGCGATTATTATGATCCCCAGCGAAGGCGACGACGGTATGATCCAGGGCAAGTTCCCGGCCTTCAAAGTTAAAGACGGTGATCGTTTCACCGCGCTGACGGGCTGCTTGGATAACAGCGATGACTGCGACGTAACCTTCAAACTGGAATACATCGCTGACGGCGGCTCAGTTCAAAATTTGAAGAGCTGGACGGAAAAGTCGGATGGCGAGCGCACCAGCATCAATGTGGATTTGAGCAGCCTGAAGGATAAAGCTGTGCAGTTGATCCTGGTGGTGGATAATAACAACGATTCGGATGACGACCGCGCGTTTTGGCTGGCTCCGGTGATCAAGCGCTAGCAGATCATTTACCTTCCGCCCATTTCAAGAACGGGATGGGCGGAAGAATTTTTGGCTTTTGCCTTAATTTTGCATTTTATTGGGTTTGTATCTATACTTTAACATTGAAGTGAGTCTTTCAGGAGGACAACCATATGAAACGCTTCTTGACTCTACAACACACTGGCTGGAAATTCAGCGTTCAATTATTGACCGCGCTGATGTTGCTGGTGGTTTTGGTCATTCCTTCCATTCACACGGTGAATGCGGGCGCCATTCCCACCTTTGACGTGATCAGCATTGTAACGGACGAAAAGGTTACGATTAAAACCTACAACTTCCCGGCGAACCGCGAGTTCACCGCGCGCATGGGCGAGTACGGCACACTAGGCGTGGGTGGGATTGAAGTCGGAAAAGTTAGCTCCGGCTCGGGCGGCAGCTTTGAGGCCACATTCAACATACCCAGCGAGCTGCGCGGCCGCTACCGCATCGCCATTCGCCTGGAGAGCGGCATTTACTACAGCTATAACTTCTTCATCAATGATAAGAACGGGACCGACCCGTACCAATCGAGCACAACCAAAACGCCCACCGCTACCCCGTCCAAAACCGCGACCCCCGGCCCCAGCCCCACGCCGGGCAGCTCCAGTGGATACACCGGTTACCCCACCACCACGGTGTTAAAAGTGGTGGAGGATGAATCGGTTACGCTGAAGACCTTCAACTTCCCCAAGAACACCGATTTTGTGGTGCGGATTGGAGAATATGGAACCAAGGGTGTCAACGGCACGCAGGTAGCCTCCTTTAACTCGGCGAACAACGTGTCATTTGAAGCAACCTATAACATTCCCGCAGGTCTGAAAGACCGAGACCGGCTTTCGATCCGGATCGAGTCGACCAGCGGCTACTATTACGCCTATGATTGGTTCTACAACAAGACAACCAGCAGCCCCTATGCCGGGTCTGATTATGGCACGGGCGGGCCGGTCAGCACCAGCACGAGCGGTACTTCGGGTATTCCGACAACAACGGTACTCAAAGTGGTGAAAAATGATTCGGTAACCTTGAAGACCTTCAACTTCCCCAAGAATACTGACTTTGTGGTACGGGTTGGTGAATACGGCACCAAGGGCGTCAACGGGGTGCAAGTGGCCACGCTCAAAACCAGCGACAGCTCCTCGTTTGAGGTAACGTATGACATCCCCGACAGCTTGAAAGACCGCGACCGCCTCTCCATCCGGATTGAGTCGACCAGCGGCTACTACTACGCGTATGACTGGTTTTACAATGAAACCACCAGTTCCCCCTACCACGGAGAAGAGTATGGCACCGGCGGACCGGTGGCGACATCGACTCCCGGCTCTTCATCCAGCTATTCAGGCATTCCGACCTTCGATATTGTCAGCGTGGATAAAAATGAATCGGTGAAGATCAAAACTCACAACTTTCCCAAGGATATGGACTTCACCGTACGCATGGGCGCCTTTGGAACGGCGGGCGTTGGCGGCACGGTTGTTACCACGATCAATTCGGGAGACGGCGGCAGCTTTGAAGCCACCTATGATATCCCAGATAATCTGAAAGACAGCAGCACAATTGCCATTCGCCTGGAAAGTTCTTCGGGATATTACGCGTACAACTGGTTCTCTAACAGCAATTAGTTCGACATTTTTACGGCGCACTTCTTGAAAAGCAGACGGTTTCCGAATCCGGTTTCGGAAACCGTCTGTCTTGTTTTTGGGTTGGATCGCGCTATGGAAGCTGGCCGTGATAGAGCTGGTTGCCGAACGCGATAATTATCAGGCGGTTATTGGTTACCGCCAGCGCGGTGGGCGGTGTGGAGGGCAGGGGTTCTTCAGTAGCAGAGCGCGGGCTGAGCTGGCGCTGCAAATTCAACTGGAGGCTGAACTGATTGATGGTCGGCCCGACAGTATCCAGAATGTAAAGGGAGGGGACGGGCGGTTGTGAGGTGAAGATGCGCGAGAAGCTGGCCCCCGGAAAAGTAAGATTGGACGTTTCGCGGCCGCTGCGCGTGTCGGCGTAGGGAGCCGGGTCTATGCAGCGCGTCTGGTCGTCTTTGGAGGAGCGCAGGGTGCAGACGGTGGTGGTATTGTCGGCATGCAGCAGGTAGAGATCACCGTTGTTGAAGGCAATGTCCTTAACATCATCCAGGCGCGGCACCTGCAAGTTGAAGAACATGCGCGGTTCGTTGTTCGAGTGTGAAGGCGCTACTTCTTCTTCTTTTTCAGATTCTGTTGCGCCTTCAGGCTGGTCTTCCTCTTCAGGTTTGCGATAGAAGGGATCGATGATATAGACGGCGTTATTGCTGGCGTCTAAGACGTAGAGCATGCCGTAATCACTACTGGTAATCCGGGAAACTCGGCCCCAGTCTCCGGTGGAAGGCGGAAGGAAGGCCTGCTCCACAGGTTTATCGGTGAGGCCACAGTACATGTAATGGCCGGTTTCATTAACCGCGATCACCGTCGGTAAAGATAGGATTCCTTCCAGTCTGGTGAGCGGCGCAAAATCGACCAGCTTGCCGATCAGCGGATTGGTGGCACAGTCGAAGTTCGGGTCCAGTTTGTAACCTTCGCCGGTCATAAACATGCGATAAACACGACCTTCATTGCTGTCGAACAGGTACAGCTCGGTGGTGGTTGGCACAATCCGGGTGATGTTGACGCCTTCCGCCAGTCCGCTGAGAAGGGTGGGCTGCATATCCAGGCGGATGATGCCCTGCAAATCATCCAGGGCTATTTCGGCCTGGCGGCGCAGATCAATTGAGGTTTCGGTGCGGCCAAATTCTTCCGATTTTTCCACCCAGTACAGAACTTGCTGCCAGTTGCTGATTTTTAAGGCCGGGTCGCTTTGGACGATGGCATCGTTGATAAAGCGCTGGGCTTGCTGCAGGTAGGCATCGCGCTGGTTGGCGCGGCCGCTGCGGAAGTAGATGGTGGTGGCCAGGGCCGTTACCATAAGCGGCACCAGCACGGCAATCAGCACCAGGGAGCGAACTGGCAGGGCAGAGGTATTCTCTTCGCTGCCCGGCAGGGTGCGCAGCAGTGTGCGGTTCACAGCTGCCGACAGGCGCTGCCACGTGCCGCGCCAACTATTGAGCAGGCCGCGCAGTTCTTTACGGGTGGCATTGCGGCGCTGGCGCCTCGCATTCTTTTGCGCCACATCCATTTGCGGGGTGCGGTGGGCCGGTTGGGGCGCGACATCGCTTGCCGAGCGTGCCGGGGCAGGTTTGGGCGCTGCCGGGCGCGGCAGGGGGCGGGGGGGCGCTGCTGGACGCGCGGGCGCAGGTTCGGGCGGGGCTTCCACAACCGCTGGCTGGGGCGCGGGCGCTTCGACCGCTTGAGCAGGAGAAGGCACTTCTTGCGCGGCCAGTTTTTCACCAAGGCCGGCAGAAATGAAGGGAATGCGCGGTTTTTGCAGCAGGGCTTCGCCTTTGCCCGGCGAGAACTGGATCAGCGCGGCCTGAAGCTGGCCGCTGGCCTGGCTGAGCAGGCGGCGGCGCAATTGATCCAACGGGATGGACAGCCCGCCGGCCAGCCCGGAGGTCTGCCAGTCTTGTGGGGGGGCAGCGGAAAGCAGCAGCAGGTCATTCGGCTGGACCTCTTCGCGGAAATAGGCCAGTTTCACGCTGCGCGCCAGTCCCAATCCCCGCCCGGCGTTTTGAGTATCGTGGAAAGCGGTAAGTCCTTTTTGCGCCAGCAGATAGGTGTAAGTAGGCCCGGCATGGGCGATATAGAGCTGGTCGCGGCGCAGCACCACCAGGTTAAAAATGCCGGTTACGCGCTGGTTCTCGTCGCTGGTTTTGAGGTTGCGCTTGATGAGCAGAGCGTTGAGCTGGTCTACGACCGCGTGCATGCCGGATGTAACCGATCCGGGAGCCTGAAAATACACATCCGCCAGGCGTTCCAGAATCTGGTTGAGATTATCGGGGGGCTGTACCTGGCTGCCGGTGAGGGTGAGCAGCATGATGAGCATGTCTTTGGATCGGCTGCGCTGCGCGCGGCGCGGGGCGGCTGCCACCCAAAGCCCAGGGAGTTCGGCGATTTCCATGCCGTTGGAAAGATGCAGAGGTAGATAATTTAAATCAAACACGGTGTTTCATTCCTGCCCATTTCTCGAACGGATTTACCATGAATTGATTATACATCCTAACGGTTTGAGACGGAAAACAATTCTCCGCGGCGCATTGGTCTATGGCTGCCTGGTGGATGCAGGGCAAACTCATTCTTCCACCAATGACAAACTTTTCAATTACCCGTCTTTATGGTAATCTATATCCATTAGGGGAACCCCGTGGATGGGGCTGAATCACCGCCTGATGGGAGTGGCTGCATTGAAGTCTGGAAAAAAGCGTTTCCCCATTTTTGAGATTGTCTTACTGGTCCTTGTATTTTCGCTTCATTTTCCCATTTTATTTTCATCACCAGATGCCGTTCTTCATTATATTTCCGAAGACGAGTCGTTCTATGCGTTTCAGATCGCGCGCAACCTGGTTGAAGGGCACGGCCTGACCTTTGATCGGGTGAACCCAACCAATTCCATTGCGCCGCTCTGGCTGGTGGTGCTTTCGCCGTTTTTCTTGCTGGCGAGATTCGACTTATTTCTGCCACTGCGCATGCTGGTGATCCTCTCAGCGCTGCTGAACGCGGGAGCTGCCATTCTGCTTTACCGGCTGATGCGGCGCATGTTGAGCGATTCGATTTCCATGCTGGCGGCGGCTGCCTGGGCCTTGCTGCCGAATATTCTCAAGGTGACGGTGCAAAGCGGTATGGAAAGCAGCCTGAACGCCTTTTTGCTGGCGGGGTTTCTTCTGCTGGCGGTGAAAGCGGCCGAAAAAAGCTGCGACCAACTCACCACCCGCGAGGTGCTGAGATTGGGCGGCGCGGCAGCGGCACTTCTCTTAACCCGTTACGACAACCTGATTCTGGTTCTGGTTTTTGGCGTGTGGCTGGTGTTTCGCGGCAGCCGCATGCGCTATATGGTGCTGGTAGACGCCATGCTGATTTTTATCAGCGTTTTTGGCAGCTTCCTGTTGCGGTTTGATCTGAATACTTTTTACCAGTTCACCCGTCCGGCGCAGTGGGTGCTATCGCTTTCGCTGCTGATCAAGCCGGTGGTGATGTATTTCTCGGGGATGTACTTTCCACCGCGCACCTGGCCGCGCTGGAAAACATTGGGTTTAACTTACGGCGGGATGTCGTTTGCTTCGCTGCTGATCGCCGGGCTGCTGGAACTGGCTGAGCGGCTGGGCTGGCTGCCGGGCTTTCCGCGCACCGTTTTGGTGCTGGATTGGTTGATTAGCCTGACTTTGCTGGGCGGTCTGCGGTTTACCCTGCGTCTGATGGCGCGACTGCGCGGTTTTAAGCCAGACGGCGTTGAGCCAACCCTGCGCCTGCAGCACCAGTGGAAGACCTGGCTGCGGGTCTGGTTGGCATTTTTAGCCCCTGGCGCGGCCGCTCTGGGGGCTGTGCTGGTGTGGAACTGGGTTAACTTCCAGCGCGTACTGCCGTTGAATTTGCTGGTTAAGCGCTGGTGGACCGGCCACGTAACGGTTTATGGGCGGCCACCGGAAATCTTTGTGGAAGCAATCGGGTTGTCCGCCACTCCGGGTGAGCCGTGGTCATTCATCCTGACGCCGATGCTCGACCGGCTGTCGCGCATGGTAACGACAGTCTTGCGGGTGGATGACCTGGAGCTGTATCAGTTGATGGTGGTTTTATTCGCGGTGGGTTTTCTGGCGATGGCTTACCAGTTGGCGCGGGTGGGGCGCAACCGTGGTTTTCTCACCATCATCGACCGCGGATTGGCTTTTCTGCCGCTGATGACCGCCTGTTTCATGACGATTGGCTACTATAAACTGGTTGGCTATGTGGAAATGCGCCCCTGGTATTGGATACCAGAAATGATGCTGACCCTTCTGGCGATGGCTTTCCTGACCCATCGGCTGATAGAGCTGGCGGTAGAGAAAGCCGTGCCGAAAGCCCTGGTCGAGATTTTGGGGAGTGTGGTCGCGGTTTCGCTGCTGGTGGCGGGCATCAGCGAACAGATGGAGCTTTTCTCGCGCAAGTCTTTTCCCGACAATCCACTGCTGGCACTGGAATCGCTGGAAGCTGAAACGCAGCAGGGTGACTTGATTGCCTGTGTGGAGGCGGGTAAGCTGGCGTATCTATCGACGGACCGTTTGATCATCAACCTGGATGGAACAGTTAGCAGTTACAAGTATTTTGATCTGATGAAGGCGCAGCGCTCGAATGAGTTCTTCGAGCATATCGGCCTGGACTATGTGTATGGGGACCGGGTGGCGATCACCTTGAGCGAGCCATACCAGTATATGTTTGAAGATCACCTCGAAAAGCAGGAAGATATCGCCGGGCAGACTCTCTTCCGCTATCTTCCGTGAGCTGGAAGATAACCATGCGGTTTTCGATTCAATCAAAAAGCCAGGGAACGCGCTTTTATCAGCCCGTTCCCTGGCTTTTCTTTTCATATCAATGGCTGGCTAAATCATCCCGCTGACCAACGCCAGCAGTAAGCCGCCGGCGATCACGCTGCCCAACTGTCCGGCGGTGTTTGATCCCATCGCGTGCATGAGAATGAAGTTGTCGTAGTCTTCTTCCTGGGCCATTTGCGCCGAGAGACGCCCGGCCATGGGGAAGGCGGAGATGCCGCACGCCCCGATGAGGGGGTTGATCTTGCCGCCGGTGACGAAGCACATCAGCTTACCAAACATCACGCCCGCGGCGGTATCGAGGACGAAGGCCAGCAAGCCCAGGGCCAGCACGGCCAGGGTTTGCAGGTTGAGAAAGCTCTGGGCGGTCATAGTGGCGCCAATCGACAGACCGAGGAAGAGAGTGGCGATGTTGATGATTTCGTTTTCGGCGGCTTTGCGCAGGCGTTCCACCACGCCGCTTTCGCGCAGCAGGTTGCCCAGCATGAGCGTGGCGATCAGCGGGGCGGCGTCGGGGGCGATGAGGCTGATGATGACGGTAACGATGATGGGGAAGAGAACGACGGCGGTGTTGGAAACCGGCCGCGCGCTGTAGTCCATGCGGATAAGACGCTCTTTGCGTGTGGTGAGCAGGCGCATAACCGGCGGCTGGATGATGGGCACCAGGCTCATGTAGGAATAGGCGGCCACTGCGATGGGCCCCAGCATCTCGGGGGCCAGTTTGGAGGCGACAAAGATGGCGGTGGGGCCGTCGATGGCGCCAATGACGCCGATGGAGGCGGCCTGGTTGAGCGGAAAGCCCAGCAGAGTGGCCAGAATCAGCGTGCCGTAAATGCCAAACTGCCCGGCAGCACCCAGCAACACCATGTGGGGCATGGCCAGCAGCGGGCGGAAGTCGATCATCGCGCCCACGCCGATAAAGATCAGCAGGGGAAACAGTTCGGTGGCAATGCCTGCGTCGTAGATCACTTTGAAGACGCCGTGAGAGGTGTCCATGCCCAGGTTGGCCAGAATGCAGCCAAACCCAATGGGCAGAAGCAGAACAGGCTCGTACTCTTTGATCACCGCCAGGCCGATCAGAACAAAGCCGATGGCAATCATTACGGCGTTTCCCCAATAAAAGGCGGTGAATCCGCGGGTTATCTCAGACAGCAAGTCGGAAAAATTCATCAATGGGTAGGCTCCCTTAATCGCTGAAATCCATCAGCGCGTGCCCATGCTGGACCGTTTGCCCTGGTTGAACGTGGATCGCGGCAATCACACCATCGCGGCTGGCGCGGATGGCATTTTTCATCTTCATCGCTTCCAGCGTGCACAGCTCCTGGCCGGCGCGCACGCTTTCGCCCACTTTGACATGCACGGCCAGAATGACGCCCGGAATAGGCGCTTTGACCGAATTGCTGCTGGCGGTGGGAATGGCCGCGGAGACCGGGCTGGCCGGTGAACCAACCACCAGCTGCGGCACGGGCGGGGTGTAGGCCGGTTCGCAGGTTTCCTGCTCTTCTTCCGGCCAGATTTCAAAGGTCTGGCCTTCTACCGTAGCCCGAATGGGGCGCTCTTCCAGGTTTTCGATTTCAACATCAAAGAACTGCTCATCGATTTTGACACGCATTTTCATCGCACACGTCCTCGTGGTTTGCGGGTAAACAGGCTGGAGCGCTGGTTGAGATGGCTGGCGCGCATAAGGGTTTGCCAGGCGCTGGCCTGTTCTTTGGGCGCGGGCAGCACCCGGATGGGTTTATGATCCGATTTGGCGTCTTGCAGCGCCAGGGCGGTGGCTACGGCGGCCGCGGCGGCGCGCTGTCTGGTTTGCAGGTTCGCGTCGGGCAGAGATGGGGCTGCGCCGCCGGTCTCCAGTTCATTTTCGCGGGGAGCGATTTCGGCTTTAACCCGCCGCACAGTAACCTGTACCAGCAGCTCCATCAATCCCCACAGCACCAGAATGGCGATAAACACCAATCCCATTCCGATGGCGGTGATTTTCAGTGAGTCCATAAGTTGAGGAAGCATTTCCGGCTCCTTGGCGCGTTACAGCGGAATGTTGCCGTGCTTGCGCGGCAGCGAGCTGACGGATTTATCGCGCAGCGAGACCAGCGCCTGGATGACGCGCGCGCGGGTTTCACGCGGCTCGATCACATCGTCAATATAGCCGGCGCTGGCGGCCGCGTAGGGGTTGAGGAATTTTTTGCGATACTCTTCGGTGATGCGCGCACGCTCGGCAGCCGGGTCGGCGGCTTCATCGATCTGCTTGCGGTAGAGGATATTGGCCGCGCCTTCGGGTCCCATGACGGCGATTTCGGCGCTGGGCCAGGCGAAGTTCACATCGGAGCCCATGTATTTACTGCTCATCACCACATACGCGCCGCCGTAGGCCTTGCGGGTGATGACACACACTTTGGGCACGCTGGCCTCAGCGTAGGCGAACAGAATCTTGGCGCCATGGCGGATGATGCCGCGATGCTCCTGGTCAACGCCGGGCAAAAAGCCGGGCGAATCGAGGAAGGTGATGATGGGCAGGTTGAAACAGTCGCAAAAGCGCACAAAGCGGGCAATTTTATCGGCAGCGTCAATGTCGATGACGCCGGCCAGAACGCTGGGTTCCTGCGAGACAATGCCAACCGGCATGCCGCCCATGCGGGCCAGTCCGACGATGGCGTTGCGCGCGAAACCGGCCTGGGTCTCGATGAACGAGCCGCAGTCCACGATGCGCTCGATGGCCTCGTGCATGCTGTAGGGAGAACCTGGGTCCATGGGAACGAGGCTGTTGAGTTCGTCGTCCATGCGGTTGGGGTCGTCGGTTTCTTCGGCGTTGAAGGGCGGGTTTTCCACATTGTTGGCGGGCAGGTAGCCGATGACCGTGCGGCACAGGGCCAGAGCGTCTTGCTCGGAGGCGGCCACCAGATGAGCGGTTCCGCTGACGGAAAGGTGCACCTGCGCGCCGCCCAGGCTTTCAAAATCCACCACCTCACCGGTGACGGATTTAATCACCTGCGGGCCGGTGAGGAACATATACGACTGCTGGTCAACCATGATGACCAGATCGGTTACGGCTGGCGAATAAGCCGCGCCGCCGGCGCAGGGGCCCATGATCAGACTGATTTGGGGAACGACGCCCGAATACTGCGCGTTGCGTTTGAAGATCTCGGCGTAACCGCCCAGGCTGTGCACGCCTTCTTGAATTCGCGCCCCGCCTGAGTCGATCAGGCCAATGATGGGGCTGCCGGTGGCGGCGGCCATGTCCATCACCCGGCAGATTTTACGGCTTTGCATTTCTCCCAACGCGCCGCCGATGACGGTGAAATCCTGAGCGTAGACGAAAACAGTGCGCCCATTAATACGCCCGCTGCCGGTTACAACGCCGTCGCCAAGAAATCGCTCATCACTTACCCCCAGCTCGTCCGTCTGCTGGGTTACAAACGGCTCAAGCTCAAAAAAAGAGTCTGGATCAAGAAGCAAGTCAATGCGCTCGCGGGCGACCAGTTTGCCCTTCTCATGCTGTTTGGCGATGCGTTTTTCGCCGCCGCCCAGCCTGGCTTTCTCTCGCATGGCTCGCAGTTCAATGATGCGGGGATCTTCTTCTGGCATAGATTTCCTCTTCTTTTCTATTTTTTGCCGCGCGGTGATCCGTGACGCCGGGATAATACACGCATTCAAATTGTACCGTCCATGTGGTCTACCCGGTTCTGTCATACGAACCCTTTTTGGCTGATATTCTTCCTGAAAACTGCACAGCCAAGACCGGCCAGCCTGTAGAGGGTGCGCGGTTGATGTGGAGTTCTATGTCCCATTATAATGGAATCAAACCTGACGGAAAAATGAAGGCGGGCTTTCCCCGCGCATAGAATGGGAGGGATTGCGTATGGATTACAGGAATATGGGCAGAACCGGACTGAAGGTTTCTCCGTTATGTATGGGCTCGATGCAGTTCGGCTGGACGGCGGACGAAGACACTTCTTTTTCCATTTTGAACGCCGCTTTTCGCGCCGGGATTAACTTCATCGACACGGCCAATGTCTATTCGCGCTGGGTGCCGGGCAATCCGGGTGGCGTGTCGGAGGAAATCATTGGCAATTGGATGAAGAAGTTCAAAATTCCACGCGGCAAGCTGGTGATTGCCACCAAAGTGCGCGGGCCGATGGGTGATGGGCCGAATGATCAGGGACTTTCACGCGGGCACATTCTGCGTGAGGTGGAGGAATCGTTGCGGCGCTTACAGACCGATTACATTGATCTGTACCAGACGCATTATTTTGACGAGCAAACCCCCATTGAAGAGACCCTCTCCACACTGGACGACCTGGTGCGACAAGGCAAAGTGCGCTATGTGGGCTGCTCCAATTACCCGGTGTGGCGCCTGGTGCAGTCATTCTGGACCGCTGACCGCCTGCGCCTGGGCAGGTACGATACGCTGCAGCCGCATTACAATCTGGTGCACCGCCAGGAATTTGAGCTGGAGCTGGAAGAAGTGTGCCTGAACTTTGGCCTGGGAGTGATTCCTTACAGCCCGCTGGCTGGCGGCTTTTTAACCGGCAAGTACCGCCCAAACCAGACAGATGTGGACAGCGCGCGCGCTGGCGGGGCGGCGCGTTACTTCACCGAGCGTAATTGGGCGCTGCTGGATAAAATGGAAGCGATGGGCGTTGAGCTGGGCGGGCGCAGCATCTCTCAGGTGGCGCTGGCCTGGCTGCTCACGCGGCCTTCGGTTACCAGCCCGATCATTGGTCCGCGCACGCTGGAGCAGCTGGAAGACAATCTGGGCGCGCTGGCCTTTGAGCTGCCGCCTGGCATGGTGGAGGAATTGGACCAGGCCAGTGAGTGGAGAAACCAGGCCTGATCGAAAGCTGATGCAACCTTCTACGGGCTTGCAGAATTGTTGGGCGGGCGTAGGTTTTATTATGGTTTAATTCAAATGAAAGCAAAACCAAACCGCATGGAAGCGAATATTGGTTAAAGGAAATTAACGGCTATGCTTTCAGGAGAACGATTTTATGAAGAAGAAATACTGGTTTGTCTGGAGTTTGCTGCTGGTTTCTCTGCTGTTCTCTACGGCCGCCGCGCCCATGCCGGCCAGCGGCGTGGGAGAAGGACCGGCTGGAGAACCGCAGCAAGACCCGCCGCCTACCCACCCCACCGGCGGCAGCAGCCCCTCAGCGATTAATCCCCTCACCGGTTTGCCGGTAGAAAATCCCCAAAATCTGGATGTGCCGCCGGCGCTGGTTTCGGTGACCAACTGGCCGCCCAACGCGCGCCCGCAGGCGGGGCTGTCCTTCAGCCCGATGGTGTTTGAGCTGTATATCGGCGAGGGCATGAGCCGTTTTCTGGCCATGTTCTACGGCGATTTTCCCACCACGATAACCAAAGAAGAAGGCAATTCGCCGGTTGGGCCGGGCAGCAGCAGCCCCACTGTTCAGGGCGCGGAAGCCGCTGTTGGGCCAATCCGTTCGGGACGTTTGCCGTATGAAAGCCTGCGCAGCATTTACAACGGTTTTCTGGTGATGGCCTCGGCTTACAAAGGCGTGGCCGCCAACCTGAGTCAGCATACCAACGTGTTCGGCAGCGACAATGACGACATCAACAGCGCGCTCATTCCGGTGAACCAGCTGGAGACGATTGCTCAAAGCACGCAAAGGCAGCTGGGTGACGCGGCCTTGAGCGGCATGGTGTTTGACGCGAAAGCCCCCGCGGGCGGCGTGAAGCTGGACCGGCTGTGGTTCATTTACAATGCCATGGATATGATTTTGTGGCAGTACGACCCGGCGATAGAATCCTTCCGCCGCTACCAGGACCAGGCCGATGGCAAGACTTTCAACCAGTTTACGGACCGCTTGAACGGCGAAAGCCTGACCTATGAGAATATCATCCTGCTGTATGCCAACCACCACGGCTGCACCGAAACGGCGTTTGACATTGACCTGATGTACATCAACCGCGCCCCCGCCCTGTTACTGCGGGATGGAAAGGCCTACAAAATTTTCTGGACGACGGCCAACGGAGAATATGAGAAGACCACCGGCAAGCTGCGGCCGATCCGCTTTGTGGATGCTAACGGCGATCCGTTCCCGCTGAAACCGGGGCAGACCTGGGTGTATCTGCTGCCAACCGGCACGCAGGCCTGGGAAGCGCCGAACAAGGAAGAAATTCCGGTCAACACGCCGCAGTGGGTGGCCCCCAACGCGCAGGCTTTGCTGTATAACCTGCTGAACAATAAAGAAGCGGGCAGCGGCAACTGGGTAACGCGCTACTATGCTTCAATGATCACCTACGATAAAGCGGTCTGCGACAAAATCACCGGTAAGTAAAGAAGAATATTCATCTGTTTGGGTTTCTCCCCAAGCCCAAATCTGTTTGAGATTTGGGGCTGTCCAAAAAGTAGAGGACAGCCCCTTTACATTTTTAAAAAGCAATGATTCAATAAAGGAATGAGAAGAAAACAAGCCCACCCCGTGTTTAAGCCCTATGTAATGAACCAGGTAGCGCTGCT
>NZ_LGCL01000039.1 GCF_001306115.1 Ornatilinea apprima | reverse complement strand
TGATCAGTATTGCCCATAATATGCGAAAATTGGCAGCCAGGTAGGCTACCAATTTTTTGTTTTTTCGTTTTTATTCGATTTGCAGCTAATTTTTGGGGCTGTTTCCAAATTCTTTAGAGACAGCCCCGGTTTTATTAATCCCCGTTAAATCACACTTGAACATCAGCCTGCGGTACACGCTGCTTGACCAGCTCCTGAATTTCCTCTGGCGAGTCTAAATCCAACACCTCTTCAACCAGTTCCTTCATCTCTGCCGCATTCAATCCGCGCAAAATTTGCTTGATCACCGGGATCATCGGCGCGCTCATCGAAAACTCATCCAGTCCCATGCCCACCAACAGCGGCGCAGCGAGTGGCTCACCGGCCAGTTCTCCACACATACCCACCCACTTCCCGTGGGCATGAGCTGCCTGAATCACCTGGTGGATCAACCGCAGAACAGCCGGTTGAAACGCGTTCGTCAGGCCCGCAACCGCAGAATTCGTGCGGTCTGCCGCCATGGTGTATTGGCTCAAATCATTCGTGCCAATCGAAAAGAAATCCACTTCTCTGGCCAATCGGTCCGCGGAAACCGCCGCCGCCGGAATCTCAACCATAATCCCCACCTCAATATCATCGGCAAAGGATTTCCCCTCTGCAGACAATTCCTGCCGGCACTCTTCAAGCGCCAATTTGGCCAGACGAATTTCCGACAGTGTGGCAACCATCGGGAACATAATCTTCACATTGCGGCCTACAGCGGCGCGCAAGGCGGCTCGCAGCTGAGTTTTGAATAAATCGGGGTTTGCCAGGCATAGGCGCAATGCGCGCAGCCCTAAAAATGGATTCATTTCTTTTGGCATATCCATATAGGGCAGTTCTTTATCACCGCCAATATCCAGCGTTCGCAACACAACCGGCATGGAGCCGAACGGCTCAAAAATTGCTCGATAGGCCGTGCATTGTTCTTCTTCTGAAGGTAAATTGTTGCGCTCTAGGTACAAAAACTCGGTTCGAAGCAGACCCACTCCCTCCGCGCCAAATGCCAGAGATTTGATAGCACCCTCAACATTGCCAATATTTGCTACAACTTCTACCCGTAAGCCGTCCTGAGTAACCGCCGGCTCTTTGGCCAATTTCAATGCGTTTTCTTTAATTTCAGCAGCGACCTTCAAACGAGTTTGGAACTGTTGGATTGTAGCTAGATCTGGTTCAATAATCAATTTCCCATCGTTTCCATTGATCACAGCCATCACTCCGTTGCGCAATCCAATAATCTCTTGTCCCGCGCCCGCCACAGCCGGCAACCCCAGTCCGCGCGCCAGAATTGCTGTATGCGAGGTGGCCGAACCGATCGCTGTGCAGAAACCAATCACTAAAGATTTGTCGATCAAAACCGTATCAGAAGGGGTTAAATCTTCAGCCACAATGATCGAAGGCTGCACAAGGCCGGTGGTGGGAGAGTCTGAAATTCCAAGCAAGATCTTTAGCACCCGGTTGGCAACATCAAACACATCCGCGGCGCGCGCGGCAAAATACTCATTGTCCATCGCACGCAGCATTTCAGCATACGTTTTGGCCACATTCGAAATTGCCGCCTCGGCATTCGTCCGCTCTCCACTAATCTGGTCCTCAACTTGCTGCCAAAACTCTGGGTCTTCCAGCATCATCAACTGCGCCTGGAAGATTTCAGCTTCCGCCTGAGTGGAAGGATCATTCTGAGCGTGTTCATAAACACCTTCCAATTGCGTTCGCGCAATTGGCACAGCCGCCCTGACTCTGGCAAGTTCGGCTTGTGGATCATCCACTTTGCAAGTTTCAAATTCAATTTTTGTGGTCCTATATTGGAATATGGGACCAATCCCAATCCCTCTTGATGCACCAATACCATTGATTTCTATCATTATTCAGGCTCCCCAAAATTGGATTCAATCAGCTCTAGCAGAGCTGCTATCGCCTTATCTTCGTCTTCACCTTCCGCCTGTATTTGCACGGTAGTACCGTGGTACACGCCCAATGCCAGCACATTCAGAATGCTTTTGGCGTTCGCATCTTTGCCAGCGTTAATGATCGTAATTCGCGAGGAAAATTGTTTGGCTGTTTGAACAAACAATGCCGCGGGGCGTGCATGCAGCCCCACTTTGGTGTTCACCATAACTTGGATTTCTTTCATACCGCCTCCGCAAAAAACGGATGATACAATCGGCTCACGGAAAATTTGAGAAACACCGGCAACCGCAAAGTTGTCCATAGTTGTATATATGTAGAAAAATGTACCACACCCAAAAAGCATTGTCAATAACCTCCCAATTTTTCCGCCGCCATCAACAAAAATCTGACCTCCAATACAAATTGCACACCCACCTAACAATCCTGTAAGGCGGGATTTGACCGGGTGATAGGTTGTGATCTTAACAGTATAATATTGAAATGGCAACGACTCTTATTCGTTTATCGATTACGTGTCATTCGGGGGAACTGAATGGCTGAAAAACGCAAAATCTTGCATGTTGAAGACAATTTTGAAAACCGGATTCTTGTTCGCCGCATCCTGCAAGCAAGTGGCTATGAAGTCGTTGAAGCTGAAAACGCTATTGAAGCGCTCGATGTCCTCACTCATTTCGTGCCTCAGCTCATCTTAATGGATATCAATATGCCTGAGGTTGATGGTTACACCCTTACCCAACAGATAAAAGCCAAACAATCCTTTACAGACACCCCCATTATTGCCATTACCGCCAATGTGATGAAGGGGGACCGGGAAAAATCGCTGCAAGCGGGCTGCAATGGCTACATTGAAAAGCCAATCAATGTAGACACATTTGTAGACCAAATCGAAGCCTACCTTCATTGAGATGGATCTGGAGCAAGAAGGACATGTTTAGATCGATGGCAAATTCAAGCAACACAGGATCCCTGAACCGCAAAGACAACAGTGAAAGCAAAACTGTGCTGGTTGTTGAAGACAACGTGTCCAATTTTGTCCTTATTGCCCGTTTGCTCGGCTTTTTGGGGATACACTGTGAGTGGAAAACTTCTGGGTATGAGGTTGTCGAGTTTGCCGATAACCTTCCTACTCTGGATTTAGTGCTGATGGATATTCGTCTGCCCTACGAAGACGGCTATGGCGCCCTAAAAAAAATCAAACAAACACCCAAATTCGCGGGCATACCCGTCGTCGCTGTAACCGCCGAAGCCAGTGAGGAACAAATCGCCCGCGCCCGCGCCGCCGGGTTTGATGGTTTTTTAGGAAAACCTATTGATCCCGACCGTTTCCCGGACCAGATTAATCGTATCCTGGCAGGCGAATCCATTTGGGAACTGCATTAAGGGATAGGATGATCTATGCCCAAATCCGTGTCTTCCTCCACAGCTAACATTCATTCCCCATTTATTGTTAAAAGAAATCTCCGGCGTCAGGTCATTCTGGGCTTGTTGATCGTTGCCATACTCCCTTTAGCTTTAATTGGGTCGATCACTTTTCTCCGCTCAAGAAACTTGTTGGCCGACCTCACTACATCACAAGCTCGACTGATCGTCGAAAACAACCTCCAGCAAATTGAAGAGCTAAACCGATCTCACCAGACGATCATCAACCAGATTAAAAGCGACACCAACCTGCAAAAATCAATCAGTCTGCTGGCGGCAAACCCACAAAACATCACCCAAAAGTTTTCAGCCGAATCCAAATTGGGATCTTACCTTTCAAGGTCCAGCCTCTCTTTGCCGTCCGGTCTTAACCAAATCGCGTTCCTGGACGCCAATGGAGATTTTGTGGTTGGCACAAACCCCAGTTGGAGAAAAGAAACTTTCGCGTCAGCCAACGAACCCTTTCTTGCCTATCTTGGTGGCACGCACGCCGGACTGTTCCTCAACCCAACTTCACTCTACAAAAACCAACTCGTCATTGTTAACTCATGGCCGGTCTACACCGAAGACAACCAATTACTGGGCACATTCTTCACCTTCGCGACCAGTGAGCTCTTTTTGAACCAGCTCGCGCATACCTCTACCTTCTTCCCGCAGTCAAGTGTGGCCTTCATCACTCAGGATCGCCAAATCGTTTCCTACGATAAAACAACCAAGCTTATCACACCATCCGCCTTCGAATTGCCGCTCAATTCAAATGAAATCGCGCAGGTAATGACCGGGGAAAGTGAAGTGATGGCATCTAACAGTGGCTTAGGAGCGGTTATCGGCTATGCGGCCGCAATCACTTCTCCTGAAACCGGCCTTTTACTATCCATACCGCAGAGCTACCTGGTTCAGCAAATTGATATCCTCGGAAATTTTAATATCATTCTGCTGGCTGTTTCGCTGATTGCAATGGTCGGCGTAGGCTATTATGCCAGCTCCACCATTGTTAAACCACTGCAGCAGCTGGAGGACCAGGCTAAAGCATTCACCGCTGGTAAATGGGACGCCAGAGTAGACCTGAATCGCAATGACGAAATTGGCATGCTCTCTTACACCTTTAACCAGATGGGCGACCAGCTTCAAACCTTTTACCAATCCCTGGAAAAGCGAGTCGAGCAGCAGACCGAACGCTACCGGCTTGCCTCGGAAATTTCACAGATCATCAACCAGTCTTCCCAACGCTCCGAAATGCTCCAAAAGGTGTTGGAGAAGCTCGTTGGTCGTTTTGATCTGACCTATGCCTGCCTCTTCTTCCTCGATCAAAGCCGCAATCAGCTCATTTTACGCCAGCAAAGCGGAGCGCAGCCTGGCAACCAACTACCGCTCGGTTATCACCTTCCAGTCGCTTCGCGCACGCCCATCACCCTGGCGCTAACAGACTACCAGATCACCAGTATCACCCATAATGAATTTGGATCACAGACCGATCGGCTGCTACTCTTCCCAGACTCGGCAGCCGAAGTCTGCATCCCCATTCGACTGGACAGGCAAACAACCGCAGTGCTTAACATCCACTCCTCTGCAGAAAACACCTTCACAGCAGAAATCATTAGCTGGCTGCAAGATATTTCCAACCAGATTGCCATGGGCTGGCAAAAGACAAAAACCAACGAGATGGTTCGTTTCTCCTTCGAGCAGGATTCGCCCCTCTTTAAAGCCAGTCTGCGCCTGACTGCCTGCCAGAACGCCGATCAGGCCTACCAGACGATCCTATCCGCCTTGCAGGAAGCCGAATGGGTCGCCGGGCTCTTTTCCGCCGAAGAGGATCAGGTCCGCTTGGTTGGGGTCGCCGAACCGGGTAAAACCGCTCTGGATACCGGCAGGAATGTGATTATTCCTCTCCAGAATATCCCCGAGCAGTTCCTGCATAACCAGCGCACCATCTTAAAAGAGCTCTTTTTCTACAAAGACGCCGAACGCCTGCCGGTCATCTCTTTGATCCGAAATCGAGGTTGCCAATCTGGCGCCATTTTACCCATATTTATCGAAGAGAATCTAAAGGCCATCCTCATCCTCGGCTCCCGCGACGAAGATGAAATTGACACCAACCTGCTGGATTCACTGGAAAACTTGATCGCCGTTTTGAAGAATACGCTCACCCGCATTTCTTTTACCGCTTCGGCGGAAAAGCAAGCTGTACAGCTTCGCATCGCCGCTGAAATCGCCCGCGATATTGCCGGGAGCTTAAGCATTGACGATATCTTGAAGAAATCTGTCAACCTTGTTTTGGAAAGATTTGGATTTTACCACGCTTCTGTTTTCCTCATGGACTCTACCGGTGAGTTCGCGACCATCCAGGAATCAACTGGCCCGGCCGGAGAACAACTAATGCGGACAAAACACCGCCTCGCCGTAGGCTCGCCTTCTCTGGTGGGCAAAGCCTCACTGGAACGGACACCAGTGGTATCTAATGATGTCAAGAATGATCCGTCGTATTATCCGAATCCTTTTCTGCCAGAAACCCGCGCGGAACTGGTGATACCACTGATCGCCGGCGGACAGTTATTGGGCCTCCTGGATGTTCAATCCACCCGGCGCAACGCGTTTGAAAACAATTCCATCAGCACACTTCAAGTGCTGGCCGACCAGCTGGCCGCAGCGGTGATGAACGCCAGGCTGTTCCACGGCTCGCAAATGCACCTTTCCACCAACCAATCGCTGCAATGGCTCACTTCTCGCCTGGCGGGCATGGAAGATGTGCAAGAAATCTTCAACCTGACGGTTCGCGAGCTTAACCAGATTTTTTCCACAAACCGCTTTACCATCTATACGCCCACATCTGAGTCAGAAGTTGAACTCACCGCGACCGCCGGCGGCGGGTATACATCCCTGCCGGCGCCTAAAGCGCGCGCGGGCATGGGAATTTTGGGTAAAGTAATGCAAACCAAACAAACGATCCTGGTTAAAGATACATCTGTCAACTCTGAATATACCGACTTTGCGGACGAAGTCCGCACCGTCCTGGCCATTCCCCTCGCTTTCAGCAGCAAATCTGTTGGAGTCCTTTTCATCGAAGGCCAGGAACCCGGCACCATCACCGAAGATTTACAAGAGATTCTCGAAACCTGGTCCTACAGCCTCTCTGCTATGGTCGAAAATGCCCGTCTTATGGAGCAGATTCGCAAACAGGTAGATCGGCAGCGAAAAATCAACCAGGTATCTGCCTCGATCCGCCAATCGAGTGATGTCCAGTCGATTCTGGAGACAACTGCGGTCGAAGTCTGCCGGGCGCTGGATGCCTATCAGACACAAATTGAAATCAACCCCGCTGTGTGGATGTTTGGCAGCCAGGATCCGGAAACAACTGAACTTCAGGGGGAGGAAAACTGACCGTGAGCATCCTGAGCAAAATCCTCCCTACCGATACTCCAAAAGCCAGTGGACAAAGAGATCCGCTGTTGAAGCTGCAAGAAACCATCCTCCGGGTTTCTCAGTTCCTGATGATTCTGGTGATTGCAGTCTTATTTGCATTCTTCCTAGCTGACAACCAGCCGGGTGAAAAAGGTCTTGGCTTTTTTTTCTTCAGCCTGGCGCTGGCCGTTAGCCTCTGGGCTTCTTTTCGCCGCCATCTGCCCTATCGAGTTCGGGCATCCTTTCTGCTTGGGCTTCTCTATTTGGCCAGCGTATGGTCGATTTTTCAAGGAAACCAAAACCGAACTGCCCAGCTTCTTTTGTTAGCGTTTTCTATTTATGGCGCTATCCTTCTGAACCGGCGAGCGGCTGTCGCCGGTGTAGTGATTAGCAGTTTGACCGTCCTGGCTTCCGAGAGCCTGACATTGTCGCTCACATCCCCCTTCATCACAGCCCAGCCAGAAAGCGTAATTCCCGGCCTTTTGATCACAAGTGTCTATGCGCTAATCGCTGGAGGAGTTGTCTTCAGCCTTTCATATTGGGCGTCATCGTTCCGGCGAGACATTCTCAGTCACTCCATCGCTATGGATGAAATTGAACTCACGCGCACAGACATGGAAAAAACTTTTGCTGCCCAAAGCCAAAATCTCGACCGGCGCCTTAACCAGCTGAAAGTCGTTGCCAAAATTAACCACAGCATTGCGACCCAGGTCTTTTCCGAAGAAATGCTGCAGAACGTAGTTGACCTGATGGCAGACTCACTGGGACTCTATTATGTCGGTATCTTTCTGATTGAGCCTTCAAGGCAGTACGCGGTTCTACGCGCTGGTTCGGGTGTTGCGGGGAGAAGAATGCTTGCCAACGCCCACCGCCTTCCTATTGGCGGTCTGTCCATGATCGGCTGGTGTGTTGCCAACCAGCAGCCCAGAATTGCGTTGAATGTTCAAAATGAAAGCAACCGATATGTAAACCCCAATCTGCCCGAGACGCGGTCCGAGTTGGCTTTGCCAATCCTCGGCCCCACCCGGATTCTGGGTGCCTTGTCCATTCAGTCTACCAACGCAGAAGCATTCGATGACACCGATATTGCCATTTTCCAAAGCATCGCGGATTCAATTGGGGTCGCCCTTGAAAATTCAGACCTGCTGGAAAAATCTCGCAAAGACTTTCAAGAAATTTCTCTTCTCACTCGTGGATATATTCAGTCTGCATGGCAAGAAGAACTGGCGATTCATGGCAAACTGGAATTTCAGTACACCAATCCTGCTTTTTCACCTGTGAACTGGGTTGGCCGCCATAAAATGGATGTGCCGGTGAACTTACGCGGACAGCGGATTGGTAACCTCAAAATCACAACCGCCGCGCCCCCCTCAAACGAAGACGTTACTTTCATTCACGAAATTGTTTCACAAATGGCCATATCGCTGGAAAGCGCGCGGCTGCTGGAAGAAACTCAGCGCGCCGCAGCCCGGCAGCAAAAAGTGAACGATCTGTCTGCTCAACTGGCAAAAACACCCCGCATTAATGACATCTTGCAAACGGCAGTACGAGAATTGGGCCAACTGGCCGCCGTGGATGAAGTGTTTATCCAACTCACTCACCCGAACTTGAACACCCAACTCGACGAGGATGCGCCAGAAGAGGAATTGATCTTATGAAACTTATCGAGCGAATCAATCCTTTTCAAATACCGGCATCCATTTCGCCCAATGACACCCTGAAAGTGCTTCGCGAGCGAATCTTGCAGTTTATCCTGCTGATAGCCAGCGTAACCGGCTTGATCGTTATCATCCTCACCACCCTGCGCGATATCCAACGCCAGCGGTGGGACTTAATAGCAGTTTACCTGACCGTCTATCTAATTACGGTGCTTATCGCGATTTTTCGCGACCTTCCACTCAACCTGCGCGTCACCATTGTCGCGCTGGAAGTCTTCACCATCGGCATGGTGGACCTGCTTCAAACCGGGATGAGCGGTGAAGGGCGTATCTTCCTGGTTACTTTTTCCATCCTGACTGCGGCGCTTCTCGGCCAGGGCGACAAGAAAACTGGCTTCACCTTGAATTTTGGCATTTTCGGTATTGTCATTGCCCTGAGTTCGGTTTGGATCGTGGCCTTCTTGATGACCACCGGCAGAATACCCGTTCCCTCCATGCAAGAGATGGCCACCTCAGGATCGTTTTCTGAATGGGTGAATGGCAACTTCGTCTTCTTGTTAGCCGCGGGGTTGGCAGTCGGGTCTGTTTTAAGTCTGGTGTCGGGTCTCAACACCGCTTTATCCCAGCAGCAAGACCTGGCCAATCAGCTTTCTGCCCAGTCTGAAACGCTGGAAAATCGAGTAAAAGAGCGCACTTCTCAAATTTCCACCCAGAACAGCCGGTTGGAAGCAGCTACCTTGATCACGCAGCAGGTGTTTCGCTCGACCAATATGGAAGAGATTCTCAACGCTGCTGTCAATATCATTTCCAAAGAATTTCAGTATGAGCACGTCGGCATTTACCTTTTAGATAACAACAAAGAATTTGCTATTCTGCGCGCGGCTGCCGGCGAAGCGGGCAAAACGATGCTGCAAAATGGCCACCGTTTGAAGATCGGTGAAGTGGGTATTGTTGGGTTTACCGTAAGCCGCGGCGAACCCCGCATCGCCTCCAATGTGGCTCAAGATAGTTTCCACCACAAGAATCCGCTTCTTCCCAACACCCAGGCCGAGATGGCCTTGCCCTTATTGTCCAACCAGAGTGTCATTGGCGCGCTGGACATTCAAAGCAACCGGGCCAATGACTTTACCCAGGAAGAAGTGAAAATCCTGCAATTGATCACCAATCAATTATCGCTCGCTATTGAAAAAGCATCTCTAGTGGAAAACCTACAGCAAACGGTCCAATCGCTGGAAATGGCGCAATCTCAAATTGTTTGGAACGCCTGGAAACAGCATTTACAGCAGGACACCGGATTGTACGCATACCGCTTCAAGAACCAGAAAGTGGAGAATGTTCTTGTTCATACCCCGGAATCGGAAAAATCCCTGCGGGAAGGCAAAAAAGTCATCCAGGTTCATCAAACAGACTCAACTGCTCCTGCCTCAACTACCGTTTCAATTCCGATTAAGATTCAAAATCAGGTTTTGGGTGTTCTCAATGTGCGGGTTAACCGCGAGCAAGTGCCTCAAGACCTGTTAACCCTGCTGGATAGTTCCGTAGACCGACTCTCACTGGCGTTGGAAAACGCCCGCCTTATGGAAGAAGCCCAATCGCGAGCCGATGAAGAGCACCTTGTTTCAGAAATCACCACCAGGCTGCGCTCGTCAATCGACGTCGACTCGATTTTGGAAACGGCAGCCGAAGAACTGGGCAAATCAATGGGTGTTTCTGAAGTCATTATTCAATTAATGGACAGCCAATCTTAATTCGAGAAATCAATGACACAGACCAGCCTCGATAACACAATGCCTGCACAAAAAACGCACAGCAGTTTAATCCAGGAGCGCAGAGTCCTTCGCTTTGGGCTGATGACCGCATTTCTTTCCATCATCGCGTCTGCTTTGTTATTACGAATTGGTTTTTTCACAGTCTCACCATTTCGCTTGCCTGTTCCCATTCTGATCATAACGATGGGCATATCAATCCTTACACCCCTTACCTGTCTGGCAGTTGGGTTTGGATTTCTGCGCCGGCGGAAATTTTTACGTCTGTTTGTATTACTGCTTTCCATCTGGCTTTTCCTGGCTGCCTTCTCGTACCTGATCGAGGAAGTTGCCATTCCAGCATCTTTGCTTTTCTTCATCGTCAGCATGTTGTTTAGTTCCTCCATTCTGGCTGTCGATGATGTGTTCCCGTTTCAAGTGTTCAGCGCAGTTGGTTCTTTTATCACCATTGCCGCCGGAACGCTGCTTGAAACCAGCCGTCTGGACATTCCCTCCATCAATACATACCTGATCGTCGTTCTGGCTCTGGTATCTCTGGTCTATCTTTTTTATCTTCTTACCCAACGCATCTTACCCTCTCTTCAAATTCGCTTGCTCAACTTTTCGCTGGCCGTTTCACTGATTCCGCTGATTGCCATTTCTTATCTGGTTATGACCAACCAGCGCTCTTCATTTGAAAACCAGATGCGAGAATCCCTGAAAGTTGCCGCGGCTGCCAAAGCTGAAGAGGTGGATGCTTTCTTTTCTTCCACAAAAGAAATGATGCGTGCCAATGCCTCTTTGCCTATCTTTAGCCGTTACCTTTCCATCCCGGAAAATTGGCGCCCATCTGACATTGAGAATGAGCTTTACTCCACTATTGAATCGCTTTCCCTGGCCAATATCACCCAAGGAGATGTGCTTTCCTTTGGCCTGCTTAATGCTTCTGGTATCGTAGAATACGACTCTGACCCTGAGCGTGTCGGCGCAGATGAAAGCCAAAGCGATTATTTTCGCTCCAGTTATTCTTCTGGAATCTCGTACGTTGCTGACCTTGTTTTTCAGCCAGACCAACAGCCTGAAATCATATTTTCCAGCCCAGTGTTTGGAGAAGAAAACCAGGTGCTGGGCGTGCTGCGCGCACGCTTCAGCCTGCAATCCATCGACCGTCTTTTGCGATCAGAGACAACCACTTATAACGATCAGGTATTCCCAATCATCATAGACTTTTTGTACATCCGCATTGTAGACACGCTACAGCCGCAATACCGCTTCTACCCAATCATGGAATATACGACGGATCAGATAAACCAGCTAAAGCGCAATGGCAGTCTACCAGTCTCATTCTCAGAAGATCAGCAAGAACCATCAGACGACCTGTTAAGCTTGATCAACGCGTATCGCTCTTATCAGGAGTCTTTCTTTACCAAGGACCTGGATAAAAAACCCGACAACATTTCTGAATTTGGAGCGGTTCTGCGCCTCACCAGTGTGCCGTGGTTTCTCATTTATCCACAGACACAATCAAATCTATTGGCAGTCTATGAGCAGCAAAACAATCAGCTAATTTTTTACATCGGGCTATTTGGCGCATCCATCGCCATCATTGCTTCTCTGATTGCTCGCACAATTTCCAAACCCATTCTGGCGCTGACGCGTACCGCGGAAAAAGTATCGGGCGGTGACCTACAAATTCAAGCCGCTATTTCCACAAAAGACGAAATTGGAGCGCTGGCGCGGGCGTTCAACTCGATGACCTCACAATTGAGAGACTTGATTTTCAGCCTCGAAGACCGCGTTCAACAGCGCACATTGGAAATTACAAAACAAAATGAACGCCTCACCTTCCGCTCGCAGCAACTTAAGACTATCGCGGAAGTCGCCGGCAGCGTTACAGCCACGCAAGACCTGCAAAGTCTGCTGACCAATGTAACTCACCTGATTAACCAGCGCTTTGGTTTTTACCACATCGGTGTATTCTTGCTGGACCAGAATAATGAGTACGCCGTATTGAAAGCAGCTAACAGCGAAGGCGGACAGCGCATGTTGAAACGCAACCATCGCCTGCGGGTGGGTCAGGTTGGTATTGTGGGCTACGCCACCGGACAGGGTCGTCCTCGGATTGCGACCGATGTGGGTGAAGACGCGATTTATTTCAATAATCCCGACCTTCCGAACACACGGTCAGAGATGGCGCTTCCTCTCAAAATTGGTAGCCAGGTCATCGGCGCGTTGGATGTCCAATCCCAGGTTCCAAACGCCTTCACTGAGGAAGATATTGAATTGTTTTCCATTTTGGCCGACCAAATAGCCATCGCCATTATGAACAATAACCTGTATGAGGAAACTAACCGCGCGCTGGAAGACATGAAACGCACCCACCAACGCTATCTTAAAAACGAGTGGGCTGCAGTAGCAGGCCAGAAACAGCGTGATGGCGTGGTACGCTATTCAGCCAACAGCGGTTTAAGCAAAACAAATGCCATTAGTCAAGATCCGGATATCTTGGAAGATAAGCGCGTTAAGATTAACTCACGTCCTTCTCCAGCTGACCCAAAGGTGAACATCACTGAGCTTACTGTTCCAATCAACTTGCGTGGAGAAACCATCGCCGTGATTCGCTTGCAGCAGGAAAACGAACAAGACCTGTTCTGGAACGCCGCGAAAATCAACACCATCCAGCAGATTGCCGATCAAATCGCGCTCACGCTGGAAAGCGCCCGCCTGTTTGAACAAACTCTTCGCCGGGCCGAGCGGGATCGCAAAGCCTTTGAAATTACCAATCGCATCCGTTCAACCACCAATTTTGAAGATATGATCCAGATCGCCGTCGAAGAGATTAAACGGGAGCTGAATGTGCAGCAGGCACAGATCACTATTCAAAAGAAAAACCAGGAAGAATTAGCCGCGCCTTCCGCGGCTGAGAAAACAAAAACCGGGCAGCTGGTACTCAATTCCTCTTTGCAAGAATCAAACGAGGTCAAGTAATGTATTGCATTGCTATTGCCAATGAAAAAGGCGGGGTTGCCAAAACAACCACAACCGTTTCTCTGGGCGCCGCCCTGGCCGAAGCTGGTCATCGTGTATTAGTTGTAGACCTTGACGGCCAGGCCAATTTAACCCTGGCACTGGGCATTGACCCCAACGAACAATCAGTCTCAATCAGCAAAGTGCTGTTATCGGGCGCGCCTTTACCAGCAGCGATTCAAACAACGGTGTGTCCGCGTCTGGATATACTCACCTCCAATCATGAAATGGCCAACGCGGAACGCTTTTTGCCCATCCAAAAGAATTATGAATACATCTTGCGAAATGCGATTCAAAGTCTGAACAACTTGTATGAGTATGTTTTATATGACTGCCCACCATTCTTAGGCGCGGCGACCATGAACGCTCTGGTCGCGGCAGATATGTTGCTGGTGCCAACCCAACCCGAATACTTCTCCATCTACGCGCTGCGCAATTTGATGGATTGGGTGCGTATGATCCGCTCAAAATACAATCCCGCTCTCACATACCGCCTGATCATGACCATGTTTGACAAACGCAATAAAACGCACCGCGTGCTGGCCGAGCAACTGGCAGAGAATTTTCAATCAGGTCTTCTTAATACCTTTATCGCTATGGACACAAAATTACGCGAAAGCCCAATCGCGGGGCTGCCCATACTGATGCACGCCACCAAAAGCCGCGCGGCCATGCAATATCGTTCACTCGCTTTGGAGATTACGCAACATGCCCAGGAAACAACTTTACAACCGGCTTGAGAACCTGTTTTCAAAGATCGAAAAACAGGTAGAACCGCCCACAACACCGTTGCGCCCAGATACGCTGTCCGGATGGACCTGGCAGTGTAATCAGGTTGGCGACTATATCTCCTGCGGTTCGGAAATTCAAAAAGCCTTGGGCGTTACCGCTGAAAAAGTCATCCATGAAAAAATCTATTTGCTGGGCATGGATACCGCTTCTTCCATCCGATTGAAGAACCTGATCAACTCACAGGCTAACCATTTTGAAGAAGAACTGGTCATCTTGGGCCAATCCGGGGCGAAGTCAAATATCCGTATGACTGGTTTCGCTCAATTCAATTCATCGGGGCAGCTTACCGGTTGGAGCGGATTCTCTTTTTTGCTCTCTCCACTCAGGTCTGTCGAACCACAACCAGAAAATACTCCGGTTCAACCTTCTCGGCAGACGTCTCCCTTGAATTATCCCGTGCCGACAACTGACGCAGCCCCCCAAAGATCAACACCCATCAATCCTTCTGGCCAAACCAGCATCGTGCACAGGGAGCCTGTCATCATCGCCGGTAATCATCAACCCTCATCCATTGCTGTTCCCTTTGAGATTGGCGGAGAAGCGCAGGGCGTGCTGGAAGTGAAGGATCAACCAGGGCGTGTATGGACTCCTGATGAAACTGCCCTGGTGCAAGAGGTTGCGCGGCAATTAGCACTGGCATTGGAGAACGCCAGCCTCTACCAGAACTTGCAAATGGTTGCCGCCGAGCGGCAAAATTTCCTGTTGCAAGCAGAACGCCGCGCGCTGGAATTGGAAGCTGCGGCAGAGATCGCCCGTGATACCACCCGCACGCTCTCGTTGGACGTTCTGCTGCGCCAGATTGTTAACCTCCTCAGCGAACGGTTTGGATTTTATCACGTTTCCATCTTTCTCCTCGATGACGAAGGCGAATATGCGGTGGTCAAAGAATCTACGGGCCTTGCTGGCGAAGAGCTGAAGCGCCGCGGCCACCGCCTGGCTGTCGGCTCAAAATCCATCATTGGCACCGCCGCAGCCACCCGCGAGCCCTATGTCGTCAACGATGTATCGCACCACCCGAATTACTACGCCAATCCCCTGCTGCCCGCCACCAAAGCCGAAATGGGCGTTCCTTTGAAAATTGGTGACCGGGTTATTGGCGCTCTGGATTTCCAGGCAACCGATGCTGGCGTTTTCACCGATGACGTGATCTATGTTTCCCAAATCATCGCCGACCAGGTGGCAGTTGCGATTGAAAACGCCCGCGCCTATGAATTAAGTCAAAAAGCTCTCCGTGAAATGCACGAGTTGGATCGCATGAAGAGCCAATTCCTGGCAAACATGAGTCACGAGCTGCGCACCCCGCTCAACTCAATTATTGGTTTCTCCAGAGTGATTCTGAAAGGCATTGACGGCCCCATTAATGAGATCCAATCACAAGACCTCAGCGCGATTTACAACTCTGGACAGCACCTGCTCAACCTGATCAATGATATTCTTGACCTGTCAAAAATCGAAGCTGGCAAGATGACACTGTCTATCAGCGAGCTGGACATCAAAGAATTGGCCAACAGCGTCATGACCACCGCAACCGGCCTGGTCAAAGACAAACCCGTCCAACTGCGTAACCAGATTCCCGATGGCCTGCCGCTGGTAAAAGGCGATCACACTCGCGTCCGCCAGGTTTTGCTCAATCTGGTATCAAACGCGGCCAAATTCACTGAAAAAGGATCTATCACACTGCAAGCACAGCCCATTCTTAATGATGGAAAAGCAGAGCTGATGATCACAGTCAAAGATACCGGCATAGGGATCGACGAAAGCGACCGGCATAAACTGTTCCAGGAGTTTTCGCAGGTAGACGATTCGCCTACACGCAAGTCAGGCGGCACCGGTCTTGGCCTTTCTATCTGCCGTTCGCTCATCGAAATGCACGGTGGCCGCATTGGGCTGCTTGAAAGCATCATTGACGAAGGCAGCACCTTCTTCTTTACACTGCCAGTTGTGGAAGCCCAACTGCCAGCGACCCTACCCGAACGCGAAAACTTGATTCTGGCCATTGATGAAGACCCGCAGGTGATCGCTGTTTACAGCCGCTATCTAGAATCGACTGACTATTCCATCGAATCTCTGCCATACCAGCCAGACCTGGCCGGCAAAATCGCGGAGATGCAGCCGCACATCCTGATCATTGATGTTGCGGCAAAGAGTTATAATGCCTGGGACCTGATTTCCCAACTAAAACAGTCGGTGCAAACCTCCTCAATTCCCATTCTGGTTTGCAGCATGCTGGACCAAAGAGAAAAGGCTGCCGAGGCAGGCGTTTCAGAATATTTATTAAAACCTTTCCTGCAAGATGAATTAATCCAAACCATCCACCGTCTACAGGCCCCCCAATCAACAATCCGCGCCTTGGTAATCGACGACAACGAAGAAGACGTGCGGCTTATCTACAGGCTCCTGGAAAACCAATCTCGTTATCAGCTGGAGAGCGCAGCCGACAGCGGCGCCGCCCTTACCGTTTTGCTGCAAACCCCCATCGATGTGATCATTTTAGATTTATTTCTGCAAGGAGTCAGTGGCTTCTCCTTCCTGGAACAACTCCAAAACCACAAACAGTTTTCAAAAATTCCGGTAATCGTAATGACCGGTGCCGACCTGACCGCCGAGCAGCACGAAAGCCTAGCAGTCTACGGACATCTTTTCCTGACCAAAGGTTTCTTACGCCCAGGTGATTTAATCAACGCGCTGGAAAACGCTATCAAACAAAAAAACTAACGCCTTCAGAAAAGGACAATGAGTCTTGCTATGAATCCACCAATCAAAGTCCGTTGCCTGGATTGTAAAACCGAATCGTCCTACCTTTTTAACCAAACTGCCTGCCCCGCCTGTGGAAGCCAGTGGCGTGAGGCCGTTTACGACTATCCCGCCATCGCTTTGCAGGCACTTTCTGAATGGTCAAAACGCCCATTTAATCTCTGGCGTTATCACGAGCTCTTGCCCATCCAATCGCGCGATCCTAATATCAGCCTTGGTGAAGGTGGAACACCTTTGCTTAAAGCCATTAATCTAGGAACAATGATCGGGTGTAAAAACATTTTTATTAAAGACGAGCGACAGGGACCAACCGCCTCATTCAAAGACCGCCAGGCTGCGGTAACCATCGCGGCCTTGAGAGAAGCGGGCATCCGAGAAATGGTTGTCGCGTCGACCGGAAATGTGGCTATTGCTTACTCAGCCTACGCGGCGCGTGCGGGCATCAAGCTCTGGGCGTTTCTAACCAGCCTGGTTCCATCGGAAAAAATGCGTGAAGTGGCCATTTATGGCACCCAGGTCATCAAAGTGACGGGGTCGTATGACCAGACCAAGAAAGTGGCCTCAGAGTTTGCCGCCCAGCGCAATCTCTACTACGACCTCGGCGCACGCAGCATCCCCTGCATTGAGGCGATGAAAACCATCGCGTACGAAATCGCCGAGCAGCTTCCCAACCAGCTAGGCCCAGGCGAAGGCTATCCGTTGCGCGCCCCCGATTGGTACATTCAGTCCGTCAGCGGCGGCATGGGTCCCATTGGGGTGATCAAGGGCTTTACCGAATTAAAGGCCATGAACTTGATCGACCGCATCCCCAAAATTGCCGTCATTCAAGTGGATGGCTGCGCGCCGATGGTTCACGCCTGGCAGCAAGGCCTTGATACCCCCCTGCCGGTTGCCTCTCCCAAAACCCTGATCGAGACACTAGCCACCGGCGACCCTGGACGTTCGTATACTTTGCTGCGGCAGATGATGTTACAGAACAACGGTGGCACCTTTATTTCGTCCAGCGACGAAGACACCTTCCGCGCCATGCACTTCCTCGCCAAAATGGAAGGACTCTCAGTTGAACCTGCCGCCGCTGTAGCGTTTTCAGGCTTAATCCAACTGGTCCGCTCTGGGGTTATTGGACACGATGAGGTGGTAGTGGTCAATAATACCGGACACACCTTCCCCATTGAAAGCGCAATTCTTGGTGAAGGATGGTCGCACGACATTAACCTATCTCACCCCGCCCTGCAAGAGAGCCAGGAAGAAGGCTTGCTTGCCGCGCTCTCCAAAGTCGCCAGCGACCGCTACCCGCGCGTCTTAATTGTTGATGACATGCCCGAAGCGCGTCAGCTCCTGCGCCGCATTCTTCAATCGCAAGGCAACTTCACTCTCTTTGAAGCCGCCAATGGAAAGGAAGCCATTGAGGTTTCCCAGAAAGAGCGGCCAAATTTAATTCTCTTGGATTTAATGATGCCCGAAATGGACGGATTCGCTGTGATGGACGCCTTGCAAAAAGATAAATCGACCGCGGAGATTCCTGTGGTAGTGGTAACCGCCAAAGAATTAACCCCGCAGGAAAAACAGCGCCTGCGCGGGCGCATCCAAAACTTGCTCCAAAAAGGCGATTTCATCAGCGAAGACTTACAAAATGAGGTGAAATCACTCCTCAACTAAATCAGGAAGTGCAATGAACGGCTCTCAGGTAATTGCCGAAACAGCCAGAAAAATAAAAGAAAGGAGCAGCCGGAATACCGGAATTTTGGCTGCACTTTCTTCTGCCCTGTTTTTGGGATTCACTCCCATTTTTGGCAAACAAGCCCTTTTTGCCGGTTTCTCTCCCCTCGCCCTCGTTACCCTCCGTACCGCAATCGCGGCTGGTATGTTGTTTGTCTCCATGCTGATCCTACACCGACAGTTTTTTTACATTTATCCAGTTGGCCTGATTGGGTGCGCATTGGCCGGCCTATTCAATGGCTTAGGATCCATCTTGTATTATTCGGCTCTTAACCGCCTGGATGCCAGCATCGCTCACCTCATCTATTCCTTTTATCCCATCTTTCTGGCAGTCTGGCAAATGCTGGATTCGCAGCCCGTGAACCGCATTACCTTTATCCGTCTAGGTGTAGCCATTCCGGGTGTGTATCTATTAGTCGCGACGGGCAGTCAAAATGCAGATCTGCCCGGAGCCCTGCTCATGATTGGCTCGGCCATTTTATACGCCCTGCACATCCTGATCAATCAGCGCGTACTATTGGAAGTGCCGGCGCCCACCGTCACTTTTTACACACTCCTCTCCATGACAGTAACGGTAACAACGGCGTTTCTCCTCTTCAACCGTCAACTCCCGCCAGGTGGAACGCCCTGGTGGCCAGTGTTAGGCATGGCCGCCATTACATTTTTTTCACGCATCACTCTCTTCCTGGGGGTCAAACACCTGGGCGGTATGCAAACCACGCTTTTGGGGCTGGGAGAATTGCTTATCACCGTCAGCGTGGCCGCTATCTGGTTAGGGGAGCGTCTCAGCCCCCTGCAGTGGCTCGGCGCCTTGTTGATTAGTTGCAGCATGCTTCTGATTGGCTTTGACCGCTACACACCCCAAAAGCGGAGATCCACTGGCTGGCTGGCCTGGTTAAACCCCCCCGCGGTCAACGCCACGGACCTTACCTGGCCTTCCGAACCCTAAAAAATAAAGAATATCTATTAACGAAAAAACCGGCGCAATGCCGGTTCTTTGGGGTGGCTGATGGGAGTCGAACCCACAACATCTGCATCCACAGTTATGCGTTTGTGTTGTTAACCACATAACTTACGCACGATCACTCTCAATCGTTCATAAGCTTGTCTATAGGGCTGAATGGCGCAATCGCCTCTGGCTTCAATGCTTTGGTGTATCTCTCTACCATTCTGATCGATTTCCAACCTCCTGCCACCTGAACCACCCTGCTAGGAGCTCCGTTCTCGGTAGCAAGCGTGGCAAAAGTCCTGCGCAAACAGTGAGGGGAAAACCTCGCAATTCCAGACAGCGCCGACATTTTCTTTGATAAATACCGGATGCCCGATCTAGTTAATGGGGTTCCTGGACGTTTTCCCCCTACTGAAACAAACACATTCTTTACGCCCTTCATCACAATCTCGTCTCGCAAGACAAGCCAATTCCGTAGACACAATCCCGTATAGTCAAAAAACAACTTTTCGGCAATTCCACCGCCTTTCACTTTCACGGTGAAACGTTTTTTGTCCAGGTTAAGCCTATCCATTTCGAGATTGCAGATCTCTGTCGCTCTGATCCCTGTATCAACCATTAGAGACAGGATCGCCAGATCACGGATGCCGCCGATTGTAGTGGTGTCGATAGAAGAAAGAACGTCCAGCAACTCTCCACGGTCCAGCGTTCTTTGAGGGCCTGGGTCAACTCGTTTGATCTTCAAAAGCTCTAATGGGTGCTCCCCATATTTCCACCGATAGAACTTCTTAAGTGCAGAACCCGCAATATGTTTGGTTGAAGAAGTCCATTTTGGATGAGTGCTCAACCACAACATGACATCATCCACTGAAACCAGGATTGGATCTAAATCCGGGTTGTTTTCAAACCACCAACGAAAGAAGTCTCGGCAATAAAACTCATAGCTCTGTTTGGTGGCCGTGGACATTTCTGTTAAGGCAAGCATTTTTAGGACTTCGGCTTCGATCATGCTTAAATGATACATCTCAACTCCAATTTTGTCCCTTTTTAATATTCAACTGTTAAGGTGCCGTTGTGGGTTCGTTTGTAGAAGTTTACCAAACCGCCCAAAATTTACAACAACCTCAACACCATAACATGAGCGCATTAACCGCCATGTGATAAACATCACCTGAATGGAGTGAATTATGTCAGACACAGGAAGCAAGCCAAAAAACCACACACATTCAACGATTGCCGGACTGGAAGAACTTACCGCTTTTCTATTAAGCCTCAAATGGGCAACCCAAATATTCGATGGGCATTTGCGAACCATGCAGGATGAACTGGAGGTGATGAAGAAGAAAATTGACCAAGCGTTGGAGATCGTCAACACCGTTAGGAAAGGTCCCTACGCCTACTCGGATGATGAGGTGAATTCTGCGCCAAAGAACCAACCAAAATTTCGTATTCGACCTGGAGGTAATAGCCGATAAGGTACAATAACCAGGTTGGGCCAACTTTGGCAAAATGATGAGTTATGGTTGTCAAAAACGCTCACCGTGTTATAACGCTAGTAGGCTGCTTCTTCTGTCGCTCATTTCTCCTTTACTGGTACTCCATCTTTCTCCCTCCTTGTGTGAGCATTACCGGGCTGATCTCTACAGCCCGGTAATGCGCTTAAATCAAAAAACAGCCCCGGTTTCTAGCCGGGGCTGGTGGAGAAGGTGTTATCTGTACTGCTCAAAAACCTCCTGAATGAGATCCACTGTCTCAGCTTCAAATCCATAAATGTCCCACTCGATAACCCCATTACCAGGTCGGACACCCAAAACGATAAACCCAACATTTCCGTTCTCAAACTCAAATTGCCAGACAGTGCAACCATTTTTTACAATTGGATCTCCGAAGGCAATTACGATTTCATTGTAGGTTGCTTCAAATGTGCCGAGAAAATCTGTCGCTATGATCTGGTTCCAATTGTCGTACCGTGTGAATTTCATGGGTTACTCTCCTTTTGAAGTGTTATAGGGTTATGTTGATAAACTTTAAGAACCCCAAAAGTTAAGCAGACAGAAGGTATTAAAATAAAAAAAGCCGGGCTTTTGGCCCGGCCTAGCTAAAATAGACTGTCCTGTTTGATTTCTGGAGGATCTACCATCCCCAAAATCTCCTTGATTTTAGGTGAGGTAAGAGGAATGCTTACAACGCCGTACCTCAACTCGAATAATCGGGCTGCAGTTTTTCGATGGCATTTCTCACGGTCCCAACAACCACACATGAGAATGACTGGCCTGTTTTGGAGTTCGCTATAGACCGCCTCCAGACCTGCAGATTGATCCACTAACTCGATTGGACCGCCCTTGTAATTCTTGTTGCCCAATTCTTTGAGGTGGATATAACGTCCCCCCAAAGTGATTTCCAGGTTGATGCCGGCCCACTGCGGATCGCTCGACTTTGGAGAAAACCGAATATCATAAACCACCGCACCCATTTTCTCGGCAAGCTGGATGAGGACACCTGAATTCTTGATCGACTGATACCCAACATCATAAAGCTCGTGCATTTTGGTCCTTTCTCTACTCGATTCTATTGACACTATGGTTTTAACGCAAACGCACCTCCTTGAATAAAAAAAGGGGGCGGGCGTTTTTCACGCCCGCCTTGAAGTCGCTTGAAGTAGGGGATGAAGCAGGTCTTTAGAAACCAAGCCCGGCTTCCTTCAAGCTACGATATGTGCCGTTAGCTCCGACAATAATGTGATCGAAAACCCGAATGTCAAGCATTTTACCAGATTCTGCCGCCGCCCTCGTCAACTGCACGTCTTCTGGACTTGGATCTGGATTACCGCTAGGGTGGTTGTGAACCAGGATGATTCCTGTTGCATTTTCCCGGATGGCGTCCCGGAATACTTCGCTAATCCTCACGTTAGATGAGTTGGCGGTGCCTTGATAGAGGTTCACTACCCGCATAACCTCGTTTCTCGTATTAATCAGAATTACCCGCAACTGCTCAACCTCCAGTTGAGACATCTCGTACATCACCAAATCCGCTGCATCCTGCGGACAATGGATGGAGACACGATCTGGCTTGCGTGCTACAATCTCGCGCCGGGTAAGCTCAACAATGGCCTGGATCGCATCTGCAGTTTTCTCGCCAAGACCGTCAATTTCCAAAATGCGGTGGCGGGGGATCCGGCTCAAACCGCCGTATTCCTTGTAAAGCTCGCCCAATTTCTCGGAAGTGCTGGGCATCCCAAAGGTTGCAAGGGCCAAAAGCTCTGCCGGGGTAAGAACCTTGCCGCCGTATTCGTGGATTTTGTGGGAAGGTTGCTCGGATTTCGGAAGGTCTGCGTACTTCATGGGTTTCTCTCCTTTTGGGGTGATTTTGGGGTTATGGATATAAACTTTGAGAAACCCTTTTGTTAAGCATTTCTTATGGAATTATGAAAATAAGTTTTTAGGATGATCTGGAGTTAAACAAAAACACAGCCCCGGTTTTTACGCCGGGGCTTATGGGTTTTACTTATTGGGTCAAGATTTCTCGCGCCTTAGTCCGTTTCTTTTTGAGGTGGATGAGAAGATCATTCCCGTTTCCCAAAAGAACATGGCTGTCGCCCATCATGGCAAACTCATCGAGACAATCATGCGCTATACGTTCCAGTAATTCATCACTGGCCTGGGAGGTAACCTCAACCTTTTCCATCCACTTTTCTACGGTCCACGGCGTGTAATAGTCTGGGATGCTTTCCAACTCTTTTACCAACTCATTGACCGCGTTTTGTGCGTCCTGGTTGAGGATGCTGTTATACCGTCCACCACCAAAATTGAAGCTGTGTCCTTTGAAAATCCGGGGTAAGAGGGCCATAATTTCAGGGCTTTGCAAATTCTCGCGCACGACTTCCGCTTTCGGATGACCTGGAATGATGATCTCCAGATACATATCTACCAGATCGTATTTCTTTTCAGGAACCACAATATCTGACTGGTAAACATCTGCGTTTTTATTCTTCCCGGAAAGGTCTAAAACGAACTTCGTTTTGGTAACATCGACCTCGTTGTAAGCGGATTCCGGTTTGGTGGCTATAAAGCCAACTCTGTATTCACACGTTTTCATGGATTTCTCTCCTTTTGATGTGATTTGGGGCTGTTGATAAAAACTTTGAGAAACCCAAAAGTTAAGCCTATTGAGTTGTGAAAATAAGGTCATAAATAAAAAACGGCAAGCCGATTAAGCTCACCGTTTTGAGCGGTAACAGGGACTTGAACCCCGAACCTCTGGTTGGAAACCAGGTGTGATACCGTTTCACCATTACCGCGCACTTTCGTTGTAATACGCTTTGCCCAGGGTGGCAACTCCCTCCTACCGTGTTATAACCCAATTAATTGGTCTTACCTACGGTCACCTGACCGTCTTAACTCGCTTCTGTGATTATTGGTATGGGGTGTCGCCTTATTGCCTCTCTGCGCTAACCTACACTCGAACTTTTGGGGTCCAAATGTTTATTGGTGCCATTAACTCTGATGTCAGGAAATTTCTTGCCAGCTTAACCCCTGTTTTGAAAGACAAGAAAATCATCGTGGGGTGCTCCGGCAATTTCACTTCCGAAGCGGTTTTAACCCAGGTTGTTCAGCCCAAAGGCATTTTTTCTAATGACGTTTCTCTCTATTCTGGTTGTGCTGGTGCTTACCTGACTGACCAGGAATTCCGCTTGCAAATAAAGGATGAGGGGTTTGAATGGCTTGCTCCTTACTTGAAGTCCACTGCAGATAAACTCTCCGTGGTGATGATCTTGCTCGATATGCTCCAGTTTGAAAAGCTGGACAACATTCACCGAAAACGCATGTGGCAAAATTACCTCGCCAATTTTGACACCCTCTTTGAAAAAACCAATGCCCGGATCTCTGTGGCTCGCATCAAGATTGATGGATATTATGCTGGAGATGTCTACGATCACTTTTGCCAGAATGACCATTCCGATTCCGTTTTCATGTGCTATGCCCCAACCTACGCTGGCGGTTATGAGCGCATGTATAAACGGCTAGGCCAGATCTTTGAATGGGACGAACCATCCTATACCATGCTTGATGACGCCGCTCGCGATCGGCTTTTGGATTGGATGAGAAAACGGCAATATGTCTGGTATGACGATAGGATTATTCCCGGCTTGGATCCGATAATGGTCCAGAAGTCCGGGCGTGCCAGAGCGGTATATATCTACTCCAACATCACCGAGAAGCCAGTTTACTTGCGAGACAAACTGCTGACTGGCTTACCAAAACTCCGGCTAGCCAACCTTCACACCGAAATAACCGCAAATTCTACGGTCAAACTTGTGCCGATCAAAACCTCAGATCTTGCCCGGTTTAAGAACGCATTTCTAGGGAAAAATATTCTGTTCGGACAAGGAACCTGGGCTTTCGCAGTAATGGTGGATGACCAAACCGTTGGTTTTATCGAGTTCGCAAAAGAGAAGTTTGGTCACTCCGGCCTATATATCAACTCTGATTTTGCCATCCCTGGCACACGCTATAAGAGGCTGTCTAAGCTGGTTGTCTCTTTGGCTGTCTCTGGTGAAACCCGAAAGATGATGGAGCGCATCAACATGCTGCGCTTGAAATCGCTTTCTACAACCGCTTTCACTGAACGGCCTGTCTCGATGAAGTATAGAGGGGTCCTCAACCTGGTGAAACGAGGGGTGGCGCCTGATGGCAAACACTACCTCAATTATGAGGGTGAATTCAATCAACTTACCTGGAAAGAGGTTTTGCACGAATGGCTGACGAAACACGGATCAACGACCTCCTGACTCAACTCAATGCCGAGATCGGAGAATACACGCCTTACAAGCTGGCTTTTGTGTCGCCGGGCGAGATCCAACCAGTGGAGAAGAACGCCCACTTCATGCCAAAACGCCTGTTTGACCAGCTTGTAGACAACATCAAGAACGACCAGAACCTATCTACCCTCCCCTTTTGTTGGAAGAAGGCCGATGGCTCTTTTGTTGTACTGTCTGGTAATCACCGGGTTCAAGCTGCGAAAGAAGCAAATATCCAGAAAATCCTGGTGTTATACACGGATGAGGACCTTACCCGGTCAAGGCAAATTGCCATCCAGCTTTCCCATAATTCGCTAGTGGGCCAGGATAACCCCACCCTTCTTTTGGACTTATGGAATGAACTCGATAGCCTCCAAGCCAAGATCTACACAGGTTTGGATGACAACCTTCTCCAGACATTACCTCCGGTGAATGTTATTCGCCTGAATGAAGAACCGCTCCGGCTGGAAGAGCCGTCCATTTTGTTTGTGCCCGCCGAAATCGAGCGGGTTTCCGATGTGATTAAGCGCATTGGCAAATCCAATAGGACCAGGTTGATCGCTGGTGTTGATGAGTTTGACCGTTTCTTTGATAAGCTGCTGGAGTTTAAGGAGGCCGAAGGGATCATCAACACCGCCACAGCCTTTGCCAAAATGGCGGACATTCTGGAAGAATACCTGGCCCAAAATGAACATCACGAGGTTGAACATGGGCAAACCAGTTGAAAAGAAAACCGCAAAATTACGCGCAGAAGAACGCAGGAAAGTGGTTGCCGCCAATATCCTTGCTGGCTTGTCTTACCGTCAAATTGCTGATGCCCTCAATATTTCGATTGGCACAATCTCCAATGACGTAAAAAAGATTACTGAACGGCTGGAAAAAGAGCAAGTTGAAGATCTTTCGCAAGCCCTGCGGCTTGAAATCGCCCGGCTTGACCAACTCCTGAACACATTATGGTCGAAGGCGACAAATGGAGATTTATCATGCATTGATCGGATCCTCAAAATATCTGACCAACGCGCAAAGCTTCTCGGCTTATACGATGCCAATTTCAACATCAACGTTACAAAAGGTGTGGACCTGCAGAAAGCAAGACAAGAACGCTGGAAGAATATAGCCGGGATTATTAACGCTGTTTTGGATGATGAAGAAGAAGAACTAGAGGACTTTGCAGATGGCGCATCAGATACCACAGATCCAACGGATTGAACCTGCCTCTGACCTGCAGGGACGAAGTTTATCTCAGGAAGAAACCCTCGAACTCAAATCGTGCGTTGAAAAGATCCTGGGAGAAACCGGATGGGGTGAGGTAACAATAACCCTGCAGAATTACGAGATCTACGAAATTGACGTGGTAGTTCGTAATCGCTTTCGGTCCAAGCGGAGTGTAAACGGTTGCAATAATAAGCCTATAGGCTTGACCGAGATACAGAACCCGGGGCGATAACCGCCCCGGAATTATGTTTTAAGCATGGCAAATCTCAATGATCTTTCATCACGCCTGTTTTTCCTGGTGGAATTCCTGAACCTGCAAGAAGCTACTGGAGATCCAGAAGCCAGGTGGGAGGAATTCCAGCTTAAGAACCTTAACAACCAATCATTACTCTCAATTGATCTGAAAAGCCGACAGGTGGGATGGTCATGGTTGGCGGCTGCCGGTTCCGTTGCTGATTGCCATATAAACGACCGCTCCACGAATATTTTCCTTTCAATCAATTTGGCAGAAGCCTCTGAAAAGATCCGCTATGCCAAACACGTTCATGAAGCCCTCGATCCAGATGTAAGGAAAAAGCTGGTCATCGATAACCGCTTTGAACTAGAGTTTGAGAATGGAAGTCGCATTATTTCTCACCCCTGCCGGCCCTTGCGTGGTAAGGCGCGAGCAAATATTTACCTGGATGAGTTTGCCCATTACCCAAACGATCAAGAGATCTATCAATCTGTTCTTCCTGTGCTTTCAAAAGGTGGATCACTGCGAATTGGATCTTCCCCTCTAGGCGCAAGAGGCCGTTTTTGGGAAATCTTCACCCAAAGAATACAGAAATTTCCTGGTTATAAGCGCAAGGCCATCCCCTGGTGGATGATCCGGGCCTTTTGCAAAGACATCGAGAACGCCAAAAAGCTGGCACCTCACATGAACACTGATGACCGAGTGAGGTTGTTTGGCACAAACCGTCTTATAACCATTTATGAGAACTCAGTCCTCGAAGATTTCCAACAGGAATACGAATGCGCCTGGTTGGATGAAGCCATTTCTTGGATCTCTTGGGACCTGATTAAACGAAACCAGATCTTAGCCCAACAAGGAAAGCTCTGGTACAGGATTGTAAACGGCGTTGATGAGGGATTGGCTGTCATTGATGAGGTCGCAAGGGCGATCATTGAAGGGAAAGTTGAGGATCGTCTCGTTGGCGGCATGGACATGGGGCGAACAAAAGACAAATCGGAAATCGTATTGACCGGAAGAACTATGCTGGATCACTTACCATTTCGCCTCAATATATCTATGGCAAACACCGAGTTTGATGACCAGTTTGCCGTCTTGTGCCGATTGATGGACACCTTACCTATTATCAGGATGCTGATTGATCAAACCGGGCTTGGTATGCAATTGGCCGAGGATGCACACCGCCGTTATTCTGACCGGTGCGAAGGGGTTACATTCTCAGGGGCATCAAAACAGAAGTGGGCCACTGATGCGAAGTTGAAGGCCGAGCGTGGAGAAGTCCCGCTCCCATTGGAAAGGGATTTTATCTATCAGATCCACTCTATCCGCAAGCTGGTGTCATCATCCCAAACGATCCAGTTTGACAATGATCGTGGAGAAGGCCATCACGCAGACAAGTTTTGGGCGTGGGCGCTGGCGTTGGCCGCTGCAGGTGAGACATTTGGCTCATTAGAGGTTGGACATAACGTTTTATCTACTTACCGAGGGTGATTATGACAACAATATTTCAACGGTTGCAAAATGGGATCCGGGCATTTCGTGAAGGCTGGCTCTCTGCAGATATTATGGCTGGAGAAGCCGATTTCAACTCGTTTGAAGCAAGAAAATTCCGTTACGACCTGTATTGGTCTTATTACGAGAACACGGCCTACTCCAAAATCCACGCCTGGGCGCGAATTTTCAAATCCAATTACGGCCTCTACAAGGCAATTCGGGGCATTTATAACCCGGCCTACCGCCTGGGGGAATTTTGGAAAACCCATCTTTGGGGTGGCCCATTGGATCCGTTTGCGAGAAATGACGAATCAACCGCAACACCCATCCAAACTCAAAATGAGGATCTCCGTGGTGCTTTGGCGCAAGTTTGGAGATGGTCAAATTGGCAAACAAACAAAAACATCTGCGCCCTTTGGGGAACCGTCCTGGGCGATGTCGCAATCAAGGTCATTGATGATGTCCAGAAGAGAAAAGTATTCTTCGAGATCATCCACCCTGGCACGATCAAAAGTGTTGACCTGGACAAAATGGGCAACGTGAAGGGTTATGTCATTGAGCAGGAATTGAAAGACCCCGAAAACCTGAACCGTTTTGTCGTTTATCGGGAAGTCGCCTCACGAAATGGGGATGAGGTGGTTTACGAACTTTTCAAGAATGACGCGCCCTATGCCTGGGGGAACGAAGCGCACACATGGAGCGAACCCTACGGTTTCGTGCCGATGGTGTTTATCCGGCACAATAACGTTGGCCTCAACTTTGGTTTTAGCGAATACCAGGGTGGGCACGCAAAATTCCGCGAAGTGGATGACGTAGCATCCAAACTCTCTGACCAGATCCGAAAAATGGTGGACGCGCCCTGGCTTTTCTCTGGTGTTAGTAAACCAACTTCAAAAGCCAGAACAGCATATACCGAAGCGTCAGACCAAAACGAATTACCAATAAGGGAAGAAACACCAGTATTTTATGGCCCTGTTGGATCTTCTGCATATCCTTTGGTGTCAAACCTGAATATTTCTGACACCGCGGCTTATGTAAAAGATCTGCTGGAAATTCTGGAGAAGGACTACCCTGAATTGAACTCCGATCTTCTCAATGTGAAAGGCGATATTTCAGGCCGGGCTTTGAGGGTGAACCAACGCCCTACTGAAAACAAGGTCCGAGATCGCCGGGTGAATTATGATGACGCGCTGGTAAGGGCACAAATGATGGCCGTTGCTATTGGCGGCTTCCGACATTATGACGGCTTTGAAGGGTTTGACCTGGAAAGCTACGATAAGGGAGATCTGGACCATTCCATAGCAGATCGCCCGGTATTTCAAGAGGACAAGGCTGATGAACTCGAACTCGAACAAACTTTCTGGAATGTGGCGAAGTCTGCAAAATCTAATGGTATGCCCCTTCCGTTATTTCTCGAACGGCATGGATGGTCTGATGAGGATATTCTCAAAATCACCAACTCAGAAGAATACAAGGCAAGGCTCGAAGCATTCAAGCAAATTGCCGCGTTATCGGAGGGGTCCGAAGAAGGTGAAACCGAAATCGGGGAAGTGGGACAAGCTGGTGATGGATCTCAATCAGAAGAAGATTAATCCAATCAATAACCGCCCAATCTGCCCTGTTTGTGGAAGTGAGCTGGTCTTAACGCTGATCGTGTTTGGCAACGTTAAATACCATGCCTGGCTATGTGATTGTGCAACTCAACCGGAAGATGTCGCTGCCGATATTGTCCGGGCAAGGGAGTTCGCTGGCGAAGTCCTCCTATACACTGTTGAATATGTGAGGGATGAGGGCGAATGAACCCGCTAGAGTTGGCTGTTCAATCCGCATTGAAAGCAAATGCTTACCAGTTGGACCTGTTTGCGAAGGCTGGAACCATCAATCACCCGCGTGGAGTGATTATGACCGCCTATCGCAACGCCCGGCGAAGTATGCGCCAAGCCCTTATGGATCGAAACAAAATATGGGCGGCAAATGAGGTAATGACTGCCCTGATCCGCACCATCCGTTTTGAGATTGCGCCTTTGCTGGAAAAGGCGCAATTATATGGTCTGCGGGACGCTCAAAAGCAGCTTGAATTTTACGGAGTTAAGCCCACTGATGATTTTATGGCGTTAGGATTACAAGCCCAAAGAGAAGCTGCTTTAGACGCTGTGGTAGGCACAGTCGAACAACAATGGAAAACTACCAAAGGCATTCTGCAGGTCGGTTCCGATGTTGACCTGATTTTAGGTGATGAAGAACGGATCGGGGTATTGCGCCCTGGAGATCCAATTGCTTCTGTTTCCACCTGGATATCCTCTCTAATGTGGACAACATGGGGTGGCGTGGTACAAACCAGCACCAAACAGAAAAACCGAATTGAGAAGCTCGCCGTAGTCGCTGTTGACTCACGGACAACCGATTGCTGTTTGAATGTGCATGGCCAGCACGTCCCGTTTGACGAACCCTTTCACCTCACTGGCACACCCCGCTATGCGGATCATCTGGATTGGTCGCCCTTTCATAACTATTGTCGAACCTCGATTGCCCTCTATTACGAAGACTACGATGACGGAATAACTGACCAGATGAAAAAAGAGGCTGGGTCCGAGAAGGATCGCCGGGGTGAAGACAAGAGGCGCAAACTGGCAGGTCTATCGCCGCTTGACAGATCTTCACCCAAGAAGATCCGATCTTACCGGGTTGCGAAGCCAGGTGGAGCAGACATCGAAACGCCTACTCCAACCGCCCTGTCCAAAGCATGGTGTAATGGGTCGTGGTACAGAACGCCCACTCACATGAAGTGGGCCGTAAAAGAAGAATTCGGATTAAAAACCTGGGTTTGGGATCCGAAGAACACGGCCATAGATCAGAACCTGGTAAAAGCCTTGCAGCCCACGATCCGGCAAATGTATAATCAAACACAGGAATTCTTTCGCTCACAAGGTGTAACCAGTGTTAGGCTGTATCGCGGCTTGAAAAACCCGACTGATATGTTCTCCGTTTTGGAGAGCTGGACCTCTGATTACTCTACTGCAGCTCGGTTTGATGGGTTTACCGTTTTAGTTGAGGATATTCCCATCCACCGAATTTTCATGGCCCATGTTGGACCAAATTGGGTCAACGGTAAGTTTGGCAACCAGTTTGAATATATCGTTTTACCCCCGGAGTTTGAAGGATGAAGAAGCAAAAGAAAATCGGAATGAACGGCAAGACCGTTACAATTTATATCCCCGAAAACCAGGAAGATCTCGAAAAGCTCTACAAAATGCAAAAAGAGGGGAAAATCGATAAGACCGACTACATGCATGGTCAAAAGAAGGATCCTAATTGATGTCAAACGCCTTGAACGTGCTATAATCTCATTAGCTTGACCGAGGCACAGAACCCGAAGCCAAAATTTTGGCTCCGGGTTCTGTGTTTTTTTATTCTACGCTACGGTTGCGGAAAAACCGGGATGATGAAGGGATGGTCTATGAAAAACCTGCATTTTATTCGGCCCACATTTTATTTCTCCGATGACCCTGACGCCGGGGGTTCAACTGGCGGTAACAATGGAGATGGTGGGAATGGTGGCGAAAAGCCGAAGGATGAAAAAAAGTCCTACACTCAGGCCGAACTGGACGCTATGTTTGCGGATCGCGCAAAGCAAGCCAGAAGCAGCACCATCGCAGATATTCTCAAAACGCTAGGTGTTGAGAAGCTGGATGATGCGAAAGCACTCGTTGAAGCCAAGCGGCAAGCTGACGAAGCGCAGAAATCCGAGTTGGAGAAGGCCCAGGATGCCATCAAAAAAGCCGAAGAAAAGGCCGCACAAGCCCTCGCTGATGCTGAAAAGTTTAAGGCCGAAGCAAACGAAAGGCTGTTGAAGGCCGAGGTTGTTCGCCTTGCTGGTGAGGTTGGCTTCCGACCAGAAGCCGCTGGAGATGTTTGGTTGGTCATTGATCGCTCAAAAATTTCCCAGGAAGAAACCGGGGATTTTAAGGGCGTAAAAGAAGCTGTGGAGTTGATTGCCAAAGAAAAGCCTTTCTGGCTTGTAGATCCGAGCGGTCAAAAGAAGTCTGGAGGGACGCCCAAACCGAACCTGCAGACCAAGCCACAAGCCAACCAGGGCAATAACCAGAATAACGACCAGCCCAATCGTATCTTTACTTTGTAGGATTGTGAAAATAAGTCTTTAGAGTGAGGTAAACAATGGCTGAAATTACAAAAACGACTTCCAAAATTGCCCAGGTATACCCCGGCAAGAGCGAAGTTCTTGGATATAAGACTGCTGTTGCCGTGACCGCTGGCCAAGCTGTGACCCTCAACACTTCCGGCTTGCTCGTTGTTGCTGACGCGAATGATGCCGCCGCTAACACCTTCATCGGTATTGCGTTAGAAAGTGTTGGGGCTGGTGTCGCCTGCCCGGTTTTGATGGCTGGATATGTATCGGGTTTTACCGTGTCCAGCTTAAATGCTATGGCTCCGGTCTACCTGTCTGACGATGCCGGGAAAGTAGACACCGCCGCTGGTACTGTCTCTGTGGTGGTTGGCTTTGTTGGCTCTCTGCCGGATGGCACGAAATGCCTGTACGTTGCCGGACGCTAATTTGGAGGTGAATTATGTCGAATATCTTTGGCTTGCTCAATGTGCAGGACTACGCTGCAGATCGCACCTTTGTAAACCAGGTGGGCCAGCAAATCGTATACGATGCGGTTCAACAGGAAATCGCTCGTATTGATGAGGAAATCAACCGCGCCCTTTCCGTGTTTGTGGATGAGCGGACCTCGGACTTCAAACGCCGATACAAGCTGCCGGGTTCTGGTTACATGCAGCCCGGAACAAACCAGGCCCCGCCCGCTAACACAAAAGCCAGTGGATCGTGGGATATCGCCCTGCCTCTGCTTGACTTCCAGGACGCTGTTGGCGGTAACCGGGTCCAGATGGCTTATATGTCCGTAAAAGATCTGAATATCCATCTGGATAGCCTCCAAATCCGTGCCGCAAATTCTGTGCGCCGTGAGATCCTCCGCGCCCTGTTCAACAACACCACATGGTCTTTCCAAGACGAAATTCACGGTGTTTTGTCGGTTGTCCCGCTTGCCAACAATGACGGCACGCTGTATCCCGCCGTTGTCTCATCGGACACCGAAGCACAGGACAACCATTACCTGGTTTCTGGCTATGCGGCTTCGTCCATCTCGGACACTAACGATCCCATCAAGTCCATTGTCGCGGAGATCTACGAGCACTTTGGTTATGGCGACAACCTGGTGGTATTCATCAATTCCGCGCAGACCGCCAAAGTGCTGGCCCTTGCGATGGTTGAAGAAGTTGGGGACAAGTTTATCGTCCCTGGCGCTAATACCGCGCAGGTGATTGGACTTCCTGCCGGGTTGCCGGGCCGGATCAAGGGGCGCCACTCCAGCGGTGCATGGATTGTGGAATGGGACCGCGTTCCGGCCAATTACATGGTCGGTGTTCACATGGACGCTCCGAAGCCGATCATTGAACGTGTTGACCCGCCTGAAACCGGATTGCCCTCTGGCCTGACCCTGGTTGCCCGCGATGAAGAATTTCCTCTCGAAAGCGCGTACTACCAGATGCGCCGCGGCTTTGGTGTTGGCAACCGCCTCAATGGTTGTGTCATGTTCCTCGACTCCGGCTCAACCTACACCGTTCCTTCCGCTTACGGTCGATAAGAAGAGGTGTTGAATGGGAGTTAAAGAAGCCCTTAAAAACATCCGCGAAACCGAAGCCCTGGAGCATATCGCTGAACGGCTCGATTCAATTGACCAACGCCTGGAAAGGCTGGAAAAGGCTTTGTCCTCGAAAACCGGAAAAACCGTAAAGAAGGATGAGGAAAAGCCCGGCAGCGATAACGAAAGCGAACCCGCCGGATAGAAAAGTTGAAAGGTGGGGCGGGTGAAAAGCCCGCCCCTTTCTCTTATGGCATTGACACGCGCTCAAATAGAAACTGTTTTGATCGCTCGGTGCGGTGGAAAAATGACCGTTGCCGGGCTTGATGGAGCAACCCACGATGGCAACAACGCGGATCTGGTGGATCCAATCTCTGCCTCTTTATTCGAGATGGGTTACCAATTGGATATCGGTACGGTTACTGACTCTGTTCTTTCCATAGTTGAGGGTAATCGGATCAGTGAATTTCTGGACCGGGCCGAACGGCGGTGCCTGGAAAACATATCCGGCAACATTGACACAGTCAATATCGCGCTAGGTCCTCGCCGGGAAGATCTCAACCAGCTCGCTGAGCAGGTGGAGAAGGCTATTGCCAGACTCGAAAAGAAGATCTTGCTCCGTTATGGTGATGCGCCACTCGTAGGCGACACGATCCGGCTTGATTTCCAAGAAAAGAATGAGGATTATGTATGACCTCGTTTGCTCATCTTGCCTGGAAAAGTGCTGTCCTTCAAAAGCCCGCAGATATTGTCGATGGAAAGCGGTCCTCTGCCTGGTCGAAGTTGGCTGATGTAATGGTTACCCCGCTAATGCCTGTCTCATCAGAAACGATCCGGCGCATGGAATTGCAATCACCCACCAAAGTCTATGAGGTGTATTTGCAATCTGAAACGCGCCTCGCAATTTCCGAAGGTTGTTCGGTGGTGGTGGATGGAGAAACCTACCTGGTGAAGGGCGTTTCTCCGTGGGATGACTTTCGAGGTCAAACCACCTACCAGCTTGTAATAGAGGACGTGATTAACAGATGACCGCCACTATTCGAGGTATTCAAAAGGCACAAAAAGCCAACTCCGCTCATATCCGCGCCTTAAGACCAGGTGGCGCATTGGGCTTGGCGGTGCAAGCCGGGTTGATCTTGACACACCAATCTGCTATACGAAAAACTCATGTAGATACCGGGGCTTTGCGTGCTAGCCACAGAATGAGATATGAGTTTACTGCTGCCGGACCTCGTGGGGTGATCTTCATAGATCCAAACGCAGAAAACCCTAGATCAGGTGAAAAGACAGCCGTATATGGCCCAATTGAACACGCTCGCGGCGGGGAACACGCCTTCTACGCCAGGGTTCGGGATGAGGACGGACCACGCATTAGCCGGGCGGTTGCAAGAGAATTCTTACGAGGATTTGCTCAATGACGGTGGTCAATCGAAAAGATGTTAGATCCGCGCTTGCCGCCTATTTGCAAGCAAGCGTAACAAAAGCGCAAGCAGTTTACCCATATCAGGTCGCAGACTTCAACGGCGCAAGCCCGGTGGTGTATATCACCTCTTCTGGATCTGCAAGGGATAAGCTTACCGGATTGGGGCTCAATTCAAATTTTGTTCTCAACATTCACATCTTTGTTCTGTACCCCAAAAAGCCTGACCAGTCTTACTCGGAACAAACCGCAGAAAACCTATTGGATGACCTGGAACAGGAAGTCGCAACCGCTTGCTTGAACATCAAAAACCATAGCCTGATTAAGGCCATCATGTATGACCAACCATCTAACGCTGATGGTATGGCTGAAATCGCTGGAGAAACCTATCTCCACGAAATAATTTCTGTAAACGTCAACTGTTTTTAGATGAGGTGAAAAATGTCTCAAACTACTGATGGAATGTCTTTCGCTGATGCCGAAGTCGCTTACCAGATCGAGGGTGATGCTTCACCCACTGATATGAGTGGTTTTGCCGCGTCTGTCGAAATCTCCGGCTTTGAAACGCAGATCGGTGAAGCGTATACCGCCGAGGGTAATACCGCCATTCTGACCGCCGGAAAGATCGCGCCTGGAGATGTAACCGTCAAGGCGATTTACACGGAGAATGACGCTGACCCCACCAAAAAGCTGTTCGATGCAAAGGCCGCAAAGAAGAAGGTCAAGTTTATCTGGTATCCACGCGGTAACGCCGCAACTCACTACAAGTGGGAAACCGATTTTGGCTTTCTGACCACGGTTAACGCTGGTGGAGGTGAAGCCTCTAGCCCGGATGCTCTGCTGGCTGAATTTGCATTGAAAACCGCCCAGATCTCTCAAACCACCGTTTCAGCGTAATTTTATGAAGTTGTGAAAACAACTCAATAGAAAAGAGACAAGAACATGGCTACAGCTCGATCAAAAAAAGCTCCATCCACCCAACCGAAGCCCCGCACCATTGATATTGAAGTGAATGTCGAAGAATTCACCGCCGGAGATTATGAGATCTTGCTCGATTGGACCACCGGAAATTCGCAAGGGCACACCGTTGGTGAGGTCTTTGACATTTTGGACCGCCTCGTTGTTGGCGGGTTCCGGCATCGCAAGCTGATCGACCTTAAAGGTGTCATCAAAACGATCCTGGAAAAGGTAATGGAGTATACGGACTCAAAAAACTAAAACTCGGGGTGCTGGCTCACCTGTGGACCAAAAAGCCAGCACCCTGGCAATATATCCGGTTGCAACTTTGTAGAGACGTCTATCACTGCGACCCGCTCACATTCTCGCAAATCCCGATGAGATATATTGCCGAAGACCTCCAGATGATTTCGTGTGAAAACCAGGTCCAAAAGCGCACCAAGCCGCGCAAACGATGAGGAAAACCGATGGGCGAAACGTACAAAATATCTATTGTGGTTGATGGTCAAGACAACGCCTCTGCCCCACTCGGTAAGGTGGGGGCTGCTTTAGGCGGTTTGGGTAATATCGCTGGCGGGATCCTGTCTGCAGCAATTATTCAAAATATCTTTTCAGGGATCTCAAATCTCGGAAAAGCTGCTTTATCGGCCTACGCTGATTATGAGAGATTGGGAATGTCTCTTCAATCCCTTACTGCTCGTGAGATGGTCAATGCTGGTATGGCATCTTCGCTAGGCGAAGCTATGGGCGCTGCAGGCCTTGAAGCCCAAAAACTTCAAGGCTGGATCCAGGAACTCGCTATAAAATCACCCTTCCAGCAAAAAGATATTGCCGATAGTTTTCGCATGGCTATGGCTTATGGTTTCACCACGAATGAGGCGCAACGGTTAACTACCGCTATGGTGGATTACACCTCTGCCACTGGAGCAAGCGGCGACACTATGAACCGGATTGCTCTTGCTCTTGGCCAGATAAAATCCAAAGGGAAACTTGCTGGACAAGAGATCATGCAATTAACGGAAGCGGGTATACCTGTCCGTCAAATTTTGGCTGACTCATTTGGCATTACCACCGCCGAGCTTGAAAAGATGATCTCAAAAGGCCTGGTTCCTGCGGATCAAGCCATTGAAGCGATCACCAAAAGTATTGAAGAAGATTTTGGCGGGGCCGCTGAAAAGCAAGCTACAACCTTTTCAGGCTTAATTTCATCCCTGCAGGACATTAAAGAGGTAGGGTTGAGGGGATTCTTCACCGGGACTTTTCAAGCCATTCAACCCTATGTCACTGACTTTGTGGGAATGCTTTCCAGCCCTGAAACAATGGCAAAGATTAAAGACTTTGGCCTCCAACTTGGCACGTCAATCACTGGGTTTATCACCACAATGGATAAGGCCACCGGCCCAATCCGTTCATATTTCGGCAACCTATTTGGCGCAATTGGTGACGCTGGAGTTATGCAAGATGGGAAGTTCACCAGCGAATTTCTGGAAGCCTTGACCGCCGGGTTGCCCGATGGATTGCAAGAAACCATCTCTGGGATCTTCTCTACTTTTGAGAAGTTCGGTCAATTCTTCACCGAACAGGGGCCTGGCATAAGTGAGGTAATAACTGAAATCTTTGGCAACCTGGGAGAAACTCTCGGCCCATTGGTAACAGAATACCTCACCACACTCGGAGGTTTGCTGGATCAAATGGGAACCTGGTTGAACGACAACGGCCCATTAATTCAGGCTTTTCTAACCAACCTGGGTATTGCCATTAATTTTGCTGTTGAAGCCTTTCTTAATTACTGGCCCATCATTCAAAATTCGCTTACCTGGGCGATGGACACCATCCTGTCGCTCGGCACGCTCATTATGCAAATATTCACTGGGGATTTCCCTGGTGCTGCAGAAACCGTTAAGGGCATCTTTGAGGACCTGGTTACCAATATTTGGGAAAACATGCAACTCTTTGCAACCTGGGTTTTGGACACCTTCTTTGGCATGACCTTTGAGGAAGGGAAAGCTGTTGTTGATGGCGCAATTCAAGACATTATCAACTGGTTTACCAACCTGAAAAATAAAGGAATTGAGGTGCTGGACGCTATCAAAACGCGCTTCGACAACATAGCAAAAGCAATTCAAACCGCTATCGATAAAATCAAGGCGTTCTTAAGTGCAATTGCTGACGCTGTTATCCCTGATTGGGCGGCCAACCTTTTAGGGATCGGTGGAGGTGGAGGAAAACCCGGCGGCAAAGCCAGGGGCGGCACAGTTTATCCTGGAACAACCTACCTGGTTGGTGAAGAAGGACCTGAATTTTTCACGCCTTCCACTACTGGAACCATTATCCCAAATAATAAGCTGCCTGATATGGGCGCCAATCTATCAACTTATAACAGCAAGACCATAAACATTACTGTCAATAACAATGGGCGCGATCTGGACGAGAACACACTTGCCGGGGCTATTTCGTCCTGGGAGATGGCCTACGGATTTTAGAGGTGCTGGATGAGTTATAACGTTGCCTTCACGAATGCAAATGGGATCTCTATTAACCTGAATGACCGGGTGAATACTTACTCAATGGTTGGGATCTCGAATGATCTCATGCCGGGTTTTGAATTTCAGGAAAGCTCATCTCCCCTCATTCACGGCTCGATTGTAAACGCTGCTCGAATTTCTCAACGTGATTACCTTCTGCCAATCATGGTGATTGACGCTGACCGGGGATCGGTTATGTCCAGAATTAGGACCATGCTTTCCATTCTTGATCCGCGCAAAGGTGATGGTCAATTGAGGATCACAAACGAAGGTGTTACAAGGGTTTTGAATTGCCGCTACCGCTCTGGCCTCTCGTCTGATGGTACCGGGCCGGATCAATTCACCAACTGGATCCGTGGAGTGATTGACTTCTACGCATCTGACCCTTATTTTTACGCAGCTTCTCCAATTACGCTGCAGGTGTCAGGGGATTGGTCTCCCTATAATTTCTTTCCCATCTTACCTGTAAGGTTTGCGGCTTCTTCAAGCACCGTGACCGCGACATTGACCAATAGTGGAGACGTGGAAGCATGGCCTGTCATCACGATCACCGGGCCAGGTACTCATTTTCACGTTACAAACCATACAAGTGGAAAATTTATCGTTGTTGACACAACCCTATTGACTGGAGAAAGCCTCATTATTGATACCAGACCTCGAACCAGATCCATTCGTGATGGAGATGGAGTTAACCGTTTCGCTTACCTCACACCTGCAAGCTCTCTTTTCCCTATGAAGCAAGGCAATAACCAGGTTGAAGTGGAAATCGTTGGAGGAAATGGAAACACCTCTGTTACCGTCATGTACACTCCAGCATATTTAACGGTGTAAGATGTCTGCTGAATACCGCATTTATTCTCGAAACCCTGACTTAACTCGGAATTCCGAAATTACCAGGTACAAAAGATTGGAATTCATTTCCCGCTTTTGCCTGGGTGGAAGCTGGACCCTTTCAGGTGAAGGGGATCTCCCGCTATCCGTCAATCAAGGCATTATCATCGTCCGGAATGACGTTGAAGTATTCTCTGGGGTGGTCCAAGAACTCGAAACGGCTATGGATGCGGAGTCCTTTCTCTCACGGTCATGGACATTCAAGGGAAAGGATGATCTTGCCAGAATTGGGGATCGCGTTGCTGTGCCAGACCCGGTTGGATGGAACTTCTCAACAGCCGCTTACGATACGAGGACTGGACTTGCCGAAGCTGTTATTTTGGAATTCGTGGATTACAACTGCGGCCCATCCGCAATTGAACGAAGGCGACTACCGAATTTCCAAGTTGGCGCTTCTTCTGGCCTGGGATTAACCGTAACCGGCAACGCTCGCTTTGACAACCTTCTTACCCTCATTTATAACCTCGCCCAAATGGGCGGGGTTGGTTATCGCGTTCGTTACGACTCCACGCTTGGCAGGCTGGTCTTTGAGGTGTTTGAACCTACCGATAGAACCACCGAAGTCAAATTCTCTGCCGATTTTGGAAACCTGCAATCATTCAAGCATAAACTCCGCGCTCCAAAAGCAAATTACGCAATTGTGCTAGGCCAGGGCGAAGGATCGTCAAGGTCAAATGTTTGTGTTTATGATAATAACTCTATAAGCACCTGGGGGCTGGTTGAGATGATGAAGGACCAGCGCAACGAACCAGACAGCGCAAAGCTCCAGAATTGGGGAGAAGCCGAACTGGAGAAAAAGAAGGAGCAAGAGGGTTACACCATCGTGCCAAATGAGCTTGGTGGCGTGGGTTTCACTTATGGGGTGGATTATTTTCTAGGAGATCTGGTGTCCGTTGCTGATGAAGCGGTTGTCCTGCAGGAAACCGTCACGGAAGTCAAATTTTCAATTGATGAGGATGGTGAAGAAAAGATCGTCCCAACTATCGGATCCCTGAAAGACATTCCTCTTTCTAATACCTTTGAGCGGATCGAAGACCTAACTGATCGGGTCAACCAGATTGAGACAAGTCAATAAAGTGAGGCACGATGACCGAAACATTCTATTTCTTCGATAACCAGCCTATCTATCAGGCTGATTGGGTTAAAACCATTGGCAAATCGTTGCAGGATGGCGTTATCTGCGGCGTTGATGACGACCTCTTTGTTTACGCTGACGCATCTGGTATGCAAGTGAAAATCAAACCTGGAGCGGCTCACATCAAGGGCAATTATTTCTTCTCCGATCAGGAAACGATCTTACCAGTAAGCGCCGCCCCCACAACCGCCGGACAATACCGATACGATTGGGTTGTGTGTGAAGTAGACTGGACCGCCCGATCCATGACCCTGAAAATTGTGGAAGGAACGCCCGGATCTTCTCCATCCTTACCTACACTTACGAGATCTAGCACCGTTTTTCAAATCCCACTCGCAAGACTGACGGTTTCTTATGGTGATACCAATGTCCCGGCAAATAAAGTCCTCGATTACCGATCCTGGGCATTGGGAGTGTATGCAATCCCCTTTGTGATTGGATCCGCTCAATCTGTTATCACAACCGGCCCGGTTCCTGTAGCTGCTATTGTGCCTGTCCGTGGGAAGATCTACCGAGTGGATATGGTTGCTGATCAAACCGGATCAATCACAATCGATGTCTGGAAGAAGGTTTTAAGCTCATACCCCCCCACTGTTTCAGAATCAATCTGTGCCTCTGGAAATAAGCCCTCGCTCTCATCTGCGAGATCTGGCTATAAGTATGTTTGGAACGAAGCCACCTATCCAAACATGGTAAGCCTGAACTGGCCTGGGCATGTGATTGACAAACCATCAGAAACCGATTTCTGGCCTTACGCCATCCTTTTGAATGTGGATAGCGTTGCAACCATCAAGCAGGTGAATGTCACGCTATGGATTGCTCGCTCCATCTCCCCTCTTTCATAATGAGGTGATTATATGGCAATTGATGTTGCATTATTAGACACACGCTCATCTGGCACAACTGGTACTTGGTCCTCCACGGTAAACATTCCGGCGGACAAATCACCTGCTTGCCTTATTCTATTCCTTTTCAATAAAGGCGGTTTGGGCGGGGTCAACTATGTCAGGATCGGCGGCGTAACACCAGACACAATTAAATCTTATTCCGGAAGCAATGTTGGTTTCGGGGTCTTTGCCCGAAAAGACCTCGCACCGGGCGATTACCTGGTTGAGGTGAACGCTTCGGGTGAGAACAGGGGCATCATTCTTGGCGTTTGGGAAACGATAGGCTGGAACACTAACCCTTCAAGTCAGTATACAAGTGTGTTGCCCAGTCCTGGAAACCTCTCATTTAACCCCACATTGGCATCTGGTCAGCTATTTCTGGAGTTTTACAAACAGAACTCCGGCACCGACAACGCAAGAACAGCGGGTCAAACCCTTCTCTCTCACCTGACAGGAACAGGGTATGAGGGTGGGGCTGCTTATAAAAAAAGTGGTGGCCCCTACACCTGGACCACCTATGTTTACGATCAATACCTGTTTGGTCTTGAATTCATGCCATTGGGCCGTCTTTTTTTTATCCCGCCCGCGCCAATTGGCCTTTAGCGTATTACAAATCAAGTGAGGATCATTTCTATGAACTACCTGGAAATTTACAACGAAATTTATTCAAACGCCAACATCGAGAAAAAGGTTGTGGTAGCCTGTCTGCAATCCGCAGACACCATCATCCGTGAAGATGTCTCAACCGAAAATCACGATCTCAGGATGAGTTGGGCAAGATCTGTTATTTCAAACCCAATTCAAGCCGCTAGAAAAATGTTGCCTGTAATCATCGTCAATCCGATTGTCCAAAGTGGGGCTTACGATGACGGCGATCTTCTCTGGTTGGTGCAAACCAACATCAACGCCTACGCCTTAATTTTGTGATTTTATGAGGTTGTTATGTTAAGTTCATATGTTGTTGACGTTTCGAGGTATCAGAAGAAGATCTTACCCGCCTTGCTTCGCTCGAAGGGGGTTGGGGCGGTCATCGCCAAATCATCCGGCAGTTTATCGAAAGATATAAAATTCGACCAGCATTACACTGACTGCCAAAAAGATGAAATGCCAATTGCCCCCTATCATTGGGTGGATCCGATCTATTACCCGGAAAAGCAAATCGACACCTTTCTTTCCATTAATAAAGGCCGGAATATTTTCGCCTACGTTTTGGACATTGAACAATGGTGGAATAATTGGGACGCATGGTACAAGGCCGTTATTAAGCAAATTTCTTGGAGTGCTGTCCCTAGAATTCGCCCAGACCTGATCGCTAAACATGCCAAACAATGTGTGGACTACCTGGTTTCCAGAGCAGACAAATCAGTTATTCTCTATACCAGCTACGGCTTTGTTACCTCGTATGCGCAGGGTATGTCAGAATGGTTGGGCGATTATTCTAATTGGGTAGCTAATTACGTCGTCCAATCAAACAAAAAGCTCACTCTGGAGTGGGAGGATCTGGTCTATTACCTGCCCTACGGCAAAACACCACTACTGCCACCTGGCGTTACTCTGAAAAACATGGTTGGTTGGCAATTCACTGGAGATCTAATTTCCCTCCCCGGCACTTACTATGACGATAGGGCGACCATTTTATCGCCAATTGACCTGAACCTGTTCTCCAAAGAATGGCTCGAAAAGGCGACCGGGAAAACAATGCCAACGGCACCCATCACCATGCCAGAAGGAAAAGATGTCGCCGTCAAATACTCGGTTTCTCCGTGGGTTACGCTTGGTTTAAGGATGAGGGAAGGCCCCGACCTGAATTCTCAAATCATTACCGTGTTAAAAGCGGGATCCATCCTTGACTACGCCGGGAAGTCAAAAGGAATGTGGAAGAACGTAACCTGGAATGATCTTTCGGGGTGGGTTCACGGCTCTTATATTCAGAAGATCTAACCATTGGGGATCTGCCGTTATGCCGCCAGCATCGCTTAACACACAAAAGCTAAACCAGGTTTTGGACCAGGTTGCGGAATTAAACCGCACAATTCGGGGTCATAATGGCACGCCCGGAATGCTTACTCAAATGGCCATTATGTCGCAAAATCTGGAACGGCTTACCGAAGCTGTCAACAACATCAATCAGAATGGCTGTAATTACCTATTCAGGGATGAAAATAGACACACTCCAAAAGAACAGAACCAGCAGACCGAACAAAAAGACGAGGATAAGTTTTGGGCCTTTGTCCGTGACAAAATTGCTGCCCCGGTGGCGGTTGCCCTTGTACTTGGACTTCTCTCTAACCTGCCCAAAATAATATTGGCTTTCGATCAAATCTTAAAGTGAGGTATTTATGGAAGGCTTCTTGATTTTTATCGCTGCGTCTCTGTTAATTGAGGCTGTTGTTACCAACATCAAATGGGTGCTGGAAGGCGGTTATAACTGGCCCAGGATCACCGCTCTGGTCGTGGGAATTGGGGTCGCTGTTATTTTCCAGCTTGACCTGTTTGCAGCCCTAACCATGATTGGCATTGTGCCTTTTGTTGGTTTTGTGCTGACCGGAATTATTCTGGCGCGCGGCGCGAACTTTGTAAACGATCTGATTACCGCCCTATTTTCAATCAAAACCGGGTCGAAGGACATTTCTTCTCTATTGGAGAAACTGCAGACCTATCAAATCCCTGAACCTGCTACTGCCCGATCCGTTCCGGCCCGGCCCGATACACAAACCAAATCCACTCAACTCCGGGAGTAAACGCTTATGAAGATAAGTCAATAAAATCTTTTCCCCAACAACCTTATACTGTGGTGATGCAAGTTAAAACAAAAAAACCGCCCGGCGAACCGGGCGGTTTACCTGTCATGCAAGGGGAGAACATGACAGCGAAGTATTAGCGTTTGACCGTCAAATTTTGATCGGAATTCTTATGGTAATCCGGGGTGCTCCTGTCAACCTGGACGCTCCCAATTTCTTCCAACCATTTGGTGAGTGGGCCGCATTGTGGGCCGGAAACACCCTTCACTTCTCCAATAACCTTACCCTCCGGGGTAATCTGGATCTCGATTTTGTGTGGCTTATTCATCATCTATCTCCTTACCAGCGTCATTCTAATCACTCCATCTTGACCAACGGCCTCTTGAACTCCATAGCCTCGTTGGTATGCTTGCCGCCGGATCTCTTGCTTCGCATACGATTGACGAAGTTTGTTCATCTGGCTTACCACACTGTTGAGGTTCTCATCCATGTGATCGGCAACCAGATCGTATGAGGATCCGTTCCAATGGAAACCGACTCCATCATAACAACCAAGACCAACTCGGCTTGCCTCATCCTTCTGAATGGCGATTGCTACCGCCTGGCTTTCTCCACCCCACGTTTTCCAATTGCTCCATAGGGTGATGGAATTGGATCGGGCATCAAGGCTGGCCTCGTATTTCACACCCATCTCATCCAACGCTTTCTTCAAGCTGGTTGGATTTCTGAACTCGGTTTTAATCTCCCTGTATTTCGACATTTCCTACTCCCTTCGAGTCTTAATATTTTTGGGTCAGTTATATAAACTTTTAGATCCCGAAAAGTTAAGCAAACGCCCCAAATTGGGTTAAAAGCGTGCAGCCCACTAGAGGGTCAATACGCTGTTTTTTATCAAAAACGAGGTTTTGAGGGTATCTTGATTACATCTCTTATACGCCTTTTGGTGAGCCCAAATTCTTTTTTTGCCTGGAAAAATTTTGCGCTACTCCCCGATACTCGGCTTCTACGATGTTTTTTAATCTGGGTATATTGGTATGTCATGGTGTGAATACGTCCCTTACACGTCTTTTGGCGGGCTGTTTTTTTCGTCCCTTAAATCGGCTTAGGCGGTCTAAAACATCATTTTTAATAAATAGTGGTTTTTGGGGGTTCGCTCGTTTACGTCCCTTACACGTCTTTTGGTGAACCCCAATTCCCCTCTCGGCAAAATTATTTTTGCTCTACTCCCCGGTACTCGGCTTGAGCAGCATTAAAAAAGATTAGGTGTATTGATATGTCATATTCCAATTTCATCTCTTACACGCCCTTTAGCGAGGTCTTTTTTTGTGGTCTTGCCGTGACCTGGCATCCCTATACCGGGTCGTTTCAAAAATAGGGTGTTTTTATCATTTTCCGCGTTTCTTCTCTTATAACCCTTGTGGCAACCCCGGCTTTTTTTCGGTTTTTTCTCTACGAGGCTATGGCTGTCTCTAGCCTCATTTTCAAGGTAAGGGTATGTTTGTATGTCATGGTGTGATTACGTCCCTTACACGTCTTTTAGCGAACCCGGTTTTAGGTGTACGCACATGAAACCAGTTAAATAAAAAAGAGGGCGGCCCCCGATTTCTCGGTGAACCGCCCCGGTTTTGGTGAGGATGGGTTATGACGCTCGAACCACGGTAACCTGGAATTTCTTGCCGTTGATCGTGACAACCAAACCTTCGTTATTGGTTAAGACACCCGCTTGCTCGTAGGTCGAGATGCTTGCATCACAATCCTCTTCGTCAAGCCACATATAAATTGCATTGGCGATAAGATCTGACACCTCATATTCCGTCATGTCGTCATATTGTGAAGCATCTTCCTCGTCCTCGATTTCATCTTCCTCGATTTCCACATAATCTTGGACTTGATCGGCCTCGGCCAATTGCTCGCTCAATGGGGTGGAGATGGCTTCTTCAATAATCTCTTGCATCTCGCTATCAGACAGGTTACACATTTTTCGCTCTCCTTATTGAATAGGTTGAAGTGGGCCGGCCCACCTGGAGATCCGGCCCACTTTTTGAATTACGCTCGGGTTGAGAAGTAGGCCAGAATATCTTTCCATTGGCCTTCCAGAATGGGTCCAGAAAAATCATTGTCCTTGCCCCAAAGGATCGCTGTTCCAAAATCATTTTGAAAACCACTCGAAGGGACGATGGTGTAAAGGACTTTCCCGGTTTCCAAATCGCAGATCCGAATATCATCGTAGAGCTTGCCATACAACGGACAATTATTCTTGAAAATGGTGTACACCGCATTGGGATCAAAACGATTGCCCTTCTGGTTTGCATTCAACAGCTGCTCCAGCTTGCGAACCAGTTTGCATCCTTTGGCCTTCAAGGAACTGGTCCGGCAAAACCAATCGAAGAACAGATCGGATGGATCCGCTCCCGACATCACTTTCTCAACCTGGGTCAACACATTTTCTCTATCGCTCATTTTCTTGATCCTTTCTAGGTTTTATGGGGTTATGTTGATAAACTTTGAGAAACCGAAAAGTTAAGCGTTTCACTGAATTAAATAAAAAAAGGCCCGGCCTTCTCAGACCGGGCATGGTGGAGATGGATTAGAGATCCAGCATCACCTTTCTGCTCATCACCACCTGTGGTTTGGGTTCGCAGGGTTTTCCTGCAGATCTGGCGCGATCTTTAGCCCAATTCCGCAAGCTCTCAATTTGCTCTTGCATCGTCTGGCCCACCGGAATGATCTGCTGTGCCGCTTGTAGCAAATATTCTGTGGATAGGTTGGCTTCATCGAAGAACGCCGCCTCAACTGCAGATTTCACCACCTTTTCAATTTCTGCTCCAGAAAAAGACCAGGTAGCCTCCACGACCTTCTCAATATCAGACGAGAGAACATAACCCCGCTTGTCCAGGTGGACTCGCAAGATCTCTCGTCTGGCCTCTGCATCTGGAAGATCTACCCAAAAGATGTCATCGAACCGCCGGAGAAGCTCTGGTCGTAAAGACCGTACATCGTTTGCGGTCGCTACAACATAGACCGGGGATTTTGTCTCTTGCATCCAGGTCAACATCGTACCGAAAAGTCGGGCCAGGGTGCCGCCATCTGATTGGTTAGAAGAATCAACCCCGCCAATGGCTTTCTCGATCTCGTCCATCCATAACACACACGGCGCAACCGCCTCCGCTACTTTGAGCGCCGACCGCATGTTGCTCTCGGATTGACCTACCAGACCACCCATAAGGGATCCGATATCCAACCGCAATAACGGCATCTGCCCTCCGGCGATTGCTTTTGCCGACAAGCTCTTGCCTGTACCAGGTACACCAACCAACAGCACACCTTTTGGGCTGTCAACACCCGCTTCTCGCGCTTTCTCTGAAAAAGCGTTCCGCTTGATCTGAGCGTACCGCTTAAGGTTGTCCAACCCGCCGACCTCGCTCATGGTGACTGAACTATCGTAGAATTCCAGAACACCGCTTTTCTTGATGATCTGGGCTTTCTCCTTCACGATGAAGGGGATCGCGCTCTCGTCCAACTTGCCACATGCCACGGTTGCGGAATTGAGAACTCCAACCGCCTCAAATGCGGTCAATCCGGTCATGGCTTGCACAATGTTCTCTCGGTTGCCGTTGAGGTGGACCGGGTATTTATCGGGAAGATCATTACCCACGCACACCAGAATTTCGGTCAACTCCTGTTTGTCAGGTAAGGGCCAATCGATTGAAACCATCACCTTCTCCAGATCCGGGGGGATGGACACTGCAGGTGATAAGAGAACCAGGTTATGATGGGTCTGCTCAAACCTGGCACACACATCACGCAGGTAACGCACAATGATAGGATCAAAACCGCGCCCCGGATTTCCAATAATTCCGTGGAGATCTTTGAAAACAAAGAGGGTTGGATCTCCCTCAAAAGCCAGAATTTCTTCAAGGGCTGCTACGATCTCCCGTATTGTGTCTCGGTCAAACGTGACGGTGGGGTTGAGGTTGTTTGTGTCCGATGGCTCCTGTTTGAGGCCCTGGGTAACAGACCAGCTCACGATCTGGCGGTTTCGGATTGCGGCAACCTGGTGGATAAAACTCATCACCCGGCTTTCTTCATGGCTTGCTATTCCAATGATTGGATAACGCGCCCTGATATAACGGTCTAAACTCTGAATTGCGCTCTCACTCATTTCGGTTCTCCTTTGGCTGAAAAGATTTATAGGGTTATGTATATAAACTTTGAGAACCTCGAAAGTTAAGCTTAAATAAAAAGGGGGCCCTGCCGGGATCTCACCCGACAGGGATGAGGATTATTCAACTCTCTCCAATTTGGAGATCTTATAGAGGATCTGCAGCATCAACGTGGTGTCTGCTTTTGCCCGGTGCAAATCCGCATCTCCAAGATCGACCTGCAATAGTTTTGCGGCCTCGCCCAGCTTGACCCACTTGAAACCTCCGTATGGGTTGGGCATTTGGAGAATGTTGGAAACGATGAGCATGGCATCATACACCGCGAAAAAGTTTGGCGCGAACCGGATCCCGGAGATCTGATGAGATTGGTAAAACATTCTCACATCGAATGAAGCATTGTACGCCACCCAAACTTTCCGCGAAAAAGTGAACTCCAAAGCGTTCTTAAGCGACTGCAGGGAAGGTGCGAACGCAACCATTTCGTTGGTGATGTGGGTAATTTGGCTCACTTCCGGGGGAATGGGCTTAAGCGGCTTTACCAGGGTGTCCAGCATGGTTTTCCCCTCATTGTCCAGCGCCGTTATTTCAACAATCTCCGCGTCCATTCCGAACCCGGTTGTCTCGGTGTCAAAAAACACCGCGTTTGAACAGCTCACCAGATCTTTTGCCATTTCAATGGCCTGGTTGTACACCGCCGGGTTTAACAGCCGACTTGTTGAAGGTGATTGAATCATACAAACTCTCTTTCTCTTAAAATAAAATTCACCTGGACCAAGGGCCTAGGTGTTTATAAGATTATGAAAGCAATTCGATAGGTCATTCTACAAAACTCGCCCTGGATTTCACCTCGCTTTCTCTGCCTTCCTGAATAGTCGCACCTCGTAAGCTGTCTGGCTCGCAAATTTCAAGCATCTCCCGGAATTCGCTTATTTTCCGCTCCAGAAAATGTTTAATATTGATGAGGTGATCCGGCTCCAGTTTTTCGAGCGGGATCACCTCACCTTCTTTGGTGGTCCAAGTCCTCCCTTCCATTTTGTTTTACTCCACGAACCGCGCCCGGCTCACATTCATGGTATCCTTCACCGCCTTGCTGGTTAAGTCGCCAATCTGGTTGAGGATGGATACAATCTCTTCCGTGGATCGAACATCACCATCTGCCCGGCTTTTATTATCAGGGCCAATGGCCTGGCGCAACTCCACCAGTTTTGCCCGGAGTTGGTTGTCATCATGGGCTGCCATAAGGTCAAACAGATCCAAAAGGCCTTTCCCTTTCTCCGCAACCTTTCCTTTTAAGTAACCATTTTTCTTGATCGACTCCAGCATGGACTCAACATCACCAGAGATCCGGCGGCGCAGGTCATTGAACACTTCATCCAGTGGGGATGAGATCTGGTTAAGCTGCTCTCTCGCATGTTGCAACTCTGCCTCCCACATGGCCATGATTTTGGCGTTCTTTTCTTCTTCGGCTAAACGATTGATTTCAGCCTCGTGTCGCAATTGCTCACGCTCCCGCTCCATTCTTAATCGCTCATCGTGTTCGAGGGCCAACCGCTTTTGCCGTTCCTCATAGATCAGGTTTTGCAATTGCTGCGTCCTCAATTTCTCCGCTTCTAACTCTTCCTGGCCATAAAGCAAGGCGGTCACATAATCGCATTTCAGGTCATTTTCAACCTGGTTGATGGAGGGGAATTTTGCCAGCGCATCCTGAATAATCGCCTGGATGAACTCGTTTCGATCCAGTGCCTTGCCGTTCACAATGGCATAAGAATAGCCCTGCTTCTCAATCTGTTTCCACGCCGCCTCTGCAATAAGCCGAAAGTCGGCATAAACGAGATCTCGATATCCATCGTAATTGTCTATGATCTCCTGCTTCGCCTGATTGAAACGCTCGGTCAACTCAGCCCATTTCTCCCGGAATTTCTCATAAGCGGTTACCGGCAACCAGCGATAGGGCCGAAAGCCAGTAACATCAAATGAAAGGCCGTCAAGAAGTGAGCGCATCTGCGTCTCAATTGAGCGCAATTTCTTAATCTGGTCCTCCGGGATGAGGAATTTCGATCCCTTTGTGAAACGACTGGTACGAGGATCGTCAATGTCCTGAATTCCCAACTCAATCCAAGTGGTGGATCGAATAAACATCGATGTCCCGCTGATATTGAGATCTATTAAAAGACCATTTTTCCGAAGGTGGTCCAACTCAAATTTCACGGCTCCAATTTGGTCAACTGTCAGACCGGTTAAGGCCGCAACTTCCTGCTTTCGATCTGTGATAGTGGTTTCCATAACATATCCTTTCGGTTCACTTTCGTTTTATAGGGTTGTGTATATAAACTTTAAGGACCCCGAAAGTTAAGTACTTAAACTACAAAAGCCCGGCCTTTTCAGACCGGGCTTGGTGAGAATTAAAAAGGCAGGTCCTCCACGTCTGCCGATACCAACTGTTTATCGCAATTCGCACCACATTTCGGGCAAATGCGCTGTGTATAGGTATCTCCAGTGAACCACAAAGCTCCTTGGTACTCTTCCGTTTCTCTGCTGGTGATTTCCTTTGGAATAACTCGCTCATTACAATTCGGGCAAACGGTTTCCTCCATCGGTCACCCCACCAATTCATCCAGCGGGACCGGGGTGGTGTTGCCATCGACAAGATCCAGCACGCCTTGAAGATAAGCCAAAGCCTGCCAAAGCCGGTACTGGTTTTCCTCCGAATTGCCGTTTTCCAGGTTGATATTTTCCAACTGGATTTGCACCTCATCCAAAAAACAGGTCATAAACTCACCGTTTGAGGTGGGGGATTTGGGCCAGTTATTTTGTATCGCGCGTCCTTCCTGGGCCAACTTCAAGTTTTCCACTTCAACCAACAGAATTCTCATAATGCTTTCTCCTTTTTGGTTTTATAGGGTTGTCTCTATAAACTTTGAGAAACCCAAAAGTTAAGCACTCCGCATCCATTCCGGTTCGACCTCGCCACACTTGCTGCAGATCCATCCTTGCAATTTCACCTTGCACAACTTGTTTTGAAGGACTTCTCCGGTGGTGAGGAAACGCCCACAATTGGGACACTGCCTGAACACGATAATTTCTGCACCTTCACAATCTTCATATACGTTTTGTGGGGCTCCTTCGCTCCATCCAATATTTTCTTTCATTTCGCAACCTCAAAATTTCTTGGGCCAAAGTGCTGATAACCAGGTAGACATCTGTAATGACCACCCTCGCCATTTCACCCATTTCTGGATCTCCAGTTGGGGTGTTACCGATATTCGCAAGCTTTACCAGGTTGTGATCCAAAAGGACCGTTTCTTCCAACTCTTTCTTTCTCTTCTCAATCTGGTAGTTAAGGTAATTCTTTGTGTAAAATCCGCGCAACTTCATAAAACGCTCCTTACCTGGAATAGGTATTAGAATTCCAAACAGGTTTACTTAAGCAAAATAATAGGCCCCGACTTCTGCCGGGCTTTGATCTTAATATCCCAAGTGCATAGGCATTATCACATACCGCCAGGGATCCGAACTATCAACCGCAACCATTTCACCGGGCGTGTTATTGTGGTTGAACAGCAACCTCACCTGTTCGCTGTTGATGTGGCTCAAACCATCCAATAGGAAAGTGGTATTGAAGCTAATCAAGAACGGATCGCCCAAATTAGGCGCATGTAATGAGATCTCAATTTCTGATCGGGTTCCACCTGTTCCTTCGTTCTCCGCGCTATGTATGGAAGAAGGGTTCCGAAGAAGAACTGCCCCGCCTCTTTTCCATCTCTGATGACCATTGAGGCTGCTAATAATGCCTGGGCGAAAACATCTTTGTTGCACGCCTCCTTGATCCTTTCGTGGACCTCATTTTCCACGTCCTTCATGCTAGCCAACGCCATAAATTGAGCGATAGGCCAAGGGGTGAAGAACTGCCCGGTATATTTGGAGGGTAAGCCAAACTCCATGTAAACCTCACCTAATGTATCCGGGGAGGTGTCTCCTGGTATTCCATTCTCATTCCCGAAAAACACCTGCGAACGACTGCAAGATTGAATGAGGATTGCAAAGGCTTGCTTTAATAACTCAAAAGATGTGCCATACCGGAACTGAACCCGCTTGAACACCTCTGCTACCTCTGGAGGGTCTGTGTATGTCTCGCCTTTTGAATAAGCCTGGGCGATTTTGGGAAGGGCTTCCAGCGATAAGTGAGTAATTTCCAACCAATCATCGAAGATCTGTGATTGAGAATGGCCTGTCGCCGTAACCTTCTTCAGCAGTTTAATAATTTCTTTGCTCGTAGAATTCATAAGCTCACTCCTTCTAGTGATTATTTGGGGTTGCTTATATAAACTTTGAAGATGAGGAAAGTTAAACGAAAAACCGCCCGGCTGTTTACCGGGCGGTTTCGCTCAACTGCTTTGGTTTACTGAAAGTATTGGCTCGCTTGTAGAATTTGGGCAATTCTTCAATTTGGCTCGCTTTGCCTGGACTGGGTTTCTCCCTTAAAACGGCTCGCTAATTATTAATGGGTTTCTGCCTTAAGTTGGCTCGCTGTGTCTATATGGGCGTCTAAACGTTCTTGGCTCACACTGTTTCTAACACGGCTTCGTCCGTTTTCCATCCGAACTCTTCTGGAAGAAACTCGGTCGTATGGCCCAATTTCTCATTGACGTACAACGGCTTTGTGGGAAGTCCTTCCAGAATTCTCCACTCATTCCAAAGATGAGCAAGAAACACCTTGACCATTTTCCGTAAAGCCGCGTTATGGATATGGGCTTTTGTCCAATCTTTCCTGTTAGCCTCATAATATTGCCGGGCATCGTCATACACCCGGCGATATGGAGATCTGGACTTAAGGAACGAAGACCCGATCAAATAACATGCTGTTTTCGCCCTTTGGTTGAAGTGAGCTCGCTCTCCCTTGACCAGCCGTTCTCGCTTACCGTCTTGAACGCCGTATCCGCAATATCTCCACAACGCTGAAACGCTGTCGGCTTTTCTGATGTCAATCAACGAAACCAGTTTTGCCGCCAGAGTTGGTCCAATTCCCCGCACCTCCATCATTTTGTTGATGATGGGGTATTTGGCAACCAGCTTGCTGATGTCTTTGTTAAGCTCGTCCTCCAGTTCGGAGAATAGGTAATTGTACCGATCCAAAATATCTATGGTGGCTTCGTCTGCTTGATCACGCCCACCCTCAATTGCCATTATCCGATTGCCAAAACCAATCCTGATCTTTTGGATGGTGAGATCTCGAAGATCAACCAGCACTCTCAATGCATCATCAGACACTCTCCACCTCCTTTTGCTGTTGTGATAATAAGTGTTTATGGTTTGTCTTGACCAGTTCGGCAAATTTCTTTTGGAAACCCACCAACCACGACAACATATGCTCGCTGTATCCAATACCAACGCAGACCTCACTCATAAAATCAAATGGTGAGGTCCGGACCCTGTTCTCATAGTCAGACCAAAATGTGGGGAGCGCTGAATGGAGGGCATCGCAGCTTTCAAATACCTGCGGCTTTGACCAGTACAAAAACTCCATCGCCTCACCTTTGGTCATTTTCCTGCCCGGGAATTCAATCCACTCAATGACCTCCTGGGTCGGATCTGCAATAAGCTCTTGGGCTCTTGCCAACCACCTTTTGACCGCAAGATCTTTTTGCCATTTCTGCTTCAAAAAAGCTGCTCCAAGCTCTGATGGGGGAAGATCGCTGCAGAACCAGGGCAAACCCTTGTCAGGTCTGGACACCAGCCCATTTCCTTCTGTTGTAGGGCATCCCAAAATGACAATTTTGTTCTGCATGAACCCCAACATCACGGTATTAATGTTCAACTTCATTTCAAACACCGTAATGTCGGGATTGGAAAGAACCAATGCCAGTTTTGCATCTCGAAACCAGGCTGAATAATCGTCAACAGACTGTTCGTAACTCATTTTTCACCTTTTGTTGTTATGAAAATAAGTGGAATGGATGCGCGAGTTAACCAACAGCGTGGTTATAATCGTCAACCTTGAAGGTTGCGCCGCACGACTTGCAGGTGACGGTTTCTGTGACCTCAAACTCGTCATTTTTCCAGTCGCATTTTGGGCAAACCCACTCATAGCCTGACGCGATAAGATCAACACCCTCATCCTCTAACTCGTCCTGGCTGATTTCCTCATCTTCATCATCAGAAACGGCCGGATCCAATAACTCCGGGTGGCTTTCCAGATATTCGCTTACGGCCTCCACGAATGGCTGAATATCCCCCGAAACCGATTGTGTAAAATTGGAGATCGCGGCACTGATTGACTTGACAATTGGTGTGAACGCAGCCTCGACATTATCCCTAAAACCAACAACTGCTTGGTGGGCGATGTTTTGAGCAACGCTCATTCTCAGTTCGTCTCTGGAGAGAACGGTTCGCGCTCCATTCTCATAAACCACAACCGGGATATGAGGAAAGCCAAGCTCTTTACAAGCCTGGGCCAGCTCAACATAATCCAGAACGCAAAGGTTTTTATCCACCGTAAGCGGGTAAACTACCCCATGCTCTGAAACGTTGGCCTTCAACGCCGCATAATCTTCCGGGGAAAGGTTCAACCGCGTGCTTTCTTCGGTGATCACCACGCTATCGGTGGGCACAATTTCTACAAATGGACTCGCCATAATTTTTCTCCTTTTACCTGACAAGTGTTGTTTGACCGCACATTCTTGACCGCTCGATGGTGCCGATGCTATCGAATTGCTTTGACAAGCCAATGGGAAGAACGATATTTCCATCCTGACTGATCTGGATCTCGTCATCCCAATTCAAGACGACTGGACTTCCCGGCGCTGATTTCAGGGTGAGTTGAACATCGATAGGCCGTTGGTTTCTGCTCCCCCGATAGGTGATGAAGGGATCATCCAATGCCTGGATGAAAGGGCCATCCACCAACACATCAATCTGATCCAACACTTCACGCACCCAAAGGTAAGATCCGTTTGTGCCGGCTATCAACTGTTCAAACGTGTACCCGGAATAAACCTGAATATTCTTCACACCCAAGTGTTTCAACTCACGAACCAGAAACGCCAAACCGCGCACCTGGTTAAATGGTTCACCGCCGGAGATCGTCACGTTGCCGTGAGGTTGGGCCAGGTGTGCCAGTTTTCGGGCAAGATCTTGCTCATCGTAGAGATCTCCAGAATTGGGATCCCAAAGGGCGACATTCTGGCACCCTGGACACCGGATTGAACATCCTTGAAAAAAAACAACGGTCCGCTCACCGGGACCGTCCACCAAACTGCTATTGATGATTTTGTTTACTCGAATCATGGGCTGCTTTTCCTTTCTGGTAAGGTATGAGGTTGTTTATATAAACTTTGAGGGCCAGAAAAGTTAAGCTCATTCCTCGATCACAACAATCGGCTGTTGGTAAGTTGTTGCCGTAGATGGTCCAACGCCTTCTTTTCAATCTTTTGAACACGCTGAAACGCGACACCCATTTTCTTTGACAGCTCTCGTTGCGTCATTTCAGGCTGCCCCCAAAGGCTGAACCGATGGGCCATAACCGTCTGGTATTTCTTCGGCATTTGGGCAACGATAAGCTCAACCTCGGACAACAGGGCTGAATGGATGGCATCCGACTCTACGTTTACCTCACTCGGAATTGTCTCTCCTTCGTCCAGTTCTTCTCCATCATCGGAAAGCCTGGGGGAGTGAGAATATCCGGATTGGATGGAGAGGGTTGCTAGACCGACTTCGTCCTCCGGCATCCCGGTAGCGTCCACCAGCTCTCTTACCGTTGGTTCCCTGCCTTGTTCTGCGAAGACTTTAGAATAGGCCCGCCGAAACTCCATCAGCTTCTCGGAGAAACGATAGGACACAGATGTTCCCGCGTCTGATTTCAGGGCCTCCCTTCGGATATAGGCGCGAACCCAATAATAAGCATAGGTGGAGAAGCGATTTTCTTTTGAATCATCCCACCGTTGGATTGCCATGCAGAAACCTATTGACCCCAATTGAACCAGGTCGTCCAATTCCAGATCATTCATACGCTCTGGATGATAGTATTTCCGCGCAATTGACTGGATGAACCGTTGGTTACGCTGGAGAAGTGTTTCAACCGCGGATTGATCCCCTGATTGCGCCTGTTTTAACAGACGCCGGGTTATATCCTCATCTAGTAAACAACCATTAGAAGTTTTCATTATTCACCTTTAAGCCTACCTGGTAATAAACCTAGAAGCCGATCCTGAGCTAACAGGTATTTGGAATGGTCCTTCTCAATGCCAATTGCCTTGCGTTTCAGGTTCATGCACGCAACCAAAGTTGTTCCAGAACCACAAAATGGATCCAAAACAACCGCCCCTGGGTTGGTGTATATGCGGATAAGGCGCTCAATAAGGCTCAACGGCTTTTCGTAAGGGTGGATTGGTGGAAGAACCAATCGATCATCATACACCCCGGTCATCTGAGACCAATGGAGTGGATTGAAAGCGCCCTTTTCTCCACGCTTGACCAGGATCATTTCTACGAACCGACCACACCGCTTTTGGAAGTTTTTCGTTGACGGTGTTTTGATCCAGAAAAGGATTTCATCCGGCTTGAAGAATTGATTTTCTGGAGAACAAAACATGATCACATTCCCACCCGGCTTGACGACCCGGAAGAGGTCATCAAGCCAATTTGGGGAAAGCTCATCATAAGGCGGGTCCGTGATGACCGCATCCACGGACCCGCTCTGCATCTGTGCCAGCATAATTGCTGTGTCACCATTTCGTAATTCTTGCATGTTGCCTCTTTTATAAAGTTGTGAAAGCAAATCAATAGGACATCATCGGCCTGGCCGATTTTCCAACCAACTTAATGACCTTGAACCGACCATCAAATATGCGGTCCCGCAGATAACCATCGATGAGGGCCGGATCTGAATTGCTGGCCATGATGGTTATGTTTTTCCTGCCACAGGCCTTTTCATAGCGCCGATCCATCAAGACAAAACGGCGTTCACTTGCGTAAGCTGTATCACGCACGCGGTCAAATTCGTCTATGCAAAGAAGGGGAATGGTAGACCAGAAATCCAACCTGGCCTGGCTGTCCTCGGATGGATTGCTGCTGTCATAAGCTGATCGGAGATGATCCAAAAGCTCTGCCATACGCACATAAGACGCTGGCTCCTTGCGCTCTCGAATGTATGAGGAAACGGCTGTCTTAAGGATGAGGCTCTTGGCTAAACCAAAATCTCCCCAAAGAAAGATCCATCCATAGCCACGCTCCACTACTGTCTGAACTGCCTCGACTGCTTTTCCCACACCGTTGAAGTCAGCGATGTTGGACCAAGATAGGTCGCGCTCATCACTTTCCAGACCGCTCCGGCCTTTGTAATGAGTAAAGAGATCTACATTCGGGCATAATTGCGCCTTACCAAACCCCGGATCGCTAACAGGGAGATCTTGCCGGACATACCCAATACCACCGCAAATCTCACAATCCGGCTTACAAATGCCGGTATAGGGCTTTGGTGGTGAAGGTGGCGTTGAAGTGTTTACTCTTGACACACTATCTGCAATTTTGCGAGTTAAATTGCTCATGGTATCCATATAGACTTACCTTTCTAACTCGATAGAGTTTTAGAATGTGGAATTGGGATTATTCAACACCTGGAAAAGGTGAAAGGCCGGATGAAGAATTTTGTCTCGCCTGATTGAGTTTGGCCTGAAATTCCGCAACCTCGGCTGGATCGTAGTTTTCCAGACCAACTTTGGGTGTTTCGGCTTGAACTCCTTTCGCCCTGAATTCGATCACCTTTCCCCTGACTGACCGCAAGATTGCGCCTGGGTGATCTACGCAATAGGTTGATTTAAGCCAATCAGAATAGACCGCCTGTAAAACCTTGTTGAGTGGGTAATCTCTGCAAGCCGACTGGAGATCTTGCGCCTCTTTGATCCATTGGGCGAATGTACCGCCTCGCCCTCTTTGTGGCGGCCTGGGCGGGTCAATTTTCCAAAGATCCAGAAACGCCTTAAGAGTAGGTTTCACCGCTTCGGGGAAGTTTGCCAAAGGATCTTCCGACTTCTCCGCAAAGGAAAGAATTCCATCCAAAAGATCACCCTGCTTCTTGGCGGCTGTTACTCTCTCGCGCCGTGGAACGGCGCAAGTATTAGGGTTATTCTTAACAGGGTTATTCTTAATAGGGTTATTCTTTAGTTCACCTGGTGAAGGGGGGTGTTCACCTGGTGAAGAGGGGTGTTCACCAGATGAACGACCCACGCCGTTTTGGGTGAATTTCTTGAAGTTATTAGCCCAAATATCCACGATGGTGATGTTGTGATACCTGTTATTATCCTTTGTGGTCTCCAGCGTAACCACAATAAGCCCGGCATCCTGTAATTCTCGTTTAGCGTTTACTACCGAACCCGCAGACATTTTGCACACTTTTGCCAGGGTGGAGTTGGACTGCCAGGACGCTCCATTTTCCCCCGCCACACGTTTGAGGTGGGCGTAAAGCCGGAAAGCATAAGGGGAAAGCTCCAGATCATCCACCATATTCGGGATCTCGAAATAGTATTTATGGTGGTTTACTTCCATGATGTTATTGAGAATTTCCTCGTCCATTTTCAAACTCCGGGTAACCTAGCTTGCAAATCGTTTGGACTTATTTTCCAAAGTTTTTTAATTCCGTTGATTTTCCTTGCGAGCGCAGCTTGCCGATCTTGTTGTTCCTTGATGAAGTTGACACACTCTGCCTTTGTTCCCAACCAATAACCGCCCTGTCCGCTATCAGACAGGATGGGTATTCCGCGCTCTTGCATCCTTGCGATTGCTGATCGAACCTGACGGTCCAGGGTGGAAGTCTGCGCTGGCTTTTGGTCCACACGGCCAAACACGGCAAAGACAAGATCTCGCCGCTTGATCCTGTTCTCACTGCCCACATGCCGGATGAGGATCTCCATAATTCTTTGCTCAACCCCCGGCGGCATGGTGAGAAGGATCGTTCGATAAACGTTATTAGTCGCCATATCCATTCTCCAGGTTGGGTTGTGCCAGGTCTGCCATTGGCGAGAGCTGCTTTGCCAATTGCCGGGCCATATCAGGGGTGAGGATGATTTTCTGGCCGTTGGGCGTTTGCACAATGACCGCCGGACGATTGCCAGGGATTGCCATTAAAGATACATTTCCGGCTGGCTCCGAATTAAGTATTTGGTTTACGACCTTTAGATCTAACAGCATTGGGATTGCTCCTTTCTTTATGAGGTTGTGTTATCAACTACAAACTTTGTCGCGCCGAAAAGTTAAGCAAAAACAAAAAAAAGCCCGGTTTTCACCGGGCTTTTGAGTTTGTGTTTAGTATGGCAAAGGCTCGTGATCGTCAAATGGAGGTAACTCATCGTAAGTTGGCGGTTGAGGAACGGCCTGGGTCTGGCTTGGTTGAGGTTGGGCTTTTCGCGCATCGTAAGCGTGAAGCCACTCCTGCGCGGCCTCAATATAGACTGCCATAGACGCGGCGTTATCCTGGCCCACAAAAAGTTTGGTGATGGTGTCCTCGGTGATCTGTTTGGGAATGTAACACGACACCGGGGTAATGGCCTTCTGGCTGGTTTTGCCCACCATCACCTGTTTACGCTCCGTACCAAAGGTGCCAACTGCAGCGTAGAAACACCACGCAGGTACATTCGGGGCAACCTTTTGCCGGATGGATTTTGTTGCCCGATCCCACGCCGCAAATGAATCTTGCAGGTTTTTCGCCTGGAAGCCTTTTGCGGTCAACATAACCGGCCCCAAAGCATTGAAAGATCCGTCCTCGTGGCGGGAAGCGAGCAGCGCAATCACCTGCAGGTGTTGTCTCCCGCCGGGAACGTACTCGATATATCGCCCTCCGTCCTGGGTGGTCCAGGTAAGGCGACTGCACATCGGGGCAACGATAAGGGATCGGGAAGTGCAGGTTTCCAACGGCTTATTGTCGCTGGTGACCAGATTGGTTTCAACCAACCCTGCGTTTTCGGAAGGATCGGTGAACCATTCCTCTTTGGTGGCCCGGTCCCAATGCTCTTTGGAAACCGCCCAACCGCCGAAATAGCTTGCGCCGCCAACCTGGAGAAGCCGGGCATCTCCGTTCAAAAACCAGAAGGTGGGGGTGAAGAAGGGAAGCTCAATCGCGCTCCCAACCTGCATCCCTGTATTAAGGCTTGCGCTGACATCATCGGGAAGTGTAATCATGATTTTCTTGTCCTTTCTTTGAAAAGAAAAATGGTTTGATGGAGATATAAACGCTGTCGCAAGGAAAAGTTAAGCAAAAAAAGCCGGGATCTCCGGCTTTCTTTAGGTGGTGGAAGGGCTGCTGAATTAGATCCGTTGAAGGCGCATAGTGGTTAAGCCGCCTTGCTCTTTGAACCGCGCCTGGAATTTGGCTGGATCCCAAAAGAACACTGAATTTTTAGAGAATGAGATATGGCCGTCAATTTCCCTGCGGAAGGTGTCTGCCACAATGTCCATCAGGGCCAGCTTGGTCATGGTGTCTACCTTGCCAGATTGAAGGGTCAGAATTCCGTGAACCGCTCCATCACTGGTGATGGTGAGTTTTACCTCAAAAAGCTGGATGGATTTTGCCGCCGCTTTGCTCATGATTTCTTTCGCTATGCTGTTTGCCATTTTGGGTTTCTCCTTTTATCTCTGGTTTTATAGGGTTATGAAAATAAGGGGATGAGGATTACTCCTCGACCCCCTTCAATTTCTTCGCAATTTTATCGATCCGCATGCTCACCGCCGCTCGCGAGATATTCGCCTCTCTCGCAATTTCGGCTGGCTTGTAGCCCATGTAAAGCATGTAAACTGTCTCTAACTCACTCTGTTTAAGATTGGAGGTGGCTGTCTGGACGAAGGTTTCCACCATTTCGTTATAAAGGACCTCGGTTTCCACGGCCTGGATATTTTGGAGAAGTTTTTCCCGGACTTCGGCTGTCATTTCAAGATCTTCGGCCTGGTCCTCGTCTTCCGGGTCCACCACATTTCCCAACTCATCAACAAATCGGAGGTAAACCTGCGCCTTTTGGCAAATGTGGCTCGCCTGGAATTTCGCAAACTGGATGATGTAGGCATCCGTCTGGTTGATGAACTCAGGATCAACCTGCGCCTGGTTGAGGATTGCGGTTACCAGATCGCTGTAGATGTCTTCGGGGTCAACGTAAACGCCAGTGGATCGGCTGAATTTATAGGCAACACTCCGCAGTTTGGCGGCTAACTTCTGAATTTTGTTGGCGGTGGCTTCGGTGGTGATGGTGGCTTTCTTCGTCATTTTGGGTTCCTCCGTGGTTTTGAGTGAACTGTTTTTTCTTTCATTATACATCGTAATTATACTACGTTGTATAATTGTTAAGTTAAATTCGTAATCATTATCGTAATATTAATCATGTGATAAATGTCATATTGTAATGCTATGATTACACTCTACAATACAATTAAATGATAACAATGGAGGTTTCAATGTTGCGATTGCAAATCAAGGGGAGCGAGATCTTGAAGATGTCAGGGGAGGCGAATAATCATCGTTTGGCTTTGAAGGCCAGGGTGTCTTACCCCACGGTGGATCGCTGGATTAACCGATCTCAGAACGTCCAGTCGATTGACCTGGCTGCTTTGGCTAATTTGCTGTTAGATGGGATTGGCCTTTCGCCAGATGAGCTCTTGGCCCGGCCTTTGGGTGATTTCTTTGAACTGGTGGAAGTGGATCAGAATTAACAAAAAAAGTCCCGGTTGTGATGACCGGGACAATGACTACTTGGAAGGCTGTTAGGTTGTTATATGTTTGCTGCGACCCTGATAAGGTCAAACGCCTTTGCTAATGCTTTTCCAACCTGGGGAATGGTCTCCGCAACCGGGGTATACTCGTTTGATCCAATTTCATGAAAAGCGGTTTTCGTTTTCCCATCTGGAAGGATCTCGGCTGCAAAACTGACCATGATCGGGCGCTCTAATTTAATCGGCTCATCGAATTCTTCGCCGTAAGACCTGTGGATTGGGGTTCCGGTGGATTTCACCGCCGAAATGTTCACGGTGATACCATCCTCTTTGATGAATAGAAGGCCGAAGGAATTGAATTCGTGAAGGGCCATGACGCACCTTAAAAACCGAATATCCGATGAAGAAAAGATCTAGGGTGGGCGATGGGTTTCGAACCCACAACCTGTGCATCCACAGTGCACCGCTCTGCCGTTGAGCTACGCCCACCATGAGGTGGTTTTACTATGATGGGCTGCTAACTTAAGCCAGTGGAAATTTATTCCACAGTGCAGCGCTCTGCCATTGAGCTACAGCCACCATAGTGTCCAAGATTTTATCACACAGCGCCCGCATTCGCAAGCAATTTCTTTAATTCCAACACCAGCTCTGCTTGAGCGACAGTGAACTGCTCACGGCTGGCTAAATCCTTAATCGTTGCCTTGCCCACTTCTTCTTCATCAGGGCCCATCACTACCACATAGCGGATGCCCATCCTGTCAGCATACTTAAACTGTTTTTGTAATTTTCCAGCCGACGGGTAAACCGCCGCCCGAAGGCCCTGCAAGCGCAGTGAATTGGCTAGTGCAAATGATTTGGGCAATAATGCATCATCAAATACCGTTACCATCACCGGTGCTGGAGAAATCTCGAACTTTGGCATACATCCATACTTTTCCAGTACAATCCCAGCCATCACATCGCCCATCGCGAAACCAACACCCGCCAGCGGATCACCGCCCACGTCAGCCACTAGGTTACCGTAATGCCCACCGCCCAAAATGGAGCGGCCTTCGCGGCCCTGATCTTTAGCCTCAAACACAATGCCGGTGTAATACTCCAACCCGCGAATAATCTGCGGGTCAAAACGCACATACTGGCGAAGATTCATCGCCTCCAAAATCTCAAACAAGCGGGTGAGATCGGGTGATTTTTTCCATAAATCCTGGTCAACCAGCAAAGCTTCAATTCCTTGCATCTGGGTTTCGCTTAAGCCCGAATCCAGTCCGTATTGCCGCCAATCTTGAATGGGCATCTTTTCTTTCCGGTCAATCAACCGGAAGACAGTCCGTTTCAAATCCGGCGTGATATCCAAACGGGTCAACTCGCTGTCCATCAGCTTCCGGTCATTCACAAGAATGGTTACCTGATCAGGCGTTAGCCCCACTTTTTGGAAAAAGTAGATGCAGACCGATACCAGTTCCGCATCCGCTTCAGGAGAATCCTCACCGATTAAATCGATATTCCACTGGAAGAACTCTCGCGTTCTCCCTTTCTGAGGGCGTTCATACCTCCAAAACGGCCCAAATGACCACCATCGCAGTGGGAAAACCAATTGATTCTGGCGTTGTGCCACCATCCGAGCCAAGGTTGGTGTCAGCTCCGGGCGCAAGGTTATATCTTCGCCCGAACGATCCTGAAACACAAATGATTGTTCCTTGACCAGCTCTTCACCCGATTTGGCCGCGTAAAGATCAATCTTTTCCAAAAACGGACCATCATATTCCTGATAGCCAAACTGAGAGGAGACCTCTTTAATCACCTCATAAAGCCAGGAACGAACACCCATTTCTTCAGGGTAAAAATCGCGAGTACCCTTGACTGACTGAATTGTTGTCTTCATGTTCTCTCACCCATCGTTTAGTGTGGCTCAATTTTAACACATCCTGCATAACCTTAAAGAAACTGCTCCAATATTGATCAAACAAAAGTATTGTTTATGGGCCAAATCTAGTAAAATAATATACAAGCCGTCCATACCAATTCTAGTGGGTTTCAAAACAACAGGGAATTATGAATGTTCAAGAGCTGATCGAGTTAATTGAGGGCAGACTCCTTACAACCAATCAAAACCACCTTGACATGGAGATTAAGGGAGGCTTTGGGGCTGATCTGATGAGTGATGTTCTGACATCAATCGAACCCGAAGCCGTCCTCTTGACAGGGTTATGCAATCCACAAGTTGTGCGCACGGCCACCTTAGCGGATGTGTCTGCCATCGTCTTGGTAAGGGGCAAAATGGTCCCTTCAGAGACTATTGAGCTTGCCAACCAGGAAGGAATACCACTCATATCGTCCGAAAAAGGCATGTTCGAATTATGCGCAATACTGTATAACGCAGGCCTTCCATCGTTTGAAAAACCCTTACCCAACGCCGATTGTGGTTGTTATTAATTACCGAGTAAATTAATGGAAGGCCAATCCTCCCGCTCGCATAAAGTTATCACAGACCAGATGGCTGAAAGCATCACCAAAGTTGAAGAACTCGCCTATGAACTGCGAGTAAGCGAGGTGATGACACGTGACACCAAAGCCATCTCACCACAATTGCCCATGCGTGACGTAGTGGAATTGTTCCGACTGGAGCGCATTTCAGGCGCCCCGGTTGTAGATGGTGAACAAATTTGCGGCGTCGTCAGCATGGAAGATATAATTCGCTGTTTGCTGGCAAACGATATCGATGCGCCTGCCAGCAAATACATGACTCCAAATCCCATCACCGTTAAATTGAACGACCCCGTGGTAGAAGCGCTAAAACACTTCGTTACCACTTCTGTGGGCCGGTTAATTGTGGTAGACCCGCAAAATCATTTACAAGGCATCATCACCAAAGGCGACATCACCCGAGGATATCTACGCGCGCTCCAACGCCAAAATGAGGAAGAAGAACTGCGCCGCTACCGCGCCCGGCACCTGTTTGAAGATATTGAATCGGACCGCACATCACTCATCCTCAGGTACAACATTCTCGCGGGAGACTTTCGTCACGGCGGGGCAGCATCCAGCAACATCAAGCGCGCCTTACTCCGTCTGGGAGCAACGCCTCAAATCGCGCGGCGGGTAGGCATCGCTGTATATGAAGCGGAAATGAACCTTGTCATTCACACCACACACGGCGGTATTATTCGCGTGGAAATTGAACCGCACCGTATGGATATCCGGGTATTTGACGATGGCCCAGGGATTGAGGATGTTCAAAAAGCCCTCACACCAGGCTATTCAACGGCGACAGAGCAAATTCGAGAACTGGGCTTTGGCGCAGGCATGGGGTTAACGAATATCCAGAGATGTGTGGATGAGATGACTCTCGAATCAAGCCCCGGAAATGGCACTCGCCTAAAAATGAAAATCAATTTGGACCAGGATACGATGCAAGAGAAAAAGGAGAATCTTCAGAATGAATCTGCAGAAGATGATTGATGCGCTCTCTTTGAAAGTTCTTACCACTCCAAAAGATTTTTCATCCATCACACCCACATCCGGCTACACATCTGATCTATTGAGCTGTGTTATGACTGGTGCGGCTTCAAAAGGGGTATGGGTAACCCTGCAAGCGCACATGAATATTGTCGCCGTTGCTGCTCTTTTAGACCTAAGCGCGGTCATCATTACTGAAGGCGCCCAACCAGATCCAGAAACAATCGCTAAAGCAAACGAAGAAGAGATAACCTTGCTTTGGACTAAAGAACCCAGTTATTCGGTGGTTGGTAAATTATGGGAAATGGGCTTGAGATAGAAAACTTTCAACCTTCCAGCCTATCGCAAAACCAATTTGAATCGTTAAAAACTTACCGCTCCGATCTGCACGTCCACACGGTTCTATCGCCATGTGGTGATATTGAGATGATCCCGCCATTAATTGTTGAAGCAGCGATTGAAAAAGGCATTCAACTTATCGCAATCACGGATCACAATGCCTCTGCGAATATTTGGGCTGTTCAAAAAGCAGCCGAAGGCACCGGGTTATCCGTACTGCCTGGCATGGAATTGCAAACTGCTGAAGACATTCACTGCCTTTGCTTGTTTGACACCTTGGAGCAGATCGAAATGCTGCAGCATGATGTTGATACAAACCTCCCTGCGCTGGAGAACCGGCCAGATTTTTTCGGCGAACAATTTGTAGTCGACCCCACTGGAGATTTCATACGCAGGGAACATCGCTTATTGCTAACTTCAACGCGCCTCACCTTAAAGCAAGCATTTCAACGCGTATTGGAATTGGGCGGCTTATTCATCCCCGCGCACATTAACCGCCAGGCATTCGGGCTGATGCCAACCCTGGGATTAATCCCTCCTGATATTGATCTGGAAGCCGTAGAAATATCAAGGCATATGAAAATATCAGACGCACAAAAGAAGTACCCCCAAATTACAAATATACCCACCATCCAGAGTGGAGATGTTCATTATCTGGAAGATTTCTTAGGCACAACCTATTTCAAAATCGCTCACCCCACCATTGCCGAACTTCGCATGGCGCTTAAAAATCAAAACGGTCGAATGGTATTGATTCAAGAACAATAATCCAAATTCACTCCATTCCATCACACCTTTGATATTGTTCACACCGGAGGATGACATTTGGTAATTGATGAAAATCAAATATCGGTGTAAACTATTGAAAGTGACTTAGTGTTAATTTTCACAAGTCAAGTCCTAACAAAATCCTTTAGCATTTGGAGTCAGCATGGCATTCACCTTAGAAAAAATCCCCGAAACAGATCCATTGGCAGATCCAAAAAGAAAGGTCATTATCGATCAAATTATTGATCAAAATAAAGACCTGCCCGGAAACACAATGGTGGTACTGAATGAACTGCAAAGCCAGATTGGATTCATCTCTGAACCCATGCAGCACTATGTTGCCACCCGGTTTCACATCCCTGTATCTGTCATTCATGGCGTAGTCACTTTCTACTCCTTCTTCACTACCACACCTCGCGGTCGTCATACCGTCAAATTCTGTCTTGGTACTGCCTGCTATGTTGGCGGTATTCCCCAATTAATCGAAAAAGCAAAACAATTGCTTAGCATCGAACCCGGCCAAACCACACCCGATGGAGCCATTACTATCGAACTATGCCGCTGCGTTGGCGCATGCAGCCAGGCTCCCGTACTGATGGTGGATGATGAAATTATTGGCCATGTACGGCCAAATAAACTGCCCCAAATCTTTAAGCCGCTACAAGAAGAAGCCAAGGAAACCGCATAATCTTGAGAGAGCTGGCGCTTCACCTGCTGGATATTGCGGAAAATAGTGTTGCTGCGCAGGCAAAAAACATTCGAATCACGATTGAAGAAGATACCTGCCAGGACACATTGCGAATGCTGGTCGTTGATGACGGCGTTGGGATGAGTCCAGAATTGGTTGCGAAAGTGATCGATCCCTTCACTACATCGCGCACAACCCGTAAAGTTGGACTCGGCATTCCTCTTCTAAAGGCAGCAGCTGAAGCTTGTGAAGGTTGGTTAAAAATTGACTCAGCCCCTGGGGCAGGCACCACAGTCGAAGTGGTCTTTAAGCGATCTCATATTGATCGAATGCCCCTTGGCAACCTTGCAGAAACGTTTCTTACCCTGTTTATCTGTACGCCGGATGTTCACTGGTTATTTGAGTATCGAATTGATTCACAGGAATTCTTGTTTGATGATGTGGTCATAAAAGATGAGTTGCAGGGCGTCCCGCTATCTGAACCAGATGTAATCAGCTTTGTGAGAGATTACATTCAATCAGGTATCGAGAGTGTAAAAAGTCAGGATTAATCAACCGAATATGTCAATCAGATTGAATGGGAGAGGCAAACAATGAATAAGATTAAATCTCTTGAGGATTTGAAAAAGATTCGCGAAGAAGCGCTGCACAAACGCGAGGTTCGCGCTGCTGCCGGCCAGATCGAGATTGTAGTTGGCATGGGCACGGTTGGAATTGCGGCTGGCGCAAGAGAAACATTAAAAGCCATCCTCGATTTCATCGAGAAGGAAAACCTTACTGGCGTGACGGTTCGCCAGGCCGGAAATATTGGATTAGATTCCTTTGAGCCGGTGGTTCAGGTTACGGTTGGTGCCGAACCGAAAGTAACCTATGGAAAAGTATCACCAGAATCTGCTCAGCGCATTATGCAGGAGCATATTGTTGGTGGGTCAGTCGTAAAAGACTTAATGCTCAATGTTTAATCTGTGTCACCAGATTATTAATCACTGCAACATGTAAAACTCTCTCTGGAAGGTGTTAAAATGCCCTTTTTTCGTTCCCATATATTGGTGTCGGTGGATCCTGAATGCCTGAATAAAGGTGCGCTTGGAATCATCGACAAACTCAATGATGAACTTTCAGCCCAGGGACTCATCGATGAAGTTCAAGTCTTGGAAACCTCACGCATTGGTGACCCCAAATTATTAGGCCCGGATATTCTTGTTTATCCAGAAGGCGCACACTACACAAACCTGAGTGTGGATGACATTCCCTACCTGGTTACCGAGCATTTCCTCAAAGGCCGCATCGTTGAGAAATTCCAGGCGCCGCCTAAGCCACAAGTGGATGATGAAGTTAAACCTCCCCAAGCCAAAGAAATCCGCGTCGTGTTACGCAACAGCTTGGGAAGAATTGATCCCATGAATATCGAAGATTACATCGCCGTGGATGGCTACCAGGCGCTCGCAAAAGCCCTTACGAGCATGACACCTGAAGATGTGGTTAACGAAGTGTTGAACTCTGGCTTGCGTGGTCGTGGCGGAGCTGGTTTCCCAACAGGCAAAAAATGGCAGTTGGCCCGGCAATCAAAAGAAACCCCCAAATACCTGATTTGCAACGCGGATGAAGGCGACCCCGGTGCATTTATGAACCGCCGCGTTCTAGAGAGTGACCCGCATGCCGTTCTGGAAGGCATGGTGATTGCCGCTTACGCCATTGGATCCAGCCAGGGGTATGTTTACTGCCGCGCCGAATATCCTGATGCGATTAAAACTCTGAATGTTGCCATTAACCAAGCCCGTGAACTGGGGCTGATTGGCAAAAACATTTTGGGCACCGATTTCAGTTTCGATCTTGAAATTCGGATGGGAGCCGGTGCGTTTGTCTGTGGCGAAGAGACCGCACTGATGGCCTCCATCGAAGGCTTCCGCGGTGAGCCGCGCCCTCGCCCGCCCTTCCCGGCTGTTAAAGGCCTGTGGGGCAAACCCTCAAATATCAACAATGTTGAAACCTACGCAAATATTCCGCAAATCATCTTAAAAGGCGCAGAGTGGTTCGGTTCGATGGGCACCGAGACCTCCAAAGGTACCAAGACCTTTGCCCTGGCTGGCGATGTGAAGAAAACTGGCCTTATTGAAGTTCCTTTTGGAATTACCCTGCGCGAAATCGTTTACGAAATTGGCGGCGGCATCAAAGATGACAAGGCATTAAAAGCCATTCAGACAGGTGGACCTGCCGGAGGCACAATTCCAGCGTCACAGGTTGACCTGAAAGTAGATTACGAGACACTCAAAGCTGCCGGTTCCTTCATGGGATCGGGAGGCATGATCATTCTCGATGAAGACACCTGTATGGTCGACATTGCCCGTTTCTTTATGGAATTTACCCAGGAAGAAAGCTGCGGGAAATGTGTGCCTTGCCGTGTAGGAACTCGCCGTATCCTTGATATTTTGGAGCGGATCTGCGAAGGCAAAGGTGAGGATGGTGACATAGAGCGCCTTGAGGCGCTATGTGCCGAAGTAAAAGCTGGTAGTCTCTGCGGCCTGGGCCAGGGTGCCCCTAACCCGGTAGTTAGCACCCTTAAACACTTCCGTGATGAGTACGAAGCTCACATTTACGAGAAGCGGTGTCCCGCCAAAGTCTGCCGCGCGCTGATTCAATATGTGATTGTTGAAGATACTTGTACCGGTTGTACCGTTTGTGCACGAAACTGCCCGGTGAACTGCATCAGCGGAGAACGGCGACAGCCACATCACATTGATCCTGATATCTGCATTCGCTGCGGTATCTGCGCGCAAGTGTGTAATTTCAACGCAATCGAGGTTAGATAACAACGACAACAACTAAATAAAACACCGGCAGTATGGTTTCACCCGCCTTCTAGAAATGTGATCCGCACACAACTTTGCATACGATCTACATTGGAGGAGGAATATGTCGATAGAAACCCTGAACGAGCAGACTGTTCGCGAAGTGGTGAAAGAGGTGGTCCATCAATTTGAGGCGAATCCTTCTGAACTCATACCCATATTGAGTGAGGTTAATCGCCGGCTGGGGTATTTGCCACAGCAGGCGATGGAGGAAGTTAGCAAATTGGTGAAGACTCCCAAATCAAATGTGCTTTCGGTTTCCACCTTTTACCACATGCTGTCTACAAAGCCGCGCGGCAGGCATGTCATCCAGTTTTGTGAAAGCGCCCCCTGTCATGTTGTGGGCGGCCGAGAAGTGTGGCTAGCGCTTAAAGCGCACCTCCAACTGGAGGCGGGTGAGACTACTCCGGATAATGAGTGGACACTGGTTACAACCAGCTGCCTGGGCTTATGCGGTATTGGCCCCGTAGTAGTGATTGATGATGATGTTTATGGCAATGTCACGCCAAATCAATTGCCCGAAATATTGTCGCGCTACCAAGCAAAGGCAGGTGAAAAATGAGAACATACCGCTCCATGGTCCTTGTGTCCAGTGATGAACACAGCATGTCACTGGGTGCTGCTGAAGTGTTTGAAACCCTTCAAAAAGAAATTACCAAGAAGGGCTTACAAGAAGAAGTCTCCATTTCGATGGTCGGAGATATTGGCCGCAATGATGCTGCTCCGCTGGTGATCATCTACCCGGAAGCAGTCATTTATGGACCGATCAAACCATCGGATGTTGAATACCTGGTTGATGAGCACCTTTACAAAGGAAGAATAGCAGCAGGATTACAGGCATCCGTTAAAGAACTCAGCGGACGCATCGCGTGGATTTCAGCCCGAAAAAATACGATGCCGGCCGAACAACGCATTGTTCTGGAACACGCGGGCTTGATTGACCCTGATGACATTGAAGATTACATTTTGCATGATGGGTACAGCGCCCTGGGCAAAGTTGTTTCAGAAATGAAACCCGCAGAAGTCATCGAGTTGATTAAAGCGTCTGGACTGCGCGGCCGGGGTGGGGCTGGTTTTCCAACCGGTTTAAAATGGTCGTTTGTGGCCAAAGCCGCTGGCAACAAGAAATACGTCATTTGCAACGCAGACGAATCGGAGCCAGGTACATTCAAAGACCGGCTCATTCTCGAAGGAGATCCTCACAAAATCCTGGAAGCAATGGCAATTGCCGGTTACGCGGTAGGCGCAGATGAAGGTTATGTTTACGTTCGCGGTGAATACGCATTGGCAAATAAACGCCTGCAACGCGCCATCCAACAGGCTGAAGAATTCGGGTTTCTCGGTAACTCCATTTTCGAATCGAAGTTCAACTTCAAAATCCATGTCCATGCTGGCGCCGGAGCGTACATTTGTGGAGAAGAGACTGCGCTGATCGAATCCATTGAAGGCAAACGCGGCGAGCCGCGTTCTCGCCCGCCTTACCCCACCACCGTGGGACTGTGGCAAAAACCGACTCTCGTCAACAACGTAGAAACAATTGCGAACATTCCACCCATCATTCGCCATGGGGCAGATTGGTTCCGCCAATTTGGAACGCCCAGCAGCCCGGGAACGAAAGTTTATACCGTCCTTGGACATGTCAACTCCACCGGTCTGATTGAAGTGCCAATGGGTATCACATTGCGCGAAGTCATCTCAATTTATGCCAAAGGCATGCGCAACGGAGGTACGTTAAAACTGGCGCAAACCGGCGGCTCCAGCGGATCGGTTATTCCAGCAATTCTACAGGATACACCCATGGATTTTGACTCCTTTGAAAAAGCCGGAGTCTCTTTGGGGTCAGGCGCGCTCCTCATCTGTGATAATGATACCTGTGTGGTCGACCTGGCTATCGTGCTCATGAATTTCTTCCGAAACGAAAGCTGTGGGAAATGCAGTCCATGCCGAATTGGTACGCACCGAGCATTCGAGATTCTTAATAAAATTGCAAGTGGAAAAGGAATTCTCAAAGACCTCGACGATTTGGATGAGATCAGCAATAACCTGTACAGCATGTCGAACTGTGGTCTGGGGCAAACAGCTGGCACACCGATCCACGATGTTTTGAAATATTTTCGTGCAGAGGTGGAAGCACATGTTCGACTGGGAGTTTGCCCAACCGGTGTATGTGAAATGAAGTAGTGCCAAACCTTATAATAAACAGAGAGAACAAAGCATGATTACAATTACAATTGACGCGAAAAAAGTGGAAGCAGTGGAGGGAATGACCGTTTTAGATGCCGCTAAGGCCGCCGGAATTCATATTCCCACCCTCTGTCACCATCCAAACCTCACGCCTTATGGTGGTTGTCGTCTGTGTCTGGTAGAAATTGAAGGCGCGCGCACTTTGCAGCCTTCCTGCACAATGCCTGCCAGCAACGGCATGGTGATAAAGACCAATACAGAAGAAATTCGTGCTACACGCCGGTTTGTGCTGGACATGATCTTTTCTGAACGCAACCACTTTTGTCCTTATTGTGAAGTCTCTGGTGGAGATTGCGAGTTACAGAAAGCAGCATACGAACAGGATATGACCCATTGGGGCTTTCAGCCCAACTGGATCCCCTTCCAGGTAGACGCATCGCACCCATACATCATCATGGACCAGAACCGCTGTATCCTATGCCGCCGGTGTGTCCGCGCATGTACTGAGCTGGTCGGCAACTCCACTCTCGGCTTTGAAGAGCGCGGCGCCAAAAGTCAATTAATTGCAGATCTCGCCGTCCCGTTGGGAGAAAGTTCTTGCATCTCTTGCGGCACCTGTGTTCAGATCTGCCCAACAGGATCGCTGATTGATCGCTGGAGTGCTTACCGTGGCTTGGAAAAAGATGTAGAGTCGCACCCCACCATTTGTGTTGGCTGCTCAATTGGTTGCGGTATCGAGGTCCAGACCCGCAACAACCAGATCGTCCGCATTTACGGAGATTGGGATGCAAAAATCAATGGCGGCGTGATATGCAAAGTCGGCCGCTTTGAACCTCTTGCTGACCAACGCGAGCGCGTGACCAGCCCCATGGTGCGGATAGATGGGCAGCTAAAGAAAGTATCCTGGCAAGAAGCCCTTGACCTGGTAACTGAAAAATTAAGACCACTTGCCGGCAAATCGGATGGCGTTGTGGCGATTGGTTCCACCAGATTGTCTGCCGAATCGCTACACCTCCTCAAAACCATCTTCAAAGATGGGTTGAAGGCATCTTCGGTGACAACGACTGAAGAAGGCAAGCATACAACCGTTTTCTCTAAAGTGGCCGAAAAGCAACAACAAAGCTTTGAAGGCACGCTCAATGATGTAGACCAATCTGACCTATTCATCATTGTTGGAACAGACCTGGTGAAAGAACATGAAGTAGCCGGCTTCTTTGTCAAGCGCGCTCGCCTTAAAGATGCGACCCTCTTTGTTGTTGACCACAGTGTAAATGAAATGGATTCCCTGGCAGATGGTGTATTCAGAACCGAGCAATTGGGAGAAATCGCGCGCGGTTTGAAAGCGGCAATGGTTAAACTTGGCATGATGGTGGATGAATCCATCCAACCCGATGCGATGTTAGAAGCGGCTGTCAAGGCTACCCAAATCGCCGACGAGGTCTTCATGAAAGCCGCCTACGCTATCTCGTCTGCCAAGAAACCAGCAGTGATTATGGGCAGCGCAATATCCAAATTAGAATGCGTTGAGGAATGGGTTGCCTTCGCCAAATTTGTAAACGCTTCTCTGGTCAGCATGAAAGGTGGAGCGAACAGCCTGGCGGCCGCCCAATACCAGCTCGACACGCCTTTCTCTGTCAACGGGCACAAAGTCGCTTATATCGCTCTTGGTGATGAAGAGCCAACCGAGAAGTTCACTGCCCTGTTTGAATCTGTTCCTTTCCTGGCCGTTCAGGCGACATACATATCGAAACTGACCGCTCGCGCCGATGTGGTATTGCCCGTATTCAACTGGGCAGAACAAAGCGGGCATTTCGTCAGCATGGATGGACACGTCCAGGAATCAGCTACGGCCATCATTGGACCCGCCTATGCAAAAAGCAACCAGCAAGTTCTGGAATCACTTGCCGACATGTTGGGCTTCAAGGCGAACACTACCTGGCAGTCAGAACTTCATCACCGTCAGTCGGTTGTATCGATCGAACACGCCTGATTATGGGTTGTAAACCAATAATGAAAAAATGAAGGAGTCTGCAATGACAAAACCAAAAATATCAACTGACTGGATGGCTGGTTGTTCAGGTTGCCACATGTCGCTGCTGGATATCGATGAACGCATCATAAAAATTGCTGAACTGGCTGATATCCGCGCCACCCCCATAACCGATCTTAAGGAACCCGATGAAGACGGTGTCGATGTCGGTATTCTTGAAGGCGGTGTTAATAATACTTCCAACGAAGAACAAGCCCACCGAATGCGCAGCCGCTGTAAACTACTGGTTGCATTTGGCGATTGCGCGGTCTTTGGTGGCGTTCCGGCCATGCGCAACTACTTCACCCTGGAAGAAGCCCTGCGACGTGCTTATGTGGAAACTGAAAGTACCGATTCGGAAGGCAAAATCCCTGATGACCCAGAAATATGTGTGCCTACCCGTGTGCGCGCATTGCACGAGGTTGTACCCGTAGATCTCTTTGTTCCAGGTTGTCCCCCAGACCCAGACGTAATCTATTACGTTTTGAGCGAATTGGCCCAGGGACGCATTCCTGAAATCAAAGACGATAAACTCCATTGGCACTAAAAGGAGGTCATAATGGTAGCAAAAAAAATCACAATTGAACCAGTAACCCGCATTGAGGGCCATGCAAAAATCACCATCCGCATGAAGGATGACGGCAAAGTAGACCATGCATACTTGCACATTAATGAATTCCGAGGATTTGAAAAATTCTGCGAAGGCCGCATGGTATTTGAAATGCCAATGATTACCCCGCGCATTTGCGGCATCTGCCCGGTTAGCCATCACCTGGCAGCCGCCAAAGCCGGTGACGACCTGTTGAGCTGCCCGCCTCCCCGCCCTGCCTCTCTGCTGCGCGAACTCATGCACATGGGCCAGGTCATTCAGAGCCATGGCATGCATTTCTTTGAATTGGCCGGCCCCGATTTGCTCCTCGGCTTTGATGCCGACCCGGCTGTTCGCAACGTGGTAGGACTCATTCAAACCGCACCAGATATCGCCGTAAAAGCTGTTCAGCTGCGAAAATTTGGGCAAGACATCATCTACCGCTTGGGTGGCCGCCGCATTCACCCTGTCTTCGCCATTCCTGGCGGCGTCAACAAAGCCCTTTCTCAAGAAGATCGTGACGCCATTTTGGCTGGTGTCGATCAAGCCATTGCTACCACCCAATTGGGTGTGCAAATCATGCGCGATTGGGCTGAGAAAAATGCTGAAGACATTCAGAAATTTGCTGTCTTCCCAACCGGCTACTTCGGATTGGTAACGCCCAATAACAGCCTGGAGCTGTATGATGGAGATATTCGCCTGATAGACCGCAATAGACAGCAGTTGGAAAAATTTGATGGACGAAATTACCTGGATTACATTGCAGAACATGTCGAAAGCTGGACTTACCTCAAGTTCCCATATTACAAGAAGATGGGGTACCCGCAAGGGGTTTATCGTGTCGGACCACTGGGCCGTCTGAATGCATCAGACCAAATCAGCACGCCCATTGCCAATGAAGAGCATAAACGCTTTAAGGCGCTCAATAACGGCGCTCCTGTTGAGAACACACTTTACTTCCACTACGCCCGCCTTATCGAAATTTTATTCGCCATTGAGAAAGCCCGTGAGCTGTTGGAAGATGAAGATATTCTCTCCAATGATGTGCTTAACACGCGCCAGACCAATAAGGGAGAAGGCGTTGGCGTGATCGAAGCGCCGCGTGGCACACTCTTCCATCATTACTGGGCTAACGAAGACGGCAAACTGACGAAAGTGAATCTGATCGTTGCCACCGGCCATAACAACTGGGCCATGACCGAAGCCGTAGATAGCGTGGCAAAAACTTATATTGATGGCAATGAAGTGCGCGAAGGCCTTCTCAACCGCGTGGAGGCTGCTGTTCGTGCCCACGATCCCTGCCTTTCCTGCTCAACGCACGCCGTTGGCCAAATGCCCATGGTCATTGACATAGTCGACTCACAAGGACACTTACTCCAAACCTTGAGCCGCAACCCATAATCGATTTGCCTTAGCAAGTTGTAACAAGTGAACAAGCAGGGTTTTGGTAATAAATAGAGCCAAAACCCTGCTTTTTGAGGAAGCAAAATTGAAACCGACGCTCATCTTTGCCTATGGAAATTTCGATCGGGAAGACGATGGGGTTGCCTGGCATATTGCCAAAATGCTGGCACAAAAATATGGTCAAGATTTCCCCGACTCCCCCGAAGATGAAGTCCCCTTACCAGGCCCATACCCCCACATCCAATTTGATTTGCAACTCTTTCCAGAACTTGCCGAAGAATTAGTGAACTACGAGAGAGTTGTCTTTATTGATGCCCACACAGGCGCGGTGCCTGATGATTTAAATATTCAAGAGTTGTCTCCCAGTTTTCAGAACTCACCTCTCACCCATCACATGACCCCGCAAACGGTTCTGGAAATTGCCAAAACGCTTTATGATGCTCAACCGCAAGCTTTGCTGGTATCCGTTCGCGGTTATCAGTTTGGCTTCAGCCGCGAACTGTCTGCCCAAACCGCAGAACTAGCTGCTCAAGCGGTAATGAAAATCGAAGTCTGGCTGGACCATTAAAACTGGATTAATAACAAATGATGTTTGTTTGTGATTTTTATTACAATCAAGCCTACTCATCCAGCACGGCTTGTTCTATAATAAATCATCATATCCTTTGCGTGAGGTAAGAAAAAAATGGCCGAAAACAACATTCGAATCGATTCTCTTGTCCCGGCTGAAATGGCCCAAAAAGCGGAAGACGTTGGCGTCAAAAAAGCCAGTTTGGATTTTTGGACAATGTTTGCCTTGGCAATCCTGGCAGGCGCATTCATCTCCCTGGGCGCTGTTTTCGCAACCACGGTTGGTACAGGCGGTGGAGACTTGCCCTTTGGTGTCAATAAACTGCTCATGGGCCTGGTATTCACCGTCGGCCTCATCATGGTCATCGTAGGTGGCGCAGAGCTGTTTACTGGCAACAATCTCATTGTCATGGCATTCATGAGCGGTAAAGTTTCCTTGGGAAAGCTGCTGCGCAATTGGGCGATTGTTTATTTTGGCAACCTGGTTGGCTCGGTTTTGACGGCCTATTTCATGTTTCTCACCAAACAATACACCTTTGCAAAAGGCGCTCTTGGGCTGACCATCCTCAACATTGGCGAATCAAAAACTGCCCTGGAATTTGTTCCTGCCCTTGCCTTGGGTGTGATGTGTAATGCGTTGGTCTGCATGGCGGTATGGCTCACTTTTTCTGCCCGTACTACCACAGATAAAATTCTCGCCATTATCCCCCCCATTTCAGCCTTTGTTGCTGCCGGAATGGAACACAGTGTCGCAAATATGTACTTCATTCCGATTGCGCTCTTCGTAAAATATTTTGGCGATCCTTCTTTCTTCGAAGCGATTGGAAAAACCGCCGCAGATTTCCCCCACCTCACGGTGAATAACTTCTTCATCGCCAACCTGCTTCCAGTCACAATCGGAAACATCATTGGCGGCGTTGTTCTTGTGGGCGTGGTGTATTGGTTCATTTATCTACGTAAAAAGAACTAAATGCTTCCTGGTTCCGAAACCATTCGTCAAATGCATTTCAACCTGCGCACCAGAGCGTGGGTTGAAATGCGTCAACAAATCATTACTGAAAAATCTATCGCTTTGAAGGTGAATGGCGAGCAGTGGTTAAGCTTTATCTGCTCGCCATTCGACCTGGAGGCATTGGCGGTAGGGTTTTTGTATAATGAAGATATCATCAGCTCTGTTGATCAAATCCAACACATCCAAATCTCTTTGGAGGCGGCAACCATCGATGTCCAGCTTCAATCGCAAGTGGTTCGGCCAGAACACTGGCACCGCACAACCACAGGGCTTACTTTCCAGAACCCCCTCGCCTTTTCTGGAGTGAAGGATTCCTTCAAAATATCTGCGGAAAGGTTAATAACACTCTATGAGCAATTTTCCGCCGGTCAAGTCATGCACCAAGCCATGGGGGGCTTCCATAGTGCTGCCATGAGTGATGGAAAACAGATCAATATTGCTGTTGAAGATGTTGGGCGTCATAACGCATTGGATAAAATTACAGGTCATTTCTTGTTAAAAAATCGACCCTTTATCCCCCGGCTCATCTTGCTTACGGGCAGGGTTAGCTCAGAAATGATCCATAAAGCCATCCGATCAGGAATTTGTATTTTGGTGTCCCGAACAACCCCCACATATAATGCGGTTCAAACTGCCCATCACAACAATATCACCCTGGTTGGATATATGCGAAAAGATTGTTTTACGGCATACACATACCCGGAAAGAATTATTCTTGAGTAACCGCCGTTAATGAATTTCTTAGAACTTATTTGACTTTCTGTATTTGAAAGGAAAAAGCTATGGTATCTCTAACCATCAATGGAAAAAGTGTGGAAGCCGAACCTTCCTGGACCATACTGGAGGCAGCGCAACACGCAGATATTACCATCCCAACCCTTTGCTACCATAAAGACCTGAGTCCCCATGGCGGCTGCCGGATGTGCCTCGTCTCTGTGAAGGGCGCACGCGGTTTGGTAACATCATGCACCACGCCGGTCAATGAAGGCATGGAAATTGAGACAGAAAATGCAGACCTCGCCAATTCGCGAAAATCAACATTAAAACTCTTATTATCAGCATATTATGATGCTGGATACAAAGAGGTTGATGCTGAGAATAGCGAATTGATCCGCTGGGCACAATATTATGGCCTTGATCCTAAAGCTGAGATGGCCAAAGAACCGCGCTATCAGGTCAACACCGATTCAAATCCATTTATTTGGGTGGATTTGAATAAATGCATCCTCTGCACCCGTTGTATCCGCGCCTGCGCCGAAGTGCAAGGCCGTTTTGTTTGGGGGCTGGCCGAACGTGGTTTTGAATCGCACATTGTCGCTGGCCTGGACGAAACCATGCTCGAAGCGCGGTGTGAATCATGCGGTGCGTGTGTGGCTTATTGTCCAACCGGCGCACTGGATCTCAAACCCTCCATTGACGCGCCGAAAGCGGAAAAGAAAGTAACCACCACGTGCACCTATTGCGGTGTCGGCTGCGAATTTGACCTCAACGTTGTAGACAACAAAGTTGTGCGCGTCACATCCAACCCCAACGCACCTGTCAATGGCATGCACACTTGCGTTAAAGGCCGCTTTGGCTACGATTTCGTCCACCACCCCGACCGATTAACTAAACCCATGGTGCGTGAATACCTGCTTAAAGGTCAGCCACGCCCCTCGAAATCGGATCGCGGCCAATGGGTGGAAACCGATTGGGACACTGCTCTGAACCTGATTGCCCAAAAAATGGTTTCCTACCGAGACACATATGGACCCGATAGCATTGGTGTCTTCTCCTCTGCGAAATGTACCAATGAAGAAAACTATTTGATGAATAAATTCGCTCGCCAGGTAATCGGCACCAACAATGTGGATCACTGCGCTCGCCTGTGCCACTCCAGCACGGTTGCTGGTCTGGCGACCACCCTTGGTTCTGGCGCAATGACCAATCCAATTGCCGACATCTGCGCCAACGCCAACTCAATGCTGATCATTGGCTCCAACACTACCGAGCAGCACCCTGTCTTTGGAGCAAAAATCCGCCAGGCTGTATTGCGCCGCAAAGTAAAACTGGTTGTTGCCGATCCGCGCAAGATTGACATCACCGAATTTGCCGTCCTACATCTCCAGCAAAAACCGGGCACAGATATTGCTTTGGTCAATGGCCTGATGTACATCATCCTGGAAAAAGGCTACGAAAACAAAGTCTTCATCGAAGAAAGAACCGAAGGATTTGAGGCCGTCCGCGAGAATGTGCTCCAGTACCCACCGGAGCGTGTATCCGAAATCACCGGCATTCCGGTAGAGCAACTTTACGAAGCGGTGGAAATCTTTGTCCAGAATGCCCCGATGGCTGTATTTTGGGCCATGGGTATCACCCAGCACACAGTGGGTGTCCACAACGTCTACGCCCTCGCAGACTTGCAAATGATGCTTGGCAACTTTGGAATTAAGGGCGGTGGAGTGAACCCGCTTCGTGGCCAGAACAACGTTCAGGGCGCCTGTGATATGGGTGCCTTACCCAACGTTTATCCAGGCTATCAGGCAGTTACTGCTGAAGCCGCGCAGAAGAAGTTTGAAGATGCTTGGGGTGTGCCTTTGGTCAACAAAGTTGGCCGCACCGTCACCGAGATGATCCCTGCAACGGTGGATGGCTCAACCAAAGCCCTTTACATTCTGGGAGAAAATCCGGTGATGACCGACCCGGATACGAACCATGTCCGCCATTGCCTTGAAGAACTCGATTTCTTTGTTCTCCAGGAAATCTTCCCCTCAGAAACTGCCGTTTACGCCGACGTTCTGCTCCCGGGTGTCACCTTTGTGGAAAAAACCGGCACCTTCACCAATACTGAGCGCCGTGTGCAGATGGTACGCCAAGCTGTTGAACCACTTGGCGACGCCCGCCAGGATTGGTGGATCACTTCTCAAATAGCCAAACGCATCATCGATCTGGGCAACCGCAAACCCGCAGCTGCGCCATACGCTGCCTGGGATTACCAGAATTCCGATGAAATCATGAAAGAAATAGCTGCGTTGACCCCCAGCTATGGTGGTATCTCACATGACCGCCTCAATGCAGGCGAATCTCTGCACTGGCCCTGCCCCGATGCCTCTCACCCCGGCACACCCATTCTCCACATCGGAAAATTCACCCGCGGTAAAGGCCTCTTCCTCCCGGCCATCCATCTGGATCCGTCAGAAATGCCCGACGACAATTACCCAATGGTGATGACAACCGGACGTGTTATCTATCACTGGCATGGTGGAGAAATGACTCGCCGCGCCAAAGGCCTGATGGAGGTTTATGGACAGGCGAAGATAGAAGTATCGCCATCAGACGCTGAACGGCTTGGATTGAACAAAGAGGTGACCAAAGTAAAAGTTACCTCGCGCCGTGGAAGCATCACCGCCGAAGCCTGGGTCACCGAACGCGTCCCTGAGGGTCTCATTTACGCCAACTTCCACTTCCCCGAAAACTCGGCGAACATCCTCACCAAAGCCGCTTTAGACCCGATCTCAAAGATTCCTGAATATAAAGTGACCGCCGTCAACATTGAAGCGGCATAACACCATTCCCCCAATATTCATACAACTGACTACCCCCCAACTCAATCAAAGTTGGGGGGTAGCATTTCAGGGTGTTGTTTTGCAATTTCAACAGCCTGCAAGAAATCATCGATCGTATTTGTGTTGATAAACGCCAACTGGTCAGGGTCAAGTATTGACAACCGATCTTCCGTAATTCCCATTACTTTCACATCAGAAAACCAGGAAATCAGGCGTTTTTTACCAGCGGCCATAGCCTCCCTAATCGCGGGCAAGCAAGTTGCTTTTCGATAAACAGCGTGTAGAGGCTCATATCCCTCCATCGTCAACGGAATAGCCACATCGGCGTTATTATCAACCAGAATTTCAAGACAATGCTTAAGAATGCCAGGACTCACAAAAGGCATATCACAAGCTACAACAGCCACATAATCACATCTTGCCTGTGCCATCGCTGTCAGCAGACCGCCAATAGCGCCCATATTGGGCACTTCATCTGAAATGGTTCGCAGACCCAAATGTTGATAAGCTTCTGTTTCTTGAGTGATGATGAAGAGGTCATCGGAAACCGGTGAAAGCAAGCGAGAAATTCGCGTGATCAAAGGCTCTCCCAGAAAACTCATGAGGGCTTTATTGACGCCCATACGCTTTGACCCGCCCCCCGCCTGGATAGCCACGCTCAAACAATTCATACCTTTTCCCTCAAGTTATGTAGATTTGATTGATCAAACAACACCCTCATATTATAATTGCCAACATGCATGAATTATCGGTCACAGAAAATATCTTACAAATAACGCTGAAACACGCCCAACAGGCCGGAGCGAAAAGTGTAACGGATGTTCATCTTGTGATTGGAGAGCTTTCCAGCATCATTGATGATTCCGTTCAGTTTTATTGGGATATGATCACAGAGAACACCATTTGCCAGAGCGCCCAACTGCACTTCACGCGAATTCCTGCCAAAATGCTCTGCCAGAACTGCAAGCAAGAATTTACCATCGAACACGGACCTATTCCCTGCCCCTCCTGCGGAAGTGTGAATTTGCGTGTTATTCAAGGCGAAGAATTTTGGGTGGATAGCATCGAGATCCAGAAAGAGGAGTAGAAATTGACAACGAAAATCGTACCGATTGTTGAAAAAATCATGGATGCCAACGACCAGGTTGCGTCCGTGAACCAAAAAATGTTGGACGATCACAACATTTTTGCGATTAACATCATGGCCGCTCCAGGTTCGGGAAAAACCAGTGTGATTCTTAAAACCATTGAAGCCTTGCGTGGAAAACTGCGTATCGGCGTCATCGAAGGTGATACCGCCCCGGTTACCATCGACGCCGATAAGATCATGGCAGCCGGTATGCCCGCCGTGCAAATCAACACAGGCGGCAACTGCCATCTCGACGCGATGATGGTCAAGCGCGGTCTGGAAGCCATGAACCTGGATGAAATTGACCTGCTCATTATTGAAAATGTAGGCAACCTGATTTGCCCAGCCGGGTTTGCACTGGGGAACCACGCCAACGTGGTCGTTGCCAGCATCCCCGAAGGCGATGACAAACCCTACAAATACCCCAACATCTACCGTGGTCTGGATGTGTTGATCATCAATAAAACTGACCTGCTCCCCTATATCAACTTTAACATGGACTACTTCCGCCAGGGCGTTGAACTGCTCAACCCAGGCTTGACCACTTTTGAAGTCTCCTGTCAAACCGGCGAGGGTATTCAGGCATGGGCAGACTGGCTGCTGGCTAAAATTTTGAATCGCTAAAACCAATGAATCAAAGAATTACCGAAGGGCGCAGGATCTCTGTTCAGGGAATTGTTCAGGGAGTCGGATTCAGGCCCTTTGTCTACACGCAAGCGACAAATCTAAATCTTACTGGTTGGATTCGCAACATTTCCAGCGGCGTTGAAATGGAAATCAACGGCAGCGCCGATGGGGTTGCCTCCTTCCTGCGCGCCTTGCAATTTTCTCTCCCTCCCCTGGCGCGCATCGACCGGCTGACAGTTCAGGAGTGCCAGCCTAACCATTACACCCAATTTGAAATACTTCCCAGCCAGTCTCAACCCGGAGATTACATCCCGGTCTCGCCTGATATGTCCATCTGCAGCGATTGCACCGCCGAGCTTTTCGATCCTGCCAACCGTCGCTATCGCTATCCCTTTATCAACTGCACCAACTGCGGCCCGCGCTTTACCATCATTCAAGATATTCCATACGATCGGCCGAAAACGACCATGGCCGGTTTCCCCATGTGCCCAGACTGCCACGCGGAATACGCCAATCCTCTGGATCGACGTTTCCATGCCCAACCGGTTGCCTGCCCGGTTTGCGGTCCGCAAATTTGGTTTGAAGACCAGCAATATCATCACCTTTCCAACCAGGAAGAGGCTCTCCAAACCACCAGAGATTGGATCCGGGCCGGCAAAATCATCGCCATTAAGGGGCTGGGGGGGTTTCACCTGACTTGCGACGCATCTAACGACGCTGCCGTACGGGAACTGCGCTCGCGGAAAAAGCGCAGCCAGAAACCCTTTGCGCTCATGGCTTTCAGCCTCGAAATCATTCAGAAATACGCCCGCGTCCAGCCGGAGGAAGCCAGCCTTCTGACCTCTCCGCAAAAACCAGTCGTCTTGCTTCAAAAACATACCGGCGCGCCGATAAGCAGCGAAATTGCCCCCGGGCAAAACACCCTGGGATTCATGCTGCCCTACACCCCGCTCCACCTGCTGCTGTTAGAACCGCAACCCGGCTTTCCTGAAGTGCTGGTGATGACCAGCGGAAATTTGAGCGAAGAACCTATCGCCCACACCGATGAGGATGCGCACCGCCGCCTCCATCAATTGGCCGATGGGTTTTTGTTGCACAACCGCGAGATTCACACTCGCGTGGACGATTCCGTTGTCCGGTTAAACCAGGGTGAGGTGTACCCCATTCGCCGGGCGCGCGGTTACGCTCCCGACCCGGTTATCCTTAATCAATCACTGCCAGAGGTCCTGGCTACCGGCGCTGAACTGAAAAACACCTTTTGCCTCACCCGCGACCAATACGCTTTCGTCAGCCATCATATCGGCGATATGGAAAACTACGAAACCTATCAGGCGTTCCAATCCAGCGTGGAGCACTACCAGACCCTTTTCCGCGTCCAACCCAAAATGATCGCCGCCGACCTTCACCCTAATTATCTGGCCACGCGGTACGCCCAGGAACGTGCCGAGCGGGAAGGTCTTCCGCTGATTTCCGTCCAGCATCACCACGCCCACCTGGCCGCCTGCTTGGCTGATAACCAGCAGCCAGCGGAAAAAACAGTTATTGGCGTCATATTCGACGGCACTGGCTATGGCACCGACGACGCAATTTGGGGTGGAGAATTTCTGGTTGGCAGTATTCGCTCATTCATCCGGCCGTATCACCTGGTATACACACCGCTGCCCGGCGGCGACCTGAGCGTACGAAAGCCAGCCCGCATGGCGCTGGCCCATCTCTGGCAGGCCGGCATCGATTGGATGCCAGAACTGCCCGCCTGTCAGGCCTTATGTTATGAGGAGCGCACCCTGCTGCGCAGCCAACTGGAACACCATATTAACACACCTCAAACCTCCAGCATGGGCCGCCTCTTTGATGCCGTATCCGCCCTGATTGGCGTGCAGCAAACCGCCAGCTACGAAGGCCAGGCGGCCATTGAGCTTGAAGCCCTGGCCAGCCAAGACCAGCCCCGTCGTGTATATTCCTTCTCCATAGAAGATGGTCAAATCAACCCGGCCCCACTCTTGCGCGACATCATCGCGGACTGGTCAAACGGAGTTCCGCTGCCGGTGCTTTCCGCGCGGTTCCACCATGCCATTGCCAGCATGACCCTTGAGGTCTGCCAGCGCTTGCGAAAATCAACCGGCCTCAACGCTGTGGTGCTGAGCGGCGGCGTCTGGCAGAATATGCTCCTTCTGGAATCAACTACCACGGGTCTGAAAGAATCAGGCTTTGAAGTATTCACCCACCGCCAGGTGCCCGCCAATGACGGCGGCATCGCGCTTGGGCAGGCAGTTATTGCCGCCGCCAACTACAATTCAATTTGATGAGGTAAATTATGTGCCTTGGAATCCCTGGAAAAATTGTTGATATTTACGAAAAAGACCAGATGCAAATGGGCAAAGTTGATTTTGGCGGTGTCATCCGCGAAACCTGCCTGGCTGCGCTGCCTGATGCCAAAATTGGAGACTATACCATTGTGCATGCCGGGTTTGCCCTCAACTTGCTCAGCGAAGAAGAGGCCAAAGAAACACTGGCATTGCTCCAAGAGCTATCCGATATCGAGGCCGAATTAGGTAGCGAAACCGGGCTGGAGACCGTCTGAAATGCAGCTCACCAAAGAGTTTCGCAACGCGGATTATATCAAAGCCCTGGCAGAAAAAATCCGCCGTGTCACCACCCGTCCCTGGAACATCATGGAAATTTGCGGCGGTCAGACCCACTCCATTTTGCACTATGGGTTAGACCAGCTTCTGCCGCCAGAGATTGAACTGGTGCACGGCCCCGGCTGCCCGGTTTGCGTAACCTCGCTGGAATTAATCGACCAGGCGCTGGCAATCGCCGCCCGGCCTGATGTGATCTTTACCTCCTTTGGAGATATGCTGCGCGTTCCCGGCTCGCATGGCGACCTGTTCACCGTCCGCGCCAACGGCGGCGATGTTCGGGTGATTTATTCACCGCTGGACGCCGTCCAGATTGCGATCAAAAACCCTGACAAAGAAGTGGTCTTCTTTGCCATCGGCTTTGAAACCACCGCCCCCCCCAATATTGCCAGCGTAATTCAAGCGCGCGCATTGGACCTAAAGAATTACTCCGTGCTGGTCTCACAGGTCTGCGTACCGCCCGCCATGCATGCCATTCTCAGCGCGCCGCAGAACCGCGTGCAAGGCTTTTTAGCCGCCGGGCACGTTTGCTCGGTCATGGGATACTGGGAATATCCGCCCATTGCTGAGCAGTACTGCATTCCCATCACCGTAACCGGATTTGAACCCCTGGATCTGCTCCAGGGTATTTACCAGACGGTGATCCAATTGGAACGCGGAACCCATATCGTTGAAAACGCCTATTCGCGCGCCGTTACCCAAGAAGGCAACCGCGCTGCCCAGGCGATGATCAACCAGGTGTATCAAACCGTGGACCGCAACTGGCGCGGCATCGGCCTTATTCCACAATCCGGCTGGGGCTTGCGGGATGAATTTTCAACTTTTGACGCACAAAAACGCTTTGATGTAGGCCATATTAAGACCCAGGAATCGGATATCTGTATTGCCGGCCAGATCCTGCAAGGGCTGAAAAAACCGAACCAATGTCCGGCCTTCGGCAAACAATGCACACCCGAAAACCCGCTCGGCGCGACCATGGTCTCCTCAGAGGGCGCCTGCGCCGCCTATTACCGCTACCGCCGAGAGAACTGAGAAAGGCAAGCATAATGACTACGATCCAATCGTTTGAGGGTCCATCCTGTCCATTACCGCTGCAACACAATGAAACCATCGTTATGGGTCACGGCAGCGGCGGAAAAATGACCCAAGACCTGATCAAAAATGTCTTTTATCCCTATTTCAACTCAACTCCCCTGAGTGAGGGTAACGACTTCGCCCGCGCCGCCTTGCCTGAATCAGCCAATCTGAAAGGCCGCCTGTCCATCTCCACCGACTGCCACAGCGTGTCTCCCATCCAATTCCCAGGTGGAGACATTGGTAAGCTCGCTGTCTGCGGCACAGTCAACGACATGTGCATGTCAGGCGCACTACCGCTCTACCTGACTGCTGGATTCATCCTGGAAGAGGGATTTCCCATTGCCACCTTGCAGCAAATTGTGGCGTCGATGGCCGCCGCCGCTCAAGAAGCGGGTGTGGCCATTGTGGCCGGTGACACCAAGGTGGTGGAGCACGGCAAAGCCGACGGCGTATACATTACCACCTCCGGAATTGGTTGGATTCCAGAAAGCAGAACGATTGGCGGGCAGTACGCCCAACCCGGCGACGTGGTGATTATTTCCGGCTCGATCGGCGACCACGGCATGGCTGTTCTCACCGCGCGCGGAGACCTGGGGTTTGAAGCGGATATTCAAAGCGACGTTGCCCCTCTCAATTTGATGATTGCCAATCTGCTGCAGGCGGCTCCCAACACGCATGTCTTGCGCGACCCCACCCGCGGTGGTTTAGCCACCACCCTCAATGAAATCGTCCAACAGTCAGGAGTAGGCATGATCTTGAATGAAACCGAGATACCGGTCCGCCCAGTGGTGCGCACTGCCTGTGAAATGCTGGGGTTTGACCCGCTGTATGTGGCCAACGAGGGCAAACTCATTGCCATTCTGCCCGCCGCCGAAGCGCAAGCCGGCCTGCAGGCAATCCAGGATTCTCCATATGGAGATCAAGCCGCGATTATCGGTGAGGTGGTTGCCCAGCCGTTAAAACGGGTGTTGCTGCGCACCGAAATGGGAACCACCCGCATTTTAGACACATTGGCCGGAGAAATGCTACCGCGTATCTGCTAATTGCTTTTCCTTGCGCCCGGTTTCGAAAGCCGTTACAATTCAATTTCTGAATAATTAGATTACCACCGAAAGATTGAGGACTTATGAAAATCGAATATCAGGAAACCACTAACGATTTGATGACCCGCATCGACATCCACAACCGTTTCGGCGGCCGCAATATTGATGAATGGATGCTGCAAATCCTTCCGCTTCAAAAGGGCATGAAAATTCTGGATGTAGGCTGCGGAGCCGGTAAGCAGTGCTTTGGTTACCACAACCATCTGCAAGGCGAATGCGATATCACTGGCGGCGATGTGAATGAAGAATTGCTCACCAAAGCGCGCACCGAAAACGCCAAAATTGGCAATCCGGTTAAATTCATGTCGTTGAATTTCAACGAACGATTCCCCTTCGAAGACAACTCTTTTGATCTGCTGTCGTGCTGCTTCGCCATCTATTACGCTGAAGACATTCCCTTCACCATCCGCGAAATGCATCGCGTCTTGAAACCCGGCGGCACGCTCTTCTCATCCGGTCCCATGCCCGATAACAAAAAAACATTCTACGACATTATTCGCGAAGCGACGGGCAAGCCCATTCCGCCTATGCCGGGCAGCTCGCGATACTCCACCGAAATTTATGGAGCCGTGAAAGATACCTTCTCCAGCTCTCGCGTTGAAATCTTCGAGAACCCGCTCACCTTCACCAATGCCCAGCCCTTCATCGACTACACCCGAGCTTCTTTGTCCGAAGACCGCAAACTGTGGGGCAGCCTCTTCCAGGGAGCGGACGACTTTGAAAAAGTGATGGAAAAGATCACTGAAGTTGCCAACCGCTGGGTGGAACGCGACGGCAAAATTGTGATGACCAAAGTAGTGGGTGGAATTTTAGGGACAAAATAACAACCATGGGACAAGATATGAATTTTTACGGCCGCCGGCTGCTCTTTATCGGCGCACACCCCGATGACATTGAGCTGGGCGCAGGCGCACTCATTGCTCATGTTGCCGGTCAAACTGAAATTCTCTGCGTAACGCTCTCAGACAATCAGAAAAATCCAGCCCTGAGCCATCTGGTAGAAGAGTATCACCGCAGCATGGATGTGTTGGGTGTGCCCAAAGAAGGCCGAATTTTGGGTCCATTTGAAACGCGCCGCTTCCCCGACGCACGCCAGGAGATTCTGGAATACTTCCTCAAAATAAACCGTGACTTCCGGCCTGAAATTGTGTTTGTGCATACCAAAGCCGACCTGCACCAAGATCACGGAACGATTACCGAAGAAGCTCTGCGCGCCTTCCGGGGCACCACGGTATTGGGCTTTGATGTCCTCCGTAGCAGCTACGGTTTCTTCCCCAATTTCCTGGTTGAAGTAACTGAGCAAGACGTGGAAAAGAAAATCGAAGCGCTCTCGCAGTATTCTACGTACAAAGACAAATACTATTTCTCCCCTGAAATCACCCGGTCCACATTGATTCGCAATGGCGCCCTAGCCGAGCGGCATTACGCCGAAGGCTTTGAAGCGCTGCGCATTGTGGGCAGCTTCCTCAATTCACTTCACGCATAACGATCAACACAGCAAAAAAGAGCATGCCAAAGCGCTGGCGTGCTCTTTTTGTTTCCCTAAAAGGATCAAGATTTACTTTTTCAAAATTCCAATTTCCAGTTTTCCATCCCGCTCGCGCACCGGGTAGACCATCGTTCTCGTTACTGCCGGTAGCGTAAGCGCTTCTCCGGTCTTCAGGTCAAAACGGGCACCGTGCCGTGGGCAGATAATCTCACAACCGTCAATGTCGCCATCACCTAACGGACCATCGTCATGTGTGCAGACATCGGCAATGGCATAATATTTTCCACCCAGGTTTGCCACCATCACCGGCCGGTCTTCCACATCAATAAACCAGCGTTCACCCGGTGGTAAGTCCGCGGCGTCTCCAAATGGGAAAAACTCGTATTGGCTGGCATCAAATTCTGTGGATTCCATCCCCATCACCCCTCATCCTCAACCAGGGAATCGCTGGCTTCACTTAAACCATACACCCCCGCTTTGAGAACCTTCAATGAAAGTAGCGCGCATTTCAGCCGCACCGGCCCCAGGTCGATACCCAGTAAATCCAGAATATCCTCTTTGCCCAAAGCCCTGATCTCATCCAAGGGTTTGCCAATGATTGATTCCAGCAGCAGATCGGCAGACGCAGTGGAAATCGCGCAGCCGTGCCCGCTAAATGCCGCCTCGGTGACGACATCGTTTTTGTCTACACGCAAATCGATGCGAATTTGATCTCCACAGAGCGGGTTTTCATCCTCAAAGCGGATATCACAAGGTTCTAATTCACCCCGGTAAAGTGGGTTCTTATTCCGTTCAATGATGACCTGCCGATATAAATCGTCCATTTTTTCTCACCCAAAAACTTTCTTAACGGATTGCAGGCTTTCCACCAACCGATCAATTTCATTCTTCGAATTATAAATATAGAGACTGGCGCGGGTTGAAGCCGGAATATTCAATTTTTGGTGCAGCGGCATGGCGCAGTGATGCCCCGCCCGGACAGCGATGCCCGATTGGTCCAGCAACTGAGCCACGTCGTGCGGATGAATATCCCCCAGCGTGAAGGCAAACACCGAGCCTTTGTGATCGGCGTTCGGGCCCAACAAACGCAGGCCATCCACTTTTTCGAGCTGCTCAATCCCATATCGTGCCAATTCTTGCTCATAGGCGGCCACTGCTTCCATGCCCAGCCCAGAGAGATAATCCACCGCCGCGCCCAAACCGATGACCTCAGCGATTGCAGGAGTTCCCGCTTCAAATTTATGGGGAAGGCTGTTGGCAGTAAATCCCTGCAAGGTTACTTTCTTGATCATGTCCCCGCCCCCCAGGAACGGTGGCATGCTTTCAAGCAGCGCTTCTTTTCCGTATAAAACACCAATGCCAGTCGGCCCGCACATCTTGTGCCCGGAAAACGCCAAAAAATCAGTGTCAAGTTCTGCTACATCCACCGGTAAATGCGGCACAGATTGCGCACCATCCACCAGCACAATCGCCCCAGCCTGATGCGCCAACGCGATGATTTCGCGCGCCGGCTGGATGCTCCCTAAAACATTCGACATGTGAGAAAAACCAACCAGCTTGGGGTTCAGTCCCAGCAAGGCCTGGTACTGTTCCATGTTGAACCGGCCATCTTCGGTGATCGGAACAAATTCCAACCGCAATTCTTTCTCCGCCGCCAGTATTTGCCAGGGGACTAAATTGGAATGATGCTCCATTTCGGTCAGAATGACCACATCTCCTGCGGAGAGATTCCTCCGTCCCCACGATTGGGCAACCAGATTGATCGATTCGGTTGTGTTGCGGGTGAAAATGATCTCACGCGCTTTTTTTGCGCCGATAAAGCGGCCAATACGCGCTCGCGCGCCTTCATATGCCTCAGTCGCTTCCTCGGCCAGCGTGTGAACACCGCGGTGGATATTGGCATTCAAACCGCGGTAATACGTATCCATAGCGTCAATCACCGCATTTGGTTTTTGTGAAGTTGCGGCAGAATCCAGGTAGGTCAACGGTTTCCCGTTTGGCAATATCCGGCGAAAGATCGGAAAATCCTCGCGAATTTGTTCCGGGTCCAAGCGCGAGCGATTCGAACTCATGCTCAATTTGTATCCTTTTTTAATCCAACTTCAACGCTCTGGGTTTTGGCGGGTTTTTCAAAGGTTCGCGGATATGCGGAGAATTGGCCGGGAACCACAAGATATGGTCCGGCACCATCCATCCGTCCGTCAGGTACACATTCTCCTGAAACTGAACGGCAACCATTTTTGCGTCAACCTGCACCACTATCCCTTTGAGCCAGCCGCGAATGCGATCATACTCTTTGTCATGGTCGCAAAAAACTTCCACATCATCCCCGACCTGAAACGAAAACTCCGGTTCGGGTGGAGTCATAAAAGGCACAGAAGGCATACGATCCTCTTTTCATCAGCAAAATTGTGCATCATAAAATTTTATCATAACCTGTCTGTGAAAAGAAATCTAAATGCCATACGACTGCATTTTATCCTGAATGGCGGTTTGAAACCGCTGCCGCACGCCTTCAAATGGAATGCGCTGCATAATCGGGTCAAAAAAGCCTTCCACAATCAGGCGCTCCGCGTCTCGTTTGGAGATTCCACGGCTCATCAGGTAGAACACCGGCTCTGGGTCAATCTGCCCAACTGTTGCGCCGTGCGTGCAGCGCACATCATCGGTCTTGATTTCCAGCCCCGGAATGGAATCGGCGCGGGCGTTCGGGCTCAACACCAGATTGCGGTTAGCCTGATAGCCATCCGTTTTGGTCGCGTCGGGAGAAACATAGATCATCCCCTGCCACACCGAGCGGCTGTGACCTAACAACGCGCCCTTGAAGAGCAGATCGCTGGTGGTGTGGGGAGCCATGTGATTCTGCTGGGTATCGTGGTCCAGGTGCTGCTCATGATCGGTAAAGAAGAAACCCGACATTTTTCCCGTCGCGCCCCGGCCAATCAAATTCAAGTCAGAAAAATTTTTCGTCAGGCGGCTGCCCACTGCGCCGAATATCCAATCCAGATTGGCATCGGCTTCCACCTCAACCCGTTCATGGCTGAAGTTCCACACATGTTCGCCCCACGATTGCAGCTCAACCAGCCGCAAATTCGCGCCTCGGCCAACATGCACTTCAAAAAGACCGCTGTGAAGCGTTTGGCCTGTCTCGTAGGTCGGAGAAGCAGCTTCATGCACATACGTTACCGAGGCGCCTTCTTCCAGGTACACCACAATATGGGAAACATACGCCAGATCGATGCCAGGCCCCCACAACAAGCTGTGCAGCGGATTCTCAACCACCACATTTTTCGGCACATATAAGAAAACGCCCATTTGCGCCAGCGAACCGGACAAAGCGGCAAACTTGCCCTCACCGGCCCCAATCACTTTTCCCATTGCTTTTCCAAGCAGATCCGGGTATTCCCTTTCAGCGGTCAGCAGATCGCAAAAGATAACTCCCTGCGCCTTCACGGTCTCATCCAGCCGCGTCTCAGCGCCGCCAGCGTACAACAATACCTGCCCGCCATGCGACTCGCCCGTTACCGATTCTAAAAGCCGCTGCGGTGGCTGCTCCAGATGGGTGAAAGCCCCCTGGGCTGGCAAAGAAAACCGGTTCACGGCCAATCCGCGAATATCAGTGCGCCTCCAGGCCTCATTGGTTCGATCCGGCATTTCGAGGTTATTAAAGATTTTCCAGGCTTCGTTCCGGTAAGCGTCAATCAAGGCGCTGCCGGAATCTCTTACATCTTCTTTCCGGAATGACCATTCTTGTTTTTGTTCTCCCCGGCTGCGTGAGCGCGAGACGACTTTTATTTGTTCACTCATAGTTCCCTGCTTTTCTTCTATGCTGTTACGATGCCGGTTAACCAACCGAACCTTCCATTTGCAGCTGGATCAGCCGGTTCATTTCCACGGCATACTCCATGGGCAGCTCTTTCACTAGCGGCTCAATAAATCCGCTCACCACCATGGTCTGCGCCTCTTCCTCCGAAAGTCCGCGGCTCATCAAATAAAACAACTGCTCCTCGCCCACTTTCGAGACCGATGCCTCGTGACCGATGGTAACATTTTCTTCTTCAATCTCAATATAGGGATACGTATCCGTCTGAGAGTCCGGATCCATAATCAGAGCGTCACAAACCACATTCGATTTGACGTTCCCGGCGTTGGGATGCACTTTGAGCAGACCGCGGTAAGAGGCTCGTCCGCCGCCTTTGCTGATTGATTTTGAAGTAATCTTGCTGCTGGTGTTGGGCGCGAAATGCAGCATCTTCCCACCAGCATCCTGAATTTGTCCGGGGCCGGCAAACGCCATCGAGAGGATCTCTCCATGCGCCCCTTCACCCATCAGATAGCAGGACGGATATTTCATGGTAACTTTTGAGCCAATGTTCGCGTCCACCCATTCCATCGTCCCGCCCTCATCAACCATGGCGCGCTGCGTTACCAGGTTGTAAACGTTATTCGACCAGTTTTGGATCGTCGAGTAGCGCACGCGAGCGTTCTTCTTAACCACAATTTCAATCACACCGCTGTGGAAGGAATCGGTGGTATATTGCGGCGCGGTACAGCCTTCCACATAGTGGACCTGCGCGCCTTCATCCGCGATGATCAGCGTGCGCTCAAACTGTCCAATGTTCGCCACATTCAAACGGAAATAAGCCTGCAGCGGCATTTCCACTTTTAAGCCTTTGGGAATATACACAAAAGAGCCGCCCGACCAGACCGCACTGTTAAGCGCGGCAAATTTGTTATCTTCAATCGGAATGATCTTTCCAAAATATTCCCTGAACAGCTCTTCATGGTGGCGCAAACCATCTTCAATGCTGACAAAAATCACGCCCTGCTGCTTTAGTTTTTCCTGGACATTGTGATAAACCATCTCCGACTCGTATTGGGCGCCCACGCCTGCCAAAAAGCGCTGTTCAGCTTCCGGGATTCCCAGACGGTCGAAGGTCTTTTTAATCGTGTCCGGCACATCGTCCCACGACTTGCTTTCCATTTCAGCTGGCCGAACATAATAAAAGATATCGTCCAGGTTCAATCCCGAAATATCCGGTCCCCAATTGGGCATGGGACGAGTCCTGAAATGCTCCAGCGCCTTCAGGCGAAAGTCCAGCATCCACTGCGGCTCACCTTTGTGCGCGGAAATTTGCTCAACAACTTCACGATCCAGGCCTTTGCGCGACTTAAACACATACGTTTCAGGGTCGCGGAAACCATATTGGTACTGCTCAAGATCGCTTAAAAAATCAACTGGTGGTTTTGAACTCATAATGCAATGTCCTTTCAGGCCATTCAAGCCAGAAGGCTAGGCGGTATATTTCTCTCGTAGTAAATCGTAGCCATGTTCTTCGAGATGCAAAGCCAGATCGGCTCCACCCGATTCAACAATCTGCCCGGCCAGCATAATGTGAACGTAATCCGGCTTGATGTAATTCAAAATGCGCTGGTAGTGGGTGATCACCAGCACCCCCATCTCCGGCCCGCGCAGTGTATTCACCCCTTCTGAAACAATTCGCAAAGCGTCAATATCCAGACCCGAATCAGTCTCGTCCAGAATGGCGATCTCCGGCTGCAGGGTTGCCATTTGTAAAATTTCAGCTCGTTTTTTCTCGCCGCCAGAGAAGCCGTCATTCAAATATCGTCCCGCGAAGCTGTGATCCATTTTCAACAGATCCATTTTCGCTTTCAAGAATTTTCGAAACTCCGGCACCGGGATGCCTTTATCTTCAGGATTAACCGCCTTGCGGCGCGCGTTGAGTGCCGACCGTAGAAAATTCGCCAGCGTAACGCCTGGGATCGCCACCGGGTATTGAAAGGCGAGGAACATCCCTAACACTGAGCGCTCATTGGGTTCCAGCTCAAGCAAATCTTGCCCTTTGAACAGAATTTCGCCGTCAGTTACCTCATACCCAGGGTGTCCCATCAGTGTATACGCCAGGGTTGACTTACCGGTTCCATTTGGCCCCATAATGGCATGAACTTCGCCCTTATTGATTTTAAGATTCAATCCCTTCAAAATTTCGGTCTCGTCAATACGCACATGCAAATTGCGGATTTCCAGGTCAGCCATGAGTTTATCTACTCCTTTACATCAATGATCGGTAATATTACCGTTTATATCGGATTATCGGTTGGATTATAGCATACTCAAATAGTCGGGTCAATAATATTTATAATTATCTAATAAATTCTTAGAATAGTTTTTTCGGATGTTTTCCTCTTTTCTGAACTTTTTTTGGCTATTTTAAGTAGTTTTCACGGGATTTTTTCCGCTATATCCAACCTAGAGGTGTCTTATGTTTTCGCTCATTAATATTTAGGATATAAATATAATATATTGACAAATTTATTTTTTCCATGCTATACTACCAAAAGCCAACATTCAGTCAAAGAATAATCAGGTTCTTACCATGAAAAGCACGCGCGAACGCATTCTGCAAAAATTACTCAAAACGCCACGTGCCAGCATTAATGAGCTGGCTGAGGTTGTTGGAATCAATTCCATATCGGTGCGCCACCATCTATCCAGTCTGCAAGCAGAAGGCCTGGTTACGTATGAAGAAGAACGGCATGGTGTTGGCCGGCCCAGGCTGGTTTACTTTTTAACCGAAAAAGGTATGGAACTGTTTCCCAGCAGCTATTTTCGTTTCTCCAATCGACTGCTGGAGCAGATGAAAGAGTCGCTGCCTGAGAAAACTGTGACGAAAATTCTGCATGAAATGGCGAAAGACATCGCAGAGCCGTACGCCCAAAAAGCCGCTAACCTGCCCCTGGAAGGGCGTTTAGATCTTGTTAAAGAGATACTGCAGCAAGAAGGCTTTTCGGTGGATTGGAAAAAAAGAGATGATCAGTACGAGCTGACAGAAATCACCTGCCCGTATTATCACGTCAGCCAGAGCCACCCCGAGGTTTGCGCCATTGACAGGACCCTGATTTCCTCAGTGTTACAGGTTCCCATCGCAAAAATCCGCTGTGTGCTGAAAGGTGATAAGACTTGCTCATATCTAATTGATAACCACCAATCTGTAAAAGAGGATAGCAAACATGACTGATGAACAGGCTCCCCGCAACCGCCCCGCCTGGGACTGCGAACAGACACACCCGCAATTAGCCAGCAAAATTCAGGATAAGCTGCGTGAAGTGGTAGATCCAGAAATTGGCATGGATATGATCCAGCTTGGCCTTGTGCGCAATTTAATGATTGGTGAAAAGAAGGCACACGTCGTCATGATCTTGACCACTCCTTTTTGTCCCTACGGACCTTCCTTGATTGAAAACGTTCGCGCCAAAACCGAAGAGGTAGTCAACCTTCCTACCACCATCGAATTGGGAGACGAGATGTGGGACTACGACATGATGGAAGAAGGCTCTGAGCCGGAATGGGGCATGTGGTAGCAAGACAGCCAACAAAAACGATTAAAAAACTGGTGAAGAATTTCCCTCACCAGTTTTTGTTTGCCACGATAAACGCGGTAGTTTGTTTGGCATCGTAATGAATTTCAACCCGCGCGCCCAATTGCATGAAAACTTCAGCAATCCTCTCTGGCGTCCAAAAATGACTTCGCATCAGTAATACTTTCTCCATCAAAGCCAGAAGCTTGATGCCCGGCCGGTGAATATTGGGCTCTTCAATAACGATCCGCCCTCCGGGCTTAACCACCCGCCACAATTCCCGCAAAGTCTGCGACTGCTCCTTCACATGATGAAGTGCATCCACCATCAATATGGCATCAAAGGTATCTTCAGTGAACCCCAACGTTTCCGTGTCCATGCAGGCTGTATTTAATTCAGAGACCTTTCTTGCCTGGCGCAGCATCGCCAAAGAAGCATCCCCAACGACAATGAAAAGACCCTTCCCCTGCAGCCATGTAGTGACCCGCCCGGAGCCGCCACCCGCGTCCAGTAATTTTGTCCCTGGTTCAAGCCGCAAAAAACGCAGGCATTCGGGAGGCTGCGAACGTTGAAATATCCGATTATAAAATGGGGCCAGCAGGCCAAAGTGATCAATCATTCCCATTATTGTTTACCATTTGCCGAAATGCTCCCAATGCCGCATCGAAACAAGGAAAAACGCGCCCACCCAATTTTTCCAGACTAGACTGTTTATCGGGATGATCCGCGACACCCCATATCACCAATTGACAGTCCAAACCGCGTTGCCGGAAGAGATCCACCGCGCCAATGGCTGCTCGCACGCCGCCGGGAGAATCTTCAAACACATGAACTTCAAGCGGGAGATCCCATTCCTTATCCATCTTGCCAACCTGTCCAGCAAAACACCAGTGATACGCCGCGTACAGCGACTTTAGATCATCATTATAAACAGACGCAAGCACCGCGGCAACGGCATGAAAAACGTTTGGTTTTAACAGCTCATTCAGGCTTTTTCCTGCCTTCCCGGCCATGTATTCCATACTTCCCATTCCAATCAAAGGCAGACTCCCCAACCCAACCAGCCTCGCCCCCGCTTCCGCTTCTGGCGAATAGAGCGTGCGCTCCGGAAGCTCAACGCCCCTGGGAGGGTAAGAAGGGCGGGCAGTAAATAATACCGGATGGATCAGTCCAGAAGAAGCCTGGCTTAAAACCCAATCACGATTCTCCGGTGACAGGTTCGAATGGTCATACATATCCAGGTAACTATCGCATTGAACTTCAGCCGGCAGGTGATAAGCCGCCTCAAATTGTTTACTGCCCAAAATCAGGTTCTGGAACATGCGCGTCAGGCTGGATTGATACACATCCGGTGTATGAGCCAACAAACTGCTGGCAAAATATTCCTGCTGTTTCAAATTGGGCAACAGTGAATTGGTTGAATCCTCCCGGCAGGCATGGTAAATAGAAAGCGAAACCGGTTTGCCGGGCGCGGCGTGTTTCACAACTCCCCTGATCTTGCTTCGGTAATCAACCGCGAAGCGATCCGCGGGCAGCGAAGCGAGCCATTCAACACAATCTTCTAAACTGATCAGAGACGGGAACTCATCCTTGTGCGCCAGCAGGTCATCTACCAGAACGGCAAGAGTAACCGCCATCATATCCCACTCATTGGTCACACCCACCGATTCAAAAATTTCTGGCAGGCTTTCCAAAGGAATTCGATCAGCCACTCCGCCCTTGCTCAAACGATAACGAAGAGCATCCCGAAAAGCCATCCGGTACCCACCCGGTGTCAGTAACACGTTGTCCATATCAAAAAGAACAATAATTTCTTTCACCACAACTCCCATGGATCGGCAATGCAGATTAATCATCTCGGAAATCGAACATTCTACCGATTGTAACCGATGCCCGCCCATTCACACAACCACCGATAAATGTCAGCGCGACGAACTGTTCAATTGTTCGCCGCGCTGAAAGGTGCTCATTCGATCTCAGAAGATTAGATCAAACCGACCTGTTTTCCTACTTTTTCAAAAATGCCCAACACCTTGTCCAATTGCTCATCGGTGTGAGTCGCCATATAGCTGGTGCGGAGAAGCTGGTGGCCTGGGGCAACCGCCGGAGAAATGACCGGGTTGACAAACACACCTTCTTCGAACAGCGATTTCCAGGTGAGGAAAGTCAATTGGTCATCCCCAATAATCACCGGCACAACTGGCGTAACTGAACGGCCGGTGTTAAACCCGAGGCTTTTCAAACCATTGCGAATCTTTTCCGCGTTAGCGTTTACCCGCGCCGCCAGATCCGGCTCTTGGCGCATCACATCCAGGGCAGCCAGCGCGGCGGCGGTGTTTGCGGGCGGCATGCTCGCGCTGAAAATCAACGCCCGCGCGTGATGCTTAACATAATCAATCACATCTGCGTCTCCGGCCACAAAGCCACCCAACGACGCGAATGATTTACTGAAGGTCGACATAATCAAGTCTACCTGATCAGTCACCCCAAATTGCCAGGCTGTGCCGTGCCCCCCGCCGTTTACACCCATACCGTGCGCGTCATCTACCATCAGACGGGCGTTGTATTTCTTCGCGATTACGGTCATTTCATCCAGGGGAGCCAGGTCGCCTTCCATAGAGAAAAGTCCATCCACCACGATGAGTTTGCCTGCATTGTCAGGAAGCCCTTTCAATACACATTCCAGATGCTCCATGTCGTTGTGGCGGAAGCGCTGAATTTTCCCATAGCCCAATCTCGCCCCATCAACAATGCTGGCATGATCATCTTTGTCCAGGATGACAATATCATCCCGGCCAACCAGCGCTGAGACCGTCCCCAAGTTCACTTGCATACCCGTCGAAAAAGTCAACGCAGCCGGCTTGCCAACCCATTCTGCCAGTTCAGCTTCCAATTGTTCGTGCATTTCCAGCGTGCCATTCAAAAAGCGAGAACCGGTGCAGCTTGTTCCAAACCTGCGAATGGCTTCAATGGCAGCTTCGCGGACTTTAGGGTGAGTTGTCAACCCCAAATAATTATTCGAACCACACATAATTAACCGATGACCGCGATACTCCACTTCTGTTCCCTCGTTTTCAGATAAGGGAATGAAAAATGGATAGAACCCTTCCTTAATCGCCTCCTTTACCGTTGTGTAGCTAAAACACTTTTCAAAGATATCCATTACAACGCCTCCATAATAATGAAAAAACGGGTTGAAAAGATTTGGCCAAAAAAAATGAGATAGCCAAAAAAAAATAATCTGGAGAATTATACCCCGTGATTAAGCTTATATTAGAATGAAAAACCGGAGCGGGTTCTCGCGCGCTCCGGAGTGGAACTATGCTTTTCGGTTCACCAAATTGAGAGCCATGGCTTCTATCGCTTTACCGGCATCATTAGTTAAAGCCGCTTCAGCAAGCGCGCTCATGGCCAGGTCCGTCAAACGGCTTGATTCAGTCAGAGTGTAGCTTTCAGCCCCTTCATCTCGCAACATGGCGGCCGCGCTTTCAGCTTCTTGAGGAGGCACCGGTTTATTTCCCCACAGCTGTGCAAAACCCGGGCAGTGCTTCAACCCATACAGAACTGGCAGTGTCTTTTTTCCCGTAACCAGGTCGCTGGCACTTGACTTTCCCGTCAGCGCAGAATCCCCCCAGATGCCCAGCCAATCATCTTGAACCTGGAAAGCCAGACCCAGATTTTTTGCAAATTCGCCCAACTTCTCACGAACCGTAGGCTTTGCGCCACCGCAAAGAGCACCCAGCTCCGCGCAGCAAGCCAGCAAGGCCGAAGTTTTGCCCTCAATCATTGGCCAATAATCTTCCATCTGAACGGAATCTTGCTTTTCATACGACATATCAAGGTACTGCCCGGCCGTCAAATGAATGCAGGTGCGTTGAAACAGGTTCATCGCTTCCAGGGCGGTGTGGTAGCCGGTGGTCTCTTGCAAGCGCAGCATTTCCGCGTTGGCCACAGAGAACAGCAAATCGCCGGCATTAATCGCGTGAGCCTCACCCCACTTCGCCCAAACCGTCAAACGCCCCCGGCGCGTCTCGCCCTGATCTTCCACATCATCATGGATCAGCGAGAAATTATGCAGTAGCTCAACTGCCGCGGCAGCCGGCAGTGCTTTTTTCCACTCTCCACCGCAGGCCTCGCATGCCAGTAAGACCAGCAGTGGCCGCAGCCGCTTTCCCTGAGCGGAAGGTCCGGCACCTTCACCTTCCCAGCCCATGTGATAGGTCAACATTCCCCGAAACTCAGCAAACTGATCGGGCACAAACTGGTACACCGCCAATTTCAGCTCATTTTCAACAGCTGGTAAATAGGCGGAAAAGTAATCACTCAGGTTCATAGCATCCCTTTATCAATTTTCATTAACGGTGTATTTTGTAAACTTTGAATATCCTGCGCGCCTGCCGCAAACATACAAACCCGTAATTCAAGCGAAAGTTCCTCAACCAGCTTCATCGCGGTTTGCTGCGATTGAACAATTGCCTTCAAAAATGGGCCAGCCAATCCCCCAGCCAGCGCGCCCAGAGCGATGCATTTGGCAATATCCATACCGCTCCGCAGTCCTCCGGAAGCGATCAAGAACAGATCGGGCGCAGATTCCTTCACCTGCACCAAAGACGCTGCAGTGGAAATGCCCCAGCCACGGAACGCGCCAGCCACCTTCGCCCTTATAGGGTCTGTCATGCGGTGCTTTTCCACCTCCGACCAGGAAGTCCCACCCGCGCCAGCCACATCGATCCCGCTCACCCCGGCTCTGGCCAGTTGGGCAGCCACCTGCCCGGAGATTCCCCAACCGACCTCTTTCACGAACACGGGCACAGCCAAAGCCCGGCAGACTGCTTCGATCTTCTTCAGCAACCCTGAGAAATTCGTATCGCCTTCAGGCTGTAGTGCTTCCTGCAAGGGGTTTAAGTGCAGGTACAGCGCGTCCGCTTCAATCATCTCCACCACCCGCCGGCAATCATCAACCTGGTAACCGTAGTTGAGCTGCACTGCCCCAATATTAGCAAAAAGCAAAATAGAGGGCGCGATTTTTCTCACCCTGAAGGAGTCCTGTGTTTTTGCATCGCGCAAGCCAACCCGCTGTGAGCCAACCCCCATTGCCAGTCCACAAGCCTGGGCCACCTCGGCCAGATCGGAGTTAATCCGAGCCGCCTCATCTGTCCCGCCAGTCATCGACGAAATCAGTATCGGCAAAGCCAACTCCCGCCCAAAGCACTCTTGCGCCGTCTGAATGTGCTGAAAATCAATTTCCGGCAGCGCGCAATGCGTGAATTGGTATTCTTCAAGTCCGTTAGTCCGGGAGGAAGATACATCTTCTGCCAGGTTAATGCGAATATGATCAGCCTTGCGGTTGGACAATAGAGCAGAATCTTCCATTTTGCCTCGTCGCCATAACTTAGGATCAATAACTGGGTTTTACCCAGTATACCAAAAGCAGCAACGATTTTCCGGTAAAATTATAGGGATAGAAACACCAGCCTTGTTGTCATAAATTGAAATTGCCTGAGAAGGACTTGACAGAACTGGGAGTGGCATTAAAATCAAATCGCCAGGAAAAATATGATCAGGAGGAAAGAATGGGTGACACCTTTGAAGCTGTGAAAGAAGTAATCGTTGAAGTCATGAAAATTGATGGTAAAGATCTGTCCATGGAAACCCGCTTTATTGAAGACCTGCAAGCGGATTCGATGGATCAGTTCTTCCTTATCGACGGGTTCTGCGAGAAATTTGATATCAATATCTCAGACGAAGACGCCCGGAAAATTAAGAACGTCAAAGACGCGGTGGAATTTATCGACAAAGCCAAAGCCTGACCCGCTGGTTTTGAAGTCCACAAACGGCACGAAAGGACATCCAATCGTGCCGTTTTTTTTAGTCCCGTAGCAACAATGGAATTTCTTCTGGATGATCAACCACTTTGACACCGGCGTTTTCAAGCGAACGAATCTTTTCCATAGCCAATCCGCGATCACCTTCAATGATCGCGCCGGCATGCCCCATGCGTTTATCGGCCGGGGCCGTCTTTCCGGCGATAAAAGCGATTACAGGCTTGGTCATGCGACTGGCAATAAAATCGGCAGCCGCTTCTTCTTCATTTCCACCAATCTCACCAATCAACACCACCTGATCGGTGTGCGGATCGGCTTCAAACAGATCCAGCACATCCACAAATCCTGTTCCCAGAATCAGATCACCGCCGATGCCAACGCAAGAGCTTACCCCTACCCCAAATCGTTTTAATGCGTATAAAACTTCATAAGTCAGAGTGCCGGATCGTGAAACCACGCCCACATTCCCGGCCAATGAAATATCACCGGGAATAATACCCAGTTTGGCTTCTCCAGGAGTTAAGATTCCGGGGCAATTCGGTCCTATCAGGCGGCAGTCTTTATCCTTAAGGTAACTGCAAATACGCATCATATCCTGGGTAGGAATTCCATCGGTGATACAAACAATCAGGCCAACCTTGGCATCAATAGCCTCAAGAATTGCATCGGTGGCAAACCGGGCTGGCACAAAAATAACCGACGCGTCCGCGCCAGTGGCCTCTTTGGCCACTTTAACCGATTCAAACACCGGAACTTTATTCTCCATCACCCATTCACCGCCCCGACCTGGCGTAACCCCGGCGACGACACACGTTCCATATTCAATCATTTTTTGGGTATGAAAACTTCCCTGGTAACCAGTAATCCCCTGAACCATCACTCTAGTTTGGCGGTTAATGAATATCCCCACTCCACCCTCCTTGGATCACATCCATCGTTTTTTGTACCGATTCTACCAGGGTCTCTGCGGTGATCATATTGGCCGCTCTTAGTAACTCCAAACCCTCTCCGGCATTGGTGCCAACCAGCCGCACCACTATCGGCACAGCCGGTTTCAGTTCAGCGATGGTGCTTAATATGCCCTTTGCCACCTCATCGCAGCGGGTAATGCCGCCAAAAATGTTCACTAGCACAACTTTAACCTGCGGATCCGCCAGCAGAATGCGAAAAGCCGCGCTCACCTTCTCAGCGCTTGCCCCTCCTCCAATATCCAAGAAATTTGCCGGCAAACCGCCGAAGTATTGAACAATATCCATGGTCGCCATAGCCAAGCCGGCGCCATTAACCAGGCAGCCAATATTCCCATCCAGCTTGACATAAGCCAGCCCATATTTGTGTGCTTCTCTGGCAGAAGCGTTTTCATAATCCGGATCGCGCAGCTCAGAAAATTCTTGATGCCGGAAATGCGCGTTATCATCCAGAATCATCTTGCCATCCAGAGCAAGTAAGCGTTCGTCCTTGGAAAGCACCAACGGATTAATCTCAGCCAAAGTGGCATCATAATCAAGGAATACTTTCCATAAGCTATGCGCAATCTTAATAAATTCTTTCCAATGCTTATATGGAAGATCAATTCCGGTGATTAAATCGCGAATTTTATAATCCGCCAGCCCAATGAGAGGATCAATGGTGGTGGTAAAAATTTTTTCCGGGTTCTGATGGGCTGTTTGCTCAATATCGCCCCCTCCCGCTCCCGAGGCGATCATGACTGGCATTTTGCGAATGCGATCCACTGTGATCCCAAGATAGAACTCTTTGTCAATTCGCACGGCTTCATCCACCAGCACTCTGCGCACTGGCAGACCTTTGAGTTCCATCCCCAATACAATAGTCGCGAGGTCCTCGGCTTCTTTTGGGCTTTTTGCTAAGCGAATTCCCCCCGCTTTGCCTCGCCCGCCAATTAACACCTGGGCTTTTATTACCACCTTGCCGCCCAGCTCCTCCGCCATTTGCTTTGCCTCCCCCGCGATGGAGGTTACCCAACCACGCGGGATCGGAATGCCATACGCTTGAAAGATTTTTTTGGATTGGTATTCTTGTAGCCGCATTTTTTATCCTCGTAAAAAAGGGGGGCAGGTGGCTGCGATACTTCCAAAATCTTTAAGGATTATAGCATGGCTCGCTACCAGATATTTTTTAACGAGAAGAACAACCCTCGCGAGTTGTTCTTCGATTTTTTCAGTGAAATAAAGAAGGTTAGCCTTTCAAGAAATCTTCCAGCGCGGCCTTGCTGATTCGGAAAGCACTGCCGATTTTTCGCGCCTTCAGGTCACCGGCGTTAATCGCGGCAATCACATCCTCTTCGCTCACGCGCATAATTCCGGCGGCCTCAGCGGGCGTCATCACATCGGGCATCGCTGGCGTACCGTTCTGCGATGCGGCAGCAGCGCCGGCAGCGGCGTTGGTCATCCCCGAAAGGGATTGGCCTAACACATTGCCAATTCCCATCCCTGCGCCAATTCCAGCGGTCAGCCCTGCTCCGCCGCTCGGGTTTTGAGCAGCGTCACGCATTGCGTCAGCAGCCTGCAACTGGGTGTAGGTCTGCATATCCAGCATACCCATTGCCCGCAGTTCCTCGGCAGACTTTGATGAAGGCTTCAAATTGCCAATATAGAAGCTCTTCAAGAGCAAGCCAATCGCGGCAAAATCATCTTGCGCTTTGGCGCGCACACCTGCTCCAAGTTCCTCTGTCAGGCCAATCAGGTCGACAACGCTCTTCGCCGCAGCAGTCTCGCCCAACAAATCTTGTAATTTCGAAAGCAGCATCGTCCGCAAGCGATTTTCAATATCGCTCATGCGATAAATGCCCTGCGCGCCCACAACCTGAGTGATAAATTGCTGCGCGTCGGCAACCTGGAAGCTGTAAGTGCCAAACCCTTGCAGCAGCGCTACGCCCAGGCCCATACCCGGATTCCGCACGATGATCGGTTGAGGAGTTCCCCATTTATGATCAGCGAACTCCTTCATGGAAACATAATACACTTCCGCGGTGAAAGGAGTCCGGTCGTTGAAGGCTTTGCCGATGAAATCAATCAATTTTGGAACGTTGGCAGTAACAATCGTGTGCCGCCCGGGGCCGAATATATCCAACGCCTTTCCGTCCCGAAAGAAGACCACCTGCTGGGATTCGCGAACGATCACCTGCGAGCCAATTCGCAGGTCCGCCACGCCTGTTTCAGGAAAACGATGGACGATCTCGTCCTTCATCTCATTAGGATATTCAACTACATCAAAAATTCTTGCCATTTTACGTCTCCAATTGGTTTGAGCCAGGTATTATTGTGAAAAAGCTGCCTTAAGCGGCGGGTTCCTCGCCCTGCGTAATCACTTCAGCGCGGCGGTTAAAAAGCTCCACCATGTTTTGCGCCAGGCTGGTCAGATGGCGAATACTGGCAGGCAGCCCTTCTGAGCCCATTGACGCTTCCACATTATCCACTGCGCGCTTCACTTCTTCTGCGCCATCCAGCAAACTCAGATCATACTGATACATTTTCTGCAGCTCATCCTCGCGCACCTTGACGGCGTCAAAAAGCCCCGCATAACCATACGTGGCAGTTTTTACACGGTCAATGAACTGGCGGAGCTTGATAGCCGCGCTCTCCAGGTCGTCGATGTACACCAGCCCGCCTTCACTGATCAAATCACGCTGCAAGCCTGAAATGCGTCCCCATTGTTCTTCATAGCGTTCTGCGACCATGCCTCTTAAAAGCTTATCAGAAGACCGTCGATTCTCTCGCTCAATGTACCCTTTAAACCCAGGCACTTTACTCAGCAGCTTCTTGAATATATCCTGGTCTGATGTAACCTGATCAAATAAATCGCTCATTCCTCCTCCTATGTTGAGAGAACAGTAGAACTTTTTCATTTGCATACAAAATCATTATATATCTTTTTACCATATACGAGACAATCGAGAATTAGTCGCACCTAAAGAGCACCTGGCACGATTTCGTAATCAATATCACCTATTCGCGCTCGCTTTCTCCCATGCAAGTACTGTAAGGTTGCTGTAATGTCAAAATAGTTGAATTTTTACCACCGACCAATATAATGATATTGTAAAGATTTTAGGAAAGGAGGTGGGAAACATGCTCTTTGCACCGAAGGAAAAAGGCCAGGGTTTGGTAGAGTACGCGTTGATTCTTGTTTTGGTGGCCGTTGTTGTGATTGTTATTTTGGCTCTACTTGGCCCGGCGATTGGCCGAATCTTTAGCAACGTCGTTGAAGCCGTGTAATTTACACCGCATAACACTACATTTCGTTTATTAACCAACCACATTTGTTTAAGGAGAAATATTATGTTATTTGCACCGAAAGAAAAAGGCCAAGGCCTTGTGGAATACGCGCTGATTCTCGTCCTCGTCGCTGTTGTCGTGATCGTCATCCTGGCCCTGCTTGGCCCGGCGATCGGCCGCATTTTCAGCAACGTCGTTGAAACCATCTAATCTGATTCAACTTTTTCTGACAACAAGAAAGATGGAAGGCATTGTCTTCTTACAGCCTTCCATCTTCGTTTTTTGGCATTATTAACAACATCCTACTTTTTTTATTTTAACAGGTATATAATTTCCCAATAGGGATTGTGTATCTGACGTATAATATGGACAAAACCGTAAAATTTATCCAAATTATGAGGAGGCTCCATGGCCGCTGGTGGACGTCGTAAAAGTGGAAGGATTCTCATCCTGTTAGCTCTTGTTTTGGTTCTGGTCCTCGCTTTAGCTGCTTTCTTTCTCAGGGATCAACTGCTCCCTCAATCGACAGTAACTGAAGTATTAGCGACCCCCACCCCCCGCCAGGATCTGGTTAACATCGTTGTGATTGCCCAACCGGTATCTAGGGGGACTATCTTAACCGAAGCGATGCTCGCCACTATCGCTTACCCACAAAGGGAATTGGTTGCCGGCCTGTTCTTCACCAACATGGATGAAGTGATCGGCGCGCAGGTAAAGTTCGATCTGGAACAGGGCGTTCCGCTGACCCGCTCAATGATTACGGATGCGAAAGAAGGATCATACGCCGCTTTTGAAATTCCACGCGGCATGGTTGCCATTTCCATTCCGATTGACGAGCTCACATCGCTCTCTTATGGCCTTCAGCCACGAGATCACATCAACATCATTGGCACCATTCAACTGGTCGATCTTGACACCGATTTCCAGACCCGGTTGCCGAACTACACCGCGTCCGTCATCTCGCCTGGCCCCACGGATTGTAATGAATGTGCCGGCGATTCCCTCTCTGCCATCATCTCCACTGGCGGCGCAGGATCAACGCAGGGCCGCACAGAATTAGACCCGGTATTTCAGCAACCTGTGTATGTCATCCCCTCCGAGGCTCAACGCCCGCGAATGGTCAGCCAAACCATCGTTCAAGACGCGATTGTGCTCTGGGTTGGTGATTTCCCTGAAACCGGCCAGCTCACCACTGCTGCAGCTCACCCCACTCCAACCCCGCTTCCCGAGGGTCAGGCGCCGGTAGAGGGCCAGGCGGTTCAAGCAGCGCCACTGCCCACTCGCATTACCCTGATTGTTACCCCACAAGATGCTGTTACCCTGCGCTATATGCTGCTTTCCGAGGCAGATTTAGCCCTGGTGCTGCGCGGCGCGGGCGATACGGATCGGGTGGCGACTGAGGCGGTAACACTCCAATTCATCATGGACCAATACAACTTCCCCTATCCGGCCAAATTGCCTTATGGATTGGACAACGTGACCTCTATTACTGATCTGCTGGCGCCCGCACCATTACCATAGCCATATTCTTCGATCGCTCTCATCAAATTAGACAGGAGATAGCATGCCGGCTGAGGAAAAAATTCGGGTCTTGATTGTCGATGATATCGATGAAACTCGCGAAAACGTGCGCAGATTACTGCAATTCGATCGCGATATTGAAGTTGTCGGATCAGCCAGGAGCGGCAAAGAAGCCATACAACTCACTCAGCAAATCAAACCCGATGTGGTTGTCATGGATATCAACATGCCGGATATGGACGGCATCACGGCCACCGAAGAAATCCTCAAGAAAATGCCTTTCGTCCAGGTGGTCATCCTTTCTGTTCAGGGTGACCCCAGCTATATGCGCCGCGCCATGTTGGCCGGAGCGCGCGATTTCCTGACCAAACCACCATCCATCGATGAACTCACCGCGGCCATCAAGCGTGCCGGGAAAATGGCGCAAGAAGAAAGAGAGCGATCAGCCGGTACTTTTCCGAGCGGAGCAGCGGTGCCTGGCGCCAGTCATGGTCACCCAGTCGGTCCGCTCGGAAGAATCATTGTCGTTTACAGCCCAAAAGGCGGAACCGGCGTTACAACGATTGCCACCAACCTGGCGCTTTCTCTGAACGATCCACAGAACGAAGTTTTGCTTATTGACGCCAGTTTGCAGTTTGGCGATGTAATGGTCTTTCTCAATGAGCAGTCAAAAAATTCCGTTGCAGATCTATCACCGCGCGCCGAAGAATTGGACCCGGATATTGTCAAAGATGTGTGTTTCAAACACAGTTCTGGGATCAGTGTTTTAGCCGCGCCCCCCCGCCCCGAAATCGCGGAAGGTGTTGAAGCAGACCATTTCTTTAAGATGCTGCAATATCTGAAGCAGATCTACCGCTACATCATCATTGATACCAATTCATACATGACAGAAGTGGTGCAAACCGCGTTAGAGTTGGCCGACTTGATTGTTCTGGTTACCACGCAAAATATACCTGCCATCAAGAACGCGAACTTGTTCCTCAGCCTCTCAGATAAAGTAGGCATTGCCAGAGAAAAAATCATCTTTGTCATGAATTTGTTTGACAAACACAACTCCATTTCTCCAGAAAAAGTTGGAGAGACACTTCGCCAAAAAATCCATTACGTTATCCCCTTCGATGAAAAGGTGGTCAATTTATCCATTACGCGAGGCGTACCATTAATGGTAGATAACAAAATTCACCCAATCAGCAAAACGATCATAATGCTTGCAGAAGGTATTCGCGAACGAGCAGCCAAAATGGATGACATTGGAATGGACCTCCACTTAAAGAAATAACCGGTATCAGGAGGACAATATATGTCAATTTTAAAACGATTACAGGGAACAGAAGGAACACCTACGCCAGTTCCGGTAGGAAAAGACACGCGCCCCAATTCAGCCGTTCAGGCTCGCCGCATCACCGCGCCGACCACATCTTCTGTTCAAGACACTTATCTTGACCTCAAAACTCGTGTGCAAAACAAGCTGCTGGCCGGTCTGGACCCAAGCACCGATGTTACCAAGGTAAACGAAGTTCGTCACACGATTCTCGAGCTATTCGAACAAATTTTGGCCGAGGAAAATATTGTTCTCTCACGGCCAGAGCGCGCCCGACTGTTTGAACAAATTGCCGCCGAGATTCTGGGCTTTGGTCCCATCCAACCACTGTTGGAAGACGAGCAAATCACTGAAATCATGGTGAACGGAGCGAAGAACATTTATATTGAACGCCGCGGAAAAATTCACAGGGTGCCGGTCAGTTTTGAAAGCCAGGACCACGTTTTACGCATTATTGACCGAATTGTTGCTCCGCTGGGACGCCGCATCGATGAATCCAGCCCATATGTGGACGCCCGTTTGCCCGATGGATCCCGTGTTAACGCGGTCATCCCCCCCATCTCGCTGGTAGGCCCAGTCATCACTATTCGAAAATTTTCGAAGAACCCCATCACCATTGAGCAGTTGATCAAGTTTGAATCGATCACGCCCGAGGCGATGAAGTTTTTGAAAGCTTGTGTTGAATCACGCTTGAATGTCGTCATTTCCGGAGGTACTGGTTCCGGTAAAACCACCCTGCTGAACATTCTATCCGGCTTCATTCCCTCCGACGAGCGCATCATCACAGTTGAGAATGCGGCCGAGCTTCAGCTTCGCCAGGAGCATGTGGTTACATTGGAATCCCGCCCCCCCAACATTGAGGGTCGCGGCGAGATTACCATTCGCCAATTGGTGATTAATACCTTGCGTATGCGCCCTGACCGCATTATCGTCGGCGAAATTCGTGATGAAGCCGCGGTGGATATGCTGCAAGCCATGAATACCGGCCATGATGGTTCCATGACCACGTTGCACTCGAACGGTCCTCGTGATACATTAGCTCGTTTGGAAACCATGGTATTGATGGCTGGCATGGATTTGCCCGTGCGCGCCATTCGAGAGCAAATTTCCTCTGCAGTTGATGTCATTGTCCACCAGTCGCGTATGCGTGACGGCAGCCGTAAAGTAACTTACATCACCGAAGTCTCTGGAATGGAAGGTGATGTTATCACACTTACCGACATTTTCGCCTTTGAGCAGACCGGATACGATAACGGAAAAGTCATGGGGCGACTGCGCCCCACAGGGCTCCGTCCGAAATTCATGGAAAAAATCGAAGCAGCCGGGATCAGTCTGCCCCCGACCATTTTTGGAGCGGGAGAACGCAGGCGGTAACCGTACGGATCAGTCAGAGAAGGTGACCCTATGCCATTTAATCCAATATTGATTCTCGGGGTTGGCGGTGCGCTTGCATTTATCATGCTCATCATCGGCATTGTCATCTCCATCACCAGCGAAAGGTCGCTGGTGGAAGAACGCCTGGGACAATATGTTGATCAGCAAGAAGAAATTGCCAAAGATGCGGCTACGCCATTAACAGACTGGCTAAACCGCCGGGTTGAGGGATCGTCATTTGCCGAGCGGGTTTCAAAAAGCCTTGCTCGCGCAGACATCAAAATGAAACCTGGTGAGTATATCGCCATGATGATCATTGTGGCCTTTGGTGTAGGTATCATCTTGTGGTTCATCGGTGGAAGATCAATTTTTGCCGGTGTCATCGGCGCGATCATTGGCTTATTCCTGCCGGGCATGTATGTCAAACGGCAGCAGAGCAAACGTCTTATTCGCTTCAACGAACAACTGGCCGACATGCTTAACCTGATGGTTAACGGCTTGCGCGCGGGCTACTCCACTGCTCAAGCCATGGAAGCCATCAGCCGCGAGCTGCCGCCACCCATCAGCGACGAATTCCGCCGGGTGGTACAGGAAATGCAGCTGGGCGTTCCCACTGAGCGGGCTTTGGATAACTTGCTGCGCCGCATTCCCTCAGATGACCTGGATCTGGTCATCACCGCCATCAACGTCCAGCGCGAAGTGGGTGGTAACCTGGCCGAGATTTTGGACACCATCTCGCACACCATCCGCGAACGCGTGCGCATTAAAGGCGAAATTCGCGTTCTTACTTCTCAAGTAATGTACTCAGGGCGTTTCCTATCCATCTTACCCCTCCTTGTAATGGGCGTTCTCTACTTACTTAACCGCGAGTATATGATGGAATTCTTCAAGCCAGAGAATGTTCCTTGCGGCTACATTGCCCTGGGTGTTGCAGCCGCGTTGATCATCGCTGGTTATTTCATCATGACAAAACTAGGTCAGATCGAAGTCTAACCTGAGATTATTAAGGAGAGACTTATGCTCCCAATTATCATTTTGGTCGTTGTTGTTGTGGCTGGCGCGGGGATTCTCGTTTATATCGGTTTGCGAAATCCGCAAACCGTCAATGAACGCATCTTACAGGACCGCCTTGAGGAATTAAGCCAGCGCGGCGAGCAAATCGATCTTGAAAAATTAGAGATGTCGCAGCCCTTTTCAGAGCGCGTCATATACCCGGTTGCCCAGCGTTTTGGTGAAATCGCCATGAAGTTCACCCCCCAGAACGCCCGGCAGTCCATCGCCAAACGGCTTGAGCTGGCAGGCACATCCTCGCGATTGGATCCAACTCTCTTCCTTTCGTTGCAGTTCACAGCCATGCTCATTTTTGGCGGCCTGATTTTCCTGGTATTCACCGTTGGGTCAACGCAATGGCCCATCGGGCGGAAATTGCTGGTTTCGCTGCTTTTTGGCTTGCTGGGCTTCTATTTCCCCATGCTGTGGCTTTCCAGTAAAATATCACGCAGACAAAAAGAAGTGTGGAAAGCCCTACCCGACGCCCTTGACCTGCTAACCATCTGCGTGGAAGCTGGCCTGGGCTTTGATTCAGCCATGTCGAAAGTAAGCGAAAAATGGGAAACTGAATTATCACTGGCCTTTGCCCGCGTGATTCGAGAGGTGCAGCTGGGTAAATTGCGCCGCGAAGCCCTGCGTGACATGGCAGACCGCCTGGGTGTGCCAGAAATGACCAGCTTTGTGGCCGCGGTCATTCAAAGTGAGCAGTTGGGTGTTTCGTTGGCAAAGGTCCTGCGCATTCAATCGGATCAGATGCGCATTAAACGGCGTCAAAGAGCGGAAGAAGAAGCGCACAAAGCGCCGCTGAAGATGTTAATTCCCATGGCGCTATTGATCTTCCCCGCGCTGATGGTCGTGCTGCTCACACCGGCGGCGCTGCAGCTCATTCACTCCGCCTTATCTGGAATATTTTAACCAAATCGGAGGCGCTATGCTAAAGGCTGGTCTGTATAGACGTCCAGCCTCTTTCTTTTACCACACCTTATGGGAAGCCATAGACTGGCTGTACCCGCCTTATTGCGGTGGCTGCTTGCAGCCAGGTTCCCGCTGGTGCGAATCCTGTAACGCGAATACCCCGCCAATTGATCAGACGCAAATTTGCCAGTATTGTGGGTATCCCGTCGCAGGGGGTGGATTGTGTTTTCGCTGTATTGAACTATCTGCTCCTCCACCCGTGACGATTCGATCCTACACGACGTATCAAGGCCCCATCCGAGAGGCGATTCACCGTTTCAAATACCAAAAAGATATAGCCCTATGCGAATCACTTGCTATTTATCTCATTGAATTGTTTAATAGATATAAATGGGAGGTGGATTTGATACTTCCGGTGCCATTGAGCAAGGAACGCAAGAAAGAACGAGGTTATAACCAGTCTTTCTTGCTGGCACGCCCGCTTTCACTCCATTTTATGTTGCCCATTTCTACAAAAGCAATTTCCCGTACCATCCATACCAATACTCAAGTTGGGTTATCTGCACAGCAGCGCACGGAAAACCTTACCCAAGCCTTCCAAGCCCAGCCATCGCTGGTAGCTGGAAAGCGAATTTTGCTCATCGATGACGTTGCCACAACCAGTTCCACCTTGACTGCCATCGCTCGTACCCTGGTCGGTGCCGGAGCCAAACAAATTTTTGCGCTGACATTGGCCAGATCCGTTTTACAATCTCATACCCATCAGGAGGTCCAACAAAACACTCAACCTTAACCATTTTTGTTTTATTACCGCAACCCAATTTGTTTAGAAGGAGGCATCCAATGGCTCTCGAAGTCGAAATCTTTGCAAGAAATATGGAATTGACCGACCGGATCAATGAATATGTTGAAAAGAAGGTATCCAAAATGGATCGCTATCTTAACAACATTGAAGAAACCCGGGTTGATCTCTCCTATAATAAATCCGCTCGCAGTGCGTCTGACCGCCACATTTCCGAAATCACGATTCGTGGAAAAGGGTTTATTTTACGCGCCGAAGAACGTGCGGATGATATCTTTGCCGCCCTCGACAAATCTCTCGATAAAATTCAGCGCCAAATTGAACGCTATAAAGGCAAGCGCAATCGCGGCCGTGGAGATGGTGTTCCTGCCTCGTCCCTTGCGGCAGAGATTTCTGCGACCGAAGCTCCCGATGAAGCCGAGGCCGCGCCCATTATCGCCCGCCGCAAACAGTTCACCCTCATTCCGATGGATGAAATGGAAGCGATTGAGCAAATGAAATTGCTCGGTCACGAAAATTTCTTCATCTTTTACAACGTCAACACCAGCGAGATCAATATCCTGTATACCCGCCGAGATGGCACATACGGTTTGATCGAGCCGAAAATTGGGTAAATGAGCTTTGTATTACTTCAGCCGGGCAGGTTTCCCTGCCCGGCTTTTTTTGCACTTGGCAAACCGGCGCTTCTATTATGCGAATAGGAATAGAATTCGTTTCTACAACTAAAAGAAGCGCTGGATTCTCAATATTTCGTGCCTTGCGGCGTTAACATGGTTAGGCTATAATTGCACCGTTAACCAACAATTACAAGGGCAGATAATTTTTATGATCGACGTAAATGACTTAAGAAAAGGTGTTACCTTCCTACTGGACGGTAGTCTCTACAAAGTTTTAGATTACCATCACAACAAACCTGGCCGCGGCAATGCCACAATCCGGGTTAAGGCCAAAGACCTGCGCACCGGCACCACCCTGGAAAAAACCTTCAACTCTGGTTTCCGTGTCGAAGATGTGCGCCTGGACTATCACAACGTCCAGTATTTATACAATGACGGCGCTTTCTACTACTTTATGGATGTGGAAACGTTCGAACAACCCGCCATTCCCGCAAAAATTGTTGAAGAAGCCGCCGGTTACCTCACCGAGAACCTTGAGGTTAAATTAACTTTCTTTAACAACGAGGCGATTGACATTGAACTTCCCACTTCTGTGGACCTGGTGGTGACAGAAGCCGAAGCGGCCGTGCGCGGTGACACCGCCACCGGTGTAACCAAGAAAGTCAAAGTGGAAACTGGCATCTATGTGGATGTTCCCGCCTTCATTGTTCAGGGGCAGAAGATCCGCATCAGCACCAGCACCGGAGAGTACGTAACACGCGTGTCGGATTAAGCAGGCCACCGAAAGAGACTTTACCTGCCCCCTTTTTGGGGGCAGATCTTTATTTCACTCAGAGAACAGAAATGAAAACACCGGCAGGCAAAGAATGTCGCTTCTTCTTCGGAGATTATTATCGCGGCCGTAACCGCGAAGAATGCCGGTTAATTGGAAACCAGCCCCGCCCCCATCATTGGACGCCAGACCTCTGCGCGAGCTGCCCGGTGCCCGGCATCGTATTAGCCAATTCCTGCGAACACATGCGGCTTGAAGCAACCGTAAAACGCAAGTTCCTTGGTCTCAAGCGGGTGGTGGAAGTGAGCGCGTTTTGCGAAAAAACCAACCGCGCCGTTGCTGAACCGTACATTGGCTGCGGTGAATGCCATCCCCTTCCTGATGTTTTTATCGACAAGCCATAATCTCCGGTCAGAATCTCCCCGCTGCAGACTCTTTGTTAATAAGATATATAGATTATTGTTGTACAATCAAAGCCTATATCTGGTTGACCCCGATATAGATTGGTATAATTTGTTTGAAGAATTACACAAAAATTCTTACCGGAATCTATTCAGGAGGTACCTGTGAATTCGCGCAATCAATCGTACGTTGTGTACCTGTTGCTCTTCGTGGCAATTATTGCCATGTTGATATTTCAATTCAACTCCCAGGGCAGCGGTCAGGGCGTACTTAGCATTAATGAAGTCGTATCGGAAATCACCCGCGGAAACGTAACCCGCATTGTGGAAGACGACAACACCCTTAAAATTACCCTCAAAGACGGGTCTCAGACCACGTCAACCATTGAATCAAACTCCACATTGGTTGAGCAGCTTCTCAATCTCGGCGTTACCACTGAACAGTTGGCGTCAGATAAAATCAAAATTGAGATTAAACCGCCCAGCCCGTGGATGGGGGTTCTGACCATCATTGGGTATGTTTTACCCTTCCTCATTTTAGGTGGAGCGTTTTACTTCATCTTCCGCCAGGCGCAAGGCAGTAACAACGCGGCTATGTCGTTCGGCAAATCGCGCGCGCGCATGTTTACCGGCGACCAACCAACCGTAACCTTCGCAGATGTTGCCGGCGTGGATGAATCCAAAGAAGAACTCAAAGAAGTCGTTGAATTTTTGCGCGAACCGCAGAAGTTCATCCAGCTTGGGGCGCGCATTCCGAAAGGTGTTTTATTGGTTGGCCCTCCCGGAACCGGTAAAACCCTGCTGGCAAAAGCAGTATCTGGAGAAGCGGGCGTGCCATTCTTCTCCATTTCTGGCTCTGAATTTGTGGAAATGTTTGTGGGTGTAGGCGCCAGCCGTGTGCGTGACCTGTTTGATCAGGCCAAACGCCAGTCGCCTTGCATCGTATTTGTGGATGAAATTGACGCGGTTGGCCGCCAGCGCGGGGCTGGTTTGGGCGGCAGCCACGACGAACGCGAGCAAACTCTCAACCAGATGCTGGTTGAAATGGATGGCTTTGACACCGACACAAACATCATCATCATGGCCGCCACCAACCGGCCCGATATTCTGGACCCCGCTTTGCTCCGCCCTGGCCGCTTTGACCGCCAGGTCGTGCTGGACCGCCCGGATGTCCGCGGCCGCGAAGCCATTCTCAAAGTCCACATTAAAGGCAAGCCCATCGCTCCAGAAGTAGACCTGGCGCTGATCGCGCGCGGTACGCCCGGTTTTGTCGGCGCTGATTTGGAAAACCTGGTAAATGAAGCCGCCATCCTCGCGGCGCGGCGTAACAAGAAGATTATCGGCCAGCAGGAATTTGAAGAGTCCATTGAAAAAGTGATTGCCGGCCCAGAACGCAAGAGTCGTCTCATTAGCGAAGAAGAAAAATTAATCGTAGCCTACCACGAAGCCGGTCACGCGGTCGTGATGAACACCCTGCCAGAAGCCGACCCCGTTCACAAAATTTCCATTATCTCGCGTGGCATGGCGGGAGGGTACACCCTGGCACTGCCGGAAGAAGACCGCATCCTGACCGGCCGCAAGAAACTGGTCGCCGAAATGGTCAGCCTGATGGGCGGTCGTGCTGCCGAACAGATCGTCTTTGACGATTACACCTCCGGCGCGTCCAACGATATTGAACGGGTTACCAAAATCGCCCGCACGATGGTCACCCGCCTGGGTATGAGCCCAGAACTGGGGCCCATGGTCTATGGCCAAAAAGAAGAACTGGTATTCTTGGGCCGCGAAATTTCTGAACAAAGAGATTACTCTGAAGACATCGCCAAGAAAATTGACGAAGAAGTTCGCAAACTGGTCAATGACGCCTACGAAACAGCGAAAAGCATCTTAACCCAATACCGTGAAAACCTGGATGCAGTCGCTCACCGCCTGCTTGAAGTTGAGACCATGTCTCGCCAGGAATTTGAGGCGATCTTCCCGCCCCCTGAGCCCAAAAAGAGCGGAACGCCGCAATTAATGGGACTGAATTAACAATGCACAAAGCAAGACGCCTCGATCACCGAGGCGTCTTCTTTTCTTCTTCATCGTCCAGACGAACCAATTCTCGCCGCAGCACCTTACCGACAGTCGATTTGGGCAGCGCATCAATAAACACCACTGTATCAGGCACTTTATAACGCGCCAGAAAGGTTGCGCACCAGGTTTTTACCTCTTCGGCGGTCAAATTTACATCCCTTTTCTTGACCACCCAGGCCTTTACCCTCTCTCCAATTTCCGGCCGAACGACCCCCGCCACCCCCACTTCTGCCACATTGGGGTGCTCGCTGATCACTTGCTCCACCTCTTTGGGCCAGACCTGTAATCCGCCAACCTTGATCACATCTTTCTTCCTGTCCACCAGATAAAAAAAGCCATCCTCATCCATATAGGCTACATCGCCGGTATACAGCCAATCGTCAATCAAGGTTTTTTTCGTTTCACTGAGCATATTATGGTACCCCCGCATCACTTGCGGGCCGCGCACAATTAACTCGCCTGGTGTGTTAGCTGGTAAGCGGGTTTTCCCATCTTCAAGGCTGACAATTTCAGCATCCACATCGGGAAGCGGCAACCCAATCGAGCCAGTCCGGTTTTCACCCAGCATTGGGTTGCAATGAGTGGCCGTCGGCGCTTCCGAAAGGCCATACCCCTCCATCAGTTTTCCACCGGTCAACTCTTCAAAAGTTTGTTTGGTTTCTTTCATTAACGTCGCGGAACCCGAAATGCATGCCTTAATCGAGTTAAGCCGGACCTGACCCTGCCGTACCCATTCATGGTGATTGATGGCATTGTAAAGGTTAGGCACACCCGGCAGAAGAGTCACCTGGTGTCTTTGAACCTGCTCCAGAATGGATTGAATATTCCTCGGATTTGGCTCTAATACAATGCTGGCTCCCAGCGCAATTCCCATGCTCAGAGCGATCACCATTCCATACACATGAAACAAAGGAATCGCCGCCAGCACCACTTCTTTGCCAGCGTTCAGCCCGGGAAGCCAGCTCTGAAACTGGAGCGTGTTGGCCGTCAGGTTTCGATGGGTGCCTTCAGCAGCTTTTGGAATGCCGGTTGTCCCCCCGGAATACTGGAAAATGGCAACGTCATCCGGCTCTACCGCTGGCAGCGATACCTGGCTTTCTTTTGCCTGGTTTATTAATTTCACCAGAGATTGTTCGCAGCCAACCGATTCGCGCGCGCAGGGCTCAACCGGCTGGCCTGTTGCCAGCTTCAAAAGATCATCCAACTGTGCGTCCGATGTCACCATCAGCTGGCTTAATCCACTCGCCGGAAAGATCGAGTGAATCAAAGGAAGGCTGTCTTCTGTGCATACCAGCACTCGAACTCCCGAATCACTTACCTGAAATGATAGTTCGCGGTGTTGGTAAGCCGGATTCATGGCCACAACAACGCCGCCAGCTTTAAGAATCCCATAGAAGGAGATAACAAATTGGGGCGAGTTGGGCAATAGAATACCCACTGGTTCGCCTTTCTTCAATCCCATCGAGAGTAAAGCCTTCGCAAGCTGTGTGCTGAGCCAATCTATTTGCTGGTAGGTGAATGCCTGGTCATGGTAATAAGCGCAAACGCGGCTGCCAAATCTTTGCGCAGAATTTGTTAGGAATTGGTGAACGGATTGATCCGGATAAGCAATATGATCAGGCACACCTGGGTCATACCGGCGAAGCCACACCTTTTTGTCCATCAGATCACCTCCTGAGGATCATTATCTCCCTGCAGAGCGAGCCAATTGGAAGCCTGGTTAATCGCGGCGACCATCTCATCAACGGTTGTTTGGGTGGCATGAAACCAGTGGATTTTCTCGTCGCTTTCCTTGAACCAGTTCGCTTGCCGGCGCACAAAAATGCGCGTATTGCGCTTGATCAGTCGCACCGCCTCATCCAGATCATAATGGCCTTGCAGATACCCGGTCACCTCGCGGTAACCTATGGCAGACATAGCCGGAAGATCGGGTGAAAGGCCTTTTGCCAGTAAAGCGCGTGTCTCTTCAACCAGCCCGGCAATTAACATGGATTCAATCCGGGCGTCAATTCGCTGGTAGAGCAGAGGCCTTTCCAGATTAAGACCCAAAAGAAACAGGCTGTACGGAGAAGAAGATTTTGTCCGCTGGTCGGAAAACCTTCGCCCAGTGTTGAAGATCACTTCCAAGGCGCGCACGGTTCTGCGCTGGTTGTGATAATCAATCTGCCGGGCAGCTTCCGGGTCCACCACTGCCAAACGCCTGTGCAGCCCTTCCGCGCCAATTTCCTCTCCCCAGTCGGTGACCGCCTCCCGTAAGCGCGTGTCGGGTTCCTGTTCCGGTATGCTCCAGCCTTCAATCACCGCGCGCACATACTGTCCGGTGCCCCCCACTAAAATGGGCAGCTTGCCCCTTTGCTGTACGTTCGCGATTTTCTCTTCCGCCGCGGATTTAAACAGCGCCAGGCTCCAGGTATCACCAGGTTCGGCAACATCAATCAGATAATGGGGAACGCCATCCCGCTCTTCCAAAGTTGGCTTGGCAGTGCCAATATCCATTCCCCGGTAGAAATAGCGCGAATCAGCCGAGATGATCTCGCCATCCAGGCGTTTTGCCAGGGCAATCGCGGTAGCGGTTTTTCCCACAGCCGTTGGGCCTACAATCACCAGTAAGGGTTTTTCAGGAAAAGACATTTTCAAACCATTCAATTTGTGGGTCATTTCTAGAATTCTCAGCCAGGATGGAAATCACATCCAATCGCCACTCCTGGTCGCACTCGGCATGGTTTTGCAAATACTCCTCCGCGCACGCCATCATGCGCGCCATCTTCTTGGGGGTAATCGCCTCCTCTGGAAATCCAAACCGGGTTGAGGTGCGTGTTTTCACTTCGACAAAAACCAGCAAATCTCCCCGGCGCGCAAGGAGGTCAATCTCACCAGATGATGTGCGCACATTCCTGCCGGCAATTTCAAATCCCTGGCGGGTTAAAAAATCCGCCGCCAGCTGCTCGCCTATCCGGCCGGTTTGCTGCTTGGTTCTCTTCATAGCACAAGTATAACCCAGCCTGGGTTTTTCCAAAATTCCCCTCATAGGGGGTTGCGTTTTATAATAAGAATGAATCAGGCATGCATGCCTGGGTGAAAATTGATAAAATGGTTATCAAAAGGAGCAATATGCCCTCAGCCGAGATCATTGCCATCGGAACAGAACTGCTCTTAGGCGAAATTCAAGATACGAACACGCGTTATTTGGCGCGCTCGCTCCGCGATATTGGGTTGAACCTGTATCGGGCCACCTTAATTGGGGACAATCAGAACCGCATCGCAGATGCCATTCGCGAAGCCCTCTCACGGGCAGACATCGTCATCACCACCGGAGGATTGGGACCCACCGTGGATGATCCCACCCGCCAGGCTGTGGCTCTGGCTTTCGGTGTGGAATTGGAATTTCACCCGGAATTATGGGAGGAAATACAAGAACGGTTTTCGCGGTACGGCCGCGCGGCAACCCCTAACAACCGCCGCCAGGCTTATTTACCGGCAGGCGCGGTCGCGATATCGAACCCGGTTGGCACGGCGCCCTCTTTCTACATCCAGCACGAGCAAAAATCACTCATCAGCCTTCCGGGCGTGCCCAAAGAAATGGAATACCTGCTGGCCTCCGATGTCATACCGTATCTCAAGCGTTTCTACGATTTGAATGGCGTCATCAAGGCCCGTGTTCTCCACACCGTAGGAGTCGGTGAATCGTTTGTCGATGAAAAGGTTGGCGACCTGGAGACGTTGGAAAACCCAACTGTCGGGTTGCTGGCTCACCCTGGTCAGACGGACATCCGCATCACTGCCAGAGCCGAATCACTTGAAAAAGCTGAGGAAATGATTGATAGACTGACACAGGAGATTTTCTCAAGATTGGGAGACTCCATTTACGGCATCGACAACGAACGCCTTGAATCGGTAGTCCATCAGTTATTGGTCAAGCACAACCTTGAACTGCGCATTTCCCACTCGGGCTTTGACCCACACTTCTTTAGCGCCCTCACACCGGAATTATTCCCAGCTATCCACCTGGACGGCCGCGAGCCATGCGAACCTTTACCGGTGCTGGAAACCAGCCTTCCCCACGAAAGTATCCTTCACTGCACAGCGTGGTTGAAAAAAGGCAGCCCGAAAACTTTTCTATCCATCCAGCTAGAATCCGTTCACTTCAAGGAAAAGATTGAGCGCAGCTTTGGCAGTGCCCCAGAAAATGCTACCCTCTGGGCTGAAAACACTATTCTTGATGTCATTCGGCGAAAATTAATACAAATACAAACTGGAGAAAGCCCAAATAAAGGATAAAGCTATGAAAAAAGTCGACACGCTTTTAACCAATGCCATCGTGCTGACCATGGATAATGATTTATCCCTGTACGAACCAGGAGCCGTTGCCATTCAGGGAGATCAAATTGTCGCGGTTGGACTTAATGAGGAGATCCTGTCAACCTACTCAGCCGATGAGACGATCGATTGCAAGCGTGATATCGTCATGCCAGGGTTAATCAACGCCCACACCCATGTTCCAATGACCTTGCTGCGCGGTCTGGCAGACGATTTGCGGCTGGATGTTTGGCTGCTTGGCTACATGATGCCGGTCGAGAGGGAATTTGTCAATCCCGGTTTTGTCCAACTGGGCACCAAGCTGGCCTGCGCCGAAATGATCCGCAGCGGTGTAACCACCTTTGTGGATATGTATTACTACGAAGATGACGTTGCCAGCGCCGCCGCGGAAGTGGGAATGCGCGGCATTTGCGCCCAAACCGTCCTTAAATTTCCAACACCCGATTCCGCCTCCTACGAAGAAGCCCTGTCCATGACGCGCGAATTTATTCAGCGCTGGAAAGGCCACCCACTCATCGTTCCATCGGTCGCCCCCCACGCCCCCTACACCTGCACGGAGGACCTGATGCGCGCCTGCGCAGCTATGGCCATCGAATTTGATGTCCCCCTCCACACCCATATCTCCGAAACCGCCGGAGAGGTGGAAAACATGCGCAAAGAGCAGGGAATGCCGGTAGTTCCGTACCTCAAAAAATTGAATCTATTTGATGCCAAAGTAATCGCCGCCCACTGCGTTCACATCGATGAAGGTGAAATGCGCACCCTGCAGCATTACAACATAGGTGTCGCACACAACCCCTCTTCCAACCTGAAACTGGCCTCCGGAATAGCCCCGGTTCAGAAGATGCTGGAAACCGGCCTGAATGTGGGCATTGGTACCGACGGTCCCGCTTCAAACAATGATCTGGATATGTTTGAAGAAATCCGTCTGGCCAATTTTATTGCCAAAGGTTCCAGCGGTGACCCTACAGTTTTGCCTGCCACCACCTCGTTATTAATGGCTACGCGCATGGGGGCGCAGGCCATTCACCTCGACCACCTCATTGGCTCGCTGCAGCCCGGTAAGCGCGCTGATATCATCCGCATCAATCTCTCCCCCCTTCACAATTCCCCTCGCTTCCGCCGCGATCCGTTGGGCGCCTACGCTCAGGTGGTGTATGCCGCCAAAGCCACTGATGTGTCGGACGTGATGATCAACGGAAAGTGGGTCATGCGCGACCATGATCTGCTGACCTTGAACGAAAAAGAGCTGCTTGCCCAAAGTGAAGAGCTTGCCCATCGCATTGATGCCTTCCTCATCGAGCGCGAAAAATCCATCCTGGCGAAGTTAATCGCCGTTGGCGGCGCTACCGAAGAGCAAAGCTTTGAAATCCAGGCCAAGGTACCGGTCAAAGACCTGCAGCCATTCCTCGAGGCCTTGAAAAAACCGGAGATCGAAATTGTTTACCAGCGCCATTACCGCGAGTATGATACTTACTTCTCCTTTGACAGCCCGGATGAAGGCCGCATTCGCTACCGCGAGGATCATTTTGTTGGCCCGCGCGGAGAAATCACCAATGTTCGCAGCCGCCTGACTCACATCGGCCTGGCCAGCGAACGCCAATTCCCAGAGAAAATCATCCTCTCACGTAGCCGCTTCCTGGCGCCAGCCACGCAGAGCCTGCGCTTCTACCGCGAATACTTTAAGCCCATCGAAGAATTTGACATTGAGAAAGACCGCTTACGCTTCTTAATTCGCTTCAAAGACACCGAACTTTATATCAACCTGGATACCGTCAACCGCCCCAAACTGGGCAAATTCCTGGAGGTGAAAAGCCGCACCTGGAGTCGCAAAGACGCTGAACGCAAAGCTCTCATCGTGTCTGAGCTGATTTCTTACCTGGGTGCATCTCTCCAAGAGTCTGAAATGCAAGACTATTTCCAGATGATCCAGTAGAGGAGAGATGGCTATGCCTGAAAATGCCTCAACCATTTCAGTCTTATTCGCGGCAGCCGAAGCAGACCCTTTTGCCAAAGTCGGCGGCCTGGGTGATGTAGCTGGGGCGCTGCCCGTTGCCCTGCAAAAACTTTCTGAGCAGGCAGGCCGTCCGCGTTTAGATGTGCGTGTGGTGATTCCATTCCACCCGGTCATCCGCAACAAAGGTTTCACCCCAGAACTTGTAGCCGAGGTGCTCGTATCCTCTATCTCTGGTGACCAAAAAGCGCAAATCTACACTCAAACCATCAACAACGTGCCGGTCTATCTGATTGATGGTGAGCCGGTTCAAAAAATCTCACCCGTCTATTCCTCCAACAATGCTGTCGATGCAGAAAAATACGTCTTTTTCTGCCAGGCGGCCTTGCAAATGCTGCTCAAGCTGAATTGGATCCCAGACGTCATCAATGCCAACGACTGGCATACCGCCCCAATGATCTACGCGCTCTCACTGCTGAAAAAAGGCTCCGCATCCCACCCTCTCAAAAAAGTCCACACCGTTTTCACCATCCACAACTTGCCCTTTATGGGAGCCGGCGCCGAAAAATGGATGGCTCATTACCATCTCCCCCCCGCGGAAACCCAACAAATCCCGCGTTGGGGAGTCCATCACCCGTTACCGCTGGGTATCCTCACCGCCGATAAGATCGTAACAGTCTCTCCCACCTATGCGCAAGAAATCATGACTCCCGCTTTCGGCTGCGGCCTGGAAAAATTCTTGCAATCCCGCCAGCAAGACGTTAAAGGCATATTGAACGGCCTTGATGAAGAGTTGTGGAATCCACAAACGGACACGCACATCGCCCAGCCCTTCTCAGCCGCCACAATATCCACACGCCAGAAGAATAAAACCGAACTGCTCAAAGAGTTTAATCTCGATCCAGACCCCCAGCGCCCGCTGCTGATCCTCATCAGCCGCATGGACCAGCAGAAAGGTGTCGATCTGGCCGTCAAGGCCGCGCGCCTAATCGCGGATGAAGACTGGCAAATGATTCTGCTGGGCACCGGCGACCCCACCCTCGAAGAGGACTGCCGCCAGTTGGAAAAAGAGTATCCAGACCGCGTGCGCGCGGCCATTCGCTTTGACGCGAGCCTTTCTCGCCGCATGTATGCCGGAGGGGATATGCTGCTCATGCCCTCCCGCTATGAACCCTGCGGACTGGCGCAAATGATTTCCATGCGCTATGGCTGCGTACCGGTAGCCCGCGCCACTGGTGGCTTGAAAGATTCGATCCATCAGACCCTCACGATGCAGCATGGAACTGGCTTTCTTTTCAAACCAGCCACCGAATCGGCGCTGGCTCGTGCGTTGCGAAAAGCGCTTCAAATCTATCAAAATCCACAACTCTGGCAGCAAATCCAGCTCAATGGCATGGCTGTCAACTTTTCCTGGGCGACTCCTGCTCTTGAATATGCAAACCTATACCAACAGTTGCTGAAAGAGAGGAATGAATGAAAACTCGGGCTGTCATTCTTGCCGGCGGCGAAGGCACCCGCTTAGGCGTGCTTACAGCAAAACGCACCAAACCAGCGGTTACCTTCGCGGGAAAATATCGCATCATTGATTTTGCGCTGTCCAACTGTGTCAATTCCAACATCTTTGATGTCATGATTGTCGCTCAATACCGGCCTCACTCGCTGATTGAACACATTGGATCAGGCGCCCCATGGGACCTGGCGCGTGATTTCACCGGCGGAGTGCGTATCTATACACCTTACCGCGCGCCCGCCTCTGGGTGGTTTTCTGGCACCGCTGATGCCGTTCAACAGAATTATTCCTTCATCAAGCACAGCAATCCTGACCTGATCCTTATCCTTTCCGGCGACCACATCTATACCATGGATTATGACGCCATGATCCAATTTCACATCGCCCATCAGGCAGATTTGACGTTGGCCTCCATCAGCGTGCCCATCGAAGAGGCCAGCCGCTTTGGCATTGTTGGCCTGGGTGACGATAACCGCGTAACATCCTTTGTGGAAAAGCCCAAGGTTCCCCCCTCCAACCGCGCCAATATGGGTGTGTACGTCTTTAACCAATATGTATTGGATAAGCTGCTTTGGGATGATCACCTGAAATCGGAATCCTCTCACGATTTTGGAAAAGACATCATTCCGTTGATGATTCAGAAAGGCATGCGCGTCTTTGCCTATCCATACTCGGGGTATTGGATGGACGTGGGAACCATCCAGTCGTATTGGAAAGCCCACATGGATTTATTGGAACCTTATCCCAGCCTCAACCTTTACAACCGCTCCTGGGTTATTCACACGCGGTCCGAAGAGCGCCCGCCTGCTAATATTCAATCCGGCGCCGTCATTGAAGACTCATTAATCTCGGACGGCTGTGTGATTGAAAGTGGCGTTAAGATCACCCATTCGGTCTTATCCCCCGGTGTTTATGTGCAATCAGGTTCGGTGATCTCTCACTCCATCTTGCTCACCGATTGCACAGTCCAACGCGATGTCACCATCAGCCATTCTGTGATCGATAAGCGCGCATTTCTGCACGCAGGCTGCCAGGTGGGCGTAGGAGTAAACCCCGACAACCTGATCACTACTGTGGGAAAGAACAGTGTTATACCGCCCCGCTATGTACTAGAGCCAGGAGTTGTTATCGGAACCGATGTTATCCCTTCCGATTATCCAAAAAATGTAGTTAAATCAGGAGAATTTATCCAAACCAGGAGGCTTCCACATGAAATTTAATCGCTCCTCGGGGATTCTGTTACATCCAACTTCCTTGCCAGGCCCAGACGGCATCGGCGACCTAGGTCCCGAAGCATTTCGCTGGATCAATTTTATGGCAGATACTGGTTGTGCGCTCTGGCAGGTTTTGCCATTGGGTCCCACAGGCTATGGTGATTCGCCGTATCAGTGCTTCTCTGCATTTGCAGGCAACCCTTATTTAGTCAACCCTTTCTTGCTGCAAGAAGATCATCTGCTGACAGCAGAAGACCTCAAAGACCGCCCAACCTTTCCAGAAGACCGGGTTGATTTTGGTCAGGCCATCTTGTGGAAATTGAAACTGCTGGATACCGCCTCTGCCAATTTCAAAAGGAATGCGTCCGCCGAATTACGCCAGGAATATGAAGAATTTCTCGCAGAAAACCAGGATTGGCTGCCTGATTTCACCCTGTTCATGGCCATCAAAGAGAATTTTGGCGGTGTTTCGTGGGATAAATGGCCCAAAGAGTTGAGAAAACGAGACGCGATAGCCCTTGCTGAATTTAAATACAACCACGCGGAATCGATTCAACGCCATTCACTGCGCCAGTTCTTCTTCTTCCGCCAGTGGGACGCCGTGAGGCAGTACGCCAAAGAAAAGAATATCCAAATTGTTGGCGACATTCCGATTTTCGTGGCCTACGACAGCGCTGATGCCTGGGCTAACCCGGATTTATTCTACTTCGATGAAAAAGGCCTGCCCACTGTGGTGGCTGGCGTTCCGCCGGACTATTTCTCTCCCACCGGCCAGCTATGGGGCAACCCGCTCTACCGCTGGGATTTCCATGAAAAAACTGGCTACGAATGGTGGCTAAAACGCATCAAGGCAACGCTCAAGACGGTTGATTTCATCCGCCTCGATCATTTCCGCGGATTTGCCGGGTACTGGGAAGTGCCCTTTGGTATGCCCACAGCAGAAATTGGACGCTGGGTGAAAGGGCCGGGGAAAAAGTTCTTCCAAAAAGTTCGCAATGAGCTGGGCGATTTACCCATCATTGCGGAAGACCTGGGTGAAATCACCCCCGACGTGGTGGAAATGCGGGATGAGTTTGGACTTCCAGGTATGCGCATTCTCCAATTTGCCTTTGCCTCCGACTCCACAGACCCATTCTTGCCCCACAATTATGTGGAAAACTGTGTGGCTTATACCGGCACGCACGACAACGATACCGTCATCGGATGGTACCAGAGCGGCACGGATCAAGAGAAAGACTTCTACCGCCGCTACATGGCGCGCTCCGGAGAGGATGTCGCCTGGGATCTGGTGCGCGGCGTCTGGTCTTCTGTCGCTGTGTTTTCTTTGGCTCCATTACAAGACCTGCTGCGCCTGGGGAACGAAGCCCGCATGAATTACCCTGGACGGCCCAGCGGTAACTGGACCTGGCGGGTTCGCCCCGATTATATTACCCCCGCGTTCCTGCAGTCCATACGCGAAATCAACCGGCTTTACAGCCGCATGAACAAAGAAAAGATTCATAAATAAAAAAGACAAACTCTCACCCCGAAACTCATGTTCGGGGTGAGCCGTGTTTTATTCGGCGGTTTGCCGCGACGCCAATAGAATACCAGCCAAAATAAACCCCGCGCCAATAAACTGCAGGAGCGTGGGGGATTCATGCAAAAAAAGAATCGCCAAAATTGTGGAACCCACCGGCTCTCCCAAAAGCGCGACCGAGACAAAAGCAGCCGGCAAATAGGCCAGCGACCAGTTGAACGCCGTATGCCCAACCAGCTGCGGAATCAAAGCCAGCAAAATCATCCACACAAAAGAAATGGGTGAATAGTCAAATAACAGTTCGGCGACATTGGTTCCACTCGAGGCATTCAAAACCAATCCAAAGAAAAGGGTAACCACCAGCAGAGTCAGACCGGCCATTCCGTACACGCGAAACGTGTAGGTCATCAAGTGCAGTTTTTTTCTGACCCGCCTTCCCACCACCAGGTAACCGGCTGAAAACCAGGCACCCATTAGCGCTAGTAAATTTCCCAAAGCGGCTTTGCCCTGAAAGAAGTCTCCCATTTCCTGACAACCAAACCCACCCGCGGTAATGGAACAAATGGAACTAAGACCAACCAGAACGCCTCCCACCAGCGCCAGTCCCAAACCAATAAACGCGTTTCCGCTCACCGGTTCCTTGAGCAGCACCGGCGAAGCCGCCGCCACCCACAAAGGCGCAGTCGTAACCAGCACCACAGAGTTTACAACCGATGTCAATTCGAGCGAAGCAATCCAACTGGCAAAATGAAAGGCCAATAACACACCAGCAAGCAAAACCTGTCGTTTCTCAGCCGGTTCCAGAGAAGTCTGCGCTTGTTTCCCGCGCCATAAAGCCGCCGGGGCCAACAGCAAGCCGGCCAGCGCCATGCGATAGGTGGCAATCACCAGCGAAGGTACTTCACTTTGCGCAAAGCGAATAAAGATCGAAGCCGTTGATACGGCCAATACCCCTACCAGCAAAACCAAATAGGCCATCGGAGAGGCTTGATGAAGTGTGTAAGGTTCTTGACTTGACAATGATGCACCCTAATCTTACAATTTAGATAATATTTATATTAATAACTATTTTTCGATTTGAACTTGAAAAATAGAATTGGGAAAGGTAAACTCTAAGGAGGCTAACAATGTTTCAATTACCTGAATTGCCGTACAAATTTGATGCGCTGGAACCGTATATTGATGCTGCGACCGTGGAAATTCATTATACCAAGCATCACGCAGCGTACCTTAAAAACTTGAACACCGCGTTGGAAGCGCACCCGCAGTTCTTTAACAAATCTATCCAGGAAATTCTTACGGATCTAAACCAGATTCCCGCCGAAATTCGCACCACCGTGCGCAACAACGGAGGGGGCTACCTCAACCACATGATTTATTGGGAAATCATGGGTCCTTCATGTGGTGGAGAACCCAAAGGATCAATCGCCGAGGGCATCCAGCGCTTCTTTGGCAGCTTTGAAAATTTCAAGACCTTGTTTGAGAAAGAAGGCATGACACGGTTTGGCAGCGGTTGGGCCTGGCTGAGCAAGAAGCAAGACGGCAGTTTGATTCTTCATTCAACCCCTAACCAGGATTCGCCCTATTCTGAAGGCCTCTATCCGGTGATGGGTGTGGATGTTTGGGAGCACGCATATTACTTGAAGTATCAGAATCGCCGCGCGGAATACCTCTCGAATTGGTGGAACTTATTGAACTGGGAGGAAATTGAGCGGCGCTACCTGCACGTTTGACATTACATTAAAACAAATTGGAGGAAAGTCATGACGCATGTAATTACGGGCCTTTGTTTACGAGATGGAGGATGTGTAACAGTTTGTCCGGTTGAATGCATTGTTCCTGGTGACCCGCAGAGCGAATGGCCGTGGTTTTATATTGACCCCGCCACATGCATTGATTGTGGCGCGTGCGTTCCCGAATGTCCATTTGCCGCGATCTTCCCGGAAGATGAAATCCCCTCCAACTATATCGCCCGTGGTGGAGAAATCGTATCCATGCCCATGGGCACCCCGGGTTACGACCAGGTTTACGAAGGCACGAATTATGAAGGAGAGCCGGTTCGCATTGTTTCCACGCGCGCTCTGGAGGCCGATGAGTCCATTGATTTAACCCCCAGTATTGGTGAAAACGCCCGGTACTTTACCGAAGGTCCGGGCTACGAAGCTATGCCCTGATTTTTCTCGACAGGAAAAGAGGCAGATTGCATGGATAATCTGCCTCTTTTTTTCTGCCTAAGTGTCTAGATCTCTCCCCGGCTGCGCATCCACGCGTACAAAGCCGCGCCTACAATACCAGCCTGATTCAAAAACTGAGCCGGCAGAAGTTTGGCTTTGGTTGATAAGTACGGGAAGTACTTTTGATAATCCTTGCTCACTCCCCCTCCCACAATAATCACGTCAGGCGACACAAGCGCTTCCATGTAATCCAACACCTCTTGCAAGCGCTTTGACCATTTTTTCCAAGTGAGCTCTTGAGACTTACGCGCCGCATCTGAGGCGCGGTGTTCTGCGTCTTTGCCCCGCACTTTCAAGTGCCCAAATTCCACGTTGGGCAGCAGATGGCCATTGGTAAAAATGGCCGATCCGATCCCCGTGCCGAGAGTTACCATTAAAACCGTGCCCTTGTAAAAATCTCTTCCCGCCCCGAATTTCATCTCGGCCAGACCCGCCGCGTCCGCGTCATTCAACACATACACCGGCTGGGCCGTCTTCTGGCTAAAGAGCTTTTCGGCATTGGTATTGATCCACTCTTCATGCACGTTGGCCGCTGAGTAAGCCACTCCCTGTTGGATGATCGCCGGGAAACCGGCGCCAATGGGCCCTTCATACTTTAACTTTTTTACCAATTCGGCAAACACAACCGCTACCCGCTCTGGCGTGGCCGGCTCTGGGGTTGGAATGCGCTCTCTTGGCGTAAGCAGCTGCCCGGTTTCCACATCGACCAACGCACCCTTAATTCCTGACCCGCCAATATCAATCCCTAAAACCGACATTTTCACGCCTCCTGATGACTGAAATCACTGACACGCATTTTGTAAATGGTCTTCGTAATTTTCCGCAAACAGATGCCTTCCATCTCCCTCACAGCCTGCCCGAAAATAATAATACGCCGTTATTTCAGGGAAAGCCACTGCCAGCAGCGCTTTTTCGCTCACCGCGCAGATGGGCGTGGGCGGCAAACCAGCATAGATATATGTATTATAGGGGGAATCGATTTGCAGATCTTCAACGAAAATTGGGTTCACCCACCAGGTGTTTGCCAACCGGCTGTTCCCCACCGCGTATTGAACGGTTGGGTCGCTATCCAATTTCATTCCGACACTCCAACGGTTGTGAAACACCGACGCGATCCTGGCCTGTTCGTCTTCCACAACCGCTTCTCTTTGCACAATCGAAGCCAGGGTCACTCCCTGTTTCAGGCTCAATCCGTGGTTGGCAAAACCGTCCCGGATTTCTGAACTGATCAATGATTCCATCCGTTCGGTCATCGCGCTGATCATTTGATCAACAGTGGTCTCACGTGGAAAGACATATTCACCCGGCGCCAGCAGCCCTTCCAGGCTTTCCGCTTCTCCCCAGCCTTCCGGAAGCCATTCCGGGTTGGGTTGGCGCGCTTTTGCCAGAAACTCTTCTGGGGATATCGACAATCCAGAGGTCGGCAAAGCCGCTGCGATTTCTTCCACCCGCCAGCCTGCCAGCACAATAAAGCGCACATCGCCGGGAGTGGGGTCTTCAAGCCCGCGGGCAATATCCAGACTGTTTTGCGCGTCTTTAAAGCGATACTGACCTGCCTGCACCCGCGTGTCCAAACCGGAATAGATCAAAAATACCCGCACCGCTTCCCCGTCAGGCACCCATCCTTCTTGCTGCAGCCGCGCGGTGATTGAATAAACAGGTTCTCCCAACTGAATCTCAAATTTCTCACTGTCTGCTTTCTCTGGCAGCGGTGCCAAAAGAGCTTCTTCTTTCAAGAAAAGCTGGAACGCATATTGGATCTTTTGCGCTCGTCCGAGAAGCGGGCTCGCTGGACCAAAACGGTTTTCAGCCATCTCTGGCAGGCGGTACACAATCACAGCCGCCGCTGAAAGCAGCCCGCACATCGCAACAAATAAACCCGCCAGCACCAAACTGGAGCGGCGAACACGTTTAAGATTTCGATCAGTCATGTTTTGCGTCCAAATAGGTTTGTAAAATAATCGCTGCCGCGAGATCATCCAGATGCCCGCTGCGTTTCTTCCGCGAAACACCCATCTCCCGGCGCGCAGATTGGGCGGCCTTTGTGCTGCCGCTCTCATCCCATAACTCAACTGGCAAATCGGTGTGAAGGCGCAGCGCGTCGGCAAACCGCTGCGCTTTTCGGGCCGCCGGCCCCACTTCTCCGCTGGCGTCCAGCGCCTGCCCAACGATGATCCGCGCAGCCTGGTTCTCCGCCGCGATCTGGGCAACTGTCTGGGCGTCCGCGTCTCGGGCAGTATGCGTTACCACACCCAGCGGGTTGGCAATACAAGCCGTCTCATCGCTAATAGCCAGGCCAATTCGTTTCTCTCCGGGATCAACCGCCAAAATACGCCCGCTCATTTCACCTCAATAGAAATCCGCTGAGGCAGATAAGATATCACCGGCCACCAGCCTGGTTTTGTTTGAACGTTAACCGCTTCCACACCAGGCAGGTCTGCCAGCCGTTGAACGGCTTCCTGCGCCGGTTTTCCTAACGCGGCGTGGTAAACGTCTCCAGGATCAATACGCGGCTTCAGGCTGCGTTCTGCCCGCACAGCCCACACTGCGCGCTGGTTCTGCATTCGCGGCGTATTAACCATACTGACCAGCAGGCTGTCTTCCAGAGCTTGATAACCAGCCGGAAGCGTGGCGTCCATCGCGGAGTTGGCCGCGATCTTCATGTCCGCCTCAGAGATCACCCACAACGAGAATTCCATTTTTAAGGCTAGCGTCAATTGGTCGGCCGGCTGTCCTTCTTCTACCGAAAATGCTTCATCGATAATATCACCCACAGACAGGCTCTCGGGGATGGTCAATTCTCCGATCCCGGCTTGTGTTTGAAACTGTCGCAGAGCCTGCTGCCGCAGTTCTTCAATCAGCCGGGCGCGCAGCCGGTCAAAATCGGCAGCCGCTGCGCTTTTTCCTTCGGCCTCACTGCCGCCTTGAATCGCTTCCAGATTTTCCACACTGGCAGACAGCCCAACCACTCCTTCAATGCCGCGAATTTCTCCCGCTGCCACATTGCTGGCAGAACCGCCCTGCAGCGCTTCCACCTCCACTTCGACCGAGTTCTTACCGCCCAGGGCAACCGCTTGCAACGTCTGATAACGTAGAGCGGGGTCGCCGCCTGATAAGACAACCGTTCCGCGGGGAATCAGCAGATCGTCTTCAGTGAGATTGGAAAACAAGACTTTACCCTTGGCAAACTGCGTAGGCACAAGTGAAACACCGCTGGTCTCAATGCTGTCTTCGCCCTCAACCATAATCGTCCGCGGGTTGGCAGGAATGCCCCCCGCCAAGTTGGCTGCCTTTATCTCCGGGCTGGCCCACATGGGCATTTCCAATGTTTGTAACTCTTCCGCGCTGTCGATGTGGATGGTTGCACCAGGCGCGAAAAACAAAAACAGGCCAAACACAGCAAAAAGGCCCAAAACAAAGGCTGCCATTTCTACCCATTTGGGCAGCCGCGCAGACGCCTTGCGGTCTGCGTGCTGGGCGACGAGCTGCTTAAAATCTGTCCGCTTCTCAGCCCCTGCGACGCGGCTTTTGCGCCATTCGCGCGGCACGCGCCAGGAGTTTTTTCGGGCTTGCTCAATGGTTTCAAATACTGGTATTCCCTGGTGATACGCCTCTTCTGTGATTGCGATGTTTTGAGTAACCAATGCCAGCCGCGCGCCAGACGAGGCGGCATAACGATCCAATAGTTTTAAGTCCAGGGCGAAGATTTTCGGGCGCCCCCGTTCTGGCCACACCAGCAATACCCGCTGTGCCTTGCTCCACGAAATTTTATCTTTCGCGGACAGGTAATCGTCGTGTCTCTCCAGTTGAATCACATGTGTCTTCATAGCGGTTTGATGAAATTATACAATACATTAAAAAGCTGAACGGTTCAGCGCGTGCCTTTCAATCAAGGTTTTCTATGCCCCAAAAAAGGATATAATTAGACATAATCTCTCATGTTCAATCACAGGAATTGCTATGCGCAAAACTTTTGGTTTATCCATAACACTTTGTGTTTTTCTGCTGGCCGGCTGTAATTTACCCACCCGCCAGGCCGCCCCGGATGCCGATCAGATAGCCACCTCAGTCGCCCTGACCCTCACCGCTCAGCCGGTTGAACTGTTGATCGCAACGCCAACCATACCAACCATTCAAATGGCCACCAGCCAACCCACCGAACCAACGGCGACCATCGCACCCCAGGCGTCTGCCACCCCCACACTTACGGCCACTTTACCCGCTGGTGATCCGCGCCAAGACCGGGGTACACCCACCTGGCAGCGTAACATGGATGACGGAAAAAGCTTTGGTCTCGAAGAAGCCTACGACGACGGCAACACGCGCTTTGAAGTCTCCAATGGTGTTATGTCAGTCTCCAGCAACAGTTCGAATGGTTTTCGGGGATGGCGCTTGAGCAATCCCAAGCCGCAAAACATGTACCTGGAAGGAATTTTCCGCACCAACACCTGTTCCGGCGGAGACACGTACGGCCTGGTCTTCCGCGCCGCCGACTACACCAGCGGATATGGTTATTACGCCGGCTTCACTTGTGACGGCAAATATATGCTTTCGCGCTGGACGTCATCTGGAACATCCACCATCATTTCAGCCACCCAATCCGATCTGATCCTGAGCGGTTCCAATCAAACCAACCGTCTAGGCATCCTTGCGGATGGGAAAAATATTTCGCTCTATGCCAATGGAAAACTGCTGGAAACGGTAACCGATTCTGGCATTTCAGACGGCGGGCACATTGGGCCTTTCATTTCGGCCTTCAGCGGCGGCTTCAGCTACGCTTTGGATGAAATTGTCTACTGGGATTTACGCTAAAACCGGAGCTTTCCATGCAGCCATCCAGTTTATCTCCCCGGCAGCAGGCCATCTTAATGGCGCGCAAAGTTCAGCAAATCAAACCGGTCTATATTGACACCGAGACCACCGGCCTGGACCGGCAGGCCGAAATTATTGAAATTGCCGTGATAGACCACGATGGCGCGATATTGATGGATGAGCTGATCCGTCCATTGCGCTCCATTCCCTTCGATGCCATGCAGGTGCACCATATCACCAATGAGATGGTCGCGGGTGCGCGTTCCTGGCCGGTTCTATGGCAGGACCTGCGCCCGCTGCTGCACGGCCGACTGCTGGCGTTCTACAACGAAGAATTTGACATGCGTATGATCCGCCAGACCCACGAGCAGTACACGCCCTGGAAAGAAAACTTCAACACTTTCTGTGTCATGAAACTGTACGCCCAGTTTCGGGGCGAATGGGATCCCCGCCGCCGCGGGTACCGCTACTTCCGCCTGGAAGAAGCCGGGCGAGCCGCGGGCATCCCGCTGCCCAACTCTCACCGTGCCGCAGACGACACCCTACTCACCCGCGCCCTGCTGGACTATATCGCCGCCACACCCATGACATAACCCCCCCTTTCAGCGCCCAAAGAACAATCGGGCGCTTATCTTTATACAAATATTAATCCTATTTTTACCTTATTTATTATTATTAACTAAGGAAGGTGAATTCGATCTACAACAGGAGAAGGTGATGAAGAAAATTAATCCCTCCGAGATCACGCCAGAGCATCTATATCTATCCCGCCGTCAGTTCATAAAATCCGCCGCCCTGGTTGCAGGAGCCGGCCTGCTGGCTGCCTGCGGCATGAAACCCGGCTCATCCCCATCAGCCACCGCATTGCCAACCAGTGAGGGCGTTTCAGCTTCTGCAAGCACCGATGAGCTGGGCTATCCTCTCACCTCATTCGATGCCATCACCAACTACAACAACTTCTACGAATTTTCCATGGATAAATCCTCAGTTGCTCCTCTATCCAAAGATTTTGTCACCGCCCCGTGGACCATTCAGGTTGGTGGATTGGTCAACAAACCAAAAACCTATGATGTAGATGATCTGCTCCGCTTGGGCGAAGAAGAGCGCATCTACCGTATGCGCTGTGTCGAAGCCTGGTCAATGGTCATCCCCTGGCTGGGTTTTCCCCTTCATAAACTGCTTAAAGAAGTGGAGCCGACCTCAGATGCCCGCTATGTGCGCTTTGAAACCCTGTACGATCCCAAACAAATGCCCGGGCAAAACAGCCTCTATTTTGAATGGCCTTATATCGAAGGCCTGCGCCTGGACGAAGCCATGCACGACCTCACGATCCTCTCCACGGGCTTGTACGGAAAACGCCTATATCCCCAAAATGGCGCGCCGATTCGCCTGGTGGTCCCTTGGAAGTATGGTTTCAAAAGCATCAAATCTATCGTCAAAATTGACCTGGTCAAAGAGATGCCCACATCGCTGTGGATGGCGGCCGCGCCCAATGAATACGGGTTTTACGCCAACGTCAACCCCAATGTGGACCATCCGCGCTGGTCTCAAGCATCTGAACGCGTGATCGGTGAATCCGGCCGCCGTGAAACCCTGCTTTTCAACGGGTATGCAGAAGAAGTCGCGCAGCTCTATAACGATATGGATCTCAGCAGATGGTTCTAAGTATTGGGCGCCATCGCTTCTCAGGCATTCAGGTCCTGGTCCATGCCGCCTCATGGCTGCCTCTGGTCTGGATCTTTCTCACATACAAGTTTGATCCCATCAAGGTGAACCCCATTCAAACTGTTACCCAGCAAACTGGGCGCATCGCGCTGATCTGGTTCCTGCTCTCCCTGGCCTGTACCCCGGCGGTCACACTGCTGGGCTTCAACCCTGCGTTAAAAGTTCGCCGTGCATTGGGCTTATACGCCTTTTTCTACGCCGTTCTGCATTTTCTTACCTTTTCAGTCCTGGATTACCGTTTGGATCTGCCCCAGATATTCGACCTGCTGGTTTCCAAACGCTATCTGATCGCCGGCACGCTTGCCTTTCTGATCCTGATTGCTCTGGCCATAACGTCCACGCAGCAATCCATGCGCTTGCTGGGCAAAATCTGGCAGCGTCTTCATCAACTCGCCTACCCTGGCGCAGTACTGGTCATCCTCCACTACCTGTGGGCCGCTAAAGCCGGAACGCCTGGCCCCTATTTCTATGGCGCCGTTCTATTTGGCTTACTCCTGCTGCGCGTGCCCCTGATCAAAAGGTGGATCACCACCCACAAACCGCCCTGGCTGCGGCAAATCAGCCAGCGGCTGGCCAGGCCGGCAAGCAAATAGATCATTTGTTCTTGAATGATCTGGTTTTTCAACGCCACTTACGCTACAATAAATGCAGCCACACCGGCGGGGAAAAACCATGTCCAACCAAGACCTTTACTTTACCGCTCAGCAAATTGAAATTAACCAGGCGCCGCTCCAGAGCAAAATCTTTGTGGAAGGCCCGCCTGGCTGCGGCAAAACAACAGCTGCTGTGCAACGCTCTTTGACTATGATCGCATCCGGCATTCCCGCCGAATCGATCCTGGTGCTGGTTCCCCAGCGCACCCTCGGGCTGCATTACACCAACGCCTACCGGCAGGTCGAGTTTATGCCGGGGGCAGAACCGGATGTTGTCACCCTGGGCGGTCTGGGGCAGCGCATGGTACAACTCTTTTGGCCGCTGGTTGCTGAGCGGGCTGGTTTTCAGCAGCCCTTGCGCCCACCCACCTTTTTAACCCTTGAAACCGCCCAGTATTACCTTGCGCGGATCGTTTTCCCCTTGATCGAAAAGGGCTACTTCCAGAGCGCGGTGATCAACAAAAACCGCCTGCTCTCGCAGATTTTGGACAACCTCAACAAGGCCGCTGTGGTCGGCTTTGATTACCAGCAAACCAGCGCCCGGCTCAAGTCCGCTTACCCCAACGACCCTGCCAAACATACGCTTTTCGACCAGGCGCAGGAATGCGCGCAGCAGTTTCGAAAATACTGTCTGGCGCATCATCTCCTCGATTTTTCCCTCCAATACGAGGTATTCCATCGCTTTTTATGGGGCGAACCGGCTGTGCGCGGCTATCTTAACCAGCGTTACCGGCATTTGATCTTTGACAACGTGGAAGAAGATGTGCCCATCACGCACGACATCGTCGCCCAATGGCTGCCCGAACTGGATTCAGCCCTGCTCCTCTACGACCAGCAGGGCGGATACCGGCTCTTTCTCGGCGCGGACACCCTCACCAGCCATTCTCTTGCCAGAATGTGCGCCCAGCAGATCGAGTGCGCCCAATCCTTGGTAACCAGCCCCGCCACCGAAAGTCTGCAATCCGATCTGGCCGCCTGTGTTCTGCGCGAATCCCAATCTCCTGATCCCCAATCGGAAACAGCCGTCGAATTTTCGTACCACCACTTTTTTCCACAGATGATCGATCAGGTTGCTGAACAAATTGCCAGTTTGGTCAAAGACCAGGCTGTTCCCCCCGGCCAGATTGCGGTTCTCTCGCCATTTTTAAGTGATTCCCTTCGTTTCTCGCTGGTAAACCGTCTACAAGAACATAATATCGCCAGCCGTTCGCACCGCCCTTCACGCAGCCTGCGCGAGGAACCGGCCGCCCGCTGCCTGCTCACCTGGGCGCAAATCGCCCACCCTGCCTGGCAGATGAAGCCCGATCCCGAAGAGTTTCGATCAGCTCTCATTCAAACTCTCGACGGGCTGGATTGGCTGCGCGCCCACCTGCTCGGCCAAATTGTCTATTCTCCCAACCGCGCGGATGGCGAATTGGGGTCTTTCTACCAGATTAAACCTCCCATACAAGACCGCATTACTCACCTTCAAGGCCAACGCTACGAAGCCCTGCGCGCCTGGCTGCAAGCCTACCGTGCCGGCGAACCCGTCGCCCTCGATGTCTTTTTGAGCCGCTTCTTTGGCGAAGTGCTCTCCCAACCCGGCTATGCTTTTCATAACAACATGGAAGCCGCTTCCGTGGCCTACCGGCTGGTCGAATCGGTGCAGAAATTCCGCCGCGGGGTGCCTGAAGCGCAGGATTTTCCGCTCAACACCGGCTTCGATTACCTCAACATGGTCAACCAGGGAGTCTTTGCCGCCCAATATCTCCAACCCTACCAGCCGGCCAGTGATGACGCCGTCCTCATCATGCCAGCCTACACGTTTCTGATGACCAACCACCCGGTGCGCGTTCAGTTCTGGTTGAATATCGGCAGCCGCAACTGGTGGGAGCGTATTGACCAGCCGCTCACTCATCCGTACATTCTCAGCCGGGAATGGCCGTCCAACCAGCCCTGGACAGACGCCGACGATTGGAATACCAATCAAAAGGCGCTGGAACGCCTGGTTCGCGGCCTGATCCGCCGCTGTTCCGAGAAAGTGATCATGACATCCGTTGAAATTGATGAAAGCGGTCAGGAGCAGAAAGGCCCGCTGATGCAGGCCGCCCAATCCCTGGTGCGCCGTCTGAACAGCTTAAAGGGGGCCGAACATGACTGAGTTCAAACCCCGTCCTGCGCAACAACAGGTTCTGCGTTTCCGGTCGGGCCGCATGGGCGTAGCCGCCGTGCCGGGCAGCGGAAAAACCCAGGTGCTTTCCTATCTGGCTTCCCGTCTTATCGCCGAAAATTATGTTAAAGAAGACCAGGAAGTGCTGATCGTAACCCTGGTCAATTCCGCCGTGGATAACTTCTCCGCCCGCATTCGCGGATTTATCCAGGCCGAGAATTTGATGCCCGGCATGGGATACCGCGTGCGCACACTTCACGGTCTGGCCCACGACATCGTCCGCGAGCGCCCCGATTTGGTGAATCTGGAAAACCAGTTTCAAATATTGGACGAGAGTGAAACCCATCGCATTTTGGAAGACTCAGCCAACCGCTGGCTACGCGCTCACCCGGAATGGATCGACCAGTATAAAAATTTTGAAGCGGTGAACAACCAGCAACGCAACTTGCAAAAAGACTGGCTCTCACTGGTGACCGACATCGGCAGCGCCTTTATCCGCCAGGCAAAAGACATGCAAGCCACTCCGGCTGTGATCCGCGAAAAGATTATGGCCATCCCCGATGTCTCTCCCCTGCTTCTGATGGGCGCCGATATTTATGAATCCTACCAGCAGGGCCTCACCTTCCGCTCCGCGGTGGATTTTGACGATCTGATCCGCATGGCGCTCCTGGCACTGCAGATGGACCCCGATTACCTTCAGCGCCTGCACCAGCGCTGGCCTTATATTCTGGAAGACGAAGCCCAAGACAGCAGCTACTTGCAAGAACAGATCTTGCGCCTGCTGGTGGGCAAAGAAGGCAACTGGGTGCGCGTGGGAGACCCCAATCAGGCCATTTTTGAGACCTTCACCACCGCCAGCCCAACTTTTCTGATGAACTTTCTGCGCGAGCCGGGAGTAATCGCGGTCACATTACCCAACTCCGGGCGCTCCACCCTCAGCATCATGACCCTGGCCAACCATCTGGTTCAATGGACACGCACCAGCCACACCAACCTGCGCTTGCGCGAGGCGCTGCAGCACGCCGTTATTGAGCCCACCCCGCCCGGCGATCCGCAGCCAAACCCAACCGACCGGCCGGATAAAGTGGTTCTGTACCCAGCCAAACTCAATTCAGACGCCGAATTGGACATGATCGCGCGTTCCATCCGCCGCTGGCTGGATGAAAACCCCGCTCACAAAGAAAAGACCATCGCCGTTCTGGTAACGCGCAACGAGCGCGGCGGCAGGCTGGTGGAACACCTCCAGCGGCATGGCCTTGAGTATGTTGAGCTGCTCAAAAGCAGCCGCTCTGCCCGTGAAACTGCCTCCACGCTATCAGCCATCCTGCAAGCCATCCAGGATCCAATTTCTCACCCCAAATTGATAGCCGCTTACCGCGCTGTTCATTCCTGCCTGGCCGCTTCAGATGAGCAGCCCTCCGAAGACCTGGTCAAAAGAGTCGAAAAGACCATTCAAAAGTGCCCCAATCTCGAAGACCTTCTCTGGCCATTAGTAGAGCGTGATTACCTTCAGCAGCTCCAGAACAAGCCCGAAGAGGAACCTGTTGTCCAGCAGATCCTCGTCTTTCGCCAATTGATGCGCCGCTGGCAATCGGCCGCCCTGCTGCCCATTGACCAGTTGGTGTTAACCATCTCGAAAGAGATGTTCACCCAACCCGCCGATCTTGCCCTGGCGCACAAATTGGCTGCTCTATTGGAACAGCGCAGTCAGGCCTTCCCTGGCTGGCAAATGGCGCAATTCATCGATGAATTGAACAACGTGGCTCAGAACCGCTCGCGCCTGGCTGGTTTTTCCGAAGAAGACACCGGCTTTGAACCCGCGCATCACAAAGGCAAAGTCGTGGTGGCTACCATGCACAAAGCCAAAGGTCTGGAGTGGGACCGCGTTTATCTCACCTCAGTCAATAATTACGATTTTCCATCTGCATCGGAATATGACCAGTATATCGGTGAGAAATGGTTCGTCCGCAACAAACTCAACCTGCAGGAAGAAACCCTGGCCCAATTAAAAGCCTTGCTCAGCGATGATATCGCCGGTCTTTATTTGGAAGAAGGCGTGGCAACCCGCGAAGCCCGCCTGGGACTGGCGGCAGAACGCCTGCGCTTGCTCTACGTTGGCATTACCCGCGCCAGAGAAGAATTAATCATCACCTGGAACGACGGCAAGAATAATGGTCAGGCTCAGCCCGCCTTAGCCTTTGTCGCCCTCAGAGTTTTTTGGGAGGAAAAAAGAAATGCCGCTTCTTCCTGATTTTCAATTCAGCCAATCCAGCCTGCAAGATTACGCCGACTGCCCGCGCCGCTTTGAGCTGCGCTATATCCTTCGCCAGAACTGGCCCGCTTTGAAATCCGAACCCGTTTTGGAAATGGAAAACTGGATGGACCAGGGCCGGCAGTATCACCAGATGGTGCAACAATACCTGCTGGGCATACCTGAAGAGCTGCTGCGCCCGCTGATTACCCAGCCCGAAGGCTTGCAGTGGTGGGAACAGTTCATAAAAGTGAATCCACTGGCGGGGCTGCCTGATCAGGTTCGCCTGCCGGAATACCGCCTCAGCGCGCCTTTTCATGGCTTTCGTCTGGTTGCCCAATATGATCTGGTTTGCGCCAATCCCGGCGAAAAAGCGGTCATCGTGGATTGGAAAACATCCCGCCATCGCCCCAAAAAAGGCTGGCGCGAGCGCCTGCAAACGCGCGTGTACCTCTTCCTGTTGGCCGAGGCCGGTATGCGGCTCAATCACAACCAGCCCTGGCAGCCGGAACAGATGGAAATGCTGTATTGGTTCCCGGCTTTCCCGCACGAACCGGAGCGCATTCCCTATTCCACCGCCCGGTACCAGGCCGACCGCGAATTTTTAACCGACCTGATCAATCAAATTCAGTCCACCCCCGACGGCAGCTTTGAAAAAACAGCCGATGAGAAGCGCTGTTTGTATTGTCCTTACCGCTCCTTATGTGAGCGTGGCGACGCGGCTGGTAATTTCCTTGAAGAGCCATCTCTCTCCAGCGGAGACCTGCTCGAACTAAACCTGGATGAAATTGAGGAACTGGAATTCTAATGCTGCCTGAACTCGTCTGGAAAGCACCACAAGAGTTACCCATCCCCGTTGACCTGCAAAACGCTTTGGGGGGCCCGCCTTTTTTGGCGCGCGCCCTCTACCAGCGCGGGATCACCACGCCCGCCCAGGCACAGGCTTATTTATACCCACAGCTATACCAGCCAGCATCCCCCGCACATCTACCCGATCTCGAAAAAGCCGTTGACCGGCTTTATTCCGCAATCCGCGCCGGTGAGACCATCGGCGTGTGGGGCGATTTTGATGTTGACGGCCAAACTGCCACCACGCTGCTCGTTTCGGCGCTACTCCAGGCCGGAGGCAAGGTTCAGTATTATATTCCAATCCGCGAGAGCGAATCGCATGGCATTCAACTTCAAGCCCTGAAGCGTTTTTTAGCGCAGGGCATTGACCTGCTGCTCACCTGCGACACCGGGGTAAGCGCCCATGATGCGGTAAATTTTGCCCAGGCAACCGGTGTTCCGGTCATCATCACCGATCACCACGCCCTTCCGCCAGTCCTACCGGGGGCCTTTGCTGTCGTCAATCCGCAGCGGCTGCCCGCAGACCACCCCTTACAGCCTCTCTGCGGCGTTGGGACGGCCTTTAAGCTGGTTGAAGCCCTGTATGACCTGATCGGCCAAAAGCAAGCCTCTCAAGGGTTTATAGACCTGGCAGCTCTGGGCACTGTCGCCGACGTAGCCAGCCTCATCGCGGATAACCGCTGGCTGGTCCAAATGGGACTGAGTCAAATTCGCCAGAATCCGCGCCCCTCGCTGAAGCAGCTCTGCGCCGATTCCAACATCAATATTCAGCGCTTCAACGAAGAGCATATCAGCTTCTTCATCGCCCCCCTGCTCAACGCCATTGGCCGCCTGGCAGATGCCAACCCAATGGTCGAATTCCTCAACGCGGATGATCCCCAACTCATCAGTGTTCGTTCCGCCGAACTGCGCGGCTTCAATGAAAAAAGAAAACTGCTGTGCGACCAGGTCTTCACCGCCGCCCTGGACCAAATCGAGCGCGATCCATCGCTTTTGGAAGGGCCGGTTCTCATCCTGCATCACCCGGCCTGGCCGGGTGGCGTGGTGGGAATCGTGGCCAGCCGCCTGGTTGAGCGCTACAATCGCCTCGTCATCCTCCTTACCGGCGAGGACTTGCTGCGCGGCTCAGGCCGTTCAATGGAAGGCGTCAACCTCATCCAGGCCATTTCCGCGCAATCGGCGCTGCTGAAGAGTTTTGGCGGTCACCCCATGGCTGCCGGCCTGTCTCTCGAAAAAGAAAATCTGCCTGCTTTTCGCCGCGCCATCAACGAATTTGTTCTCCAGTCGGCTGCCCTTCCCCTGCCGCCGCCCACATTGTCCATCGACGCCTTTCTTAAAATCCCGGAAATCAACCTGGACCTGGCCGCTCAAATTGACCGCCTGTCTCCCTTCGGCGCGGGGAACCCCTCTCTGCAATTCGCCCTCGCGAATGTGAAGCTGCTCTCCCACCACAAACTCGGCAGCGGCGGTGACCATATCGAAGCCGTGGTGGAAGACAGCGATCAGAACACCCTGCGCGTGATCTGGTGGCAGGGAGGCAACTATTCCTTGCCGCGTGGCCGTTTTGACCTGGCCTTCACCCTTCGCGCCTCAGACTACCGCGGAGCGCGCGAAATTCAAGCCGAGTGGACGCACGCCCGCCCGCTGGAAACGGAAACCATCGAAATCCAACAGCCTCTGGCCACGGTCGAATGGCTGGACTTTCGCCAGGACGCAGAGCCGCTCCAATCGCTGCAATCGCTGTTGGCCGCCAATTCCGGCTGGGTGGTCTGGAAAGAAGGCATGCAAAGCCCTCCTCCGTCCGGCTGTTTCCGCCACCAGCTCAAGCCAGCTGCCGGGCTGATTGTGTGGAACATTCCCACCAGTTGGGAAGCATTCAACCAGGCCATGAACACCGTATCGCCCCAAAAAGTGGCCTTGTTTGCCAACCCATCTTCACCCGACACGCTGGAGAACTATCTCAAAACGCTGCTCAGTCTGATCCGTTACCGCGTAAACCACCAGAATGGACAGGCAACCGTCGAAGAATTATCCGCGGCCTCCGGCCAGCCCGACGGTATGGTGCGCCTCGCGCTGGATTACCTTTCCGCGCGCGGTGTGGTCCAATTCCGTCAAAAAGAGCTTGATCGCTATGTGCTGGCCTTACAGTCGGATTTTGCCAAGGTTGAGTTATTTGACTTGCAGCAACGCCTGCGAGACCTTTATAATGAGGTCAAAGCTTACCAATCCACCTATCTCAACCTGCCAATGAACCTTTTTGGCTCGATTCAATAATGCTTGTTCATAGGGAGATACCAATGTCCAAAAAAATCAACTGGGGAATTCTCAGCACGGCGCATATTAATAACGCCCTTTTTCCTGGGTTCAAAAAATCGCGCCGCAACCATTTGCTTGCAGTAGCCAGCCGCAGCCTTCCCAAAGCGCAAGATTACGCCCGTCAGAACAATATTGAGCGCGCCTATGGCTCGTATCAAGAGCTGATCGACGATCCAAACATTCAGGCAGTCTATATCCCGCTGCCCAATCACATGCACGCCGAATGGGCTGTCAAAGCCGCTGCCGCGGGCAAGCATGTCTTATGCGAAAAACCCATTGCCCTCACCCTGGCAGAGATGGACGCCATTCAGCAGGCCGCCGCTGACCACAAAGTGATCATTCAAGAAGCCTTTATGTACCGCCACCACCCGCAAACCCTGCGCGTGGCGCAGCTTTTTCAGCAGGGATTGTTGGGAGAAGTGCACCTGATTCGCGGCACCTTCAGCTTTTACCTGAGGCGATCGGATGATATACGTCTGGTCGCGGAATATGGCGGCGGATCGATTTGGGATGTGGGCTGCTACCCTATCAGCTATGCCCGCCACCTGATTGGGCGGCTTCCCGCCAGCGTCTTTGGCATGCAAGAAACAGCTCCCTCGGGGGTCGATCTTTCCTTCAACGGTATCATGCACTTCCAACCCGGACTGCACGCCCAGTTTGACAGCTCCTTTGCCATGCACTCCTACCGCCAGTTGGAAATTCGCGGCACCGAAGGCACCATCGTCATCCCCGAACCCTTCTCCATGATTGGCAAATCAACCATTCACATTTTATCCAACGGCTCGCAATGCAAAGAAACCTTCCCCGCAGTTGATAAATATCACCTGCAGCTTGAAAACATGGCCGACGCGATCTTGGACGGACAGGCGCAGCGTGTTACTCTGCAAGACAGCCGGGAAAACACCGCCCTCATTCTGGCCCTGCTCGAATCAGCCCGTCTGCAGCACCCCGTGGAGCTATAAACTTTGTGTTACACCCCGCCGGCTTTGAATTATATTACCCTGTTCAAAGCCGGCAAGTTGGGGTAAACTTACAGTTCGTGGTATATGGCCGAAAACGGCCAATACCTTTCCGCTCATTCGCCGCCCACGGCGGGCAGAATGGGCAATCCCATGGAAAGGAGGATCCCTGCTATGCGCAAATATGAGTTGGTTTTCATTGTCCACCCCGATTTGGATGAGACTGCTTTTGGTGGTATCGTCGAAAAAGTTACGGGCTGGGTAACGGAATCCGGTGGTTCTGTTGAAAAGACAGACGTCTGGGGCAAGCGGCGAATGGCTTACGCGATTCGCAAGCAACGCGAAGGCCAATACGTGTTGATGAACGTCAACATCGCTCCGTCTTTCACCGCAGAACTAGAACGCAACCTGCAGATTCTTGAGCCGGTTATGCGTTTCATGTTGACCGAAGCCAAGTAGTTTTTTAGGTTTGTTGTTGAATCAGGAGCAGGACATGACTCGTGGATTAAACAAAGTGATGATCATTGGTTATCTGGGACGCGACCCTGAAATGCGCTACACCCCTTCAGGCCGGCCGGTAACCACCTTCTCCGTAGGCACCAGCCGAACTTGGACCACAGCAGAAGGCGATCGCCGTTCAGAAACCGAGTGGTTCAATGTGGTTACCTGGGGGAACCTGGCAGAAATTTGCAAGCAATATCTCAGCAAAGGGCAGCAGGTCTATATTGACGGACGCCTGCAAACCCGCCGTTGGGAGGATACATCGGGTGCCAAACACACCACGGTCGAAATTGTTGCCAATGAGATGATGATGCTCGGCGACCGTCCTGACTCTGGCGCATCCCACGCGGATGCAGCATTTGAAACCAATGAGGAAGATACCTTCCCGTATTGATAATGGAGTGTGAAATATGGACGAGCAATCTCGCTCTTTCACCCCCGGTCGCCGTTTCGTTACCCGGCCGAAAATCTGCCAGTTTTGCGCAGAAGCCAATGTCGAGATCGATTACAAAAACGTTGATCTCCTCCGCCGGTTTGTTTCCGAAAACGGCAAAATTCGCCCCCGCAGGCAGACAGGCACCTGCGCGCGCCACCAGCGAGAAGTCGCAAAGGCTGTGAAACGCGCCCGCCACATCGCCCTGCTGCCCTACACTGGCGAACCGTGGGAAGACGCTATTCGTTAATAGATATTTTTTGAACCACAGGGCATGGAGTGTAACACTCTATGCCCTATTCTTTTCCAAGGTGGCAATTGTATGGCAGAAAAGAAATCGCCCAGATTTACCAACAAAAAACACGTCGCTCGCCTGGAGCGCGAAAACCAACAGCGCAAAATTCTGATCACCATCAGCGTCATCGTGGTGGCAGCTGTGCTTCTGACCATTGGTATTGGATTGTTGTACGACAAAGTGCTTAAATACAACCAGCCAGTCGCAGAAGTCAATGGCGAGAAGATCAAGCTGGGAGAGTATCAGGACACTGTCCGGTACAACCGCTATCAGGCAGTTCAACAATATTTGCAATATTATGCTTTTTATGAAGCCTACCCCGATTTTGGTGCTTCTCTTCAACCGCAGTTGCAGCAGATTCAAACCCAGTTGGAGGAAGATTACGCTGGCATTCTTGGCTCAAGCGTTTTGGATCGCATGGTTGACGATGTGATCGTTCGCCAGCAGGCGGAATTAAAAGGCATCACCGTCTCCCAGGAGGAGATTGACGCGCGCATGGAACAATATTTTGGCTATAACCAGGAAAACATAGCCACGCCGACTCCCTTCCCCACCATAGCGCCGACCTCCACGCTCTCTGCCGAGCAGTTGGCAATCATCACCGTCACCCCAACCGCGACCGCGACAGAACCACCCGCCGAACCCACCGCTACTCCTGAGCCAACCGCGGTTCCAGAAGAACAAAGCAGCGAACCCACTGCTACGCCCTTCCCCACCGCCACCCCCTTCACTCAGGAGGGTTACAACCAGTTGAAAGATGAGTTCTTTACCCAACTCAGCGATGCGGGCATCTCAAAGGCCTTCTTCACCGAATTTATCCGCTCCATTCTTCTGCGTGAAAAGCTGGTGGATGAAATCACCCGTGATTACGCGGTGGTTCAAGAGCAGGTCTGGGCCCGCCACATTCTGGTGGCAGATGAAGCCGCAGCTCAAGTAGTCCGCGAGCGGCTGGAAAATGGTGAAGATTTTGGAGAAGTGGCAAAAGAAGTTTCCACCGATTCGTCCAACAGCGCCAACGGCGGTGATTTGGGGTACTTCCCGCGCGGCATGATGGATCCGAGTTTTGAAGAAGCGGCCTTTTCCCTGCAAGTTGGCGAAATCAGCCAACCGGTTGAGTCCCAGTTTGGCTGGCATATCATCCAGGTTTTAGGCAAAGAGGATCGCGCCCTGGATCAAAGCACCTACGAAAGCGCCCGCCAGGGTGTCTTCCAGAAGTGGTTTGACGAGGTCAAATCCGGTCTTGAGATTGAGACGTTTGACAGCTACCTGGACCAAACACCCGTTGAGCCCAATATTCCGCTCGACAAACGGATGCCATCCACTCTTTAGCGGCACAGTCGAAAACAGGGGCTGTCCAAAAAGTAGAGGACAGCCCCTTTACATTTTTAAAAAGCAATGATTCAATAAAGGAATGAGAAGAAAACAAGCCCACCCCGTGTTTAAGCCCTATGTAATGAACCAGGTAGCGCTGCT
>NZ_LGCL01000021.1 GCF_001306115.1 Ornatilinea apprima | reverse complement strand
TGATCAGTATTGCCCATAATATGCGAAAATTGGCAGCCAGGTAGGCTACCAATTTTTTGTTTTTTCGTTTTTATTCGATTTGCAGCTAATTTTTGGGGCTGTTTCCAAATTCTTTAGAGACAGCCCCTGTTTTATTTAATGGTACAGGTGAGCGTTACCGCACCATCTCTTCGGTAATCTCATCCAGCTTCAAGCTGATCATCTGGCTGGCCGAGTCGCGGCCCATTGTGATTCCATAAATCACATCCGAAGCCTGTACTGTGTTGCGGTTGTGGGTGATGACAATAAATTGTGTGTTCTCGCTCAACTCCCGCAGCAAATCGCAGAACCGGCCCACATTAGCCTCATCCAAAGCCGCGTCCACCTCATCCAAAACGCAGAACGGCGTGGGAGATACCCGCAGCAGGGCAAAAATCAGTGCCACAGCCGTCAGGCTGCGCTCACCGCCCGACAGCAGCGAAAGACCCTGTTCCCGCCGGCCGGGCAAACGCGCCTCAATATCGATCCCGGCGTTGGAAATATCTTCCTCATTGACCAGTTCCAGCTTTGCAGAACCGCCGCCGAATAAACGCGTGAACATCTTTTTGAATTCAGCCGCCACTGCGTCAAATGTCTTGCGAAATTCGATCCGCATCAACTCGTCCAGCTCTTGAATCACTTCGCGTAAATCCGCGTCGGCTTTTTTCAGGTCATCCACCTGAGTAACCAGGAAATGATAACGCTCGTTGACGCTTTCATACTCGGTTTGCGCTTCGGGGTTAATTGCGCCCAGGCGGCGCAGCATACCGCGCTGTTGTTTAATGCTTTCTTCCAACCCTTCAGAGATTTCTTCCACAACCGGCAGCTGCGCAACCATTTCTCCCAGCGGCAAAGGTGTGGGGCCGCTGATATTCTCACTGTACTCGAACTCTACCAGGCCAAAATCATCTTCAATTTTTTGCCGTAGCGATTCTAACGCCTCGCGCTGGCGGGTTACTTCATGCTGCGCCTGAGACTCATGCCGCTCCGCGATGGTGGCGATTTGCTGCGCATTGGCCAGCGATTTCATCATCGCTGTATAGTCCTGTTCCAGGCCAGCCAGTTCCGCCTCGGCAGGCTCAATCTTCCCGCTCAATTCATCAATCAGTAAGCTCAAACGGGCTTCTTCCTGTCGTAGATCTTTCTTCTCAGTCTCTAACGCTTCCTGAGAAGCCGCGATTGAAGCCTGGCGCTGATAAAGCCCCATTTTGCGGTTTTGGCTCGCAGAGAGTTGCCCGCGTGCTTCCTCCATCCGCCGGTCCAGTTCCTTAATGGCGCGCGTGGTTACCGCCAGATTGGTCTGCCAGTGCGACACCTGGTTTTGCGAATCATCCAATGGCAGACTGTGCAGGTCTCGATTGCGCTCGCGCACCTGCTCATTCCGTTCACTAATTAACTGTTCAATCGATTCCAGCTCATTTTCGATCTGGTTGATGCGTTCTTGCGCTTTGCGCATCTGCTCTTCACCAGCTGCCAGTTGATCTCGCTGCCATTTTGACCGCTGGCGCACTTGCTCCAACTCCAAGTTGGCCTGCTGCTGCGCTTTGAGCGCGCGGTTCAGATTCTGATTAATGTCTTGCGCGTGTTTGCGATTTTTCTGCTCTTCTTCCTGTAGAGCGGAAATTTCCTTCTTCAGTTTGTCTTGCGCTTCAGCAGTGCGGTCCAATTCATAATCAAGGTCATCCACCTGGCTTTGCAGCTCACGCTGCTGGCGCGGGCGCGCGATCTTGGATGCTTTTCCATCCTGTCCAGCCATCACCACCTGGCTGCTCCAAAATACCTCACCCCGCAAGGTAACCGCCCGCACACCGTCTGGTAATTCAGATAGGACTTTACGCGCCGCCGATCTGTCTTTCACCAGAACCACACTGCCCAATAACTGTTGGATGATGGACTGATAGCGCTCGCTCGCTTTGACAAACGAACTGGCCCAGCCCAGCACATCCGGGTTTTGCAGCGGCGCGGCTTCACGCCCTCCGTCGCCTTCGCGCGGAGAGAGCATTACCGCTCGTCCTTTTTCACCGTCGCTCAGCATTTCCAGAAGGGTCTCCGCTTCCATCTCCTCGTCCAAGATGACGCCGTCCAAAAAATCACCCAGCGCGGCCGCGATGGCCTGTTCATATTCAGCTTTAACTTCCAAAATGGAGCTGAAGGCGCGCAGCTTCCCCTTAATGCGCCCTTTTTGTGCCGCTTCCATCAAAAACTTCGCGCCCTGGTTCAACCCACTCATCGAGCGTTCCGCCTGCTCTAAAACTTCGATGCGCGCGACCAGCTTGCTGCGCTCGGCTTCCATGCGGTTGCGCTCTTCAACATGCTTTTTCCGGGCAGTCTCTAACCCGTTCAGTTTTTCTTGCAAACCAGCGATTGCTTCTTGCGCCTCTTCATAATCAATTTCAAACTTCTCACGCTCGCGAATCAATGCACCCAATTTCTTTTGGGCGGCCTCAAGTGTGGATTTCTCATTCTCCACCGCTTGCTTCAAATTGTTTTGCGTGCGTTTTAGCTCTTCCAGGCGGTTGGTAAGCTCTTGCAGTTGCGCGGAGAGTTGAACCTTGCGGGTTTCTACCGCCACTAACGCGTTTCGCGCGTCTCTCAAGGCCGCTTCGGCATTTCGCCGCTCAGATTGCCGCTCTTGCAACATTTTCTGGGCCTCGGCGGCGCGCGCCTGCGCGTCGGACATTTCGGCTTCCAACTGCTTGCGCTCTTCCTCAAACGACTGAATGCGTTCTTTGCGCCCGGTTTGTTCTTCTTCCAGGCGGGTTAATTCCGATTCAACACCCTGCTGCTGGTCAAGCAAAGACTTATAGCGTTCATCCATCACGGCCAGGCTGCGGCTCACTTTTTCTTGCTCACGGTGCAGGTCAGCCGATTCCACATGCCATTGATTGAGTTCGCTGCGCAAGGCTTGCAAGCGGTCTCTGGCCGTCTGCACGTCCTTTTCCGCCTTGTCTTGCTCAGCTTTCGCCTGGCGCAGCTTGACACTTTGTTGGCGAAGCAGTTCTTTGGCGTGGTTCAAGTCCTTCTGCGTGTGGTGCCAGTAATATCCGTACCAGTCGCGCAGCAGCACATCCAGGTCGGCTTTAATTTGTTTGAATTCCTGAGCGCGTTTTGCTTGCCTTTCCAGGCTGCGCAGACGCGGCTCTAACTCGCTTAGGATGTCTTTAACGCGTTCAAGGTTGTGGGTGGTTTTCTCCAGGCGCTGCAGCGCTTCTTCGCGGCGTCCGCGATAAAGACCAATGCCGGCCGCTTCCTCAAAAAAGCGCCGCCGCTCTTCAGGCTTAATCGAAAGGGCCGTGTCTACCAAACCCTGCCCAATAATGGTGTACGTACGCTCCGCCAAACCCGATTTCGCCAGCAGTTCCGAAATCTCGCGCAGTCTCACTCGCTGCCCATTGAGAAAATATTCATTCTGGCCATCGCGATACGCCCGGCGCGTGAGAATCACTTCGCTGAAATCAATTGGCAGCCAGCCGTCTTCATTGTCAAACGTGATGGAAGAAGAAGCCATGCTGGCTCGCGCGCGTTGCTCCGAGCCGGAATAGATCATGTCTTCTGTTTTTCTGCCGCGCAGCAGTGAAAAAGCCTGTTCACCTAATACCCAGCGAATCGAGTCGGCTACATTCGACTTACCTGATCCATTCGGACCAACAATCGCAGTAATCGCTGCTGGAAATTCCAGCAGCGTTCGGGTTGCAAACGTTTTATACCCATGCAGTTCTAAAGATTTTAATTTTGGACTCATTCGCCTACCTTTTTCTAACCGCAACAGACGAATCAGTCAATCAAACCCAGCCGCTGCAGGGCATCTTTGGCAGCCGCTTTAGTGGCCGCTTGCTTACCATGCCCGGTGCCAGTCCCAAACACCTGGTCATCCACCACCACATCCACTTCAAACACTTTGGAATGATCAGGTCCAAACGAATTGCGGGTAACGTATATCGGGGTTGGCATGCCTTGGGCCTGCACCCATTCCTGGAACATGGATTTGGGGTCTTCGATTTTTTGGTTAATCAAAATATCATTCGAAGCTTCTTCCAGTAGGGGCGAGATAAATTTCAACACGGCATCAATACCCAGGTCAAGGTACAGCGCGCCAATTAACGCTTCAAAGGTATCGCAAAGCAGCGCCGAACGCTCACGTCCGCCGCCCTGGGCTTCACCTCGCCCCAAGCGCAAGGCTTGTCCCAGGTTGATTTGCCGCGCAAACTCGGCTAGTTGTTCAGTGTGCACCAGCGCTGAGCGCATGCGGGTCAGATCCCCTTCGGGCATTTCGGGAAAGTGATTATACAGCCACGCACCTACCAAAAAATCAAGCACCGCGTCGCCCAGGAATTCCAAACGCTCGTTGTCTTCCAGCGCCTCTGGGTGTTCGTTCAAGTAAGAGCGGTGGGTCAATGCCCGGCTGACCAATAACAGATCATTAAATGCCAGATGCAGCCGCGCCGCCAGCTCTTGGGGCGTTTCCAACCCAATTTGATTGGAGTTTGTTTCCATGCATTGCCTCCCAAGAACTCATGGATCGCCCGTCTGAGCTAACCTTCAGACTGGCGCTCTACAAGTTCTCTATTCAGATGGTTTATAATATTTTAAACCGCTTCCAGAAAGGACCAGTACAATCGGTTCTGGAACGCGGCCGATGGCTTGTTGAACGGCGCTCCATACCAGCGCCGAGGTTGGTTCTACTGAAATACCTCGTTTTCCCAGGTCAGTGTGCGCCAGTAAAATTTCATCCTCATCAATGGCGATAATTTCACCACCGCCAGGCAGAATTTCCTCACGCAGCGCTCGCAAGCGCACCGGGTGACGAACCCGTACCCCTTCAGCAATTGTCTTCCCTTCGCGCACTGCGTTGTAAGCATCCCACCCCTGGGTAAAATAATACCAGATCGGCGCGCAGGATTTTGCCTGCACGCCAATGTAATATGGTTGGCGCTCAATTAAACCACCACGCTGCAGGCTTTCGAACCCGCGGATAATCCCCAACAGCAGAGAGCCGTGCCCAGCGGGCGCTATCACGGTGCCCGGTTCGCGCCCCAATTGCTCCATCAGCTCATAAGACAGTGTTGCGATCCCAGGCAGGCCAAACGGTAAATAGGCGTGGCTGGCGTAGACCGTGCCATCCAGCGCTTCTTGCAACGCTTCCTGTGCAGCCGCAGAGCGAGGTCCCAACACCGGCCGCAGTTCCGCCCCATACGCTTCAATTTGCCGCAATTTTGGGCCAGAAGCCGTAGACGGCACAAAGATGCGCGCGCTCATCCGCCCGCGGGCCGCGTAAGCCGCGAAAGACGCCCCGGCATTTCCCGAAGAGTCTTCCACCGCCAGGCGAGTTCCGCGTGAAAGAAGCTGGCTCACCAAAACCGCTGTCGCCCGGTCTTTATAAGAGCCGCTCGGGTTTTGTGATTCCATTTTTAATCCAATGTCCAGCCCGCGCAAGCGTTCCCAGATCAGAGGCGTTCTTCCTTCTCCCAGAGAAATCACCGGCGCGTTCTTAAAGAGGTCAAATGAATGACGGTAGCGCCAGATGCCGGGAAGATCGCGTTCGACCAGTTCGGGGTCATAATTCGGAGGGCCGTCAAAATCATACACCCCGCCGCAGCTCGCGCAGCGGAAGGGCAGCCCCCTGGTAGGGTAAACCTGATTGCATTGTGTACAGCGAATTTCCGCCATGCTTAATCCCCTCGTCCAGGCAGGTAATCCCCTTCAACCCAAACCTCACCATCTGGACCAATTTCTTTTTTCCAGATGGGTACAATTTCCTTTAACCGGTCAATCCCATATTTTGCCGCCTCAAAGACACCGGTGTCGCGGTGAGCAGCCGAACAGGCAATCAAAACCGTGGGGGATTTCGGCGACTGCAGGCCAATTCGCTGCACCATCGCGATTCCAAACAGGTCTGGCCAGCGCGATTCCATTTCATCCGCGATCTGGTTCATTTTTTCCAGCGCCATCGGTTCGTAAGCTTCAAATTCCAAAGCGGTGGTGATATGCCCGTGTCCTTTTGTGGTTATGCCGCGAATCACCCCAATAAACGCGCAGACGGCGCCCGTGGCCGGGGTGGTGATGCTCATCGTCAGGTCTTCCAGTGCCAATGGCTCTCGCGTCAGTTGAATCACACGCCGCGCGCCGCTCCCGCCGCTGACAGGGGGGAAAAAGGCAATTTCTGCGCCATCCGTAATCAAATCTTCATTCAACGCAAATGATCGGTTCATCGAAGTGAGCGAATTGCCCATCACGTTTTTCAATCCCGGAAACGCCGCTTCAACCCGTTCTTTCAAACCCTGAATAGTAGTCCCGGCAGGCACATCCATAACGGTGTCGGCACAGCCCGCTTTCTCTTTAATTGACGCGAAAAACAGGATGCTTACTTTCATACCAGCAGTTTTTCCTCTAGGGGTTAATTACATCCCCGCTCTGGCCCCCGTGCTTTTCAACCAGACGGATGTTCTGGATGCGCCCGGTTTTTTCAACCGCTTTCACCATGTCATAAACCGTCAGGGCGGCCACACTTACCGCGGTTAGCGCTTCCATTTCCACGCCTGTTTTTCCAAACGTCTTGACTTTCGCCTCAATATCCACACCTGGAAGCTGCATGTTCAAAGCGAGATTCACTTCGACTTGGCTGATGGCAATCGGGTGGCAAAGTGGAATCAGCTCTGAGGTGCGCTTGGCGGCCATAATACCGGCGATCTTTGCCACGGCCAGCACATCCCCTTTTTTCATCAATCCGCCTTCCAGTAACTCGAGGGTTTCTGGTTTTAAGCACACTTCGCCCCGCGCAATCGCGATTCGCTCGCTGTCCGGCTTGGAGCCAACGTCTACCATTTGCGCCCGGCCTTGATCGTCCAAATGAGTTAATTCGTGTTTAACCATAGCCGAATTATAACCGTTTTCACTTGCATATTGTACTTTTTCTTCCTTTTCGATTATTTGGCTACACGAAAATCAGGCGTTTAGCACGCTTTGCCTTCCTTCTGTTATAATCGGCCTTGTGAGCTTCCAAGTTGCCGCCCACCAGACCGAGCGCTATCAGGTTGCGACCAGTGTTTACACGGGGCCGCTGGATTTGTTATTGGAACTGATCGAAAATGCGCAGTTAGACATCACCACGCTCGCGCTTGCTCAGGTTACTGACCAATATCTGGCCTTTATGAAAGAAATTCGCGACCGCGACGCGGCGGAAGTCTCTGCTTTTTTAGTGATTGCCGCGCGCCTGGTTCAAATCAAATCGGCGGCTTTACTGCCGCGCCCACCCGCCGTGGACGCCTCTGCTGATGAGCTGGAAGATGGTGAAGCCCTAGCCCAGCAGCTTATTCTTTACCGGCGCTTCAAACAAATCTCAATCTGGCTGCTGAGTCGCGAAAATGCCAGTTTGCGAACCCATCTGCGCGTCGCGCCTGTCTCGGTGAAAATTGAGCCGCGCCTGGACCTGACCGGCGTCACCCTAAGAGATGTGGTCCTGGCCGCCAGAGACACCCTCTCCGGCTCACCAGACCTGCCAGAGTTGAGCCGTGTGGTCAACATGCCGCGCATCACTATTCGCGATAAGATTCACACCATCATCGAAACCATCAAACACACTACTCGCACCACCTTTCAGCACCTGCTCATCCGCCGCAACCGGGTGGAAGTGGTAGTAACCTTTCTGGCACTGCTGGAATTGATCAAACGCCACGTGGTTGAAGCCGAACAGCAAGAGCTCTTTGGTGAAATTGAATTCTCGCCAGTCGGTACTCTGGACGAAAATGAAATCGGCGACCTCGAATTTTCTGAGTAAGCTTACTACCCCTTGCATAATCAAAAAACCGCGCCTTGTGCGCGGTTTCGCCTTTTTCTCTGCTCATTCTTATTCGCCGCGTGGATAAACCACCAGCTCCGGGAAACCGGTCTGCGTATCTAACTCCCGCCGAAACACTTTATCCTCCAGGTCGCCGATAATGATTTCAGCGGTAAGGTCTACCAGGCTGCCGCCTTGTAAATGTCCCCCAACCATTTTCGCATCCGCATTGGACAGAGCGATATGCAAATGCGGCTTATCCGGGCTGATCGTACCGACCAGTGAGAGAATTTCAAACTTTTCTTCAAAAAAAGAAGCCACCGGGCCGAACTGGCCCGCCATGCGCAGCGCCGCCCGTTTCAAGCTTCCAACACAACTAATGATGAACCCCGCCTGAATGTCATTCTCTTGCGCGAACTTCACCAGCTCAAGGCGCAAGTCCTGGCCAGGGTGCAGCCTTAAAACATAGGTTTTCATCTTCTTTGTTCCTCTTAATCCTGCGCGGGCTGATTTTCTTCCCCGGTCATCAGGTCGTAGGGCAGACGGCCGCTGACCCATACCAGCATCAGACGAATATCATCATCCACATATTGGCTGGCATTTTCAACCTGCTCCTGAAAAGCGTTTTCAAGCACTTCATAGGTCTCTTCTTTTGGCCATACGGTCAAGAAACCGGGCAGTTTCGCGCGGTTGGCCTCTGCCGGCAGAACCTCCCACGATCTACCTTTTAAGAGCTGATATACGTGCTCGCGCAAATCCGCGTGAATATCACTCCAGGCCTGCAGGGTTGCACCGCAGAAATCAGCGCTTTTTTGAAACACGCTTACCGCGCCACGCACCTTCAGCGGAAGTGGCGCCTGAGAGCTGTTGCGAAAGCCAGGAACCTGAACGAGTTCTTTCACCATGCGGAGCAGTTCCCGCCGGGTTTCGGCAGATACTGGGTCTAGGTGAGAAAAAACATCCTGGACGACCGACTGCCGGTAATCCACCAGCATAAATTCATTAATTGCGTGAAAAGGAAGGAAAGATACTTTTTCTGGGTTCATGCCGCCGATTATATCAAAAAAAGGCTCCTCGTGCGCGCGAGAAGCCTTTTTTGGTCTATTGAATAGGTACTATTTTTCTTTTGGGATCACCAGCCATAGAACCGTGTAAGGAATAACGCCCGGCAACCCTCCTGGTATGAACAAAATCAGAAAAGCCAGACGGAACCAGAAGACATTGATTCCAAAAAATTCACTAAACCCGCCACACACACCGGCCAAAACCCGGTTACGCCGGGACCTTCTTAAAGCATGTGATTCAGCCATCTTAACAAACTCCTTACTCTTTGAGAAATCCATCGGTTTATTCTATATACGCCTTCTCAAAGAGAAAGTTGTATGCTACCGGCTTGCCTCAATTTGGTCCGAAAGTTGTTCAAGCCGGGCTACTTCTTCTTCTGTCAGCCGCCAGCCGCCAGATGCGGCATTTTGTTTGGCCTGCTCTCGGTTCTTTGCCCCAGGAATGGGAATGCTGTCCTTACAGATGCACCAGTTGATCGCCACTTGCGCCGCTGTTTTTCCATCGTGAGCAGAACCGATGCGCCGCAGCTCCAGTAGAAGCGGTTGGATTTTTTGCAAATAATCTTTCCGCACACGTCCGGCGCGCACCCCTTGCGGCATATTCTCTGGCGTGTATTTTCCCGTTAACAACCCCATTCCCAACGGGCTATAGGCGATCAAAGTGATCTCGTTCTCCTGGCAAAACTGGAACAGGCCGTTCTTTTCCATTTTCCGATTCAAAAGGTGGTACTCAACCTGATTTGAAGCCAGAGGTATTCCATTCCGGGCCAGTGATTCTTTCGCCCGCTGCGTTTGCCCCAAGTCAAAATTGGATACGCCAACCGCCCCAATCAGTCCTTCCTGATAAGCAGCCGTCATCGCATCCATCCATGTTTCTACGGTAACCGGCGGCAGCGGCATGTGAATCTGGTAAAGGTCTACCCTTTCTAGACCGAGACGTTTGATACTCCTCCTCACCGCCTTTAATAAATTCTGCTTCGAAAGCCGCCACGGATAGGGCATGAATTTTGTGGCAACGCGAATTCGCGCATCGGTTGTCTTCATACACTGTCCCAACAACGATTCCGATTTGCCCTGCCCGTATACTTCAGCGGTATCAAAAAAGATGATTCCCGCCGCCACGCTGGTCTCAAAAGCCTCAAAAATATCCTGATCCTGGTATCCCTTCCCGTATCCCCAGATCAACCGGTCTCCCCACGACCAGGTTCCAATCCCAAGCTCAACACCGCTGAAAACCGGGTGCCTTCGACGTTCTTCTTCCATATTGCGCTCCATTTCAATTTGTTTGGGTGGGTAAGGGCAAAAGATAGTCCCCAAATTTAACGGGGGTGTCTTCAACACAAAGATTATACATGAACAATTGAAAGAATATCTTGCATATCTGCGCCAGGTACAACCTTATCCATCAAGACACAAACGACCTCCATTGGCAAAGGCGAGCGCCCGGCTGCCTTTCGCATGTTATACCTTCATCCGGCCAGCTTTTTTCCTCGAGAATGCCCTTGTCGATCCGGGCAAGCAACCGTAGAATAACACTATGATCGACGACAACGTAACTCCCATCCGCCAACAATATCTTGAAATCAAAAAACAATACCCAGACGCGATCTTGTTTTTCCGCTTGGGCGATTTCTACGAAACCTTCGATGAAGACGCCCAGGTTACTTCGCGTGAGTTGGACATCGTCCTCACGTCTCGCAATGTGGCCAAGGGAACGCGCATTCCAATGGCTGGCATTCCGCATCATGCGGCTGAGAACTACCTGGCGCGCCTGATCGAAAAAGGCTACCACGTTGCCATCTGCGAACAGGTTGGCGACCAACCCGTCAAAGGTTTGTTCCCGCGCAAAGTTACCCGCGTGGTTACACCCGGCACCATCCTGGAACCTGAACTGCTCCGCGGCGATCAAAACAACTATCTGGTCAGCCTGGTTGTGTTGGATAGTCACGCTGGAATTGCCTACGTGGACATCACCACCGGTGAGTTTTCCACTACCGAATTGGATAGCCCTGATTTGCCCTCCAGCCTGCGCGCCGAAATGCTGCGCCTCAAACCGGCCGAAATCCTCCTCGCCGAAGGCATCCACCTCAATGGCGACCTTCCCGGGCACAGCTCCACCTGGCCCTCCTGGCGGTTTGAATTTGCCCGCTGTGAAGAGACGATCAAATCCCATTTCAATGTGGCCGCCCTGGATGGGTACGGCCTGCGCGGAAAACCGCTAGCCATTCGCGCCGCTGGCGCCCTGCTGCAGTACCTGCAAGAAACCCAGCCTGCGGCCTTAAAGCTGCTCAACTCCCTGTCCACCTATTCGCTCAGCGAATTTATGACCCTGGACGCCGCCACCCGCCGCAACCTGGAGCTGACCGAGACCATCCGCCAGGGAGACACGCGCGGCTCACTCCTCTCCGTTTTAGACCGCACTATCACACCAATGGGCAAACGCCTGATGCGGCAGTGGGTCTCTAAACCGCTGCTGGATATTCAGACCATCACCCAACGCCAGGACTGCGTAGAATACTTCGTGCAAAATGGTCTGCTGCGCGCTGAGCTGCGCGAAATCCTCTCCAGCTTTGCCGACCTGGAACGCCTGACCAACCGCGTTGTATCCGGCAGCGCTTCACCGCGAGACCTGGTAGCGATGCGCTCCACGTTGGCCCTTATTCCGGGGCTCGCGGCTCTTTTCTCCGCGCAGTCTTCCCCTTTGCAAACCGCGCTCAACCAGCTTTATCCCCTCGCCCGCGAGCTGAATTTGCTGCAAGAAGCCATTCAGGAAGACCCTCCCGCAACGCTGCAGCATAACGGGATTATCAAACCGGGCTTCTCTTCGGAACTGGACCAGATCATGGTTTCATCCGCACACGCCCGAGATTGGATTTCCGGGCTTGAGGTTGCAGAGCGCGAACGGACCGGCATTAAAACCCTCAAAGTGGGCTACAACAAAGTCTTTGGCTATTACATTGAGGTAACCCGCGCCAATGCGGAGAGTGTCCCTTCTGAATATATCCGCAAGCAGACTCTAGTCAACGCGGAGCGGTTCATCACACCCGAGTTAAAAGAGTACGAAACCCTGGTTTTGAACGCCTCAGAGCGGATTCATGAGATTGAAACCCGCGTTTTTCGCCAGGTCTGCGCCGATCTGGCCTCGTCCAGCGAGCATTTGCTGTCCACCGCTCGTACCGTCGCGGAATTGGACGTACTGGCCTCTCTGGCCGAGACCGCTTCGCTGAACAACTATATCCGCCCTCAAATTGTTGCTGAACCCGTTTTGAATATTCTCGACGGCCGCCACCCGGTGGTTGAGCTGACCCTGCGTGGTGAGCGCTTTGTACCCAACGACGCCAGCTTTGAAGCTGGTGAGGTGGTACGGGTCATCACCGGTCCCAATATGAGCGGTAAGAGCACCTATCTTCGTCAGGTCGCCTTGCTGGTATTGATGGCGCAAATGGGCTGTTTCATCCCAGCCCGCGAAGCCGCCATCGGCCTGGTAGATCGAATTTTCACCCGCATCGGCGCGCAAGATGAGATTCACGCGGGGCAGTCGACCTTCATGGTCGAGATGATCGAGACCGCCAATATTCTCAATCACGCCACCACGCGCAGCCTGCTGATTCTGGATGAGGTCGGCCGCGGCACTTCCACATACGATGGCGTTTCCATCGCCTGGGCTATGGTCGAATACCTGCACAACCACCCAAACTTGCGCGCGCGCACCCTCTTCGCCACCCACTACCACGAACTGACGCAGTTGAGCGATCTTCTCCCCGGCGTGAGAAACTACAATGTGGCCGTCAGCGAATCGGAAGGCAAGGTCATCTTCCTTCACAAAATCGTTCCGGGCGGTGCAGACCGCTCTTATGGCATCCATGTGGCGCAACTGGCCGGCATGCCCAAACCAGTGATCCAACGCGCCAGCGAAATTCTCAAGCAGTTGGAAACCACTTCCGGCAAAGCCGTGCGCATAGATCCGCAGGCTCCGCAGCAAATGGCGCTCTTCCCGGAGACCAATCCCTTGTTGGAAGAAATTCGCAAGCTGGATCTTAACGCCCTCTCTCCGATAGAGGCGCTGAACAAGTTGTATGAATGGCGCAAGCAATTTACTGGTCAACAATAACGGCGCGGAGCCAAATAACCAGCGTCTCACCCATCGAAAACCAAAAAAACAAGAGGCGGTTGCGCCTCCTGTTCGCTGTTCTAGAACCGTTCAAGCAGTTTTTCGGGATGGTGATCAAACTCATCCGCGTTCAGTTCTCCGGCTGTTAGCAAGAGCAGCGTCTCTGTCAGCACCCGGTTCACAGGCGCTTCCACCCCCACAGACTTTCCTATACGCACAACAGCCCCGTTGAGATAATCCACTTCGCTCTTGCCGTTGCCGCTGTGAAAATCAATGTGAAACGAAGGCATCTTATTTCCACGCCCTTTTCCTATCCCCTGGATCATGAAAGGTTGGGCCAGGAACAAAGGCAGGCTTGCCGCGCCAAAGGCCAACAGCCGTGTGGGAGTGCCCGGCAAATCGACCACACTTAATCGCAGCGTATGCATCACCGCCAAAGCCTCGCGCAGCATACGGATTTCCAGCTTGCACAAATCGCGGTTGCGGTAGATTTCGGAGGCAGTCATATTCAAGATAGCCGAAGTGGCATTGGCCGGCAGGTTTGTCAGCATTTTTGACCATTTCATGCTGGCCGCGTCTGCAAAGAGCTGCGCCCGCAAGCCAGCCGCGTCCAGCACTTTCACCAAGCCACTGGCCAGCAGATGGTCCGACGCGACGCCTATGCCGCGCAGTTTTTCAACCACGATTTCACCTGTTTGCAGTTTTCCAACCGCGCTGGTCAGCGTTCCGGCAATCACCTTGCCCTGTCCCAGGCCGCGCGATAACAAAGCTTCATTTTCAACGCCGTTTTGAAAGCTCAGAATGGGAGGCAGAGCCACGCTGTATTCCTTGAGCATTTCGATCACCCCGGCAGTATCATAACTCTTAACGGCTAAAATTCCCACATCAAACGGACCGTGCGTGAGTGCTTCGTCAATGCTGGTGCAGATGTCAATACTTTGAATGTGGCGAACTTCATCCCCCAAATGCAGCGTTAACCCATGTTTTCGCACAGAATCTGCGGTTTCAGGGCGGTCAAAAAAAACCACCTCCTGGCCCGCCAGGGCCAGGCTGCCGCCGATATAAGTCCCTATGGCGCCGGCGCCAAAACACAGAAACCGCATACGTGGAATCGTATCTTCCATCAATTATCGATAATCCTTAACAATTTATGATACCCAGTTGCGGGTGCCTGCCAGGTACGCTTTTCCCTGCATAGCTTTCTTGCCGGCCGGCTGAATTTCTTCCAGCACCAGCCAGCCATCCGCGGTTCCCACCGCCGGGTATCCATCCAGTACCGCTCTCAATTCGGGTGAGCTACCTGCCGCCAGGCTGACACTGGCTTTATGAACTTTCATCAAGCCGCCTGTCCATTCCATATAAGCCCCCGGCCAGGGAGAAAACGCCCGCACTTTCCGTTCCAACGCCACCGCTGGCTGCGAAAAATCGAGCCTGCCTTCTTCCTTCGAGAGTATAGGCGCGTAGGTTGCCCCATCTTGGGGCTGGGGATGCGGAGTAAGCTTTCCAGACAAGTAATCTGGAAGCACTTCCACCAACAGACGCCCGCCCTGTTCCGCCAGGCGGTCAGAAAGCGATCCGGCCGTCTCCTCAGCCCCAATGGTCGTCTCCCATTTTGCCAGCATCGGTCCGGTGTCTACCCCGGCGTCCATTTTCATAATCGTCACGCCCGTTTTCTCATCGCCATGCAGAATGGCCGCCTGAATGGGAGCCGCTCCCCGCCAGCGCGGAAGCAGGGAAGCATGCACATTCACGCACCCATACTCCGGCAGGTCCAGCACCTGCCTGCGCAGAATTTGCCCATACGCCGTTACCACAATCAAATCCGGCTTCCAGGAAACCAACACTTCAAACGCTTCCGGCGCGCGTAATTTCTCGGGTTGAAATACCGGCAGGCCCAGTTCTTGTGCCAGCACTTTAACCGGTGGAGGGGTCAAGGCGCGGCCGCGCCCAGCGGGGCGGTCGGGCTGGGTGATCACACCCACCACGGGATAGTTCTGCGCCAGATACTGCAGGCTGGGCAGCGAAAAATCAGGCGATCCCATAAATACAATTCGTTTTGCCATAGATGCGATTTTAACACAGAGCGCGATTTCTGACATATGATTAGAAATGATTAAGCAAGAGTTGGATTAATCCATTACAATAAAGATCAGTACTTACTCACAAATATTTTTTTTTAGAAGGAGCTTAACTATGTCCGAACAACCATATATGTCCCCCGATGTTAGCAGCGACGACCGCTTGTGGGCAGCCCTGGCATATGTCTTCTCGCCAATCATCCCGATTGTCTTGCTGCTGATCGAAGACAAGAAGAACCGCCCCTTTATTCGCGCCCACAATATGCAAGCATTGATTATCGGCATTATCCTTGCAATAATTACACCCATTATCGCCGCCTTTACTTTTGGCTGCGGCGCGATTATCTGGTTTGTCATGTTCTTCTGGGCATACAAGGCCTATAAGGGAGAATACGTCAACATCCCGGTGATCACCGACCTGGTAAAAAATCAGGGTTGGGCGTAATCAATATATAAATTTAGATGCAGTAGAGCCTGCCAACCTGGCAGGCTTTTTTTTTGTTAAGCACCGCACAAGGTGAGCATCTCATCCAGCTTAAAGGTTAGACAGCCCCCTACCCGTGCTGAAAGCCTGCCCGGAAATATGAGATAATTTCTTCAATGGATATGACCAACGCGCTAGAGGAATTGGAGAAAGCCCGTGCCGCACGTCTGGCCGGGTTCGAGGGACGCGCCAGGGTTTGCGCCCGGCGTGCGGCGGTTTGGGCCATCCAAACGAAGTATGCCGCGTCCAAACCCCTTTACGGATTGGATCTCCTCCATCAGGTCGCGCAAGACAGTCGAATGCCCGAACACATCCGCGCTCGCGCTTCCCACCTGGTCATGTCCGTGAACACCGCCCACGAATTACCCCCTGGAGTGGATTTGATCACCGACGCGCAAACAATCATTCAATTCCTCTCCCAAGCGGAAGAACCATCCGCCTGATCCCTGAAGGGTGACCATGACTGCCGATGAATCGAATCCGAAAATTAAAGTTTACGGCACACGCTGGTGCTACGACACGCGGGTATCGTTGGCATTTTTATCCAAGAATCACATTCGCTATCAATGGATCGACATTGATAAAGATGAAGATGGTCGTGAATTCGTAGAACGTGTCAACCACGGCTTCCGGTCAGTGCCCACCATTGTCTTCCCAGATGGAGATATACTGGTTGAGCCCACCAATGAACAGCTCAAAGAAAAGCTCAACCTTCCCTGACAGCCACTCTACTTGTCGCTCCATTTTCGAAATAGTCCAAGAATCCACACCAGCGCCAAGCCGCTGGCCAGCCCCACAAACACCAGCCAGAGCGCGTGTTGGTTCTTTTGCGGTTCCATAAATGTGGGGGCTGGCGTAATTAACTTTGTGCGCAGTGTGTTCACAAAACCCTGATCAGGCAGAACGGGTTGAAAATGAGTTTTCAAAGTCGCTTCCAAAGTGTTTTGAAGATCCATATGAACTAATTGTCCCTCTCAATATCCTCATTCGTAGATTCATCGTCCGGATAGGCCACAATGCCCACCGTTCCCGGCCCCAAATTTGCCGCAACCGGCAAGGCCAATTCGCAGATGGAGATATCCGCCGCTTTAATTGCCGCTTCCAGCCGTTCTTTAATCGTGGCCGCTGCGAAAGGATCAGCGGCGTGCACCACAGCGAAGCGCATTTTCTGCGCCTTTGCTTTTTCAGTCACCATTTCAATCAACTGGTCTATGGCTTTCTTGCGCGTTCTCACTCTCCCCGCCACTTGCAGCAGACCTTCCCGCAGTTCAATGATCGGATTGATCCGCAAGACTGAAGAGAGCATGGATTGAATCGCGTTAATTCGCCCGCTCAAACGCGCAAAATCGAGGTTTTCCAGGGTTAGTACAATTGCCAAGCTTTTCTTCGCCTTCTCTAATTGGTTGATAATCGTGTCCATCGATAATCCACGCTCTGCCAACTGGCGCGCCTGCCGGCACATCATACCCAGCGCCGCCGATCCGGCGCCAGAATCAAAGGGGTAAATCTGAAACCGGTCTTTCAATTCGTTGGCAACACTTTGCACCACTGAAAACGTACCAGACATGCGCTGCGCCACGTGAATGGAGAGAATTTCATCACCCTTTATGGCGATGCTCTCATAAAAGCGGGTGAGGTGATCCATGGATGGAAGAGAAGAATGGGGAGTTTGTCTCAATTCATGAATCAGCCGGTAAAACTTTTCACTCGGATACTCAGGGCTTGGCAAATAGATCGTTTTTCCACCCAACAAGACTGGCATGGGCAGGATATGAATTCGGTAATCACGGATCCATTCTGACGGCATATCGGCTGCGCCGTCAGTTACAATGATCAGATCATTCATGCGATTGCTTTCCAATTTTTTCCATCCGGTTGCGCAAGGAAATCAGCGTGCGGTGATACAGGCTCTTGATCGCCCCTTCACTTTTACCCATAATTTCGCCAATTTCTTGATTTGAAAGGTCCTCTACCAGCTTCAAGATAATCAACTGCTGCCTTTCGGCCGGCAGACTGCGAATGGCCTTCATCAAGATTTCATTTTCCTGTGATTGGACCATAGCCACTTCCAAATGCTCAGATCGCTGTTGAAACTGCCCAGCTTCCTCCAGCGACACCTCTTTCTTGCGCGCGTTATCACGGTACCAGTTGGCCACCAGGTTATGCGCGATGCGGTACAACCAGGCAGAGAATGGCAGCCCGCGGTTATCGTAGCGGGTAATGCTGCCCATAGCGCGGTAAAACACCCGCGCGGTAATATCCTCGGCATCGTGAGCGTTGCCAACCCGATAAAAGATATAGTTATAGATACGGTTCACATAGCGTTCATACAAAATGCTGAACGCTTCCTGGCTTCCATTAACCGCTTGCTCTATAGCGCTTTGATCACTGATTGCTTCCAAGAGGTATCCTTGTGGTTCAGTTAATACAATTAACCCGAAACTCACCGCAGAGTTACCAACCCTCTTCCCATCTCTATCATAACAAAACTCTCCAGGACTTTCTAGGAATGCCCCGGAGAGTTCACACCTGCTGAAATAGAATGGTTAGATGTCTAATACAAAATCACCATTTTCATAGATCAATTGATCATCCACCCAGATCTGACCACCGTCGCGTAAATCGCAGATCATATCCCAATGGATGAGAGACTGGTTTATACTGCCCGTTTCCGGGTAACCATTTCCCATCGCCATGTGAAAACTGCCGCCAATTTTCTCATCAAATAGAATTTGCCCGGTGAACTGCTGAATCATCTTGTTGGTGCCAATCGCAAATTCACCCACATAACGCGAGCCCGCGTCTGTATCCAGCATTTTGTTCAAATAGGCCTCATTCTTGTCCGCAGTGGCGCTCACCACCTTGCCTTTTTCAAACTGCAGGCGAACCCCCAGCACCTCTTTGCCGCGATATATCGCCGGATACGAGAAGTGAACATGCCCTTCCAAACTGTCTTCAACCGGACCGGTGTAAACCTCGCCGTCAGGGACATTCACATGACAGTCACAATTAATGAATTTGCGGTTATCAATCCGCAAGCGCAAATCAGTATCCTTACCCAAAACATGAACGCGCTCTTTCCCTTTGAGCCATTCAATAATTCGCGCCTGGTAAGCCGAAACCTCTTTCCAATACGAAACTGGGTCATTCAGATCGGGCAGGCAGGCATTGAACACGAAATTTTCATAATCGCGGAGCGCCATATCCGCGTCTTGGGCATGGGCATTGGTGGGGAAAAGCGTTAAAACCCAGCGAAACTGACCTTTAGCGGTTCGCTCAGTGTAAATTTTGCGCAGCTTTCCTAATCCCTTCTCGCGTTCAACCACCTTTGCTGCATCAGCCCGGCCTAAAAACCGCGTATTTTCGAGAGAGCGAATAAAAACCATGCTGTCAAAAGTCTCGAAAATTTGCGCAAATGGCTCGGGGGTAAAGCGAATTTGCTCATCGGTGCCATACTCCAACAGCGCCTCTGCCAGCCCCGGCAGCACAGCGTAAACAAACGGGAAAGCGCCTTGATGGATTATCTGCTCATACGTCGCCTGAATCAGTGGCGCAGAGGGCGTGTCTGCCCAGATCAAGGTTTTTTCTCCAGGTTGAATTTCCAATGAATAATTCACCAACAATTCGGCCAGCTTGTCTACTCGCAAATCACGCATCTTCGTTTCCTCTCTCGTGTAAAAAAATTTCTCTTGCTCTTTTTATTCAGGTAATATACACTTTCCTTTGTCTATCCATATTATAGCCGCTGCTACCCCAAAAAGAATCGAGGCGCAATGAGATCAGAGACAGGTTCGTGGAAAACAGAAAACGGGCTGCAAATCTATACCCGCACGTGGCTGCCTGAATCTTCAATTCGTGCATGCGTTGTTCTGGTCCACGGATTAGGCGAGCATTCGGGGCGGTACGCCCATCTTGCCAGCTACCTGACGGATAAAGGTATCGCTGTTTATACCTTTGATCTGCCCGGGCACGGCCAAACTCAGGGCAGCAGAGGGCATATCCCTTCTTATTCTTTCGTCTCTCGAATGCTGGCCGATTTTTGCGCGGAAGTTTCCAGAAATCAGCCCAAAATTCCGCTCATTCTTTACGGGCACAGCCTTGGGGGCGCCCTGGTGTTGTATCACCTGCTGACCCATCCCAACGGTGTTGACGCGGCCGTGGTGACCAGTCCCGGTCTGATCCCCGCCAACCCGCCATCCGCCGCCACTCTGTTCATGGCTCGCCTGCTGGCAAATATCCTTCCTGCCGGTACGATCAACAACCAGCTCGACCTGACCGGCCTCTCCAGAGACCCGCAGGTAGTTCAAGCCTACCGCAGCGACCCGCTCACTCACGACCGAGTCTCCTTTGCTTTGGGTCTTGATTTGATCGAAAAAGGAAAATGGATTCTTGAGAATGCCGCATCCCTTTCAGTACCTACCTTGCTGATGGTCGGCAGCGCCGACCGCCTGGTCAACCCCGATCCGGTGATCCGCTTCGCACAAGCCAGCCCCCGCTGTACAACTTACAAGCTTTGGGATGGTTTTTATCACGAATTACACAACGAGCCGGAAAAGGACATCGTCTTTCAGACCTTGCTGGATTGGGTTGTTTCGGTATTAAATCTACAAAGCGGTGGAGGAGTGTAACTTGACCCTTATGGGTCGCGGCGTTAGAATAAATTTAGATGAAAAATTAAATATTGCTAAGAACCTCACAGCCAGCCGGAGAACTGAAATGCTTAAAGAAATTGCATCTCGCTGCATCAAAGGGGAGAAGACGGTTCAATAGCTGGTAAGAAAAAAAATAAAATTAAGGAGCGGCCTTTATGGATGACCTGTTATTCCACGGAACGTTGTCGGATTTAGACCCAGCATTATTGGAACTCAACCAGATTGAAGCAGAACGCCAGCATCGAAAATTGATTCTCATCCCCAGCGAAAGCACCGCTCCACTGGCTGTAAGAGAACTACTTTCTTCTTCGTTTCAAAACCTCTATGCAGAAGGATACCCGGACGAAGAAACCCGCTGGATGACAGAAGACCAAATTCTCGACTATCCGGCGCGATTAGTCCACTTTCGGCGGTACAGTGATCCCCGCTACTACAAAGGTGTCGAATATGCTGATCTGGCTGAGTCGTTGGCTCGCCGCCGCTGCGCCGAGGTATACGCCACCGATCGATATCCGGCGGAACAATTATTTGTCAATGTTCAGGCTCTTTCTGGCGCTCCCGCCAATAACGCCGTTTATCACGCCCTGATCAACCCGGGCGACACCATTATGGGTATGAATTTGCTGCACGGCGGTCACCTCACGCATGGCTCACCTGTCAACCGCTCTGGAAAACTCTATAACGCGGTCCATTACACCGTAGACCCATCCAGCGAAAAAATTGACTACGACGCCGTTCAAAAAATCGCTGAAGAAAATAAACCCAAAATCATCGTGGCCGGATATTCATCCTATCCCTTTGTGCCCGATTGGCAGCGTTTCCGCCAGATTGCAGATTCCGTTGGCGCCTACCTGCTGGCCGATATCTCACATATCGCCGGCCTTGTGGCTGCCAAAGCAGTACCCTCTCCAATCGGGTATGCCCACATCGTTACCTTTACCACGCATAAAACCCTCACCGGACCGCGAGGCGCGAGCATTATCACAACCGATGCCGGACTGGCCAAGAAAATTGACCGGGCGGTCTTTCCGGGTGAGCAAGGCGGGCCGCATGTGAACACCATGGCCGCCCTGGCTTTAATCTTCAAGCTGTCCAAAACTGAGCAGTTCGTTCATCTCCAAAAGCAGATCATCCGAAACGCGGCGGCCCTCACCAACCGCCTGCAAGAGCGCGGTCTTCGTATTCCTTTTGGCGGCACCAACACCCACCTGGGCAATGTTGATTGCAAGTCCATTAAAGGTCCCGATGGCGCTGAATTATCTGGTGATATGGCCGCCCGCATTCTGGATGTAGTTGGGATTGTTCTGAACCGCAACACCATACCCGGAGATAAAAGCGCGCTGGCAGCTTCCGGTATTCGCTATGGCACCCCCTGGATGACACAGCGCGGCCTGGGCGAAAAAGAAATGATTGAGGTCGCCGACATTATTGCCGATGTTCTTTTCGCCACCGTTCCATTCAAACAGGCCAGCCGAAAAGGCTTTGATCTGCGTGCCAAAGTCGATTTTAAGGTATTGGAAGATACCAAACGGCGTGTTCGCGCCTTGTGCGATGCTGCCGCGCGGGTGGAAGCCACTCAAAAATCAGGCTACCCGCATTTCTTCTACCTGGATGACCAACCGGCCAATAAATCAGCCTGGAGCGCACTTGAAATCTCCACTCAGGGCGTTTTCCAGGTGGGCACATACGGTCCCACCTCCAACGCCGATATTCTGCAGCCGAATAACGCCCTGCGCCCATTCCTCAATTTTGTCTTCTCCAGCGATGTTGAAGCGCTATCGCCGGGTACCAGCCAGAAAACCAGCCTGGTTACACCACTAGGAGAGGTGAACGGCACCTTAACCCTCACGGCTGATGGCAAATATATTTTCTCCATGCCGTCTGAACACTTCGGCGTTGCTGCCACATGGCTGCGCGACCTCTCTGATGGCTATATCCGGTTCGACCCGGATCTGCTTAAGAAAATCCCCGGTCCGGTTATTGTCAAAGAAACAGAACCACCCGCGTCACACGCGACAACCGTAGACGCCGGCGATTCCCGGAAACCCTATTACATCGGCATTTCACCCGCCTCTGGCGAGGCTCTTCCCAAATTCGCATGGGAAGAAAAAGAAACTGCCGAACTTCGCCGCACTTCTCTGTATGAAACGCACAAACAAGCTGGCGCGAAACTAATACCCTTTGCCGGGTGGGAAATGCCCGTTTGGTACACATCAGTGGGTGAAGAACACCAGGCAACCCGCCAGGCTGCCGGTCTGTTTGACGTTTCGCACATGGGCGTTTACCAGTGTGAGGGGCCAGACGCGCCCGTGTTTCTCGATAGTGTTTGCGCCAACGATATGGCCAGCCTGGCCGTTGGTGAATCTTGCTACACCCACTTCCTGGATGTGGACGCCAATGTGATTGACGACCTGCTGGTATACCGCCGCTCCGCGGACAAATACCTGGTGGTCGTCAACGCCAGTAATGACGACAAAAACTGGGCCTGGCTCAACGCGGTGTTGAATGGGAAAGTGATGGTGGATCCCAACGTTCCCCAAGCCCGCGCCTTTGGCCGCAATGTGATTCTTCGCAATTTGCGCGACCCGCAAGCCGGTGTAGAAATGCGTGTGGATATTGCCCTCCAGGGGCCCAAATCTCGCGATATTCTGCTGGCATTGGGCTGTGATGCCGCAACACGCCAGCGCATCATGCGCCTGAAACGCACCAATCTGACCGAGGCGGTTGTGGGCGGTTTTGACCTGGTTGTCTCACGCACCGGTTACACCGGCGAAAAGATGGCCTTCGAACTCTTCATCCACCCGGATCAGGCACCGGCATTGTGGGCCAAGTTGATGGAGGTAGGCGCGCCAATGGGGCTTAAACCCTGCGGTTTGGGCGCGCGCGATTCCCTTCGCACCGAAGCCGGGCTGCCGCTTTACGGTCATGAAATGGGCGGCGAGAAGAATCTAGGGGTGGCCGAAGCCGGGTTTGGCTATTATGTTAAAACCTACAAACCCTGGTTCATCGGCCGCGACGCCTTCCTCCGCCGCGAAGCCGCTCGCAAAGGCGAAGTGATTCGTTTTCGCTTTGAAGAAAAAGGCGTGCGCATGGCGCATTCTGGTGACCCCGTGATGGATAAGAAAGGCAAAGTGATCGGTTATGTAACCAGCTGCGCCATTGACAGCGATGGCTACCTGACCGGCCAGGCATTTATTGATCTGAAATATGATGAGGAAGGCGCTACAATTTTGATCTATCAGGGTGCTGCGGATAAGCCAGGCAAGGCTCCCGCTCAGCTTGCGAGTGGAGATCGAGTAACTTTACCCTCCAGCGCGATCATAATTAGCCGCTTCCCGAAACCTTAATCACCATTAGGGGAGCCTGGTAAAACCAACCGGCTCCCCTTTTTTAGCACAACCTTCTAAAGGAGACCGCGAATGGAAACTGCTTGGGATCACCGCTTCGCTCAGCGCACACAACGCATGCAAAGCTCAGCAATCCGTGAATTGCTCAAACTGGTGACAGAACCAGACGTTATCTCTTTCGCCGGTGGCTTGCCTGGCCCAGATGTTTTCCCGATTAAGGAATTTAACCAGGCCTGCACAAAAGTTTTGATAGAAGAAGGATCGCTTGCACTGCAGTATGGCACCACCGAAGGGTACCAACCCTTGCGCGAAAAAATCGCGGAAATCACATCACAATACGGCATTGGTGTAACCGCAGACAATATTCTCATTACCTCAGGCAGCCAGCAAGCCCTGGATCTGTTGGGAAAAACATTCATCAATCCGGGTGACAAAATTCTCACCGAAGCGCCCACATATCTTGGCGCCATTCAAGCCTGGAACGCCTATGGCGCGGATTTCGTTACCGTGCCATCAGATGATGACGGTATGATCACCGATGCCCTGGACCATGCTTTGCGCTACGGTCCCAAGTTCATATACGTTCTGCCGAACTTCCAGAACCCCTCTGGAACCACCTTGCCTCTCGAACGGCGTAAGCAACTGGTTGATCTGGCAGAGCGGTATGGCGTTCCAATTGTCGAAGATGACCCCTACGGGCAGCTCCGCTACGAAGGAGACCATATTCCCGCCGTGGAAGTACTGGATTGCCGTATCCGCGAAACCAACAGCTGCTACTCTGGCAACGTCATCTACCTGAGCACGTTCTCTAAAACACTTGCCCCTGGGTTGCGCCTGGCCTGGGTGGTGGCTCCTCCCGAAGTTATTCGCAAAATGGTGCTATCCAAACAAGGCGCTGACCTGCACACCGCTACCTTCAACCAGGTAGTTGCGTATGAGGTTATTAAAAACGGTTTCCTCGACGAGCATATCCACTTGATCCGTAAGGTCTATCGCGAGCGCCGCGATGCTATGCTCAACAGCCTGGCACGCGAAATGCCCGCAGGGGTGCGCTGGACTCATCCCCAAGGTGGTCTTTTCTTGTGGGCCACGCTGCCAGAAGAGATCGACACCGCACAAATCTTCACGGAAGCGATCAAAGAAAAGGTGGCCTTTGTACCAGGCGCATCCTTCTTCCCTTGCGGAGGCGGTCATAACACCATGCGGCTTAATTTTAGTTACTCAACAACAGAGCAAATTGAAGAAGGCATTGGGCGTCTGGCGCGCGTCATCCGCAAATTTATCAGCATCGAGTAAAAAACCACTCTCAACTCATACAACAAAGCGGCGAGCCCGTAAAGCCCGCCGCTTTGTTTATTATTCCCAATCTGGCCGCTCATTGTGAGTTGATATTGCTCTCCCACAGGCGGAAGCCCTTCAAAATCGACCCTCCAATGAATTCGCGCAGAATAGAATTATCAGGGATCAGGTCCACATCAAGTGGTAAAAACCATTCCAACAGAGCCAGCAGACGCTTTGCCTCGATATTTTCCGGCGAACCAAAGGGCACCTGGCGTAAGAGCGGCTCTGCTAGTGATTTTAATGCCGCCAGTTCAAACACCAGCGCCGAATTGAACATCTCATCGGCATATTCCTGATAAGGAAATATATTGCGTTTCTCCCCGCGCCGCACCGATTCCCACTGGAAAATCGTCTGGCGCGCCGAGTAACCCCGCTCGCGCGCGTCGCGCACAATCCGCCGGATCAGCCGGGAATCAGTCGTCGAAATCCGATTCTGCCTATCCAGGTTTAACTGGGTCATGCACGAACAATAAATGCGGAATGTGCTGTCGGTAGGGATGATTGGCAACATATTCGGATTCAATCCGTGAATGCCTTCGAGGATGATGACCTGATCCTTACCAATCCGCACCACATCGCCGGTTTCGCTTAAACCCGAGTGAAAATTGAAGCGCAACAGCTGTACTTCTTCTCCCCTGATCAATCGCTGCAAGTGATCACTCAGCGCCGTTGTGTTCAACGCGCCCAGCGATTCAAAATCAAATTTTCCCTCTTCGTCTTTGGGCGTTTTTTCACGATCAACAAAATAATTATCCAATTCCAACGCGAAAGGTGAAATCCCCCGCGCCAGCAACTGAATCGCCAGCCGTTTGGCAAAAGTTGTCTTGCCGGAGGAAGATGGCCCTGCGATCAGAACGATCTTTTTGTGCGGTTGCGCCTCGGCAATCTCGCGGGCGATCTCAGCTATTTTTTGCTCTTGCAGCGCCTCAGAGACAAGCACAACCTCGCGGATGCGGTCTGCCTGGATGGCGTCATTCAGGGTGCCAATTGAGGCAATCCCCAGGCGATTAAGCCAGCTTCCATAAGTTTGAAAAGTCTCCAGAAGCCGGTTGGTATTCGGCAGCGGCTGGATTTGCGTTGGGGCATGTCGGCGTGGGAAGCGGAGCACAAAACCATCCCCCAGGCGGGTCAGATCAAACCACTTCAGATACCCCGTAGAAGGCACCATATACCCGTGATGATAATCACGGTGCTCACCCAGGCGATAAAGCATTAAATGCGCCTTGGTGCGATATTTAAGCAGGTTGACCTTCTCTTCTTCCCCTTTTTGTTTAAAATAATCCACCGCTTCTTGCAAAGGCACCTGCAAGCGCTCGAAGGGCAGGTCTGCGGTCACAAGCGTCTGCATATAGGCATTTAAGTGGTCTAAATCTTCTTGGGATAGCGGTTTATTGCCAACCACCTCACAATAGAATCCGCCCGATGACACCGAATGGTCAACGGCCAGAGCGCAGTCATGGTAAAGTTCTTCAAACGCCGCTTCCAATAGAAAAGTCAAGGACCGGCGGTAAATCCGGGCACCATCGGCTTCTGCCATGGTTACCGGTCTCACGCGCGCGTCAATCTCAATGGGATAGGTTAGCTCGCGCAAATCGCTGTTTACAATCGCACCCATCAACGGCGCAACAAAATCAAGGCCAGCGTTTTTCAGCAGAGTTTCCACCGTCGAACCGCGCGGACCCTGAATAACCCGCCCATCCGGTAAAAATATTTCAACATTCTTCCGCGGACACTCGTGGATGATGATTTTGTCTTCGTCTTTCATGGTTAAAACAGCCCTCCTATATGGTCTCCAATTCTACCATGTCAGTCTTTACCTGCACTTTCTGTGGGGCAAGGACCGTACCAGATCACTCTGAATTGACTCGCAACAATTCAATCTGCGCCAAATCATCCGCTGCCAGGTCGCCGATAGGCAGGGAAGATGCGGCAAATCCAGAAAGCATCTCTTCTTGCGTTTGAGCACCATCTGCTGGCCAGACCAGATCAATAATTCGGGTAGCGTTGGTCGCTTCAGGAGCGCCGCCCCACTTCCATTGTGAGTTCTCCGCCGCCACATCCCGTACCCGCAGCACACCCGTTGATGGGAATCCGTCCTGGCTTAATACCATCGCTGCATAACCCCATTCGGCCGGGTCACCATCCCCAAAGACCTCTTTGGGTACGCGCAGGCTAACGGTGTTCTTTTCCGGGCTGACAATGATCTTGTAATCCAGGTTAAAAGATTTGATTTCTCCGCTGGTGGCATCCGCTGTGAAGATTTCCGGGTACCACCCTTCCGCCCAAATGGCCACGTCCCAGCCATCGCCAGCCTGCAGAGCCGCGTTGCGCCCACCCAGCAGCAAGCGGCTGCCGCTGCCCGCGCCAGGATCTATATCGACATACACATCAAACGTCTGCAGAGACAAATTGGCTGTCGACCCCCAGGGATTGGTAATCGGCGCGGCCATCCGAAAAGTGAACACAACGGAGTTATCATCATACCCCACGTTGAACGTCTCGATGTCAAATGTGCCGGGGACAAAAACCGCGTCTGTGGGATAAGTGTAAGTTTCCGGTCCGTGATCATCACCGGCAGGGTCTTCAACCGCCATAATTTCTTGAGTCGCGCCCAGCTCAGGCAAAATGATCTGGGCTGGCCCTTCAGCCGGGAAAGCCGCCGCGCCTTCACCCGCGACAACCACCAGCCGCACATCATCCCCCGCCTCCAGAGATTCTCCCAGCGTCGAAAGTGGAATTTGGATTTCCAGACCATCTGCGCCCAAATAGCCTGCCCCGGCTGTGCCGTTTTCAACCCAACCATCCTCGCTGGCGAGAAACGCGCTTAACTTAGCATCTTTCCAGAAAAAGAGGTGGGAAGCAGAAAGACCCACAAAGTCATCTGCCGCCGCATTGTCTGGGCGATAAGCGAAAGGATAACGCACGGTTGCCTTTGGAGTAGAAAGATATATCCCCACCCCACCGCTGAGGATTGCCAAATCTGAAACCTGCAAAGCAAGCTGCAGATTCTGAGAATCCAGACCAATTTTGAGAAGGTTACTCTGGCTGTCTGTGTAAACCGCGGCGTTGCTCCACTCGGCTTCACCGATGAGTCCATCAGCCACAACTGCCATAGGCTCTCCCATGGGTTGTTCTGGAGCAGCCGGCCGGAGCGGGATCACCGGAACGTCCAGGAAGGCGGGCGGTTCATCACCCAGAGATTCGTAGACACCTTTCAATAAAGCGCGGAAACCCAAATCAAAGTATTCATCCTGCCCGGAGTCCTGATCCGACCCGTACCACCAGAACCAGTCCGAACCTTCCGCCAGGTACATGAAGTCTTGCGCCAGAGCCAATTTCTCTGGCGTCGTTGTGCGTTTCTGGGTAAGATCGTACTTAGCCAGATGCTCGCGCACTTTCCCCAGGTATTCCCAGGCGGTACGCTCTTCCGCTTCTCCAATCCAGGTATCGTAATTGGGACTGAACCACGCCCCCGGGAAAAGCTGCTCTAATTCGCGCTGCTCCGGGAACAAAGCTAGATACTCGGTAGGTGTAATGGTTTTCACCGTCTGGCTCTCTGAAAAATTACGGTACATGGCATTCAAAAACGCTTTGCCGTCATTGGGGTAATATTCCCAGGCATTCTCCCCATCCAGAATAATACTGACGAGGTGCGGCCCTTGCGCACCCTCTTCTTTCAACCGCAAGCGGATATTCTCAAGGCGCTGCATTAAATCACTGGCGGCTGTTTCTGCATCCCGCTGAGAATATTCAAATCCAATCTTATCCGAAAGCGTTCCGTCCCGAAATACCACCGCCACCCGATGGTCGCCCTGCGTTACATAATAAGGCCGGTACAAATCATCGGCTTGCTGAACCGTCTCCTGACTGTTTCGAGTGAAGCTCCCAATCCCCAGAGATTGCGCCAATACCGGCTCGCCGGTGGCCATCCAGGCATACCCCGCCTTGCTGACCAAAGGAATAATTTCTTGGGCAACCGAGCCCTCTCCCGGCCATAAACCCTCTGGCGGCTGTCCAAAGTTCACTTGATAGATATCCACGCTCTTCTGCAAATGGGTGATAGCGTCATTGGGCCACGAAAAGCGTGCGGGCAAATCTGCCTGCGGGTTGCCAACCGCGGCCAAGTCTGAGTTATAAATCAGCGGCAAGATGGGGTGCGCGTACGGCGTGGTAATCACTTGGATCTGGCCGTTATCCTGCATTTCTTTATGCAGGGGCAAAATCTCTTGAATGATTTTTCGCGCCTCATCAAACACAATTTGCTTGTCCTCCTCTGAAAAACCCTCCCCTTTCGTCACCAAAGTTTTCAAAGGCTCTTCTTCCAAAAACATGGGGTCAAACCATGCCAGGTTAAACCAGACTTGCAGATCGCGGAAATCTTGATCGGTAAAACTTTGCAAGGCTTTTGCAATCGATTCTGAGTCGGCCCCGCCCCTTTTTTCGAGCAGTGCCAGGTATCGCGGGAAGCGGGCAACAATATTGTCCCGGTTGGCGTCAAAGAAGCGGGTTAAGAGAAATGTTTTCTGTTCAATAGTCAACGCTTCTACCGGAATCTCCGCATAGGCCCAATACAAATCTTTAGCGCCATTCTGGGAAAAATCTTCCAGCTGCCGCAGCAGGACCGGTGTCAGATTTATCGTCAAATGCACATTCGGATAGTCTTTTACTAGGGCTGCCATATCATAATAATCTTTAGTGGCATGCACGCGTACCCACGGCCGGGTATAGATGCCATCCGCGTTCTTGTAGTACAACGGCTGATGCTGATGCCACACCAGGTTCACGTATAAAACATCCTCTGTGGGGGATTCAGTTGGCACTGCCTGTGTGGTTGCCGTAGGTGCTGGAACTTCGCTGGGAGCTGCTGGCGGTGTTGGCGTGCAGGCGGAAAATCCAAATAAAACCAATAGTATCAGGTTCATCCATCTCTTTTCCAAATTCATCTTTCCTCCAATCAGCGAAAGTTCGCGGTTCGTTAATCAAGCCCCGCTTGATCTCAAACGGGGCTTGCGGGAATGATAAATAGGGTGAAAGGTCTATCCTTTTACGCTGCCCAGCGTCAGCCCGGAGATCAGGTACTTGGATGTGTACAAGAACAACACCATCACCGGGATTGTAACCAAAATCGCGCCGGCCGAGAACTGCCCCCACAGCGTGGTGAACTGACCCTGCAACCGCTGCAGCCCTAACGGCCAGGTGAGCAGCGTCTCCTGCGCGCCCAACATCACGCGCGCCAGAAGATAATCGTTCCACGCCTGCGTGAAGTTGAAAAGAAAGACAATCGCCAGCGCCGGTGCAGAAAGCGGCAGCAGAATCCGCCAAAATGCTTCCAGCTCAGTGCAGCCGTCAATGCGCGCCGCCTCCTCCAGATCAATCGGGATGGTATCGTAATATCCTTTCAAAATCCAAATACTGAAAGGAATGGAAGTTACCGAATAAGCCACCACCAATCCGCGGTATGTCCCAACCAGGTCCATCTGAATCGCCAGAATGTAAATCGGCACCATCAGCATGGCCGAAGGGATCATCTGAGTCGTGAGCAGAAAGACCAATCCCAGCGAGCGGCCAGGGAATTTGAAGCGCGAAAACGCGTACGCCGAGGTCGCCGCCAGGATCACGCCAATCACCGCCGTCGCAGCGGTGATGGCCAGGCTGTTCCACAACCACTGCAGTAATGGCTTTTCCAACAAAACAATGCGGTAAGACTCCAATGTCGCGTCAGCCGGAATGATGGCCAAATCAGTGGAGAGCAAGCGGTTGCCGGGACGGATGGATACGGTGAAAATTCGCAGCAAGGGGTAAACGGTGATAACGCAGTACGCCAGTAGCGCCATGTGAATTAATAAACGCTTGAACGGGCTATCTTCTCTTCCACCCTCAAAAAAGGATTTCTTACGCTTGGGTTGAACCGTTGTCGTACTCATTATCGGACTCCTTTCAAAGCGCCAGTGACCCTTAAGTAGAAGATTGAATAGACCAGCAAGAAAATGAAGATGACAAAGGCAAAAGCTGCTGAGAACCCGTAGCGGTTATACTGGAACGCCGCCCGAAACAGCGCGGTAACCAGAATATCCGAAGACTCCAATTCAAATTGGTTGATGAAAAAGGGAACATTGAAGTTATTAAAGGTCCAAACCGTTCCCAAAATGATCGCTGGCGCCATTACGGGCTGCATTAATGGAATGGTGATATTCCAAAACTGTTGCCAGCCGTTTGCCCCATCAATTTCTGCTGCCTCATAGAAATCACCCGAAATGCTTTGCAAGCCTCCTAAGAGAATCACCATCATAAAGGGAATGCCCAGCCAGATGTTTGTGATACACATGGCCGCAAAGTTCGGTCCGGGGGTTGTCAACCATTGGATGGGGGCCAACCCCATTCGGGTTAGAATAACATTCAGGAATCCATATTCAAAGTTAAACTCGCCGCGCCAGGCAAGAACCGCGATAATCTGCGGAATAGCCCAAGGAATGATAATGATCATGCGATAAAGGCCGCGGCCTTTCATTTCACGGTTCAACAAAAGAGCCAGGATCATGCCGCCAACCACATGGAAGACAACGTTGATCAAAGTCCATAGAACAGTCTGCCCTAACAGCGGCCATAAGGTGCGTTGTTTCAACACCGGTTCGGTGAACACTCTGACGTAATTGGTAAAACCGACATATTCCCAGTTCTTAAACCTGCGCAGGCTCATATTGCCAAAAGACAGGTTTAATTCCCAAATTAAAGGGTAAACAACCAGAACCAACAGCCCCACAATGGCAGGGGCCAGCAGCATAAAAGGCAGCGCGTAGTGATATTTCAGCCAGCGCATCAAAACAAGATAAAGAATGGCCTCCAAGATCACCGTTCCGATCAGCACATAAAGCACTGTCGTCCCGACTTCTCCGAGGCTCTTAAGAACAACCCCTCCTTCAATCATTTGCCTGCCCTCCTAATATGGAACTTATACTCGGCACAAAAGAAAGGAGAACCAGGGGGAAAATCCCCCTGGTTCGTGAGGTTGTGATCAATTACTCAAGTTGGGAAACGCAGGTCTCAGCAGCGGTTTGCATATCCGCGGCAGCCTGTTCTGGGGCCTTCGTTCCAGACAAAACGGCCAACATCTCGGGTTTCATAGCATCCCAGTTGCAGCGCATTTCCAGCGCAGAAGGCATCGGGGTGCCGTAGCTCATCTGCTTAGCCGAACCAGCCAAAATCGGATCTTCGGCAATCATCGGATTTTCCAAAACGCTGCGCAGCGCCGGCAAGCGGTTCAGAGTCTCCAGTTGAGCCAGTTGGTTCTCTTCGTTGGTCACAAATTTGACGAAGTCAACCACGGCATCCAGAGTCGCGCCTTCCAGGTCGGTGGGCATCATGAAGTAGGTGCCCGAGGTGTAGGGAGCCGGCCAACCAGCGCCAACCACCTGGGGAATGGGGGCCACGCCCAATTTGTCGCCCAGGGCTTCCGAGTAACCACCCAGCGACCAGTCACCATTGATGATCATGGCCGCCTTGCCCTCTTTGAACAGAGTGTCTGAGCCATCATAATCGCTTTCTGATGGCACAATCCCGTAGGTCGTCTTCATATCCAGCATCCACTGCAGGGTGCTGACCATTTCGGGGGTGTTCAAAGTGGGGGTAACGCCGTCTTCAGCGAACACAGAGCCGCCAAAACCACCCAGCCACGGCACAAGCCAGAAGGGCTCGGTCTGGTTGTAAACAAGCGCCTTCACATCGCCGGTGAAATTAGCCGCGGCTGCAATTAAAGCGTCCGTGTCCGCCGGGGGTTCAGCGATCAGGTCTTTATTGTAAAGCAACATCAGGTGATTGCCGCTGGAAATCGGAACGGCATAGGTCTTGCCATCCATCACAACGCTGTCCACATACTGGCTCATGTCAAACAGGTCATCCACCGGCATAATCAGGCCAGCCGCGGTGAACGGACCGGCGTGGTCGTTCACAGTCCACAGCAATTCAGGCGGGTCGCCTGCCAGGCTCGAGGTCTGGAAATCTTCGCGCAGTGTCTCAACTTCCTTGTTGACGACCTCAAAGGTTACGTTGGGGTGCATGGCGGTATAGGCATCGGTCAGGCTCTTCACCCACTGGAAGCCGCCATCTGCTTCGCCTTCTTTGGTCCACAGCACAATTTTCACTGCTTCTGCAGCCGGCTCTTCAGCCGCAGGCGCGGTGGTTGGCTCTTCGGCTGCTGGCGCAGCGGTTGGCTGCTCGGCAGCGGGGGCTTCTTCAGCCGGGGCTTCCGTGGCAGCGGCAGGCGCGCAAGCCGCCAACACAAAAACGGCAATCATCAGTATGCTGATCAAAGTAAGAAACTTTTTGGACATCTCTTATCTCCTTGTAGTTTAAGAAACACGATCAACTTTTTGCCAGAAACACTGGCCTTTCCTAACCGATTCAGCAAAGAAAATGGTTGACCTCACCTCCTTATTTATTCATTATCATCTGCAAATTGGTGGAGCGCAATAGTCAAAGCTTCAACAACAGCCCCAATCCCGCTGGAGCGGCGGCCCAAATAGGCGGCTGCGATACATACATGGTCGGCAGCCACCCGCAGACTTTTTTCGTCCACCGCCTTGCGCATCGGCTCAAGGAACAAATCTCCACACTGAGAGACCTGCCCACCCACCACGATCATGGAAGGATTGAACAAATTAACCAGACTGGATAACGCGCTTCCCACCGCATACCCTACCTCTTTAATAATCTGCTGGGCAGGCAAGTCCCCCCTCCGTGCGGCAGCGATCACATCTTTAGCGCGAATAGCCTCAACCGGTTGAATTTCTGCCAGGCGCGAGCGCTGGTTCTTGCGCACAAAATCCTGCGCCCGCCGGGCAATCGCCCTGCCACCGGCAAACGCTTCCAGGCAGCCATAATTTCCACAGGTGCATTTGGGCCCCTTGCGATCAATCACAATGTGACCTATCTCCCCAGCCGTGCCGGTTGCGCCGTGGAATATTTTTCCGTCAATCAATAAACCAGCCCCAATACCGGTTCCAACTTTAATATAAGCCAGCACTTTTTCGCCGCGGCCCGCTCCGTATGCCCATTCACCTAACGCGCCTAATTCCGCGTCATTCCCTAATGTTACCGGAACTCCCAACTGTTCTGCCATATAATCACGAATCGGAAAATGATCCCAGTTCGGCATAATGGGAGGTGAACTGACCATACCTTTTTCGCTGACCACCGGTCCAGGCACGCCCATGCCAACGGCTTTCACTTCTGAAAGCGGAACACCCAGATCGTGTAGCGTTTGACGAACCTGGCGAATAACATGCGTTAGACAAACCTGCGGCCCGTCATTGATTTCCAGCGGTGTTTCTACCTCGCGGATCACCTGACCAGCATAATTTGCCACAATCAGAGTCATGTGCGTCGCGCCCAGGTCAATTCCAATCACTTTGCCAAAATTCGGATTGATTTCTAAAACAACCGGCTTGCGTCCGCTTGGTTGTGAGCCAACTTCTCGCACCAACCCCGCTTTGGATAAATCTTGAATAATGGATGTTACAGCGGCGCGGGTCAGGTTTAATTCTCTTGCCAAATCCACCCTCGCAATCCCCCCCATAGAGAAGCGGATCAGGTCTAAAGCCAAATGCTTGTTAATGTTTTTAACATTTATGTTCGGAATCATGAATATTTTGCCAATAACATCTACTTTTTGACCAAAAACATAACCTTATTTTAACTATTGTTTTTCTTTTGTCAATCTATTTAACACAAAGGGATTGTTAAAGATTTCAAATAAATTCGTCGCCTTGCACGCAGCACCGTCTGCTTGCATGTATAATGAGAGGCATGATGGATGGAAACAATTCAACCCTGACCTGGTCTGCGTCTCAATGGAGGCTGATCCTATCTCCCCCGGCTGCCGGCGCATGGAACATGGCCGTGGATGAAGCCATTCTCGATCATGTCGGAGCGGGCCTCAGTCTTCCGACTTTACGACTCTATACCTGGCAGCCTGGCTGCCTTTCGCTCGGATTTTCGCAGCCTGTGTCTCACGCCAACCAACAGGCACTTCAACAGCATGGTTGGCATCTGGTGCGCCGCCCAACCGGTGGGCAGGCAGTGCTGCACATCGACGAATTGACCTACGCGGTGATCGCGCCCCTGGATGAACCGCGTGTTAAAGGCAGCGTGTTAACCGCTTATCGCAATCTCTCGTTGGGTTTGCTAGCCGCCCTGCGGATACTGGGACTACAACCCACCGCCGATTCAGTTTACGTACAAGAGCAGGAAAATTCGAGAGACCCGGCTTGTTTTCAAAACCCATCCAATTATGAGATCACGGTCAAGGGGTATAAACTGGTCGGCAGTGCGCAAGCGCGCCGCGCAGACGGCGTTCTCCAGCACGGCTCAATCCCCATTTTTGGCGAGATAACCCGCGTATTATTTTGCCTATCCCGCGTTCAGAACCTATCCACTGCTCAAGAGCAATTGCGCCGGCATGCGGCCAACCTGGAATCGATCCTTGGAAAAGCGCCCGACCTGACGGCAGTGCAAGCCGCCCTGGTAGAAGGTTTCGCCTCTGCGCTAAACCTGAACTTTACCCCTCCGCAAACCCTTACCAGACGTGAAGAAATCCGCGCCGAAGAATTAGCGCGCACAAAATATCAATCTGACCGATGGACAGCCCGCGTATAAAAAAGCTGCCCCACCAACCGATTTGAACATGCCCAATGATTGAAAAACGAACTCAAAAAACCTCTTTCTTGCTAATCTTCGCCCTTTTCCTGGTGCTGCTATCCGCTTGCGGTACACCGCAGGAAACACCCGTGGCGACCTGCCAGCCCACGGAAGCGCCAACCAGCACACCCACGCGCACCCCCTGGCCTTCCCCCACACCAACCCCCACATCAACGCCCACTCCCCGCCCGCCCGGCGCGGAAGACATGCCATTCAAAATGGGTGTTGTTCTTTCTCCAATCGACCAAAACGCATTAACCGCCTCTGGCGTTCTCTCACAATACCTCTTTGAGCAAACTGGTCTGGCATTCCAGGTGGAATATTACGAGCGCTACGAAGACCTTCTCCACGACCTGGGTGATTACAGTTTGCATGCTGCCTGGCTGCCGCCCCTCACCTACGTCTATGCGCAACAAGAAGAGTTAGCCGAAGTCAACTTGCTGGTTAATAACTACGGTACGTATGCCATCGGTGTCCAATTCCTGGCCCCAAAATCGTCCGGGGTCCAGGTCAGCTTCAACGCTGAGAAGAATATCAACACAGCCAACGCGGCAACCGCCTTGCGGCAGTTTCAAGGGAAAACACCTTGCTGGGTCAGCCGCACCTCGGCTTCAGGCTATGTGGTTCCCGCGGCGATCCTGGAGCAAAACTCCATCCCGGTTCAGCCTGGCGCCATGCTGCAAAGTCATTCAGCCGTGATTCGCGCCCTTTACGCAGGTGGAATCTGCGATTTTGGCGCCACGTTTTCCATCTCCGGCGACCCGCGTACCGCGCCAGACCTGCTGGCTGAACATCCCGACATTCTGGAAGAAATACCGATCATCTGGAGAAGCGACCCCATCATCCCCAATCTCAACCTGTCGTACCATCCCTATATTCAGGATGACCTACGATCCATGATCAATGTGGCGCTGTTCAATTTCATCTCAAGCCCCGAAGGCCAGCAAACCCTCACAAACACGCTGCAATACAATGTTCAAGATCTCAAATGGGTGGAAGATGACCTCTACCAACCTTTAACAGAGCTGCTTGAAATTCTTGGAGATGACATCGCGAGTTTCATCGGTGGATAGCATCCGTCCGCTTTCAATGTTAAAATGGTCTGCATGGTGAAAAAAATGCTCTGGAATATTGTAAAAATCGGTGTTCTACTCGTAATCTCTGTGGCAGCTCTTTTTGGCGTCACCCGCCTGATTGTGATTGCCGCGACCAGCGCATCCATTAAGAGTCAGACATCCAACCTCTCACCCGCTCCTGTAGCCATCGTTTTTGGAGCAGGCCTGACGCGAGATGGACTGCCCACCCCCGTGCTCAGGGACCGCGTAAAGGCCGCTGCAGATTTATATTTTGAAGGCAAAGTACAAAAATTGTTAATGAGCGGGGATAACCGCTTTGAAAATTACAATGAGCCGCAAGCCATGTGGGAATACGCCATCCAATTGGGCGTTCCGCCCGAAGACATTGTGCAGGATTTTGCCGGCCGCCGTACTTACGATACCTGTTACCGCGCCCGGCATATCTTCGGGGTCAAGAACGCCATCCTGGTAACCCAGCAATTCCACCTGCCCAGGGCTCTGTACCTATGCAAAAACATGGGGATTCAATCAACCGGCTACGCCTCGGACCTGCGCAATTATTCGCGCACTTCACGCGCCATCTGGTCTATCCGCGAAATTCCAGCAACAGCAACCGCCATTTTCGATGTCTGGATTCGCAAACCCATCCCTGTATTAGGCCCGCAGGAAAAGATTAGTGATTAACCAGCACGGCATGTTAATTGCATTAATGCACTAAAAGTCAATGAGGTAGAGAATGCAGCCAAACCCAGTTTACACACGCGACGCAGCTTTACAAATCGTCCAAGAGTATATTCAAAGCCACAACCTAATCAACCACATGCTTTCCGTGGAAGCAGCCATGCGCTTTTACGCGCGATATTTTCACGAAGATGAAGACCTTTGGGGGATAACCGGACTTCTGCATGACTTTGACTGGGAGAAATATCCCACCCTCGACCAGCATGGCGTGGCCGGCGCGCCCATTTTACGTGAGCGCGGCGTGCCAGAGGTAATTGTTCAAGCCATCCTCAGCCATGTTGATTCATCTGGAGTAGCGCGCGAAACAACTTTGCAAAAAGCCCTTTTTGCCTGCGATGAAATCACCGGGCTGATCACTGCTGTCGCTCTGGTGCGGCCTTCCCGCTCACTGATGGACCTGACTAGCAAGTCGGTAAAAAAGAAATGGAAAGACAAAGCGTTTGCGGCAGGCGCAAACCGCGACGAAATTGAGCATGCCACGCAAGAGCTAGGCATTGATCTTTGGCAGCATGTTGATAATGTCATTCTGGCCATGCGCGAGATTGCCAGCCAGTTAGGCCTGGCCGGAGAGACCACCCCTTCAGTTGAATGAAAGCAGGAATGCAATGACTCTTCAAGGCAAAAGCATGATGATCTGGAAAGTCTCGCGCTGTGAAGGCGGCAACCCGCAAGCCATCGCCAGCGCGGCTCAAGCAGCCGGTTTATCCTGTGTTCTGCTGAAGATCGCCGATGGACCAAAACCATACAACATAGATGGCACGCCAGCGCGCGATCAACTGCCGGCGCTGGTAGAAGCCTTACGCGCCAAAGGACTGCAGGTTTGGGGCTGGCATTATGTATATGGGTACAACCCGCAGGCAGAAGCCCAGGCAGCCATTCAGCGCATGCGAGAGCTGGAACTGGACGGATATGTGATCAACGCCGAGGCCGAGTACAAACAAACCGGCAAAAAGCAAGCCGCCAAGACCTTCATGGATCTGGTGCGCCCGGCGCTGGCGAACACGCCCATCGCGCTCACGTCCTATCGCTGGCCGTCCTACCACCCCCAACTGCCCTGGCGGGAGTTCCTGGAAAAATGCGACCTGAACATGCCGCAAGTCTATTGGCAGTCTGCCCACAACCCCGACTCCCAACTGCGCCGCACGCTGCGCGAATTTCAAGCTTTGGTGCCCTACCGGCCGATCATCCCAATCGGCCCCATGTACAAATATGGCAGTTGGGAACCCACTCCCGCTGACATCAGCGAGTTTATGGAGACTGCCGAGGCATTGAATCTGGCCGGAGTTTGCTTTTTTGAATGGTATTATGCGCGCACCATCCTCTCTCCGCTCTGGAACACCCTTTCTGCTTACACCTGGTCGCCTTCGCTGCAACCCATCGACTTTCCAGCCCAGTTGATCCAGGCATACAACCAGCAGGATTACACCCGCCTGTATCATCTCTACCACCCGGATGCCGTTCACATCAGCCCGGATCAGACCGTTCAGGGGCACGAAGGGATTTTGCGCTGGTATCACTCCTTCTTTGTCGACCAGTTTCCATCCGGGAAATTCACTCTGACCGGCGCCAGCGGCAACAACACTAACCGCACCTTTACCTGGTCCGCTCAAGGCGCCAAGGGAAGCATCATGGACGGCAACGACACCTTGGGGATTTTGCAAAACCGCATCTCATACCATTATTCCTATTATTCCATCCGCAAACCAAAATAAGAAAAGGCCTCACCTATTGGGTGGAAGGCCTTATCCCAGTCTGCTCCGGGGTGCAGCTTACTTGGCGGCAGGCTTGCGTGGTTTTTTCACAGTGTCGCCGGCCGGTTGGTTTTCTTTTACCTTTTTCGGTGTTTCACTGCTGTGGCTGGTTTTCGGCTGGGTCACGCTCTTCTTTGCGGCCGGCTTCTTCGCCGTTGTATCCGCGGGCGCTTTCCCGGCGGGTTTGGCAGCCGGCTTGCGGGATGCCTTCTTCTCTGGTGGGGCCGCTGGCTTTTTTGCTGTTGCGGTACTTTTCGCGGCGCGCGGTTTTGCCGGTTTCTTCGCCGCTATTTTCTTTACCGCACCGGAATCATCCAAATCCGCTTCTCCCTCCTGTCGGATCTCCTCACGTTCCACAAACTCCCAATATTTTGAGGCGTCCACCAGTTCCGTCACACCAATGGTTTCATCACCTTCCTTAACCGGAACTGCCGCCTGACCATTGCGTCCGCGCTTATTCAAAGGCACCTGGTCGACACGAATTAACCGCGACGCCGCCTTCTCAAAATGTGCCATGCCTTGCTGCGTGGTCTTCCCCTTCAGCAGCCCAATCAAGACCTGTCCTTTGGTCAACTTACAAGCGATAACCCCTTGCCCATAGCGGCCCTGAACAGGAAACTCGCTCAATGGATAGCGCCACCCAACACCGCTGTTCGCCAGGACCAGAATCTCGTCATCCGCATTCAGCGCGCACGCGCCAACCAGGAAATCTTCGTCTTTCAACTTCATACCGTTAACGCCGGCGGCCATCAGGCCCATTGCGCGAACTTCTTTCTCCGCAAAACGAATGGCCATACCTTGCGCGGTAAGCAAAAACAGGTCCTGGTCGCCTTTGGAGAGAAATGCCCAGCGCAATGTGTCATCATCGTTCACCCTGGCCAGGGCGAATGCTTGCGTGGAAGGGCCGGGCAGATCAGCGACAAAGGATTTTTTCACCATTCCCATCTCACTGACCGTAACCACATAATGAGCGTTGATCGCCTCGCTGCGCTGAGGAACATTGAATATGCAGGCTATGCGCGTATCTGTGGATAAGCCGGACACTTTATGAAGAGGCTGCCCATCGGTGAATTTTTCCGTTTCGGGGAGCGCATCCACAGAAACCGCAGCAGCCAGCCCATCTTCGCAAACCAGATAAAGCGTATCGTGTGTTGTGGTTTTGACCACCCACTGTGGCGCGTCGCGGCCGCTCACCCGGCTCAAATTCTCATTCTGTGTGCGAGATATTTTCCCATCTGGGGTTACCCCCACCCAAACCTCTCGCGGCGGGGTCAAATCGGTAACCGTCAGCAGTTCCCGCATCGATTCACCTTCACGCAGCGAGACGATTTGCGTCCGCCGGCGGTCATCGTATTTCTCGCGCATCTCCAGCAGTTCCTTTTCCACCAGATCACGCATTTTCTGCGGCGAGCGCAGGAGCAGTTCCAGTTCTTTGATCAATTTTTGCAGGTCTTTATACTCCTGCTCAATTTTCTTTCGCTCCAGCGCAGCCAGCCGTTTCAGAGGCATATCCAAAATGGCTTGGGTTTGCTCATCGCTAAGTTTGAACTGCTTTTTGAGCCGCTCGTGAGCCGTCTCTGTATCTGGTGATTTGCGAATGATCTGAATAACCTCATCCAGGTGATTGATCGCCGTCAGCAAGCCTTCCAAAATATGCGCGCGGCTCTTTGCTTTCTTCAGGTCAAACTCAGAGCGCCGGCGCGTTACTTCCAGACGGTGGTCTAAATAAACCATCAAAGCCTGTTTCAACGTCAGCAAACGCGGCTGCTCATCCACCAACGCAAGCAAATGAATGCCAAAAGTGTTCTGAAGCGGTGTTCGCTGGTAAAGCTTGCGCAGCACATCATCCGTATCGGCCGTTTTAGACAACTCCAGCACAATTCGCATACCCTGCCGGTCAGACTCGTCGCGCAAATCCGCGATTCCTTCAATACCGCCTTCACGGGCCAATTCCGCGATCCGCTCGATTAAATTGGTTTTATTGGTGTTATAGGGCAGCTCGCTGATGATGATCCGGCTGCGGCCGCGGCCCATATCCTCTGCATGCACACGCCCGCGCACTGTTACTTTGCCTTTGCCAGTTGCGTATGCCGACAGAAGGTCATTTTGCCCACCACCTTGCAGGATTATCCCGCCCGTGGGAAAATCGGGACCTTTGACATACTGCATTAAATCGGTAATATCGATATCATCCAGCCGGTTCCACCCCCGCAGCAGATACACAAGCGCGTCGACTACTTCGCCCAAATTATGTGGCGGGATATTGGTTGCCATCCCAACCGCAATTCCGCTCGAGCCGTTCACCAATAAATTGGGCACAGCCGCCGGTAAAACCACCGGCTCATTAAGTGTGTCATCAAAATTACCAATAAAGTTCACCGTGTCGCGGTCAATCTGCCCTAAGATCTCCATCGCGAAGTTTTGCAGGCGCGCTTCCGTATAGCGCATGGCAGCGGGCGGGTCGCCATCAATGCTGCCAAAGTTACCCTGCCCATCCACCAACGGATAGCGAATGGTGAAATCTTGCGCCAGCCGCGCCATGGCTTCATATACCGCCATATCGCCGTGAGGATGGTATTTACCCAAGACTTCACCCACAATGCGCGCGGATTTTTTGAAGGCGCTGTTCGGGCGCAGTCCCATATCGTACATGGCATACAGAATTCGGCGCTGAACTGGTTTCAAGCCATCTCTCGCGTCGGGCAGCGCGCGAGCCACGATCACACTCATCGCATAATCCATATAGGACTGCTGCATCTCTTCATCAATGTCAACCTTACGGATCAGGCCAATTTCCATCTTGTGCTCCCATTTTTTCTGGTTAACCTTCTTCAATCTTACGAAGGTTTTTCTAACGCGTCAACCCAATAAAAAATCCCCGAAGGGTAGTCCCTCGGGGATGATTGTTCCTACCGTGGGAGAGGGTTTACTCTTCCACTTCCGCAGCGTCGCCGGATTCCATTGCCTCGGCTTGCGCCATCACTTCGGCCAGCTTTTCAAAGCGGCCCGGCACAAACCCCGTACCAGCTGGGATGAGTTTACCGATAATCACGTTTTCCTTCAGGCCAAACAGCGGGTCTTCCGTAGAAGCAATCGCCGCGCCAGCCAGTACTTTGATGGTGTGCTGGAAAGATGAAGCCGAGAGGAAAGAATCGGTGCTCAAAGAGGCTTTCGTTACACCCAGCAGAATTTCCACATACTTGGCAGGCTGTTTTCCTTCTGCTTTCAGCCTTTCATTTTCGCGCTTCAGCACCAGCCGGTCAATCAGGTCCATCGGCAGATAATTCGTGTCACCCGGGCGCAGCACCTGTGCCTTGCTCAGCATTTTACGAATGATCACTTCAAAGTGCTTATCGTGAATATTTTGACCCTGAGCGCGATAAACTTTCTGAATCTCAGACAGCAGGTACATCTCACAGTCTTCACGCCCGCGGATCTTCAGGATGGTATGCGGATTCAGCGAACCTTCGGTTAACTGCTCGCCCGCTTCAACGTTCTGGTTGTCTTTGATCAACAAGCGCGCAGTGGAAGGAATTTCATATTCCTGCGATTCGCGATATTCGTAAGACACGATTACCTTTGAGTCTTCCACACGCACACGCCCAGCATGTTGGGCCACAATGTTGGCTTCACCTTGCGTGGCAATGGGTTCACCCATCGAGATTTCTCCGCCGTCTTTGACGACCACATCCCATCCCTCAGGGATCTCGTACTCATCCGGGATCATTTCACTGTAGTCCACGCGAACCACACGCTGGTCAGAGTAGCGGTCCGATTGGATAATCTTGGCCACGCCAGCGATACTGGTGATCACAGCTTCACCCTTCGGTTGGCGGCGGGCTTCAAACAACTCTTCAACGCGGGGCAGACCTGTGGTAATGTCGCCGCCGGCTGCCACACCACCGGTATGGAATGTGCGAAGTGTGAGCTGCGTGCCTGGCTCGCCAATAGACTGGGCGGCAACCACACCCACTGCTGAACCAAAATCCACTTTCTTGCCGCGGCCCAGGTCTGCGCCATAGCATTTCGCGCAGATGCCGTGCGTAGATTCACAAGTCAGGGGCGAACGCACCTTCACCGCGTCAATCGATGAGTCCATGATCTTGCGTACCAGGCTGATATCCAACAAATCATCGGTGTCAGCCAGCACTTCACCCGTATCCGGGTCAATCACCCGCGCCGCCGGATAGCGACCGAGGAGGCGGGTCTTCATCGCCTGGCGGCCAAAGCGAGTATCCTCACGGTGGATCCAGATACCTTCTTCGGTGCCACAGTCGTCTTCGTTGACAATCACATCCTGAGCAATGTCAACCAGACGGCGGGTCAGATAACCGGCGTTCGCCGTGCGCAGCGCGGTGTCAGCCAGACCTTTGCGCGCGCCGTGCGTGGAAATGAAGTATTCCAACGCGTTCAAGCCTTCGCGGAAGTTCGACTGAATCGGCAGACTGATGATACGCCCAGCTGGGTCGGCCATCAAACCGCGCATACCAGCCAGCTGTGAAATGGGGCCAAAGCCGCCTTTCGTCGCGCCGGAATTGGCCATCGTTGCCAGGTTGCCGTTGGGGTCCATGCGCTCCCGCACTTTATTACCCACCTCTTTGGTAGTGCGCTGCCAGATTTCAATCACCCGGTCATCGCGCTCTTGCTCTGTCAGCAAGCCACGGCGCCAATCACGAGTAACGGACTCAACTTCACGCGTCGAGTTGGCAATGATCTCGGTTTTTTCTTCTGGAATGGTGATGTCGGCCACCGCGATGGTCGCGCCCGATTTCATCGCGTACTCGAAGCCAATATCCTTCACCGAGTCAGATACTTCGGTCGTTACTTCAGGGCCGCAAATCTCATAGACTTCGGCGATCAGGTCTTTCACGCCGCCTTTGTCCAGCACTTCATTCATGAATTGCACATTTTCCGGCAAAATGCGGTTGAAAATGACCCGCCCTACAGTCGTATCAATCAATCCAGTTTTCGGTTCGCTTAACCGGGTGTTATCTTCGGCATACCAGGTTTCGGCGAATAATTTGATGCGGGCATGAATATCCAGCTGGCCCAGGTTGTAGGCAAGCTCTACCTCATCCATATCCGCAAAGACGCGCCCATCACCCTTATGCGGGCGGTCATTCATCATGGTCAGATAGTACACACCCAACACCATGTCTTTGGATGGGCTGATAATCGGTTCGCCATCCGCCGGTTTCAAGAGGTTTTTGGATGCCAGCATCAAGTTGCGTGCTTCAAACACGGCCTTCTCTGAGAGCGGCACGTGAACAGCCATCTGGTCGCCGTCAAAGTCGGCGTTAAAAGCAGTCGTTACCAGCGGATGTAATTGAATGGCGCTTCCTTCGATTAATACCGGCTCAAAGGCCTGAATACCCAGGCGGTGCAGAGTTGGTGCGCGGTTCAGCAAAACCGGGCGGTCTTGGATTACTTCTTCCAAAACTTCCCAAACCTCAGGGCGATTGCGCTCAATGAAGCGCCGCGCACCTTTAACATTGGCAGCGTAATTGTGTTCCACTAGGCGGGCAATCACAAACGGGCGGTACAGCTCCAGCGCCATGGTCTTGGGCAGACCGCACTGGTAAAGCTTCAATTGCGGTCCAACAACAATCACCGAGCGGCCGGAATAGTCCACGCGCTTACCCAGCAGGTTGCGGCGGAAGCGGCCTTTCTTACCCTTCAGCATGTCGCTCAAAGATTTCAGCTCGCGGCGGCCACGGCGTGAGAGCGCTTTTCCGCGTTGAGAATTGTCAATCAAAGAGTCTACCGCCTCTTGCAACATGCGTTTCTCGTTACGCACAATCACGTCCGGCGCGCCTAGTTCCAACAGGCGTTTGAGACGATTATTGCGGTTGATCACGCGGCGGTAAAGATCGTTCAAATCGGAAGTGGCAAAGCGTCCACCGTCCAGCTGGACCATCGGCCGCAAATCTGGCGGGATGACCGGCAAAACAGTCAAAATCATCCATTCGGGGCGGTTGGCCGAGCGGCGGAAAGCCTCCAACACTTTCAAGCGCGTGGTGGCTTTCTTGCGTTTCTGCTTGCTCTTGGTGGTGCGAACCTCATTCCAAAGCTCTTCAGAGAGTTTGTCCAAATCCAATCGGCGCAGAATATCGTAGAAGGCCTCGGCACCCATATCGGCGCGGAAGACCTGTCCCCAGCGTTGCTTCAGCTCGCGGTAGCGGGTTTCGCTCAAGAAGGTAAACACGCGCAGATCATGCAGCTCATCGCGCAGGCGCGAAGTCTGATTCTGCGAGGCAGAAGTCTGATCTTCCAATTGGTTGCGCAACTGCTCCATTTGCTCGTCAGCCTCAGCGCGGAGCTGCGCCTTTTTCATTTCCAGCGACTCAAGATCGCGCTGGAGTTGGTTTTTGAACTCTTGCTCAAGTTCTTCCAGACGCTGTTTCACAATCCGCTGCACATGGCTCAACGTCTGGCTGGTGATGGCTTCACCTTTTTGAGCGATGACTTCATTGGCCGCGTTGAAAACCACCTGGCGGGGTGCGTTGGAATTCATCAAGTCTTGCAGCTCGCGCTCCAGCCGCTGGCCTTCTTGCATCACCGGCTCTAATTGAGAAGCAATCTGCTCATCAGCGCGAGCTTGTAAGTCTTGCTTTTGGCGCTGAATCTCTTCCACCTTTTGATCGCGATCTTTTTTGATCTGCAGGATCAGCAAGTTGCTTTTCTGCGCAACTTCACGCTCAGAGACGCTGATGTCATCTTCAAGGCGTTTTAAGGCTTTCTGGCGGGCGTCTTCATCGACGTAGGTAACAACATATTGAGCAAAATACAACACGCGGTCGAGGTTTCTGCGGGAAATATCCAGCAGCAGGCCCAAATAAGAAGGAATCCTGCGCGTATACCAGATATGCGCAACCGGAGTCGCCAGGTCAATATGCCCCATGCGCTCGCGGCGAACTGCCGAACGGGTTACTTCCACACCGCATTTATCGCAGACGATCCCCTTGTAACGCGGATTTTTGTATTTTCCGCAATAACACTGCCAATCGCGAGTGGGACCAAAGATTGCCTCGCAAAAGAGACCGTCCTTTTCAGGCCGTAACCTTCGATAATTGATCGTCTCGGGCTTTAATACTTCGCCATAAGACCAGCTCTTAATAGTGTCTGGGGATGCAAGGCTGATACGCAACGCCACTAAACCTTTAGTTTCCACCTAAGCGCCTCCTGAAAAGTAAAAGAAAACACGTTGAAATCACTGTGTTCTGGGTGAATATAACTCAAATCAGCGTATGAGATACTCTTCTCAAACGCTCAACGAGAACCATTGTTGATAAACCGGAATTCGCATGCAAATGGATATTATAACACGGATTTTTTAGATTTCAATAACAATTGGAAAGTCAGTTTTCACTTAATGCGGCAACTTTCTCTTGTGCCAACGGAATTTCCAGGTAGAAAGTGCTCCCCTTGCCGAGGAAGCTCTCTACCCAGACCCGCCCCCCGTGCCGCTCGGCAATCGATTTTACAATTGCCAGGCCAAGTCCGCTCCCACGCTGCTGGTACGATTCGCGCCGGTTACTGCGGTAGAACTTCTCAAACATATGCGGCAGGTCAAGCGGCGCAATACCGATGCCCGTATCTGCCACAGAAAAAACCACACCTTTCCCCCCTTTAGTCAATCCCACGTTGACCTTGCCATTCATCGGTGTGTATTTAATGGCATTTTCTACCAGGTTATATAAGCTCTGCACCAGCAAATCCGAATCCACTTCCAGCATAATGGGGTCGCCTTCCGGGTGTTCACTGGAAAATTCAATTTTCTTTTGGGCGGCCTGCGGTTTAAGAGACGCCATCACCGTTTCAATAATTAATTGAGCGGGAACTTTCGACAATTTCAGGTTAATTCCTGCCTCAATACGGCTCAAATCCAACAAATTACTGACCAGTTTCGACATACCCTCAACGCTGGAGTTGATTTTCGCCACATAAGATTTCTGCTGGTCATTCAGCTCACCCACCATTTGCAGCATGGTCGCGTAACCGCGCATTAAGGTCAGCGGAGAACGCAGATCATGGCTGACGGTCGCCACAAGTTCGGTCTTGAGTGTGTCCAGCTCTTTGAAATGGGTAATATCCTGAAGGATGCAAATCTTGCCCATCAGTCGCTGGTCATTGATTACACCCGACACACTGGCTTGGTAAACCCGGCCATTCTCCAAGCCGATCTCTCGGGATAAGAATTTATCAGCTTCGCTGTTTTGAATCAAGTCGATCAGCGTGGTAGAAAGCAGCACTTGGGATAAAGGCGTGCCGGGGTTGGTTTCCGCCAACAAGCCCTTGACATTAATCGCCGCCGGATTACTCAAAACCAGGCATAAATTGCGATCAAACATCAGCACAGGCTCTGGGGTTGAATCCAGCACTGCCTCCAGCCGGCGTCTTTCAAGGTCGGTTTTCGCGTAAAGGCTGGCATTGATGGCAGCAAAAGTGGCCTGTCCGGCCAGGGTTTTTAAGAATTGAATTTGTTCCGCTGTAATGTTTTCTGGCTGTTCGTAGCCAATCCATAACGCGCCAATATAGCGGTTTTCATGTTTCAAAGCCACCGCAGCCAGCGCCCCTGGAATGTGCTGCCCAACCGAGCGCAATATGCGCAGGCGGTTGGAATTGGGAATGGAAAGTGATGATTGCTCGCGCATAAACTCAAATACCTGGCGGTCCAAACTGGCAAAATCTTCAGCCGACCGGCCAATGCCTTGAGTGTATAATGCCTGGTGCTGCGATTCATCTTCCGTGTCTTTTACCAGAATCACCCGCGCCGAAGAGGCGCCATAAACCGCCGCCGCTTCCAATACCGGCAGCATGGCGTCCTCAATTTTCAGACTGGAGCCGGCTTCCTGGCTTACCTTCAAGAGCCGGTTCAACTCAAATAGGCGCGCCCTCAAGCTGACCCGCATTTTCTCAAATGAGCGCTGCAGGCGACCAATCTCATCCTCGCTGTCTAGTTTCAGGGGTTTATCCAACTGTCCTTGGGCAATCAGGGTCGTCTCATTTGCCAGGCTCTGAAGTGATTTGGCCACCGAATTAATCCCTAACTGCAGGGTTATCAACAGCACAGCCAATAGCAGAAATAGAATTCCTAATAACGGCAGGGAAAGTTGAAGCGCCAGGCGTTGGACCTGTTCTGCCGGAACCTTCACCAGCACCGTCCACGGCTGCCCAACCAGCGGCTGTATATATACCAATTGCCGGGTCCCGGTCGGAGATGTATCATCAAAAGACTGAGGTTCAACCGCCGTCTTTCCCAGGTAACTGGTCATAACCAGGCTGGAAAGCGGGTGGTATAAAATTCGATTGTTCTCATCCAGAATAATGCCTTCCCCGCCGGTTTCATTTATCTCGGTTAACGCCTTGAGCGAAGGCAGGGTAAAGGGATTGTTATTAAAATCAGTTCGCCCCAACAGAACACCCATGGGTTGGTTCTTTTCATCCGTAATACGGGCGATAAACGACACCTGCGCGGTTTTCTGCCCTTCCAGTGGCGCCACCGTATAGATCTGCACCGGCACACCTCTCAGCGACAGACGAAGACCCGCGTTCTCTTCCATGCTGATTCTCAACTGTCCGTAATCGCTAATGGGATAGCCGCTAACCGGCTCGCCGTTCTCATCAAACAAATAGAGCTGCGTAAAGAAAAACGTCTCTTGCAAACGTTGTTGAAAAGTCACTTGCACATCCGCGGATTCCAGTTCCGCCAATTCTGGGGCAGCAAGTTTTGTGATCAGATTTTGCCCAGACTCGAGAAAGTAAGGCAAGCTTTCTGCGGCAATTCGGGCTGAATTGGCCAGCTGGTCATTGATGAGCTGCCGCGCCGTAAGCCCGGCCACCACCCAATCACCCACCAACAGAGCCACCACAAGAATGACAATCACGGGCAGCGAACGCGCGAAGAAGCGCGAATGTAAGTTGGTCTCCTCCGGTGAAGGAACGAAAGGTCCCCGGCCGCCCCATCCTTTCAGACGAGCCAGGTGAAAGGCCTCCCCTATCAGGCTGGCAATCAACAACTGCCCCCCCTGCGAGATCAATAATGGCCACACATGAGTTACCGCGAAATCGATTCTTAATGCCAGCCCACCCTTGCTGCCCAGAAACGAGGTAAGTAAGAAAAACGGAACAGCCGCGACGCTGACTAAAGCCGCGCCCAATACCGGATGTCGCATCAGGCGATAGAAGGAAGTGCGGAACCGTTGTCGAATGACCAGGCTGAAGAAAAAAGCCAGCGCGGCTGTTTCCAGAGGGGTAAAGAGGCTGTGCGTTTCCCAAACCATCATCACCAGCCCGCTGGCAAACCCCACCAGAGTGCCCGCGATCGGGCCAACCAGGCCGGCAGCCAACACCCATGGCACCGCCGCGAAAAACATTAACGCCGGAGAGAAGTATTCAACCGGCGTGATTGGAATTGGAAGCGTTTGGTCATCAGGTAATCGGATTCCCAGAAAGAGCGAACAAAGCGGAACCAAAACCATCAACAGAATGATCAACCCAACTTTCGGTTGCGCCGTTTCAGTCCGGTTTTGCCAGGTTTTCACCAGCCCGTAAGTCAACCCGGCCAAAAGCAAAAACCACCCCACCCAGCCAACAAGCTGATAAGGCAATTCAAAATAGGTTTTCTGGCCAAGCAAAGTAATGACAATTTCCATAGGTTATCTAAAAAAGATTATAGCATCAAGGCTCCTCAATAGAATACCGGAATCACCCTATTTAACGGTGTGGAAGGTTGGCTTCACGGTTAAAACGTTTCCATGCCAACCCGTAGAGCAAGGAGACTTTATTGGGGCCAGCATCAACCCCCAATGTCTCTGTCCAACTGTTCATCACAGTTTCCTCTTCCGCGAAAGCTGCGGTTGTAATCGCCCCCCGTTGCGCGCGATCAGCCTTCTCGTGTCCATCAGCGGCGGCCAGCCAACTGGCTTGAATCCGGTCAATGTCGCTGTGAATTCGCGCCGCACGGTCGCGGTAGCGGAAGATTACCTTGCGGTGCAGCTTTTCATGCTTCCAGAACAGGCTCTCTTCGTTATAAATCCCCGTGGGCGGCACATATCCATTCGGGAGGCCGCTGTCAACCCACACCGGTTTGAATAAAGACAGGCAGGGCGCTGAGGTGCCCGTTAACCAATGCGTGAAAGGCTCTTTTAAGTGAGAAACCATCGAGCCCACCGTTTGGCTGCCGCGCACCGGTCCAAAACCAGCATGCATGCAAACATCCGCACCCAACAACCCGCTGTCCGGCGAGAACTTCTCTGCTTCAACGGCATGGCTTCTCAAGATCCTCATCGCCGATTCAACCGTCAGCCTTCCGTTCATTTGCTCAAGCTGGCATTGGGCCGATTGCTGCCGCTTTTGAGAGTCTGACAGCCGGGTGTACAAGACATCGGAATAGCACCGCGCAAAGTGAAAATCGCGCCTCGATTTGCACCAGCCGCGCTCAAGGGCGGTCTCTACCAGATCTTCCGACGCCAGATCCCAATCGTTTCCAAGGCTTAACCGGTTCGAAATGGAACGCACCCCTTCCACTTTTTTGGCCGCCCACTGGCTTCCGGCTGTTTCCAGCACCCATGCGTTTTCAGCATCAGCCAGAATAAACGAATTATGATAATAAAAAGGGTGTGTGAATCCGCAGTTCCCGCCCTGGCCGTACTGTTTAAGCAGACTAATAATACACTGCAGCCCCTCGTACGCCGTTTTTGAGCGTTCCAATGCCAGCCGCAGAAAATCCATGCCAATCAACCCGCCATTTTTCTCAAGCGGCATCTTTGTGAACACTGCCTCGTTGCCGATGGCCAAACCGTGTTCATTGGCGCCCATTTCCGCGCCCCAAATCCAAAAAGGCTTTGCCAGCAGAACTGCGTGGGTATGCGCCACTTGCGGAATTTGCACATAGGTGCATTTAACATGGCTGCCTGTGGGGTGATCAGCAGCCGGATGAATCTCCAAGACCTGGGCTTCATTGGGTTCCCGGTCGCTGTTTTTCCCCAAAATCACCGAGCCATCTTTGGTGGCACTTCCAACAGCGACAAAGGTATCACACATGGTTTTGCCTCTTTAGAATGTTGATCAACGCAAAAACGCAAGGATAGCGTCCACAACCTGCTGAATAGTCATGCCTTCCGTATTCAGAATATGCGCATCGTCAGCCGGGCACAGCGGTGCGAGATCGCGTGTGCTGTCAATCTCATCACGTTTTTTCATCGCTTGCAAAATCTGTTCATATGGTTCCGGCTGGTTGCGGTGTTGTACTTCATCATATCTTCGCCGCGCCCTTTCCTCCACTGAGGCATCCAAAAAGACCTTCAATTCCGCGTCGGGTAACACAACCGTACCAATATCCCGGCCAACCATCACCACCTGGCCGCGCTCGCCGATTTTTCGCTGCTGAGCAGTCATCGCTTTCCGCACGCCCGCGTATGCCGAAACCCGCGACACATTCGCGTCCACTTCTGGTTTGCGAATATCCCAGGTAACATCCACCCCGTCCACCAGAACATCATATTTCCGTTCGTCTTGAACAGAAGGGGGGCGAACATCAATATCAATGGCTTCCGCCAAATCAGACACGGCTTTCTCGTCATTCACCCCATTTAATCGTTGCAAAGATGCCAGAGTAACCGCGCGGTACATCACTCCGGTATCGAAGAAAAGATATCCGATTTGATGCGCCACAATCTCGGCCACGGTTGATTTTCCAGAGGCCGCCGGCCCGTCGATAGCTATGTGTTTTGGATATTTCATATCTAAGTGCTCATTTCATCTGTTTAGTCATCAGCGGGAAAATCCGCATAATATCCCTTGTATTCGCTGGGAAGCAGCGCGGCAATTCGTGCCATTACCCGGTCGGCATTTTGCTGGTAAGCTTCTTTGCGGCTGCCCTCCAGAGCGCTGATAGGGGGCAAAGTAAATGGCCTACCAATCTTCATACGGATTACCGGTTTCTGACCTTGCAAAGCGCGCGTCAGAAAGTTTTGCGTTGCTCCCGATACACCCACCGGTACTATGGCCGCGTTCGTCCGCTCTGCCAGGTAAGCAATGCCCAGTTTGGCGCGCCTTAGACCGGGAATGCGAGAAAGTCGTCCCTCCGGCGCGATCAATACTCTTGCGCCACCCCGAATTGCCGCCACCACCCGATCTAATGCCTGGCGGTCATAGGCATCACGGTCAATCGGAATTCCGCCGTAGAACTTGGCCAGCAAGGCTTTATCGGGTTCCCGCCAAACCTCCGCAGCGCCTAGAGGCTCTGGCGGCACCGGCCAAAATGGAATCACAAACGGCGGCTCAAAAATGGACACATGATTAATCGCGATCAGATACGATCCCTCTTTAGGCACATTTTCCAGCCCATCAATTTCGGGCTTCGCCAGGATTCGATACAGCAACCGGCCAAGCGGCCTGAGCAGCCACCGGCCAATTTGATTCACAACCTTTACCCGATAAGCAGCCTGATCACCCATAAATGGAATTACCTGATCGATATCTTATGGCGCAGCATGGGCAGTATCGCCATCATTTCCCGGCAGCAGATCGCTGCGCGCCCACAAAACCAGCGGTATCTTCTCTTGCGGCGCATCGCGGGAAACCATCCACTCCAGCCATTCCAGCGGCATCATCAAACGCCAGGCTGGCTGGTTTTCCCACACAAAATCCTGACCGGTATAAGCCGCAGCCAATCCTAAAGAGTCCTGATCGCGGGTGATCACAATATCTGGCTGTTCTGCTGCTGCCAACTTTTCTACTACACGATATTCCTGGTCACGCAGCAGCCACTCCAACGCCGGGGATTGAAGGTCAATCACAACCACCTCCAACTTGTTTGCCTCACCGGTGTTCCACAGCGAGAGGTCACGTATCGTCTGCCCGACAAGCTGTGCGTCCTGAATCCACGCGTCTGACCACCAGATTTCTGCCTGCGGCCTGCGGTCCAGTCCTGTTGCGCTCCACGCCGCGGAAACTTGAAGGAGAATCAGGCCTAACAACAATCCGCCCAGCGCTGCCTTGGGCGCCAGCGTTTCAGACCAGCCCCAGGCAATCAGCAGCGCAATCAATAAGATTAACGCCAGACCCCCGGCCGCGCTGAGCCACCGCATCAGGTAAGCGTTTTCACCAAACCCGGGCTGGCCGATTAAAATTTTCCACAGGTTATAAAACACAAACAAGATCAATGCCAGGTTTAGCAGACTCAGCCCGCCCATCACCGCCGCTGATTCCTCCTGTTTGGATAAAAACGCCGCGAACCAGCGCGCAGACAAGATCAAGAGCGGCAGTGTGATCAGGCTGGCATGCAGAGTAGCCCTCCCGGGGTAAATCAATAGAACCAGCAAACTGATAAAAAGAAAACGCGCGCAGAGTGAGGTAAAAGCATCACGCTTTCGCAGCCCGCGAATCATCTCCCACAACCCAAAAACCAGCCAGACCGGCGCGCCAGAGTACACACCGGCCATCAGTTGTGAAACCGACACCGAAGCCGGTTCCATCCAACTGGAGAAAAACCCGGCAATAGTCGATCCAATCGCGCTGATGCCTTGAGGAAAAAAGAAAAATCCGCTTCCCAGCAATATCAGCGCTCCCCCCAGCCAGGCCAGCAGCCTCACCGGTTGAATCTCCGCCGTTGATTCAACATCCTCATTCCCAGCAAACACTTTTCCCCAGAGGAAGGTGATCCCAACCATCATCCCCACCAGCCACGCATTCTGCCCGCCTAAAATGGCCAGCGCCAGGCTCAAACCCGCCCAGGAATATTGCCTGCGGCTCAAGAAAAACAGCACGCTCGCGCAGCCAAACAATGCAATTGGCCACCCCCCCACCTGCCGCGCCCCCGCGATGAACCCAGGGTCCACCGCAATAAAGATTGCCGCCAACAAGGCCGGTATTTTTCCAACCGATTGCTTCAGCGCCGCCGCCAGCAACACCAGGCTGCTGCCAAACAAGGCCGGAATCAGCCTCGCCCAGAAAGGAGAAGCGCCGGTGAAGAAAAACAGGATCGCGTTCCACACCACCAGCAGGGGTTCCGCGCCGATCAGCGCGCCTTCGCCCTGAGAAAGGCGAAAAGCCTGCAGCGCCCAAACAGCTTCGGCATCATCCAGCGGTTTCAAACCCAGCCCGACCAGGCGCAGCGCTAAAGCCAGAAGAAAAGCCGCGCCATAAAAAACCGTCTCGGTGGTTATTGATTTCTTGAAGTTATTTCGCATTGCTCACCGCCTCTGGCCCCGATACCGCGAAAATCATAACCGTTTCATTTTCAAATACTTTGGCCAGATTGCCTTGAAATTTGTCCACATTCACCCGGTAGGTTTGCCATTCCAGGCCGCCAATATAAATATAGCGGATGTCATAGCGGTCAATAATCTCCCGCGCCGCTTCCCACGAATTGGTCTCATATAAGGTGATGATATCCGACTGGCGCGTGCCCATTTCTGCGCTGCCGCCCCGCCATTGGCTTTCATGGCCAGGCCAACCCAAAACATTGGGCTGCCCGGTGTGTGTGGCAATCCGCGCATAGCCGGTATAGCTGCCGCCCACCGCTTCAGCCAGCGCCCCCACCGGTGCCTGCCGCAGCCAAGCAATCGCTTCGGCTTCATCAGGGTTGTATTCTTCGATATACGCCGTCCCATCCAGGTTTAGGGCCGATAGGGATGGAAGCCCTCGAAACTTTTGATAGACACCAAAATAAGGATAGCTTAAACCCATAAAGATCACTACCACAGAGAGCACCTGGAAGGCGAACCGCCAACCTCGCTTTAGCTCCTCGCTGGCTATGATTGTCGCGTAAGCTGCCGCCAGACCCCATACGATCCATGCCTGGTAGTAGAACTTAAAAATCGTGTTCATGCGCCAGCCAAATTGGTCGCGCAGATAAATAAACTCTGGAACCAGGGTCAGTCCGGCCCCCATCAAGGCCAGCAGCAGCACAAACCCGGCGCTCTTCGGCTGTGGACGCAGTTCCACACCCGGCTCTCCCCGAAGGCAGAACAGCCCGCCCCAAACCAGGGCCAGAAAACCAAACAATGTAATCCAGGTCCCCGGCTGGGCCAGCCGCCGCGCGAAAGAGGAAAGCAATAGATAACCACTCTCCGCGCTGCCATGCAGGCCAGCAAACAGCCCGCCCAACGCGCTCAATTCGCCCATCCATGCGGCCACGCGGCCTTCTCCTCCCGCCAGCAGGCTGCCAGCCGCTGTAAGGGTTAAAATCAAAAAACTGATCAAGAACGAAAACAACCACAGTCCCCCAACCACAAACCCGCTGAATTTTAACCCGTTCTTCAACGCCCCCGGGCGCGCGCCGGAGTGCCAATGCATCCAGGCCCAGATAAAAATGGGCACCAACAAGGGCAGGAACATCACCCAGAAGAAGACCCCGCGCGTGTAGAAAGACAGGCTGGGCAGGAAGCCACCGGCTTGGGAAGAGAATCCCACATAAAACGGAAAGTAAAAGAGAATGGCGGTAATCCCCATCACCACACCGGACTCAAGAAACTTCCAGATCAACTCCCGGTTCCAGCCGTTCCGCTCATACAACACCAACCCAATCGCCAGGCTGTAGATACCCACATAGATCGGGAAGTCCCAGGTGTTCAAGAACGCCAGAGAGCCTAAAATAAGCGCCGAAAACCAGAACTCCAGGTGTGACAGCCGCTTGACCAGAAACGTCTCGCGCAGCGGCTGGTTGGTGCCAGACACAAAATCGCGCAGCCAGGCGAAAATATTCTGCCCTTTCGGCAGATATTGTTCGCGGCCGTAATACAGATTCAATGCTGCCGCGACGCCAAGCAGCACAAACGGCATGGAAAGTAAATGCGGGTGCAAATCGGACAAAAGAAACGTAAAAAACGGGAACTCATCGATAATCTCTTTGCTGTTACCCGCCAGATCAAAGTCCTGCAATACCCGCGAAGCCCGCCACCACCAGATTCCTCCTATCCGCTCGGGGACACCGGTAAAGGGCGGGGTCGGGGGATTCACCAATTCCTGAATGTTCAGCCAGGTCCAAAAGGGAGAGACCCATTCCCCGCTTTCGGTTTGTTTCCAAAACCATCCCGCGCTGTGCAGCACTTCCAAAAAACCTTCCAGGTTGCTGACCACGAGAACGAATAACGGGGCCAGTAGCGCTTGCAGCGCGGTTGCAATGGCACGCCTGGGTTCGCCGCGTTCTTCTCTGCGGGCAGTCAGCAGGTGAAACACAATTCCAAACGCACCCTGCGCCGTGAGTGCAAACCACAACGCGATGGACAGGTTGAAGCCGATGCCAGAAGCCGTGGCCGTGATGCGCGTCAGCATCGCGGACATGACGTAGCCAAAGTAGTAATAAGAAATGGAGTAACCCGACAGCCACGGGTCATGCGGTGGGAATTTTTCGGAGCGCAGAATGGCATTGATGAAAGCCAGCTCCATCGGCTTTTCTGTGCCAGAGATCACCGGGTCCGTGGCGCGTAAGGCAGCCATACCCGCGAAAGCCAGCAGAAACAACATTTCGCTCACTAAAACCGTGCGCCACTGCGTGCGCAGCGTATGCCAGAGCATACTCCAGCCAATCTGGCGGGCGCTCCATACCCCAGCCACCGCCAGCAGAAGCAGCGCCACCCACTGCCCCCCCACGTCATTTTGCAATACGCCTAACGACGCCAACAGCCAGTAGACGAAACTCCACATCAGCAGGCCGGCAATGCGGGCAAAGGCGTATCCTTTATCTTTCAAGTAAGGAAACAGTCGGGCGACCACCGGCAGACCCAGCAACCCCAACATTGTTATCCAGAAATACCATTTCAGGAAGGCAATCATATCTCTCCGATTAAATGGCCGTTACGATTAGTCCAAAACCTGGTATATGGCCGTCTGGCCATCTTCGTATACCTTTTGCCAGAGGTCATTTTCCCAAAGACCGAATTTCTCCAACCCGGGGCCGGAATAAAATACGCGCTCAAGCTGCCCCACCACCACATAACGAACATCGTAGGTTTCAAGAATGCGTTCCGTTTCCTCACGGCTGGTGGAGAGGTAGAACGCCTCCACCTGGTTCACCCGCTCCCACACCCAATCACCAGGGGTAATCGCCCGCTGCTGGCGCTGGTGCCAATTCCAACCCACAACACCAGGTAGACCGGTGTAAATGGTAAATCGGTTACCCCAGCGATATTCAGGCACATTCGCCTCGAGAATCACCGGCGATCCCTCAACATTTTCTTGCATCCACCTGATCGCGCGATAATCTTCATCCAGCTGCATCGTCTGGCCATTGTCCGCGTATTCTGAATACGGCATGTAATCCATCCCATCCAGAGTGTGTGGGGCCAGGCTGCTCATCCGGTCACGGATTTTATCGAAACCGCCAAACAGCGGAAAGAGCAGCGCGCCCGCCGCCAACAATGTCAGCGTGGTTTGCCATGCGGTTTGCCAGCCCGGTTTCCATTTTTCTTGCACAGCAGGCAGCAGCCAGAAAAACGCCGCCCCGGCAGAGACAGAAAGCAGGGTCCATGCTTGCAGATAGAACTTGAACACCGTATTCATTCTGCCAATGTCGCCTGAAAGGCGGATCAATTCCACCATCATGGTCAGCAGCAGCGCTGTTCCCACCACGAAACACACAAAGCGTTTTTCATCACTTAAATGGGGGCGCAGCATCAGCACGCCGGCCGAAACAGCCATCGGCAGCGCCAGCCAGACGATCTGCACCTTCAACAGAAAAGACCCGATGATTAAGCCCAAAAGAACGATAAACCCAGCCTGGATCCATCCCCGGTAAGGGTAAATCTTGCGCAGCGCGGTGGCCGGCGTGGAATCCATCCAATCCCGAATTTCCCACCACAGCCAGCTAAAAATGACCACCAGGAATAATCCCCAATGGGTAAAGTAAGAACCAAACGGCGTGCGCGCGTCCTTCCAAATTTCCACCTGATTGTATGCCTGCCCAAACCAATGTGAGAAAGGTGCGTAGAAAAGAAAAGCCGCCGCCGCCAAACACCCGGCAGAGAGCGCGGCAACCGCCGCCCGCTGCCAGAAAACCGGTAAAATGGAGAGCCGTTGTACCGGCGTGGCGTAGCGCAGGGCGGTATACACCACAACCAATACTCCTAAGATCAAATACGTGGGGAAATCCCAGGTATTCGTCGGGCGCAGTGCACCAATCACCGCGCCGCCCAGAGCCAGACTGGCGGCCAACTCACCCCAATCAGCCCATTTCCACTGCCGCTTGAAGACCGAGATCGCCCACAACACGGCCAGCGCGGTCAGAGGCAATGCCAGCAAATGCGCGTGTAAATCCGCGTAGAGAAAAGTGAACATGGGAAACTCGGTGATCGGCTCGCCAGGGATCACCCGGCTGGGAATCCAATACCAATCACCCGGTCCAACCGGCAACCGCACACCCGATGCATACTTGAAGAAACCCTGCACGCCCCAAAGCAGATGTTGGATCGGGTTGGCGCCTTCAATCGCGCCGCCGGGGGCCACAATCTTCTGCAAAGACTGCCAGATCATCCGCACGGTGCCCAGGTTACCCAGCACCTGCAGCAGAATCGCCGTGCCCAACCCCGCCAGCAGACCCCTGCGCTCGTTTTCCAGCTTGTGGCCTTCTTCTTCATCCGCAGATCCCGGCACAGCCAGGTTCCAGCCAATGCTGAGGGCTGCCAACGCCAGCAAACTGTACAGTGAGGGCAACAGCAGGTTATAGGCCACTGAAGGGACTATCCCCAGCAGCTTCACCGGCATTCCTGCCAGCACAAATCCGTAATAATAATAGTTGATATACCCGCCCGAAAACCACGGATCATAGGGCGGGAACGTCGCGCTCTTAATCACCGCGTTGAAATAGGAAAAGTCCATCGGCTTTTCCCCACCTTTATAGGGGTGCCACAAATCGGGGTTGCCCAGACGAATCAGCAGGAAGAACAGGAAGAATCCCGCGGCGACCAGCTCGACGGTCAGCCAATAGCGGCCCTTTCCACGCACTTCGGCCAGAATTTCATCCTTCTTCCACCAGAACAGCGCCAGATTGCCCGACGCCAGCACAGCCAGGCAAGCGATCAACGTGCCGCGGGTAACCGCCCAGCCCATCGAACCGGCCCACCAGGCTAGCAGAGCAAACAGCACCAGCCCAACCAGGCGCGCAGCCGGATAACCTTTATCAACCAATCCACCAAAGGCCAGCCGCGTCAACGGGTACACCATCCAACCCAGCAGCGCGATGAAAACATACCAGACCACAACCGTCACCACTGGCCAGGCGTTGATCCAGGAATCGCGGTCAAACAGCTCTGACCAGGTACCGCCGCTGCGTTGCTGCGCCAAACGAGCCGCAGGCAAAGTGAGATCGCCAGGGTAATCTTTGGCCTGGGCCGGGGTTAGCCGCACCACTTTGGATAAGTCCACCCGCCCCAGAATCTCCCGCACATGCGCGGGCGAGTAGCCGGCGGTTTTCTTAAAGATCAGCACCTTGGGATGATCGTAAACCGTGAAGGCTTCTTCGGCAAACTGCGTGTTCACTTCAAAGCTGCCCAGGTTCGGGTTCGATTGCGATATTTTGACCAGCTCGAACCCCAGGTTGCCACTAAACATGCCCGGCTCGGCCACGCTGTAGCACCAGGTGATCTCTTTATCCACCGGGCAGCCGATTAACTGCCGGTAATACTCTGTGGTCAAAGGGTATCGCTCTGGCACGCGCGTGGTCGTGCCCCACTGCCGGTTGGAGGTGATGAAAATGTAGTCCGCCTGATCGAGATTGGTCAAAAAGCGCTGCAGCTTTTCGGCGTTGTCATCCCAATACATCTCAAAATTCAAATCGGTGCGGTACAGTCCCATGTAATAATCGTAGGGATTGTAATCATTCAGACTGATCGGAATCGCATCATCCCAGGAAGATTCGTTGACATGCTTGCTGCCATACAGCGCCAGTCGCCCTGCTCCAGTTTCAAAATGGAGGGAAAGCACATACGTTTTCTCTTGTTGAAGCGCAATCGGCGGGTCAAAGCGGAAGATGTATCCTTCACCGCGGGCATCCGCGCCAGCCGTAAAGGTGCTGGTAACCTCGGCCGAGCCATACAATCCCTGTTCGGGTTCATCGTTCATCAAATCAATGCGCAGCGTCTTTTCACCCGTTTGGCCTTCCCAATCCACAATATGGGGAATGGAAATCTCTTCGAGCAGCCCGGCCGGGTGATTGGTAAGCCGGATCGAGTACCGGTCGCCGGGGAGTAAAGCCGCAACCGCTTCGGGCAGAGCTTCTTCGACCAGCTCGCCATTAACCCTGATGATGCCCATTTGAATGGCACCCGCCAGCTGAAAGCTGCCCCCCTCAACGCCTGGCCGAATTTCGATATACAACGGCTGCCCGGCTCTCGCCTCCACAGGAACGTCAAAAAGCACCAGGCTTTCATCTCCGCGCGGGTCGCTCGCCGCCGGAAAAGCGCCGCTCACCTGCCCCACCGCCAGCGGGAACTCCGCTTCGCGGTCACCGCGGATGGTGAGCACAAGGGTTTGGTCGGCAAAGTTCACACCGGTTCCCAACACATGCGGTAACCGCACCTGCACAAGCTGCCCGTCTTCCTGAGGAATATACTGGTAACGATACGGCTGCTCGTACGTAACCGCCAAACCGGCTCGAAATGGCTGCGGGTGATTGTAGACTTGATCGCCGGTATGGATGCGCACATTAATCGGCGCCGGTACGTTTTGGTAAATCCACTGGCTGGCTTCAACCCGCGTGACCGGCCGCGTGTAAATGCGCGTGAACATAAAGGCCCACACAACCGTGCCGGCCAGCACTCCCACGCCGGCGGCAGCCGCCAGCATTTTTCGCCAGTTCTTTCCCAGCCAGCCGGACGCTTCAGTGCGGTGCTCCCAGAGAGCAAGCACCGCCCAAGCGGCAATCATCGCCAGCGCGGGGTAAACATGAATCTGGTAGCGCATGCTGCGGGTAAAATTAACTGACTGCCAGGTAAAGTAAAACGCGGTCCAACCCCACGGCAGCAGATACTTCTTCCATTCGCCGCGCAGCATCTTCCAGCCCATCCATAAAAAGGCGCTCCACGCCAGAATCCCCAGCGGATAGCCCAGACCAAAGCGCACCATGTTAGTGAAAGAAAAAGTCAGCGGGCGCCGCGCCCACTGCAAAGCAGGCGGAAAGTCGACATCACCTGTGGACATCGCTGAAAGTTCTTTCAAACTCGATAACCACGCCGGATTCAGACTGAACAAGCCATTAAAAGCATAGGGCTGGAAAACACGAAACGTAAGCAGGCTAACAGCCGCCGCGACTACCAGATTGCGGAACAAAACCGCTGCCATCCACTCCCGGTCTTCCTGGGGCACGCTAACCCAGCGGATAAAAGCGGCCATCGGCAGCAACATTGCAATCGGCGCCGCGCTGACCTTCGAGGCAGTTGCCATTCCCAGCCCCAAACCAAACAAAACATAAATTCCCAGGTTTTCACCAGCGCGGGTCAGCAGGGTTTGCATGGTCTGCTCGCTGGGCGGCGGGGCGGATTGAGGTTGTTCATCGCGCGCGAGCAGCTCCACAGCGAAATAAAAAGCCAGATACACAAAGAAATTGGCGAAATTATCAACCGTGAAATAATGCGATAACTGAATCTGCATCACAGCCGCCGCGGAAAAAGCCGCCGCCAACAGCGCCAACCGATAGTGCTTAAAAAGCCGGAACGCTATCGCAAATACCAGCAAAACAGTCAACACATCTGCCAGGCCCGACAACGCCCGTCCAACCAGGTGAACTTCGTTGTAGCCCGTTTGCCCAACCCACTCGGCCACATAGCGCACAATGAACAGGGGCAGCGTGCCATACACATAGAACGTGTACCCGTTGTTGTTGGGATTCAGGCTAGAGGTGGTGGTATTGAAGTAATCCCAGAGATTATTCACCGGCGCGATGGACGTCTCCACCATCGTCAGGAAGCGCTCATCAGGGTGAAGATGGTAAACATCGTCCCAATTCAAACCGGTAAAGCGGAAATACGCCGCCATGAGCAGAACGCCGATTAAGATCACAGGCGCGTACCACGGAAGCCGGGCAGAGTGCTGAGGCGCTTCTGCCGCCTCTTGATGGATTGGGGTAACGGATTCGTCCATAGTTATTGATTTTAATCGCGAACCTTATTGAGCAATGTCTTTATTGTACAATCGGAGCCTGTCCGGCAACCAGGAAAAGCAGGTAGTCTTTTCCTTCATAGATCGATTCTTTGCGGCTGACCACCCCTTGCGGATACAGCGTCTTAAGCTGCTCTAGCGCCTGTGTATCTTCCGGTTTCAAAACAAACAGTTTTGTCCCCATTTGTCCCAGAGTCATCTCAAAATCCTCCGGCCAGAGGGCATAATCTTTCTCGGGATACCCGGCATTGATCCCGACCAGGCGCGTATCCACCCAATGCGGGTATGGCACCACATACGCGCTGTCTGCGCTGCCGACAGAGCTGGCATAATCTCGAATGGTCTCGCCGATCTCCGTTGTGTTCAAAGAATTGAGATCAAACTGCCGCTTAAACTGTTCAAAAACCAAGTCGTAATTCTGGCTGAGCAGCATTCCCAACAACAGCACCCCGAGCACTGCCAGCGAGCTCTTTGCCAGCCGACCCCGCGCTTTCATCCAGGCAGCCTTAAAGAACGCGTACACGGCCATCGCCGTGATTAAAAAGATCACCACATACGCCCCGCCCGAACGGTTCAGCGAAGGGTTCTCGTCCGGGAACGCCAGCGAAAGGATTGAAGGCATCATCAAAATAGGAATGGATACCAGCAAAAACAGGTCCAGCCAATCGCGCTGGCGCAGATACCGCACCACCAGCATCACTAAACCCATGAAGAAAAACATCGCCGAAACCACATCCAGCGCGGGACGGCCGGTGACAGAATGCACCCAGATATTGCCATTTTTCCAGAAGGGCATCACCAGCGACTTCCAGAGATTATCCAGGAAGATCACCGCCGGCGAGCCTGGCAGCGCCCTTTCGACACTGCTAAGCCTCGTTAACGCCCGATAGCTAAAATCATTAGGCTGGTCAATAGCATAGCGCATCAAGGGTAGGAAGATCATCATGGCAAAAAATGCCAGCAAAACCAGCCCGCCTAACACCTCGACTTTTCTGCCAAGAGAAACCCGGTGAATCAGGTAAATGCCAAACGCCGCTAAAACCACAAACGGCACAATCCGCATTGGGCTGTAACCATGCAAACCCAACCCCAGGAAAATGCCGGCCAGAATCAAATCGTTGCGGTTCTGGCGGCGTAATCCGCGAATGAGATAATAAAGAGTTGGCGCGGTAAAAGCCGGATATAGCGGAAAGCGCAGCCCAATCCGCGCGATAACATTTCCCCAATACGATACTCCCGCCAGCAGCAGCGCCAGCAGCCCCACCCAGCGCCCGCCCAGTTCCTTGCCAAGCAAGTACATATAAGGCAGAGTGAACAGGCCAATCAGCACGGTGCCGATTTTCAAGCTCATAAAGGATAACCCGGTGCCAAAAACAATCGAAACCAGGGCCGTCAGATACATTTGAATGGCCTCACGGCCGGTATTTCGCGGAAAGAAAATCGGGAATTCACCCTGCAAAATTGTGCTCACATCAAGCAGTTTCTCGGCATGGTCGCTGAAAGGGTCTCCGGGGATGCCTTCCAAATTTCCAGCTCGGAAGAAGATCACCACACCGATGACCACCAACAGTAGCACACCCCAGGCCGAAAAACGCAGACTCACCACCGGCTGCGCAAACCAGCCTTTTATTTTCTCCGGCCAAAGCCGAAAACCGTTTTTCTGCGGTTCCCAAAACGCCAGCAGCATGCCATAAATCGCCACACCCCACAGAACCAGATTAATCAATGTGAAGCTATTCCCGCCAAAAGTGAGAAACGCCAGCAGCATGGCGGGGATTCCGATCACCAGGCCGCGCTGTTTAACCGAAGTGGATAACCAGTTGGTGTCCACGGCTGACGACGAGGGGAATTTGACCTCATCGGTCAAAATGGCCGCGATCAACATCGCCGCCGACATAACATACAGAGCAATGCCCGCTTTAGGGTTCGGCGTTTGGCTGTCCAGTTGAATTTGCGCGATCAGGGCAAAAAACAGCGCCGCCGTGCTTTTCCAGGCAGTCGCGGCAATGCTTTGCCAGAAAGGCACGCCTTCTTCGCGCGCGGGCAGCGCCGAATATTCATGCTCTGGCGCGGCCGCTTCGTCTTCAGACGACCAGGTTTCCCCCGCGAAAATGTCAGGGATCTCTTTTGCCCAGGGGTTTAAGCGTGCTTTGAAATAATCGAGAACGCTCGGTTCTTTCATTTTCATTCATCTCACTATTGAATTGGAAACGGGAAATCCTTCCTTGAGCGATTATTATACACTCCCAGGAAACTCGCAATTTTTTGGATCGAGTCACGCTTATCTGCGGCGAGCAATATAAAACGTGTAAGCGCCTTGAGGGTTCTTTGCCGGTTCATCATAAAATTTCTGGACAACCGCGCGGGTAACCGCCAGATTCCAGGCCGTCGGGCTTAAAATCCACTTGCGAAAGAGGATATGCGCCACGGCTGAAGGCAGACCAAAATAATGGCCCCATTCCAGAACGTGAAACGCGCCCGGCGAAAAATAATGCCACCACTCAACCACATCAAACCCGGCGCGGCCCAGGCGGTCTTTCCACTCTTCAGGGGAATCACAGTGATAGTGCCTGGAAATCCGGTTGAAGAAACTGCGGTAGGCATTACCCAACCCCTTTAGACCCATACGATCGAAGAAATTAGAAATCGACAGCGTCCCCAAAAACTGGTGGTTGGGAACGCAAAAAACAAACAGAGATCCTGGTTTCAAAATCCGGTGAACTTCTTTCAGCACCGGATCCAGGTCAGGAATATGCTCCAGCACCGAATTACTGATGGCGCTGTTGAAGGATTGATCCGGGAAGGGGATCTCCGCTCCGCTGCCCTGAAGAACCATCTGATAAGCGCCAGTTTTAATCGCCTTTTTAATCGGGCCGGTCCACGGGTCCAAGCCCACATCAATCTTTTGATCGAATGTAGTCTGAGCAAACTGCCCGTCGCCGCAACCCAGGTCAAAAACAGGCCGTTGCAGTTCAATGTCCTGGTAAAACCGCGCTTCCACGGCTCGCAGCAAACCGCGAAAATACGGCAGTTCGCTGATATTCACCCATAGAAAATCTTTATTGGTCTTGTTAGTCATCCGTGTTGGCTCCGTAAAGAGGCGAAATCCCGCCATTCCTGTCAAGCTGCAGGGGTAATGTGCAGTTCTTCGATCATTTCCTGGTAGAGTTCTTCGTACGCGACCGCCACGCTCTCCGGCAAATAACGCGTGCGGATCGGCTTGGGGTCGCGCTCATATTTTTCATGGTGTTCCACCACATCCATAATCGCATTGGCCAGCGCTTCACTGTCACCAATCGGTGTAACCAGACCCATTTCATGCATCTTCACCGGCTGGCGCACTCCAGGCAGGTTCGAAGCGATACAGGGTTTGCCGTTGATCATCGCTTCAATCTGAACCAACCCAAACGCCTCAGTAGAGTTCAAGCTCGACATGACCAGCACGTCAATATTTCGGTAGAAGGCCGCCATTGCTTCAGGGTCGAGGGTGCCCATAAATTTCCAGTTGCCGGCTTTTTCAAATTGGCGCAGCTGCGGCTCTAACCGGGCGAAGTATTCCTCTTCACCAATAATATTCTGATAAGGGCCGGCGAACTGCACCAGTGCCCGCGGATATTTCTCCACCACGATTTTCAGCGCGTTCATCAGCACTTCCACCCCTTTTTCCGTGGCGAAACGCGCGGCCATCCCAATTACCGGCGAGCAGCGTTCGGGGTTGTGCTGCTGGCTGAAAAGGCGCACTTTGTCTTCGGTGGTTTCGGGCAGCTCCACCGGCGGTTGAATAATCTTCAATTTCTTCGCAAAGCGGGACAGATATTTGGAGTTGTCAGCGTAGTCTTGCGTGTAAGTAACAATCCGATGGGTAAACCAGCCAGCCATCTCATTCATCACCAACACCGCCGCGTTAGCCAGGCGGCTTAACGCGCCAGGCGGCATAATCAAATCGCAGTGATAGGTGATCACGGTGGGCTTTTTCATCAGTCTGCCGCGCAGGGCAACCCCGGCCGCGTCAAACTGCGGCAGGTGTAGATGAATCAAGTCACTTTCTTTGGCCAGTTTGGTGGCCAGCCACCCAAACGAGGGCATGATCACGCCCTTGCTGATGCGGAACAGCACAGGCGCGCGCACAATTCGCACACCGTTCCGCACTTCCTCACGGGGCAGATTCTTTTCAAATTGAGAGGTCAACACCGTTACTTGATGTCCGCGTTTGACCATGGCTTCGGCCAGGCGCTCAGCATAAATCGTCAGACCGCTGGTGTGGGGGCGATAATATGTCAATACAACCAGTACATTCATGCGCTGACCTCAAAATAAGTTTTGGTTTTGCTTCACCCAATCATACAGCTTCTGCACCCCCTGCTGCACTGAAACATCAGGCGACCAGTTCAACTGGCTTTTCGCCTTACGAATATCAGACACATACACTTTTTGATCTCCAGGCCGCCAGTCTCCAACTTGCACGGGCATGTCGCGGCCAGCCAGTTCTTCCAGCATGGGACCAAATTCTTTCCATACTGAAATGGTATTGACCATCCCGCCGCCCAGGTTGTAAACTTGCCCGGCTGTGATGTCAATGCGCTGGATGGCTGCATCATAAGCATTGAGCAAATCATCAATGTAGAGTAGATCGCGTACTTGCTTGCCATCCCCATAAATCGTCATCGGGCGGTTGAGAACGGTGGCAATGATAAACCACGCCACCCACCCCTGGTCTTCAATTCCAAACTGGCGCGGACCATAAATGCAGCTCTGGCGCATCACCACCGTCGGAAGCCCGTAAATGCGCGCGTAGTCGCGCACATATTGATCACCGGTGCCTTTGGAGCAGCCATACGGAGAATGAAAGTCAAGCGGTTCTTGTTCCGACACACCGTAAGGCAGCGTTCCATATTCATAGCGGGTTGCTTTTTCCACCACTTCCACGTCTTCCATCCCGCCGTAGACTTTATTAGTGGAAGCGTAAACAACCACCGGCGCACGGCCAGACGCGCGGGCCGCTTCCATTACATTGAAGGTTCCCAGGGCATTAATCTCAAAATCGGTGCGCGGATCAGTTACCGAGGTTGTTACCGCCACCTGCGCGGCCAGGTGAACAATGATATCAGCATCTTGCGCAGCCGATTTCACCGCGCTGGCGTCTCGCACGTCCGCCTGGATTAACTCAAAGCTGTCTTTGCCGTAAGTTTCTCGCAACCAACTCAAATTTCGCTCTGCGCCCCCGCGCGAAAGGTTGTCCAATACCTTTACATCTTCTCCACGCGAAAGTAATCGCGCGACATAATTTGAGCCAATAAAACCGGCCCCACCCGTAATTAAAGTTCGCTTCGACATGATGTTTTGTTACTCCGTTGCTTATGAAATAGTGTCCGGTTGTTCTTTTTTCTCCATCCCCTCGAACAACGCGCTGATTGAACGACCTTCGCGTAAAAGACCGATCAACCCGAATATGGCTGTCGTAACAAACTGCATAAAGTGCAGCGAAATGGCGTACGCCAAAGCCTTGGCAGCGTCTACTTTTAATAAGGAAAGCGCAAAAACAATGGATGCCTCAAACACCCCCAGGCCGGCGGGCGCAGAGGGAATGGCCATACCCATTGCCAAAAAGCTGTCCACGAACGCTCCCCACCATAACGGCGCGTTGGGAGCGATGGAAAGCAGCATCACATAATAAATACCAACCCAAAAAACCCAGGTTACCAGGCTCCAGGCGACTGCCGCAAAAAATTGCGACGGCCGGGTTAGCACTTTCAGTCCATCTAACAAAGAATCAATCCGCGGCACAATCCACTTTTGCACCAGCGGCCAGCGCCCGCCCACACGGTTGACCAGGTCTTTTACCTGCTCATTGAAGCGGGCCATCAAGAACAGCGCGCCAAAACCAGCCACAACCAGAATGATCGTCGTTACCGCCGCCGACTTGGCCTCAGCCATGCCCAGAGTGAGCGGCAGGGTAGCCAACAACAGTGACGCGGCCATTGCCACGTCAAAAGCCCGTTCAATCACGATGGTGGAAATCACATGCATCGTGCCCTTTTTACTGCTTTGCCCCATAAAAATGGCACGGCCCACTTCCCCAGCGCGAAACGGGAGAATATTATTCAGAAAATAGCCTTCGTTGACAATGAAAAAAGTCTGCCAGTATCCGGGGGCGTTATCCAATAGCGTCCGCCAGGCTGCTGATTTCGTCAGCAGCGAAGCCAGGGTCAGCGCCAGCGCCGCAGCGATGTACGGCCAGCGAATATAGGTGAAAGCGTCCCCCAGATCATTCCATTCGGCTACGCGAAAAACAACAACGAGCAGAACTACGCTGATGAACACGCCCGGAAGCCACCGGCCAGCTTTGCGAATCATCGCGCCTTTGCTTGAACTCACTCGTCCTCCAGACGCAACACGGCCATAAACGCTTCCTGTGGAATCTCCACATTGCCAACCATTTTCATGCGCTTCTTTCCGCGTTTTTGCTTTTCCAGCAGCTTCTTCTTGCGCGTAATATCGCCGCCATAACATTTAGCCAGCACATCTTTGCGCATTGCTTTCACATTGGCGCGCGAGATAATCCGTCCGCCTGAAGAGGCTTGAATGGCAACATCATACAATTGCCTCGGAATAAGCTTCTTCAATCGGCTTACCAGCGCCTGGCCCTTGTGATAAGCATCGTCACGGTGCACAATCGCCGCCAACGCGTCTACAGGCTCCGAATCCACCAGAATTTCAAGCTTCACCAGGCTTCCCGCCCGGTAATCAGCGAATTGATAATCCATCGAAGCATAACCGCGCGTGCGGGATTTTAACTCATCGAAGAAGTCAACGATCAATTCCGAGAGCGGAATTTCATAACTTAATTGCACGCGGTTCGGCGCGGGATAATCCTGCTCCACAAAGGTGCCCCGGCGCTTGATCACCAGGTCCATAATCGTTCCATAATAATCCGTGGGGGTAAAAATTTGCAGCTTCATCCACGGCTCCAAGATTTCTTCAATATCGTCTTCAGGCGGAAGCTGCGCAGGGGAATCGATCACCAACTTTGTTCCATCGCGCTTAATCACCTGATACTCCACCGAGGGCGCGGTAACGACAATATCCAGGTCATACTCACGTTCAAGGCGTTCCTGGATAATTTCCATGTGGAACAGTCCCAGAAAACCGCAGCGAAAGCCGAAGTTCAACGCCTGCGAAGTTTCCGGTTCGTAGACAAGTGAAGCGTCATTTAACTGCAGCTTTTCCAGCGCCTCGCGCAGGTTCTCATAGTCTTCGCCTTCCACTGGATAAATCCCGGCGAACACCATCGGCTTCACCTTTTGGTAGCCCGGCAGCGGATTCTCGGCCTTCTGGGCAACAAGGGTAACCGTATCACCCACCCGGCATTCCGAAACCGTTTTAAGCCCGGTGGCAATATAGCCTACCTCGCCCACATTCAAGCGTTTTACCGGTTTCAGGTCAGGCGCAAAAATGCCAACTTCCACCGGCTTAACAGCGGTTTTCGTCGCCATTAAGTAAATGGTATCCTCCGCGCTCAATGAGCCGTGCATCAGACGCACATAGGCGATAACGCCTTTATAGGAGTCGTAATGCGAGTCAAAAATCAGCGCCTGCAGGGGTTCTACTTCATTTCCAATCGGTGGCGCAATTTCTTTCACCACACGCTCAAGCACCTGCTCTACATTAATTCCAGCTTTGGCAGAAATTTTCAGAATCGACTCGGCAGGAATTCCCAGCAGGTCTTCAATCTCTTGAGCCACTTCATCTGGCCGGGCTGAAACCAAGTCAATTTTGTTAATCACGGGTAAGATAGTCAGGTTCGCGTCCAAAGCCAGGTAGAGATTCGCCAGCGTCTGCGCCTCAATTCCCTGGGTCGCGTCCACCACCAGCAGCGCGCCTTCACACGCGGCCAGCGCGCGGCTGACTTCGTAATTAAAGTCCACATGCCCAGGGGTGTCGATCAGGTTAAGCTCATACTGCTTGCCATCTTCCGCGGTGTAATTCATCCGCACCGCCGAAGCCTTAATCGTCACGCCCTTCTCCCGCTCCAGGTCCATATTATCCAGAACCTGCTCGGTCATATCCCGGTCAGAAATGGTGCCGGTGATCTGCAGCAGGCGGTCTGCCAGCGTGGATTTGCCGTGATCAATATGCGCAATAATACAAAAATTTCGGATATGGTCCATAGTCGGATTGAAGTATACCCTAATTCATCCGCAGGGGCAAAAGAATGGTGGCTACTCTTCAATCAACGGCAAAACGCGATCCACCATTGGGTGTAAATCCGCCAGCGTCTGCAAGGGAAAGGCCAGATTGGCCAAAAATTCAATGTTGCCTTTGGGCCCTTGCAGCGGCGAGCGGATCAAACCTTCCACCGCAAATCCCTCTTCTTGTGCCGATTCCAACACTGAAAGCAGCACCTGGCGGTGGATGGCCGGGTCGCGAATCACCCCCTCGCCTTTATCCGCGTCTTTCTTGCCGGCTTCAAACTGCGGTTTCACCAGCACCACCGTCCGTCCACTACGCTCGCCAAACCAGCGTTTCACCGCTGGTAGCAGAACTTTCAAAGAAATAAAGGAAGCGTCAATCGTCACCAACTGCACCACTTCCGGAAAATTCTCTACGTGCCTGGCGTTGGTGCGCTCCATGGATACCACCGCCGGATGGTTGCGCAGTTTCCAATGCAGCACACCATACCCCACATCCACAGCGTACACGCGCTTCGCGCCGTACTGCAGTAAACAATCCGTGAAGCCGCCGGTCGACGCGCCCACATCCACGCACACCAGATCATGCAGGTCGGTCAGTCCAAAAGCGATTAGCGCGGCTTCCAGTTTTTCCCCGCCCCGCGAAACAAATTTTGGTCCTTGTTCAATTTCAATCAGCGCCTGGTCATCCACCCGGATCGACGGCTTCAAGACCGGCTGACCATTCACCCGCACCTCACCAGCCATAATCAGCCGTTGCGCCAGCGAGCGGCTTTCCACCAGCCCGCGCTCCATTAATAAAACATCCAATCTTTCTTTCTGCATTGTCTAATTTTACTTCCTTTGGCGCATACTTTTAAGCATCTTATGATAAGATAACCTCATGCTGATGGGATTAATAAAATCAATGCGTCCGCGCCAGTGGACCAAAAATGTCTTCGTTCTGGCTGCGTTGGTTTTCGACCGCCAGCTTAATAATCCGCTTGCGGTCAGCCGCACCCTGGCTGGCCTGATTATTTTCTGTTTCATCTCAAGCGCGGTTTACCTGATCAATGATGTCAAAGACATTGAGGCGGATCGGGCGCATCCGCGGAAGAAAAACCGTCCCATTGCCTCCGGGCAGCTTCCTGTGCGCGTGGCTGTCATCTCTGCTGTGATCATCATCATGTTTTCGCTGGCGGCTTCCATCGTTCTTTCCCCGCTTTTTGCGATGGTGGTTGTTCTTTATCTGATCATTAATGTGCTTTATTCCTTCTGGCTTAAGCATGTTCCGCTGATTGATGTCCTGCTCATCTCGGCCGGGTTTGTGTTACGCGTCAGCGCCGGGGTGACTCTCATCGTTGTCGAACGGTTCTCCCCCTGGTTGTTCGCTGTTACGACCCTGTTTACCCTTTACTTGGGTTTTGGCAAGCGCCGCGCGGAACTGGCCACCCTCTCCAAAGACCAGGCCCAAAGCCACCGGCGTGTATTAGACGGCTACACCATCCCCTTGCTAGACCAGCTCATCACCATTGTCTCCAGCACCACCATCATGGCCTACTCGCTCTACACTTTTTCAGCGGTGAATCTGCCGGAAAATCACACCATGATGCTCACCATTCCCTTTGTGATTTATGGCATTTTCCGCTACCTGTATCTGATCCAGGTCAAAGGGGCTGGCGGCGCGCCCGAAGATATGGTGCTCTCTGACCGCCCGCTGCAAATCACCGTCGCGCTCTATTGCCTGGCGGTTCTATTGATTTTCTACATATTCTCCTGATGGACTTGCCATGCCTGCCATTTCTGCCAGTGCCCCGGGGAAGATCATCCTGTTTGGCGAACACGCGGTTGTCTATGGACAGCCGGCAATTGCCATACCGGTTACTCAGGTAGCCGCCCGAGCTGTAGTGATGGCGCGCCCCACTGCAACCAGCGGAGAGGTCCTCATCGACGCGCCGGACATTCAAACCATCAGTCTCCTGCAAGACCTGCCCGCAGAACACCCGCTCGCTCGAATTCTGCGCATCCTCCAGGCCCACCTTGGCCTTCCAGCCTACCCCGCATTTCACCTGCGCGTTACATCCACTATCCCCATCGCAGGTGGAATGGGCTCAGGAGCGGCAGTCGCGGTGGCAATTTTGCGCGCTGTTTCCGCTTTTCTAAACTGCCCGTTGGATGATGCGACCGTCAACAAACTGGCTTTTGAATCTGAAAAAAGCTTCCACGGCACGCCTTCCGGCGTAGATAACACGGTCATCACCTATGCTCAGCCCATCTACTTCCGGCGCGGCCAGCCCTTTGAAAAACTGGCAACCGCCGCCCCGCACACCTTTGTCATCGCGGACAGCGGCCAGCCGGGTTCCACTGCCGAGATGGTCGGCGCGGTGCGCCAGCGCTGGAAGACCGACCCGCGGCAAATGGAAACCTGCTTTGAACATATCGGCGAGATTGTTCAACAAGCCCGCTCTGCCCTTGAATCCTCGCAAACCCGCGGTCTGGGCAGCTTGATGAACAAAAACCATTCTTTTTTACAGCAAATTGGGGTGTCCACGCCCTTCCTGGATGCGCTGGTAAAAGCCGCGTTGCAAGCCGGAGCGCTCGGTGCCAAGCTTTCTGGCGCTGGCGGCGGCGGAAATATCATCGCGCTGGTCGAGACCTCAAACGCGGAACAGGTGGCCGCCCGGCTTTCCATCGCAGGAGCGGTACGCACCATTGTAACAACCCTCAAACCGCATTCGCTCTAAACCATGTGGAGATGTAATGATGCTCATTTTTCTTAAACTGGGTGGTTCATTAATCACCGACAAAGACCGACCCAAAACGGCGCGAGTGGATATCATCAACCGCCTCTGCGGAGAAATCGCTGCCGCCAAGAAGGAAAAGCCCCACCTGAACATCATCTTGGGGCATGGCTCTGGTTCCTTTGGACACGCCTCCGCGAGAAAATATGGCACGCATGGCGGCGTGCGCTCACGCGAAGAATGGCTTGGGTTTGCAGAGGTGTGGCGCGACGCGCGCGAGCTGAACCAAATTGTGATGAGTTCTCTCGACGAAGCGAACTTGCCTGCCATCAGCTTTCCACCCTCCGCCATGGTTACGACCGATCACCGCAAGATCATCACCTGGGATACACAAAATATCCAGTCCGCGCTGCAAGCCGGTCTTCTCCCCGTCATTATGGGTGATGTGATCTTTGATCACGGCCAGGGCGGCACCATCCTTTCCACAGAAGAACTGTTTCACTATCTGGCCCTGGTTATTCACCCTGACCGCATTCTCTATACCGGGAAAGACGAAGGAGTATGGGAAGATTTCCCTCAAAGCCAGAAATTGATTTCCAAAATCACTCCCCAGACCTTTCCCCAAATCCAGGCAGCCATTCAGGCTTCCGCGTCAGTTGATGTAACCGGCGGCATGCTGTTAAAAGTGCAAAGCATGCTCCACCTGGTTCAACAAATTCCGAATCTGAAGGTTCAAATCTTCTCCGGACTTGAGGCTGGCAATGTACACAAAGCATTGACCGGTGAAGAATTGGGTACAATTATCTCATCAGGATTTTAGTCTTTTGAGGAGTAGACCATGTTTACCAGAGAGATGTTGGAGGAGATTGAAGCGCGTTCTTTGGCTCCCTACGGCATTCACAGCAAAGACAGCCGCGGAAGGCTGTACCCGGAAGATGAACCCGATAATCGCACCAGGTTTCAACGCGACCGTGACCGTGTTCTTCACACCACGGCTTTTCGGCGGCTGGAATATAAAACGCAAGTTTTCATCAACTATGAAGGCGATCATTATCGCACCCGCCTCACCCACACCCTGGAAGTGGCCCAGATTGGGCGCAGCATTGCCTGCGCCTTGGGCGGCAACGAAGACCTGGTTGAAACCATTTGCCTCGCTCATGACCTGGGGCACCCGGCTTTTGGCCATTCCGGCGAAACGGTGCTCAACCGCTTGATGAAAGATCACGGCGGGTTTGAACACAACAAACAATCTTTTCGCATCGTAACCGAACTGGAAAACCGCTATCCCGACTTTCCTGGCCTGAATTTAAGCTGGGAAGTGCTGGAAGGCTTGGTGAAGCACGAAACCGAGTATGATGTTTCAGACGCGCGCGATTTCAACCCGAATCTGCGCGGCGGTCTGGAAGCCCAAATCTGTAACGCCGCTGACGAGCTGGCTTACACCGCGCACGACCTGGATGATGGACTGCGCTCAGGCATGCTGCAAGTGCACATGCTCGAAAACCTGGAATTATGGAACTTGATTGTCGCCAGTGTGGGCTGGCAGGGGAACCGCCTGGACGATTTGGAACGCCACCGTCTGATCCGCCGCCTGATCAACCTCGAAGTCCATGATCTGCTGGAGGCAACCGATCAAAAAATCAAAGCCTCCGGCGTAAAATCGGTAGACGAATTGCAGCGCCTGCCTTATAATGTGGTTTGCTTTAGCGAAGACATGCACCGCCGCAATCGGCAGTTAAAAGATTTTCTGTATAATAATCTGTACCGCCAATACCGCGTGATGCGCATGTCGGTGAAAGCCGAGCAAATCATTACGAAGTTGTTTGAAGCCTATGTCAACGAACCGCTGATCCTACCCAAAAAGGTGCAGGAAACCATTCAACAACGCGGGCTTCACCGCACAGTTTGTGATTACATTGCCGGAATGACTGACCGCTTTGCGATCGAAGAATACCAAAAACTGTTTGATCCGGGGTTTTTGCCCTGAACCACTTTCAAACATAACACTTAATTTTCAATTTACTGGATGGAGCAATGATGACTTTAGTAAATTATCTGACAGCAGAAGGCGCTGCCCGCCTGCAGGAAGAACTGGCTGAACTCAAAGGCCCGCGCCGCGAAGATCTGGCTACTCGCCTGCGCATTGCCATTGAACAGGGCGATTTATCGGAAAATGCCGATTACATTGCCGCAAAGGAAGAACAGGGATTTCTAGAAGGCCGCATTCAAGAGCTGGAAAACATTCTGGCCAACACCAAGATCATCGATGAAATGGAACAGGACAAAAACATTGTCGGTATTGGCGACCATGTTACCATTCAAGAAGATGATTATGAACCAGAAACCTATTACCTGGTAGGCCCCAAAGAAGCCGACCCACGTAATGGCCGCATCTCTCACGAATCTCCCATTGGCCGCGCGTTGATTGGTCACCGGGTGGGGGAAGCAGTGGAAGTGGATACCCCCGGCGGCAAAGTGATCTTCAAGATTATGGAAATCAACTAATTTTTGGAGGACGGATGAAACCCGTTGCAATCGCACCAGATACCTTTTGGATCGGAATCAATGACCGCACAACCGACCTTTTTGAAGGTCTGTGGCCCATCAAAAAAGATGGCATCACCTATAACACTTATCTGATCAACGATGCCAAAAAAGCGATTATCGATCTTGCCAAAGAATTTGAATCGATCGCTTTTCTGGAGCAGATCCAACATCTGGTTTCACTCAACGAGGTCGATTACGTCATCATTAATCACATGGAGCCAGACCACTCCGGCGCGGTAAAAGCTTTACTGGCCGAAGCGCCCCAGGTGAAGCTGGTGTGCAGTAAAAAAGCAGCCAAAATGCTGGTCTCTTATTACGGCATAACCGAGAACGTCCAGATCGTCGATGACGGTGATACACTCGAGCTGGGATCGCACACTCTGCGCTTCTATTCCACGCCCTTTGTGCATTGGCCGGAAACAATGATGACCTTTGACGAGACTACCGGAGCGCTCTTCTCTTGCGACGGATTTGGCGGTTACGGCGCATTTCGCGGTTCCATTTTTGATGAAGACACAACCGACCTGGATTTCTATAAAACCGAAGCCCTGCGCTACTATGTGAACATTGTGGCCACTTTCAGCATCCCGGTTAGCAAGGCCATTCAAAAGCTTGCCGAAGTTCCCATCAAGGTCGTTGCCCCATCGCATGGGCTTATCTGGCGAAAAAATCCCCAGGAGATTATCCAGCTTTATTCTCAATGGGCGGCCATGCAATCCACGCCTGGCAAAAATGCGGTTACCATGCTTTACGCCACCATGTACGGCAACACCGAAAAGATGATGAATGCCGTTGCCCAGGGTATTGCCGCAGAAAATGTGCCGGTAGAAATTTTCAACGTCCAATATACGCACATCGGCAATCTATTGCCCGCGCTTTGGGTGAATCGCGCTGTAGCCGTTGGCGCGCCCACATATGAAAAAATGCTCTTTCCCATGATGTCCAATGTAATCGACATGGCTTCAATCAAGCGCATCACCGATAAAGAGGCGATTTTCTTTGGCAGCTACGGATGGGCCGGCACGGCCAAACGCGACTTTTTGGAGAAGGTTACCCCACTCAACTGGAAAATGTTCGAAACCATCGACTTTGAAGGGTCCGCCGGCGAGATGGGGCTTGCCCAGCTGGAAGACCTGGGCAAACGCTTTGCCCGGTATCTGCTGGAAACCAACTAGAGAGACAACAAAAACTGCCAGGCGTCTGGCAGTTTTTTTCATTTAAGTTGAAGTGCAGGGGTTATCCCCGGCTCCCTTTGGGCCAAATGGCCAATTCCAGGGTCAACCGGTCAAAGAAGCTGTTCTCTGGCAGCGCGCCCTGGCCGTAATTCATATCCACCACGCGGGCTTCCAGCTGCAGAGCGGCAGTTTCCAGCAAGACCCGCTCGCCTGGCGCGATCATCACCGGGTCGCCCTTCGAGGCCAGTTTTTGGTTGATCGAAGGATCATTGAAAGCGTGCTCGCTCATCAACACCTTGGTAACGGTCTGAATATCGGTCTTATCGAACAGCCAAACCTCAAACGCGGTTACCTTTTTAGGGTCGCCCACGCCGATTGTCTCAGTGATGCCCACACCGCATTCACCCAAAAATTCACCGCTGGTCGAATCAATGCTGAAGGAATCATCATACAGATCGTCGCCCAGCATATAAGTGGTCATAAACTGTTGGATGGGTGCAGACTGGCCTTCCGATTCATAATCGGTTACTTCGGTGGTGCGATTGATCTCCTGCGATTGCTGCACCGGGGCGTAACTCGCGCCGCTGCGTGCCGGGCGCTTGCGGATCAAAAGCACATAAGCCGCCGCGCCGCCAATGATCAATGTCAGCAGGCAGAAAACTCCCAGCAGCAGCACTGGCTTAATCCCGCCCTCTTTTTCCTCAGTGGCGGGAACCACCTGAGTTTCCAAAGGAAGCGGTACGGCTTGTGTGACGCCCTCGCCAGGCACAGCGGGGAGCGGTTCTTGCATGGGCGCTTGAACCACATTGCTAAACAATGCCACCGCTTCAGCGTTCATACTGGGGTCCAATTGGACTTTCTTAAACACTTCCGGGGCAGCATCGCCTAACTCATTCCATCGCGTCAGCGCCAGCGTTGCGTCTTTATTCAAGCTGTAAGACTGGATTGCCATTTTGAGATAGTCTTCACGAACATCAGCGCGCAGCTGCCCCGCGCTAGCGTCCGTCCACTTCACTGGAAACAACCCCCAACCTAAAACCATCCATCCGATGATCAATCCAACCACAAAACCGGCCGCAGCCGTAATGAGCGGATTCTTCAGGTATTCTCGAATCTTTTCCATTTTCATGCTCCTAAAGGCAGTTTATCCAAATTGCGCGATGCTTGTTCTTAAGATTCATATAAATTTATAGTATTTTAGAACAAAATTTACAAGAACGCAATTTTTCAAGACCAGCGTTCTTCAGGAGTGTTGCAATAACTATGCCGACTCAGGCGAACCATCTTCCAACATTTCCAGCAGGAAACTTTCTTGGCATTGCAGGCATTGCACCTCGCGTTTGTTCGCGATCACCAGCGTGCCTTTGCAGTTAGGGCAGGGCATTGGAGTCGGCTTCTTCCAGGAAGTAAATTGGCATTCCGGGTAATTCGAACAGCCGTAGAAAACCCGCCCTTTTCTCGTCCGCCGCTCAACAATCTCACCGGTTTCACAGGATGGGCAATGCACGCCTATTTTCTCCAGCCAGGGTTCCGTGTAGCGACACTCCGGGAAATTGCTGCAGCTGATGAATTTTCCGAAGCGTCCCCAGCGAATAACCAGGTCATGTCCGCATTCCGGGCAAGCCCGACCAACTTTTTCCAGTTCCGACTTGGTCTCCGGCATTTCTTTCTGGGCGTGCGCCAATTGCGGTTCAAAAGTCTGGTAAAAATTCCGCACCACATCCACCCACTGCTTTTCACCCGAAGCGACCTCGTCCAGGTTTTCTTCCATGTTCGCGGTGAAATCGGTGTTAACAATCTCAGAGAAATAATGCGTGAGCAGATCGTTGACCAGAATACCTGTTTCCGTGGGAATATAGCGCTTGCCTTCGCGAACAACATATCCACGATCCTGAATTGTGGAAAGGATCGCCGCGTATGTGGATGGGCGGCCAATTCCATACTCTTCCAACGCCTTGACTAGAGAAGCGTCCGTGAATCGCGGCGGTGGCTGGGTAAAATGCTGCTCGGGGATCAGGCGCATTAATTTCTGCTGCTGACCTTCTTCCAGGCTGGCCGGAATGCGCACATTTTCTTCCTCGTCCGGGTTCAAATCTTCATCTTGCGATTCCTCGTACACCACCAGAAAACCAGGGAACCGCACCACCGAACCCGAAGCCCGCAGCAAGTATTCATTCGCCGGGCTGACCGCGCTGACCTCAATGGACAGGGTATCGTAGACAGCCGCTTCCATTTGAGAAGCCAAATAGCGCTGCCAGATCAACTGATACAACTTGAATTGGGCAGAATTGAGATATGGTTTTAACTGATCAGGATGCCTGCTTACAGAAGTCGGGCGGATAGCTTCGTGGGCCTCTTGTGCCGCGATGGTGCGTGTGCGGTACACGGGTGGTTTTTCTGGCAGAAAATCGTTTCCGTAATTTTGGGTAATGTATGACCGTGCCTCTTGCTGCGCTTCCTTCGAGATATTAGTCGAGTCCGTGCGCATGTAGGTGATCAGACCAGTCGATCCGCCGTTCCCCACATCCAAACCTTCGTATAACTGCTGCGCAATCGCCATGGTTCGTTTGGCAGTAAAGCCCAACCGGCGGGACGCCTCTTGCTGCAGTGTGCTGGTGATAAACGGCGCGGCCGGTTTGCGGCGGCGTTCACCGCGTTTGATCTTTGAAATGGTATAAACAGCCGTTTCAAGATCGATCAGAATGGGCTTAACCACCTCTTCAGTGTTAAGCACGGGATCTTGCCCGTTGACTTTGACCAGCTTGGCCTTGAAAGTGCTCTTTTCTTTTTCCGGCTTCAATTCCGCCAGAATGCTCCAATACTCCTCAGCGATAAAAGCCTCAATTTCCCGATCGCGCTCCACAATCAGTCGCAGAGCCACCGACTGCACACGGCCAGCGGATAGACGGCTGCGCACCTTTTCCCACAGCAGCGGCGACAGGCTGTAACCTACCAGCCGGTCCAAAATCCGGCGCGCCTGCTGTGCATCCACCAGGTGCATATCCACCTGGCGCGAATGGCTGAAGGCCTCTTGAATGGCTTTTTCGGTGATCTCGTGAAAAACAACCCGCTTGACCTGTTCAGGTTCAACTTCCACGGATTCCATTAAATGCCAGGCGATTGCTTCTCCTTCGCGGTCCGGGTCAGTCGCCAGATACACCTCTTCAGCGTTCTTGGCCAGTTGCTTTAACTCTTTGACCACGGCGCGCTTCTCGTTGGGAACGCGATACTTTGGCTTGAAATTGTCATTCACATCCACCGACAATTCCGAGCGCAACAAATCGCGAACATGGCCAACCGATGCCTTCACAATGTAGCCTTTCCCCAAAAAGCGCCCGACGGTTTTGGCTTTCGCTGGCGATTCAACAATCACCAACTTGCCCGAACGCTTAACCGTCTTCTTGGCCTTTTCAGGCGGATTCAGGCCTTCATGCTCCGCGGTTTTACCAATCCGAATCATCTTGGTCCCACAAACCACGCAAGCACCGCGTGTGATCGGCGCGCCAGCGGCATTAAAATCTGCCACCGGGTTAACCATTTCTCGTTTTGTACGGCATTTAACACAATAGGCTTCTACCAACGTCCACTCCTATAAATATCGTTCCAGTCCCTGTTCCTTCAAGTAGGTGACCAGGTCTCTTACTCGTTGTGAATTTCCGCGCGGGCAGATCAATACCGCGTCGCCGGTATCCACAACAATCATATTTTCCACGCCTAACGTTACAATCATCCGGTTGGATGTTTCTCCACAGATGAGCGAACCCTTTGTCCCCATGCCAATGTGCCGCGCTTCCAGCACAATATTGCCTTGCTCGTCGGGTTCTAAAACATCGAACAGTGAATCCCAGCTTCCCACATCGTCCCAGCCTAACTGGTGAGCGGGCAGCACCGCCACCTGAGACGCCTTTTCCATGATGCCATAATCTATCGTCTCGGGGTGAAGGGTAGGCCAGACAGAATCTACCACCATTTTCTGATCTTTGCCACCCCATGCGGCTTGAATCTCCATCAATTTCTCATACAAACCCGGCATGCTGGAGGCAAATTCTTCCAATATACGGTCCACGCGCCAGATGAACATGCCTGAGTTCCAGGCATGGTCGCCGCTCTCAATCATTTTTTGGGCGGTTTCAAGGTTCGGTTTCTCTTTGAACCGGACGACTTGAAAAGCCTTGACTTCCGATTCGATATCCAAACTGGCGCCTTGTTGAATATATCCATAACCGGTAGCAGGGTAAGTGGGTTCAATGCCCAGGGTTACCAGAAAACCAGCCTGCGCCACTTTCACCGCGCTTTTCAAACAGGCGTGAAACACAGAGATATTCTGAATGAAGTGATCAGCCGTCAGAATGATCATGCTCGCGTTTGCGTCCACTTTGCTCAAAGCAGCCGCTGCAAAACCCACAACCGAGGCCGTACCTTTTGGCATCGGCTCGAGCAGGAAGTTTTGCTCTGGAATATCAGGGCATTGCTTGCCCAGTTCCAATGCCTGTTCTGCCACGGTAACCACCCAGATTCGCTCAACAGGGATCAACCCCATCAGGCGGTCAACCGCCTGCTGGAATAACGTCCGCTCCGCGCCCAAGCGCAGCATCTGTTTTGGGTTAGCCCGGCGAGAAAGCGGCCATAGGCGCGTTCCGCCGCCGCCGGCCATGATGACTGCATACGTATGTTCAAGCATGATTCACCGTCCTGTAATCTTCGTTCGGTTCTTGAATGCTCACGTAGTTCATTCCGCCCACCTGCTGTACCATGCCTTTCAACTCCATCATTACCAGCGTGGCCGAAACCTTATCAATCGATAATCCACTGTTGGCGCTGATTTCATCAATATGCAGCGGTTCGCGGCTTAGGCATTTCAACAGGCGCGCTTCCACCTCGTCTCCGGGTAAAACGCGCCGGGCAGTTTGCTTTTCAAAGATATTTTGCAGATTCAGGCTTTCCAGAACATCATCCATCTTCAGCAGCGGACGCGCCCCATCCTGAATCAAGCGGTTGGCGCCAATCGACTGGGGAGCATAAATACTCCCCGGCACCGCGAACACGTCGCGGCCCTGGTTGGCGGCAAAATTGGCTGTGATGAGCGCCCCACTGGTCTCGCCGGCTTCGATCACCACCGTTGCCAACGTCAAACCAGAGATAATCCGGTTGCGTGGCGGAAAATTGCTGCCATCCGGTGGAGTGCCGGGAGCATAGTCGCTGATCACGGCTCCCCGCTCGCTGATCTCTTGGGCCAGTTTTCGGTGCTCAGGTGGATAAATTTTATCCACACCACTACCTAAAACAGCAAACGTTCTTCCCCCGTTTTGAATGGCGGTCTGGTGCGCCAGCGCGTCAACGCCGCGCGCCAGTCCGCTCACCACGGTAACGCCGCGCCGCGCCAAAAAGGCCGACAATTCCTGCGTTACCTGCCGTCCGTAAGCCGAAATGCGGCGCGTGCCCACAACGGCCACGGCCCATTCATCTTCCGGCTCAATCGTGCCCTTGCAGTACAGCACCGGCGGTGACTGGTCAATTTCTCGTAAACGACGGGGGTAATCTTCATCACTCCAGGTAAACACCCGGATTCCGGCCTGATCAATACGTTCCATGATCCGGCTCAAATCAACTTGCTTGCGCAGGATCAAAAACTGCTCAACTATTTTTTCCGAAAGGCCAGCCTGGCGCAAAGCGTCATAAGGGGCATTCCAGGCCATTTCCAGATTTCCAAAGAAATCCAGCAATCCCTGGAGCCGGACGGCTCCAACCCCTTTGACAAGGTTGAATCCAATCCAATATGCTTTTTCATCCATATTAATGGACCAGCCCTTATAACCACTCTTGCAGCCGGACAATCATACGCCCCTCGTCCGTGTTGATTTCCATAATCACCGATTCAATGGCGGGCAGCAGAACTTCTTTTCCATCTTCCGTCTCCACCTGGTAAACATCGTTCGCCCCCGTCTCGATAATCTCCCGCAGAACGCCCAATTTCTGGCCGTTTTCAAGAAAGACCTGCATTCCAAGTAAATCGTGATGGTAATACTCATCGGCCGGAAGCTTGGGAAGATTTGCCGCCGCCTTGTAAACAAGCTCATTGCGCAGCAGACCCACCGTTTCAGGATCGTTAATCCCCGCGAAGCGGATGAGAATGCCCTTGCCATGCGGCCGCGCGCTTTCCAAGACCAGCTCACGGTGAGACTCGCCCACCAGCAGCACCGCGCCCTTGCGAATGCGCTCGGGGAAGTCGGTCAGCACTTCCATGTTGATTTCACCGGCTACACCGTGCGGGCGGCGCAAGCGGCCAATCACTAAGAAGACAGGCTCGCCCGAATTGGGCGAGCCAGATGATCCATCCATACGCCGGTTAAGAGAATCGTTTTTTAAGCTCATCGGGGTTCAACAACATCCAGATTGGCTTGCTTTCCCTCACGCGCAGCAGCAACCCGCAGCAAAATTCGTGCAGAATTCGCAACCCGGCCGCTTTTACCAATGACGCGTCCCATGTCATCTTTGGCTACGCGCAGTTCGAGTCTTACTTTATTTCCGCCGGCTCGTTCCTGTTTCACAAACACTTCTTCAGGATGCTCCACAAGCGATTTGGCGATATATTCAACCAATTCCTTCACAGCAGATCCTTTTCTGTGCCGTTATCAGGCACGCCTTTTCTCACTTAAGCGATGATCTACAACTAGTCGCGGCGGGTGCGCGCGTCAACTTTTTGGCTGGCTTTGCGAGCCTCAGCCTCAGACAGCAGAACCTCAATCGATTCACCGCCCTTGTAACGGGCAAACCGGTCTAAAAGACCAATGCTCTTGAACAATTTCTCCACTGATTCGCTAGGCTGAGCGCCTTTGCTCATCCAATCAAAAACGCGATCTTCTTTGACTTCAATCGTGGAGGGCTCGGTGCGCGGGTTGTAGAAACCCAAAATCTCGAGGAATTTCCCGTCGCGGGGGCTTTCCTTGTCGGCGGCAATAATGCGGTAGCTGGCCTGTTTACGCAAACCTACACGGCGTAAGCGAATTCGTACCATTTTGAATACTCCTGTTAATCTTTTATTGTTCTATTGTAACTTATTTTTCATTCCCAGTATTCAAGAGTGATAGGGACGCGGAAGGAGGCGCGAACTACTCTTTACTTCCTGGCTACCCAAACAGACGTGGTAAACCTCGTCCGCCTGTTTTCTTAATATGTTTGAACAAGCGTTGTGTTTCTCGGAATTGCTTGATCAAACGGTTGACGTCCTGGACGTCGGTACCCGACCCGGAGGCAATTCGCCTGCGCCGGCTGGCATTCAGCAGATCGGGGTTTTTTCGTTCGGCAACCGTCATGGAATTAATGATCGCCTCTGTGCGCTTTAGTTGCTTTTCTGCGTCAGCTGGGTCAATATTGCGAGCAGCCTGACCCATTCCGCCAGGCATCATATCCAAAATTTGCGACAGCGGACCCATTTTCTTCACCTGCTTTAACTGCTGGGCAAAATCTTCCAGGGTGAACTGCCCCGCAAGCATGCGCTGCGCCTGGTCTTGGGTGGCCTGCTGATCAAAAGCCGCTTCGGCGCGCTCGATCAACCCAATCATATCACCCATTCCCAGAATCCGCGATGCCAAACGGCGTGGATCAAAGCTTTCCAGCGCGTCCAAACCTTCACCCGTTCCTAGGTATTTGATCGGCACGCCCGTCACCGAGCGAATGGAAATCGCCGCGCCGCCGCGTGAATCACCGTCCATTTTCGTCAGCACAAGACCGGTCAGCTTGACCGAGTCGCGGAAACCCTCGGCGATATGCAGCGCTTCCTGGCCGATCATCGAATCGACCGTCAGCAGAGTTTCATTCACCGGAACGCGCCGGGCAATCGCTTGCAGCTCTTGCATCAGCGCGTCATCCAGCTGCGAGCGCCCTGCCGTGTCAATCACCATCGCGCTGACGCCGCTTTTTTGCGCCATGTCAAACGCCTGGGCGGCCAGGTCGGGCGGCTTTACACCCTCACGAGTGTAAACATCCACGCCAATTTGCTGCCCCAAAGTTTGCAGCTGCTTCACCGCCGCCGGCCGGTAAGGGTCGGCCGCGACCAGCAAAACCCGCTCGCCCTGGCTGCGCAAAATCTTAGCCAGTTTGGCGGTCGCCGTGGTTTTCCCCGCGCCTTGCAAACCCACCATCATCACCACGCGCGGCTTGGGGCCGCTCAGGTTGAGCCGGTCTGGCTCTCCCAGGGTGTTGATCAATTCTTCATGCACAATTTTGATCACCTGCTGGGCCGGGTTTAACGCTTTTGAGACCTCATGCCCCACCGCGCGTTCGCGCACGCGAGTCACAAAGCTCTTCACCACGCTGTAATGCACATCGGCTTCCAGCAACGCCAGGCGCACTTCGCGCAGAACGGCATCAACATCCGCCTCGGATAGTTTTCCTCGGCGGCGCAACTGCTGGAATATTTCATTGAAGCGGCCACTCAGGTTATCAAACACGGCATTCTCGCTGGTGTCTGGTTAAATCATTAAATGAACGATACCCACCATCAACTGGGCATCAACCCAAGCATTTTAGCAACGAAGCCCGGATTGGTCAAGGGATACATATGGTGAATGCGTAACTCAAATTGACCTCGGGGGTTATTCTATTGGAAATGACACGTCATTAAGCTGGCCAATTCTTGGCCCTATTTTTTGCAAGGAGATGCATAAACCATGTCTGCAAAAGTTGCGATTGTTACCGACAGCACCTGTGGCATCCCGGATCGCTATTTGGAGGGTTTGCCAATTTACATCCTGCCGTTGCAGGTCATTTGGGGAGAAAGCACCTATCAGGACGGGATTGATATTACTCCCGCCGAATTTTATCACGCCCTATCCAACACCAAGGTCATGCCGACCACTTCCCAGGTAACCCCGGCCGCGTTCATGAAGATTTATGAACAATTGATCAATGAAGGCTATGATATTTTGAGCATTCACATCTCCTCGCGCCTTTCAGGGACCATTGATTCGGCAATTCAGGCGCGCGCGAACTTTCCCGGCGCGCAAATTGAAATTGTCGACTCGCTGGTTACCTCAATGGCCTTAGGGTTTCAGGTTCTGCAAATAGCACGCATGGCCAAGGATGGCGCCTCTTTGCAAGAATGCAAACAAGCCGCGCTCCAACTGCCCGAACGTTCGGGAGCCACTTTTGTGGTCAGCACCCTGGAATTTCTGCACCGCGGCGGGCGCATTGGTGGGGCATCCGCTTTCCTGGGCACCGCCCTCGATCTCAAACCCATCCTTGAATTAAAGGAAGGCCGCATTGAAGCGGTTGAGCGCGTTCGCACCAAAAGCAAAGCGCTGAAACGCACCATCGAGCTGGTGCAAAGCAAATTAAACGGCCACAAAAAAATACACCTGGCCTGTCTCAACGCCAACGCTCCCACTGAGGCTCAAATCCTTTTGGATGAGGTCACCAAAGCCCTGCCCGCCGAAGTGGTTGTAGAGACCGTCTTTTCTGAGGTCAGCCCGGTGATTGGCACCCATACCGGCCCGGGCACAGTCGGGTTGGCGTTCCTGTTTGAATAAACAGTGTTGATTATCGCTACTCACAAAGCGCCCACTGAGGGCGCTTTTTCTTTGTCTGGCTGACGCAACGGGAAATCTCTTTACGAACCACGGAAAATCGCTACAATGGAGTGTGTTGCTCACTTTACCACCGTGAAGGGATTTTTCATGAAAATCATTTCTTCCTTAGGATTTCAAATTCCCCAAGTATTGCTGCCTGGCCCGGAGATTAATCCACAACAGTGGGCCGTTATTGCCTGCGATCAATTCACATCGCAGCCCGAATATTGGCAAGCCGTTGAAGAAAAAGTGGCAGAGTCACCCTCCACTCTGCGGCTGATCTTGCCCGAGGTCTATCTGGAATCGCCGAAAAAAGACACGCTGACCAGCTCGGTGCAAGCCAATATGGCCGATTATCTGGAGCGCGGAATTCTGCACCCTGTCGATGGCATCATCCTCGTCGAAAGACAAATCCAGGGTAAAACCCGCCGAGGAATAATGCTGGCGCTGGACCTGGAACGATACGATTACTCCAAAGGTTCGCAAAGCCTGATCCGCGCCACGGAAGGCACAATCATAGAACGTCTGCCACCCCGCATGAAAATCCGCGAAGGCGCACCGCTTGAACTGCCCCATATTCTGGTATTAATCGACGACCCGCAGAAAACGGTCATCGAACCCCTCGCGGCGCGGACCGGCCAACTCAAAAAGATATATGACTTTGACCTTATGTTCGACAGTGGGCACCTCACCGGCTACCTGGTGGATGACGAATCCCTTCAGAATCAAGTCGTTGATGCCATCGCCGACCTGGCCAACCCGGCCGCTTTCCAAGCGAAATACAACCTGGATCAACCCCAGGAAGTCCTGCTCTTCGCCATGGGAGACGGCAATCATTCGCTGGCAACCGCCAAGGCCATCTGGGAAAACATGAAAGCACAGGTCGGCATGGACCACCCGGCCCGCTATGCCCTGGTGGAAGTAGAAAATGTCCATGATGAAAGCCTGGTTTTCGAGCCGATTCACCGCGTTCTCTTTGATGTGAAGCAGGATTTCAAAACCGCTTTCGCAGCCAAGTTTGGTAGCCGCATCACGTTTCGCGTGTGCGCGGACCTGGAAGAAATGGTGAGGGCGGTCGAAAACCAGCCCTCCGGCGCGCAAATCATTGGCGTGGTCAACAGCCGCGAGTTTGGGGTGATTCAAATTGACCAGCCAGAGCTGAACCTGGCCGTAGGCACCTTACAAAACTTCTTGGACGGCTGGCTCAAAACCGGTGCGGCCTCCAGCATCGATTATGTCCACGGAGCGGACGTCGTTGCCCGTCTGGGTGCCCAGCCCGGAAATTTGGGGTTCTTCCTGCCCGCGATGGACAAGAGCGATTTATTCAAAACCGTTATTCTCGACGGCGCCCTGCCACGCAAAACTTTCTCTATGGGTGAAGCCAAAGAAAAGCGCTTTTACATGGAATGCCGAAAAATTGTAGAATAAACAGAAACTAACACCTTTGTAAACCGGCGGGCAACCGCCGGTTTGTTTTTCTGCCGGGTGTTTGAAGTATAATCAGGACAATCGGGTGTAAATCAGGTATGGATGGCTGAATGAGAAATCGCGACCGGGCAAAAAAACTGATCAAGGCTTTTTTTCTCGGGGCCTGGGCTTTGGCTGCCTGCCAGCCGGCTCCGCTCTCTTTCACGCCCACGGTGCAGCCAGCGCCAGCTACGCCCAGCCCTGTTATTCCAACAATCAGCGCACCAACGGCAACGCTCCCTGCGCCAACTGCCACCGCAGCCCCCTCCCCTGAACCTTCTTTGGAAATCTGCTCCCCATTGGACGGCATTGAGATTTCTGATTTGCCTCAGATTATCAGCAACCCTTTTGACGCGCCGCCGCTGGGCCAGGATGACGGCCATCACGGCGTAGACCTGGCTTTCTATCGCTTTGGTGACAGGGTATCCATGGAAGGCCTGCAAATCCACGCCGTTTTGCCAGGAAAAGTCGTTGGCGTCATTGCCAACCGTCCTCCCTATGGCTACGCGGTGGTGATCGAAACCGCTCCAGAAACCATTGCCAGCCTGCTCCCCAACCTGGCCCAGGCCGCTCCCGCGCTGGGCGCCGTGCAGCCTCACCCAGCGCTCAACTGTCCCGAACCCCAGCAGCAGACGTATGACCCTGCCCGCGAATCGCTGTATTTACTCTACGCCCACATGGCCCAACCACCTTTGGTCGCTCCCGGTGATGAGATTGTTTGCGGACAGACTTTAGGTGAAGTGGGCACAACCGGCATGTCCGTTAATCTTCATTTGCATCTCGAGGCCCGCCTGGGCCCATCGGGTTACAGGTTTGCTTCCATGGCGCATTATGAAAACGCTGCCTCACAAGACGAAATGGCCAATTATTGCCTGTGGCGGGTGACCAATACCTTCCGCATGTTTGACCCCATGCTGTTGTTTGCCCTGCAGACCGCTGACGCTCCTTGACCTCAGCAGAGTCGCTTTCAGGTCCAATCCATTTTTTGAGCCGATTATGAGTGAAGAAGCCCCGCAAGTCACCTCACCAAAGAACAACCACAAGCTGTACCGCTGGCTGCTGGTGCTTGTGATTTTAAATCTCATTTTGATGGCCATTGTGGTGATTCCGGCCATCCAAGACCGTGACCGAGATTTCCTGCCAGGTTTGTTGCCCACCTCAATCGCCACACCCACCATTCTTCCACAGACAGTTGCCCCTCCCTCACCAGCAGAGAATGTCTACTGGTTGAACCCCGAAGGCCTGAAAGAAGAAGGTGTTTTAGTGCTCTCCATCGCCGATGGATACTACGATCATCTTTTCATCTTTCAACCGCAGAACGCTTCTCTGCTGCGCCTGACCAACTCCCCTTACGATGACATCACACCGGCGTTCAGCCCGGACGGCAACAAAATCGCCTTCAGCTCGCGCCGCAACGGCTATTGGGACCTGTTTATCCTCGATTTGACCAATGGAGAGATCAACCAGGTAACAGACACACCCGAGTACGACGGCGATCCCAGTTGGTCTCCCGATGGAAACTGGCTGGCGTATGAAAGCTACCAATCCAATAACCTCGAAATCCTCATCCGCTCTCTTCGCAACCCAGAGGAACACCCCATCCGGCTCACAGACCATCCAGCAGCCGATACCAGTCCATCCTGGTCGCCCGGCGGACGCCGCATCGCGTTTGTCTCCACCCGTGATGGAGATGAAGACATCTGGCTGGCGGCATTGGATAACGCCGAGGACCGCTTTTTCAATCTGACCCGCAACGCCCAGCGCCCAGAAACCAACCCGGTCTGGTCTCAAGATGGTCGTCAGTTGGCCTGGTCTGCTCTGCTGAACGGCCAGCGGCAAATCATGCTCTGGGATGGTGTAGAAAACGCGCAGCCGGCAGCCCTGATCGACGGCTCACTACCCGCCTGGTGCGGCGAGTCCAACAATCTGTTTTCCGTGTTGGCCGGACCCAACCAGTATTCCTTATTTGGATGGAACACCCAGAAAGGACTCATCAGTCTGCCGGCTATGGCGCTCCCCGGCCGTGTTAAGGGAATGGACTGTAGCACCGCCGGCGCGGACGTGCTGGCGAGTTATTCCTTCCCAGACGGCGCGGCAGACTCACAGCCAAACTTGTGGGCACCGGCGTTGAACATCCAACCACTGCCTCCAGCTGGCCGGTTTGGTGTGGTCCCGTTGGAAGATGTTGCCGCCCCTTATCCATATTTGCATGATACCGTGGATGAGTCCTTCCGCCAACTGCGCGATTGGGTGTCCACACAGGCCGGTTGGGACGTTCTATCCAGCTTGGAAAAGGCTTTTACCCCCATCACCGAGCCGCCCACGCTTCCGCTGCAGCAGAATTGGCTGTATACTGGGCGCGCGTTTGCCATCAACCCATTGCCACTACAGGCTGGTTGGATGGCCATAACGCGTGAGGACTATAACGGTCAGGTCTATTGGCGCGTTTACATCCGCGCGCGCTACCAGGACGGCTCTCAGGGAATCCCGCTGCACGCGACCACCTGGGACCTGAACCAGCGCTATGCAGGCAACCCAACCGCCTATGAAGAGGGAGGCGCTTCTGTTCCTGCCCCACAAGGGTATTGGGTCGATTTTACCGACATGGCCGCTCGATTTGGCTGGCAGCGCCTTCCCGCGTTGCAGAACTGGCGCAGCTTCTATGCCGCTGCCCGATTCAACCAGTTTATTCTCACCGATCAAATCGATTGGCAAACCGCCATGAATGAATTGTATCCACCCGAAGCGCTGACCACCGCCACCCTCATTCCCACACTCACCCCGGTCGCGACTCAAACACCTCTGGAATCGCCTCCAGCTAGCGATCTACCCCAGGCGCAAGCCACCATTCGCCCCACCTGGACGCCCCTGGGGGAACAAGGCCAGTGACCATGAACCGCTTTCAAACCACGCTGGTTTGCCTGCTGGCGATCATCTGGCTTTCAGGCTGCCAGCAGCCAATCCCACCCAGCCAGCCTGCCGTTGATCTGCCAGAAGAAAGCCTGCCTATCCCGCAAAGTGGAGAACAATTAAGTGCAGCCGCCGAACCGGCTCTCGTGCAGCTGGCGGGATCACTGCAGCCCACGCTTGTGCCCCCCGCCGTGGAAGAACCGCTGCGCTTCACCTTTCCCACCCCTGGCCCCGACCCCATCTCTCTCTGGCGCGCTCCGCTTTATCCGGCACCCTGGGCACTGAGCCCGAACGATCATTTTTACTTCACCCGCCCCATCGCGGTGGATGAGGTGAACTGGCCGCTGGCCGATTATCGCTACGGAGGCGTCTTCTTTAGCTCCGACATTGTCCACACCGGCATTGATATTCCTTCGCCGCGTGGCACTCCCGTTCTGGCCGCCGGACCGGGTAAAGTGATCCACGCGGGGTACGGTCTTTTCAACCGCTATGATAATCAGGAAGAAGATCCTTACGGCTTGGCTGTGGCAATTAAGCACGACTTTGGCTGGAATGGGCGCAGTCTCTATACTGTCTACGCGCACATGGATCGAGTGGACGTGATCAACGGCCAGCGGGTAGAAACTGGCGACCAGTTGGGCATCATCGGCACCACCGGTTTTACCACCGGACCACATCTGCATTTTGAAGTCCGTGTGGAAACCAACAGCTTCTACACCACCCGCAATCCGGAATTATGGATCACGCCACCTCAGGGCTGCGGCGTTTTGGTTGGCAAGCTTCTCAATACCAACGGCTCCATCCTTACCCACCAGAAAGTATATATCACCTCACTAGACACCAATCAGCGATGGTATGTGATCAGCTACGGGCAGACGGCTGTGATCAGCGACGAATATTACCAGGAAAACCTGGCCATTGGAGATTTACCAGCCGGCCGCTACCGCATCACCATCAACTATCTGGAAGAAACCTACACCAGTGATGTAACCATCAACCCGGGAGCAGTTACCCGCTTCGCGTTTCGTGGCGAACGAGGTTTCCAACCCGTCCCTACCATCTCGCCCACCGGTGAGGTCTGGCAGCCACCCCTTCCCTGATTGCGGAAAGAGGTCTGTAAAGGTATAATCGCTAGCCTGAAGATAAAGTGAGTTTCAAATTTACCAATCGCACAACAGAAGAAACGTTCGGATAAAAGGTTTACAAACAGGAGGTACCTCAAACATGTCTCGCTATAAAAAAATCATTGCCAGTGCATTACTGCTGACTACGCTGGCAATCGTACTCACCGCTTGCGGCGGCGGTAAGGCCGAACCCACGCTGGATGCCAACCAAGTTTACACGCAGGCGGCCGAAACCGTTCAGGTGCAGCTCACGCAAACCGCTGCGGCAATGCCCACCGCCACTCAAACCAGCACACCTGAACCGACGCTGACCCCCACAGTAACTGAGGCCGTTCCCACCATGGCACTCCCCGGTGAAACCACGCCGCAGGCTGGCCTGCCGGGCACAACCCAGGCGACAACCGCGCCCCAACAGAACCTTCCAGACAAAGCAACCTGGGTCAGCAACAGCCCAGAAGACGGCACCATCAAACGCCCCGGTGAAAAATTTGACCTGGTGTGGATCATGGAAAATACCGGCACCACCACATGGACAACCAGTTACCAGTACCGTTATTACGCCGGCGACCGCGTACACGAGAACGTTAATTCCTATTTCCTGCCTAAAGAGGTCAAACCGGGCGAAACCGTTGAACTGCGCGTGGACGCCCTCGCCCCCGACACCCCCGGCTCCAAGTACACCCTGTGGGTGTTGACCAACGCCGAAGGCACGAACTTTGGCCGGATGGACTTTACCTGGACAGTCGAAGGTGCCACCCTGACGCCAACCGCAACCCCCGAAGAAGACGACTAAGCCGCACCCCCTATCCAAATATTTCAAAACCGGGAAAAAACCCGGTTTTGAATTTTAACCGCCCCAATGGATGTTCTATCCATCCGGCACTCTTGCCCGGCAGTAGGCAAAAGGCAGCCAGACCCCAAAAGCGGTTAAAATAAAGTCTATGAAGAAAACTCGCTGGTTCTTGGCTGGATTAGGCGCCCTGGCCGTCTGCCTGTTGGCCGCACTTTTCTTAAGCGGCAGCGCCTTTCACCGCATCGGTTACCAGCCAGAAAAAGAGCGGTTGGTCAAATTACTTCCCGGGCAGTCCGCCGCCCAAGAAATTTCCACCGCGCCGCCAGGCTTCAACTCCATCAGCCTGTCTTTTGCCGCCAGCCACCGCTTGCTACCCTGGCAAGGCCTGCCTGTGAACGTTCAACTGCAAGTCATTTCGGGTGGCCGCGAACAAACCATACCCGTTTTCATCCAACGTCAGTACTTGCCGATGGGCAGGCTGGTGATCAGCTTTACGCCCCAATCAAACCCGCCCGGCAGCCGGTATTTCCTCTCTTTAACCAACGCTTCCAGGAAGCCATTTTCCCTGTGGAGTGGTTCACCCTTTACCAATTCATCTTTACCCCAGCTGGTGCAGGATGGACAAAGCCTGCCGTCCAGCCTCAATCTGTCGCTGGGGCAATCCTTCCTTCACAGTTTGCCGGCCATCGGATCCGCCGCCCATTTCCAGCGCGCCGGCATATCCATCCTTGTCTTTCTCTTCTTTACCCTCATCAGCCTGCCCTTGTGGAGATTGACACACGCAGCCGATCGCGCCCCCCGGGACGCGAACAGCCAGTTTCTATATCACCTTGGGCTGGGCATGGCCGTCTGGCTGGCCTATCTGTGGGGATTGAGCCGCTTCTCCATCCGCCCAACCAGCGGGCAGATCTGGATTATCCCCTTGCTTATCTCCAGCCTGGCACTCATTTTTGCCTACAATCGCGCCAGACAATCGTACCGGCAGATTTCCAAGCAGATGGCAGCCGCTTGGCCGATGATCGCCGGCATTCTGTTTACCCTGATTGTCCGCACCGTCCAATTCAAAGACCTGTATGTGCCGGCCTGGGTGGATGGTTTGAACCATTATGAGCGGGTTACCACCCTGCTGCGGCAGGGAGCATTGGTGCCCGGAGACATCTACCCGCTGGCGTATCACCTGCTCAGCGCCGCATTGGTCCGCGTTTTTCAACTCAGTATCCCCGAAGCCATGCTCACTTCCGGGCTGTGGATCAGTGTGTTTTCCAGCCTGGCGGTTTACCCCCTCGCGGAACGCATCTTTCACCAGCCGCGCGCTGCCTGGCTTGCCGTTCTGCTCTATTCTTTCTTCACGCCCTTCCCTGCTTACCTGATCACCTGGAGCCGCTTCCCCTTCTTTTTGGGACTGGGCTTGCTGGCGCTGGCCTGCGCCCTCACCCTGGAATGGCTTCAGCACCCTACGCGGGCGCCCATTGAACTTGCGATTCTGCTGGCCGGGCTTGGACTTTCCCACTACGGTACGCTGATTCACTGGGGTGCGTTTCTGCTGTGCGCCGCGGTCTATGCCTTCCTTCCTTCCAACCGCGCGCAGTTTGCCACCTCATCCTTCCCTCTCGCCAATCTCAAACGCTTGCTGCTGGTGTTAATCCCCATTCTTGCCCTGGCCGCAGTGCAGGCTGCAAGCCTTTTCCGCCAGGGGATTTATTCCGACTTTCTGAACCTGAACTCCCTCGCCGCCAGTTATATGGACCTTGCGTATACCTTTTGGCTCACGTTTCAACAAGCTGGGTGGCTGGTCTGGATGCTGGCTGGCTTCAGCCTGCTGGCCTTAATGTGCGTTCGTTCACCCCTCCTGCTCCTCCTGCCCGCCTGGCCGGTGGCTTTGGCTGTCCTGAATCTGCTGCAGCAGTTTGCCCTCGGCACCATCATCTCCAGTTGGATGAACTGGATCATCGGCCTCTGTCTTCCCCTGGCGCTGCTGGCCGCCTGGGGCATCCAAACTCTGGCAAAGCGTTTAGCCCTTTCCCCCCGCCGCAGCGCAGTGGTGATCCTGTTCGGCACGTTGGCCGTCACCGGGTGCGCCAGCCAGATCGGGATTGTTAACCCCACCGCGATGCTCTTCTTTCAACCCGACACAGCCGCGATGCAATGGATTGAAACCAACACCGCTCCGGATGCCGTTTTCTGGGTCAAATCATTCCGCTGGGGGCAAAGCCAGGTCCCCGCGGACGCGGGTGGCTGGATCCCGGCTTTCACCGGCCGGAAAATCATCTGGCCGCCATCGGGCGCTGCGCAGGCAGACTGGAAAGAATTCTTATCGCAGTCGCAGGCGCAGTATTTCTATTTTTCAGGCGGCCGTGGAGATTTCTCCGCTGAGCAGATGCTGACCTTGCAGCCGTGGACAAAGGTGGTTTACAATCGGGATGGTGTTCAAATCTGGCAGATGATTCGCCAGCCTTAAGCCAGCCTGCCAGCAATTATCGATCTGCTGCTTGCGTGGTAAAATACAAATCGTTTCACGAACCAGAATTCAAACAAAGCCAGGAAAAATTAGACTGGCCTTCACTTTGGAGGAAAAAATGACCGCATTCCAGAAAAAACTTGCCTTACCGGTTCTTTTATTGATGACCCTATCGCTGGTGAGCTGTGCCGCCCCGGCTGTCACCCCTGAGCCGCAGCCCACCGTGGACATGCCCGCTCTTCAGACTGAAGTAGCCGCGACTGTAATCGCCGACATCACCCAGCAAGCGCTGGCCCAACCCGCCGCGGACCAGGTGGAACCAACCGCCACCCAACCCGTGGTAGCAACTGCCACCGAGGCGCCGACCCCCACCGCAATCGCCACCCTGGCTCCCCTGCCCACTGCTACCAAGAGAGTGGTCAGTAGCGGCGGCGGCGCACCTGCCCCCACCTGGACGCCTGCCAGTTCCACCGACCAGGCCGTTCTGGTCAGCAATAGACCTGCCGATTACTCCTACTTTAAGGGCGGCGAGGCCTTTGACGGGGTCTTCACCATTAAAAATGTGGGCCGCCGCGACTGGAACAACCGCTTCTATGTAACCGGAACCGATTTCCAGGGCAATAAAGTTGGACCCATCCTGCTTTCGGGCGCGGCCGTGGGTGACACCGTTGAAATTATTGTCGACCTGACCGCTCCAGATTATGTTGAGGGCGGAAAGAACTTCCACACCGCCACGTTTAACCTTTACAACGATGACGGAGTCTCCATCTTGTCCTTCTACCTGATCATCAACATTGAGAAATAAGCTCAACCAAAAAACGCTGTTTTGCCGCCTGGCAAACCGATGATGACCATGGATGCAAAAGAAATGCTGAAAGCCGAGGCCAGGCGCCTCGGCTTTTCTCATCTGGGTATCACCGCGCTGGACCCAACGCCGCATGCTTCCGCTTACCTGGGCTGGCTGGAGCAGGGATGGCATGCCTCGATGGCGTATCTTTCCGCGCCGAGGGCGGTCGAACATCGTCTTAACCCTCAGCAGGTTTTTCCGCCTGCTCGCTCGCTCATCGTGGTCACCGCCGCGTATCCGCCGCCCTCCACTCCCAATCAGGCGGAAAGCCAGCCAGGGTATGGCCTGGTGGCGGCCTACGCCCGCGGTGTCGACTATCACACCCTGCTGCCCCCACAGTTGCGCCGACTGGTTCAATGGATTCAAAACGAAATCGACCCGCGCGCGCAGGCGGCTGTGTATACCGACACCGGTCCCATCCTGGAGCGGGATTATGCCAGCCGGGCCGGGCTGGGATGGATTGGAAAAAACACCTGCCTGATCAACCCCCAGGCGGGTTCTTATCTTCTCCTTGCCGAAATTTTTCTTTCCACACTGCTCGAACCGGATGAACCGTTTGAAAAAGACCTGTGCGGAACCTGCCGCCGCTGCATCGAGGCCTGCCCCACCGGCTGCATTTCAGAAGCGCGATTATTGGACTCGCGCCGCTGTATTTCATATTTAACGATTGAAAACAAAGGTGAAATTCCAATCGAACTACGCCCTCTGATCGGCAGCCATGTTTTTGGCTGCGACATTTGCCAACAAGTCTGCCCGTGGAATCAAAAAATCAAGACCGCCCCGAAAACGCCACTCTTCCAATCAGACCCGGCATTGTCTGAACTGGAACTGGCCGCCACACTGCGCTTATCCCCTCAAGAGTTCAATCGCCGTTACCGCCAGACTCCCCTTCAGCGCGCCAAACGGCGCGGCTTGCTGCGCAACGCTGCCGTTGTGGCCGGTAATCAGCGCGCCGAAGCGGCCCTGCCGGTTCTGATAAATCTTCTTGAAGAGGAATTTGAGCCGCTTGTCCGCGCGCATGCCGCCTGGGCGCTGGGTCAGTTCAACAACCGCGCGGGCCGCGTTGCGCTGGAAAAAGCCCTGAAAACTGAAAGCGACCCAACCATTCTGGCCGAAATCCGCTCCGCGCTAGATAGTCACTGATCCTCACGGCACCCAACGCGGAAAGAACGCGTTTTGGGCAATCACCTTATGCTCGCCGGTAGCCATCTCCCAAATTGCCACCTCGGGTTGGGCGCCGGTTTTTCCAACCTCAAACTGCTGATAGAGCAGCCGTGAGCCGTCCGGACTCCAGGAATAGGCCCCGTGGGTAAAATTCTGGTCCGTGGTAATTACCTGCTCTCCACTTCCATCTGCTTCAAAAATGGAAATCTGCTCTGTTCCCCGCCCCAGCCCAATCATCTTTCTCCAATTGACCGCGATTTTTTGGTTGGCAGCCGACCAGGCGGGCACGCCGAAATCGACCTCGGATTGGTAAGGGGCAATCACTGCGCGAATTTGCTGATCGGTGAAATCTGCCAGGTACACCCCCTGAAAAGATTGAATGCCAGTCATCTGTGCATTCAAAAACATCATCTGCGCCCCATCCGGCGAAAAAGCCCCCATCTCACTAACCTGGGTGGGAATGGTCATCGTGTCGCCCGTAGAGAGGCTAATCACTCGAATCTCTCGATTGGCTTCATCCACCACTGCCAGACGGTCTCCCTGAGGCGACCAGGCCGGCTGAGAAGCGCTAATCGTTTCATCTTCATATAAAGCCCGCTGAGAGCGGCCAGCCAGGTCCAGTACAAAAACACGCTGGACGGCTTTCGCTTGGGCGTCAGCCTGCGGATCGATTACTGTGTAAGCCACCTGCTTTCCGTCTGGCGAAATCGCCGGTTGGAAGCACAGACTCTGCCCGCAAGCCAGAAGACGGCTTTCGGCCCTGGTCACGATCTGAACCCGCATCAAATCCCGGCCGCCCTGCTCATTGGTCTGTGAAAAAACAATGAACCGGCCATCGGGTGAAACATCGAAATCGAACACCCGGCCTTGCGTCTGCGTGATGGGAACGGCCTCTCCATGCGCGGCGCGCCATAACCAGATTTCAGGGCTGTTCACCGGTGAAAGGTAAGCTACGTCCGCTGGCGTTAAAGATGCCTCCTGCAGACGCTCGATGAGCGGCTTCACCAACAACCAACCCGCCGCGGCCATCAGCAAGGTTGCGAAAACGATTATAAATATCTTACGATATTGGGAATTATTCATATTCAAAACCAGATGGGGTACTTGTGGTACATCTTGAGAAGAGAGTATCAAAGGCGCGCGGTTGGCCGCGCGCCTTGTATCTGATTGTTGGAAAGGATCAAACTTACGGTCTCGGAGTGGCGGTCGGCGCGCTGGTGGCCGTGGCAGCGGTGGTCGCAGCCGGAGCGGTTGTCGCCGCGGTGGTGCTGGTGGGAGCAATAGTTGGGGTGGCGGTAACCAGGTTCACCCGAATGATCAATTCCTGGCCAGCAAACAGAGTATTTGCATCCTCCAGTTTGTTCTGCAGCAGGATATCGTCCACTGTGGTATTGAACTTGGAGGCAATGATTGCCATCGTGTCTCCCAACTTAACCACATAGGTGATTTTGGTTCCACGGCCTATATCCGCCGGGAGAGGTGTTTCGGTGGGCAATTGCGTGTCTGGAGCCGGCACCAGAATTTTATCTCCTGGTTTGATCGGGCATGAGGAACCAAAGTTGTTAATCGCCAGCAGAACCATCAGATCCACTTCATATTTCGCCGCGATATCGTAGCAGTTGTCATTTTCTTGAATGGTGTACTCAAACGGACCAGATGGAGTCGGTGTTACAGTTTCCGTGGGAACCACCGTCTCGGTTGGGGTTAACGTTGCCGTGGATGTGGGCGTTACCGGCGTTGGGGTGGAGGTGTTGGTAGCGGTTGGCGTGGCAGAAGCAAACAGGCTGATCGACGGGCCATTGCCCCCAGTAAACCACAAGACTAAAACGATGATCCCCACAACGACCAGAATGACCGCCAATCCTCCAATCAGGAAGGGCATCATTTGCTGTCTTCTTTGAAAAGAATTGATCACATTTTGCGGATCGTTTTTATCGCTCATGAGATTTCCTATTCTCTGGGTGTGACGGTTGCATTGGGAATAAGTCTCCCTGGCAAAGGTCACTGAATTGTTGTATGAATGACCAGTTCCTTGGATTCTACCTGATATCGCCCGATTCTGGTAGAAACGCATCCTGGTGGTTCTCTGCAAGGTATTTCACCAGATACTGCCCCGTGTAAGACTCTTTAACCGCCATCACTTCTTCTGGCGTTCCCGCGGCCACCAGCCTGCCTCCACGGTGACCGCCTTCAGGTCCTAGATCGATAATGTAATCTGCCACTTTGATAATGTCAAGGTTATGCTCAATAATCAGCACGCTGTTGCCATTATCCACCAGTCTTTGCAGCACTTCAATGAGTTTGTGCACATCAGCGGCGTGTAACCCAACCGAAGGTTCATCCAGCACATACAGCGTTTTTCCGGTTGCCCGGCGTGAGAGTTCTTTGGAAAGTTTAACCCGCTGCGCCTCACCGCCAGAAAGAGTGGTTCCAGGCTGGCCAATGTGGATGTATCCCAACCCCACATCCTGCAAGGTCGCCAGCTTGTTCATGATCGAGGGGAAGGCAGAGAATACTTCCATCGCGTGATCCACAGTCAAATCCAGCACATCGGCTATGGACAGTCCTTTGAATTTCACTTGCAGCGTCTCGCGGTTAAAACGCGCGCCGTGACACACATCACAGGGCACATACACATCTGGCAGGAACTGCATTTCGATTCTCAGTTGCCCCTGGCCCTGGCAGGCTTCACAACGCCCACCGTGCACATTGAACGAGAAACGTCCGGCTTTGTAACCACGCATTTTGCTTTCGGGTAGTTCGGTGAACAGCTTGCGAATTTCATCGAACAATCCGGTATAGGTGCCCGGGTTGGAGCGCGGAGTGCGCCCAATCGGCGACTGGTCAATGTTAATCACTTTATCCAGGTATTCCAAACCCTCCAGGCGGTCATACTCGCCTGGATAGGTGTGCGCGCCATTCAAATCCCGCGCCAGAACCTGGTAGAGAATGTCCACCATCATGGTAGATTTTCCAGAGCCTGAGACGCCCGTGATGCAAACCAGTTTCCCCAAGGGAATATCCACATCCAGGTTTTTCAGATTGTTAGCCCGCGCTCCCACCAGTCGCAGGTGCTTGCCGTTGCCAGTGCGGCGCTGTTCGGGCATAGGTACTTGAATGCGCCGCGAGAGATACGCGCCGGTCAGCGAGCGGGGATGCGTTAAAATCTGCTGCGGGGTTCCCTCAGCAATCAGTTCTCCGCCGTGTTCTCCCGCGCCAGGCCCCAGGTCCACAATCCAATCCGCGGAAAGGATCGTCTCTTCATCGTGCTCCACCACCAGCACGGTATTTCCCAGGTCGCGCAAACCTTTGAGCGTGTTCAATAAGCGGGTATTATCGCGCGGATGCAGCCCAATCGAAGGCTCATCCAAAACGTACAAAACCCCCATCAAGCGCGAGCCTACCTGAGTCGCCAGGCGAATGCGCTGTGCCTCGCCGCCAGAAAGTGTGCTGGCAGAACGATTAAGGGTCAGATAATCCAGGCCCACATCCACCAGAAAGCCTAACCGCGCCCGGATTTCTTTCAATATCCGGTCGGCAATAGTTTTTTGCCGCGGCGAAAGAATGTTTTCGTCCTGTTCCAGCGTATCCACCCAGTTTAAGGTATCGATCACTGCCCAACTGGTTACTTCAATGATGTTCTTGCCCGCTACCGTTACCGCCATGGCTTCCGGGCGCAATCGCGCTCCCTTGCAGGTGGGGCAGGGACGGTCACTCATGTATTCCTGAATTTTATTGCGAATGTAATCCGACTGGGTTTCCTTGAACCGCCGTTCGAGATTGTTGATCACACCCTCAAAGGAAGTCTGCACCGTGGATAATCGGTCATTCCGCCCGTGGAAGTTTACTTTAATCTCGTGCCCATTGGTCCCATACAGCAGGATATTAAGCTGTTCGGGCGTAAGCTCGCGCACCGGCCGGTTGAGATCAATCTCATAATTTTTTGCAACGGCTTCTACCATCTGCCAGTAATAACCGCCATATTCTTGGGTTCGAGTTGTGTTCCACTCTAGGGCGATGATCGCGCCCTCTTTCAGTGAGCGGTCCTTATTGGGGATCAACAATTCCGGGTCAATCTCCAATTTGCTGCCTAAGCCCTGGCAATCCGGACAGGCTCCATGCGGCGTATTGAAAGAAAAGGTGCGCGGCTCAATTTCGGGCAGGCTGATTCCATGCTCCGGGCAAGCCAGGTGCTCTGAGAAGAACATCTCTGTCGCGGGTTCAGTTGAAAGGCTCAACACTTTCATATAGCCTTCACCCACACGCAGGGCGGTTTCAATTGAGTCGGTCAGCCGCGAGCGTGCCGCCTGCTCTTCATCCGCCTGCTCGTGGCGGCGCACAATGAGGCGGTCAACAACAGCCTCAATGTCATGCGCCTTATACCGGTCCAGCTTGATGTCATCATCCAGGTTGTAAACCTCACCGTCCACCCGCACACGCGCGAAACCCGCTTTGCGAACTTCATCGAAGACTGCCTGGTAGGTTCCTTTCCGCCCGCGCACAATCGGAGATAAGATAAGCAGCTTGCTGCCATCGGGAAGACTTTCAACCGCGTCCACAATCTCCTGAGCAGACTGCTGTACCACTTCTCGCCCGCAGACCGGGCAGTGCGGTACGCCCACCCGCGCGAATAAAAGGCGCAAATAATCGTAAATTTCTGTTACCGTCCCCACCGTGGAGCGCGGGTTGTGAGATGTAGCTTTCTGATCAATCGAAACCGCAGGAGACAGCCCCTCAATCGAATCGACTTCGGGTTTGTTCATTTGCCCCAAAAACTGCCGCGCGTATGCTGACAGAGATTCAACATACCGCCGCTGTCCTTCGGCAAAGATCGTGTCAAACGCCAGAGAAGATTTCCCCGACCCCGACAGGCCGGTGATCACAACAAATTGATCGCGTGGTATTTCCACGGTGATATTTTTTAGATTATGTTGGCGGGCGCCAACCACCCGGATTACATCTCTTGTCATTCCAACCGTTCCTTTTTGCTGCCAGGTTAATTCAATATTAGAATACCTGTTCTTATTATATCGGTCAACTTTCTATTATACCAGTCCCCAATTCTTATCTCCGGTTCTCTTAACCTTCAATCGCACAATTTTGTCAATTGCTTATCCAAACCCAAATATACTCTTAACTCAATTTGTTTCCTTAATTTGACATCATAACTGTATAATCTTCCTATATCTTTTTAGAAAGCGAGCCGCCATGAGCGAGAAAGAACACAAACGCGCCATCACTTCCTGGACCCTGTACGATTGGGCCAACTCCACTTTCGCCACAACCATCGCCGCCGCCGTTTTGCCGGTATATTATTCCACGGTCGCGTCCTCAAACCTGGAACCCAATGTGGCAACCTCCAATTGGGCTTTCACTACCTCAATCGCGCTGATCCTGGTCGCCATCCTGGGTCCCATTCTCGGAGCAATGGCCGACTTCAGCGGCGCTAAAAAGAAATTCCTCACCGCTTTTGTGCTGGCCGGTGTTACTGGAACCGCCTTGCTCTTCTTTGTCCGCTCCGGCGACTGGCTGATGGCTTCACTATTCTTTATCATCGGCAACGTTGGGTTTGCCGGCGCCAATGTCTTCTACGACTCACTCTTGCCGCACATTGCGCGTCCCGAAGAGATTGACCAGGTTTCTTCGCGCGGGTACGCCATGGGCTACCTGGGCGGCGGTCTGCTGCTGGCCGTCAACCTGGGCATGATTATGTTCACCCCCGATTCACAAACCGAACTGATGACGCGGCTTTCTTTTCTGTCGGTGGCGGTTTGGTGGCTGATATTTACCATTCCCCTGTGGAAATACGTTCCTGAACCAACACGCCGCATACTGGAAGGAGAGAAAGGCAGTAATCCCTTCCAGGCCAGCTTTGGTCGCTTGGCTCACACCTTCAGTGAAATTCAAAAATACAAACAATTGAGCAAATTTATCGCCGCCTTCTGGCTGTACAACAACGGCATCGGCACCATCATCTACATGGCCAGCATCTACGGCGCAGAACTTCAGTTCTCCACCACCACCATCATCGGTACCCTGCTGATGGTGCAGTTCGTGGCTATTCCCTTCGCGTACCTGTTTGGCTGGCTGGCAAAAAAACTGGGCACCAAGCGTTCCATTCTGCTCAGCCTGTTCATCTACACCCTGATTGCGATTGGCGGCTACTTCCTGACAAAAGAAATTCATTTTTGGATTCTCGGTTTCGCGGTTGCCACCGTGCAGGGCGGCAGCCAGGCGCTCAGCCGGTCTCTGTGCGGCCGCATGATGCCCAAAAGCAAATCAGCCGAGTTTTACAGTTTCTTCAGCATTTCCGAAAAAATCGCGGGAACCGTTGGGCCGCTGCTGTTTGGCCTGGTCAGCCGCCTGATGGGTGGCAGCCGCCTCAGTATTGTCTCGTTAATCATATTCTTTGCCGCTGGTGGTCTGCTGTTAACGCGCGTGGATGAAAAAGAAGCCATCGCCGTGGCCGAGGTGGAAGAAGATAAGTTTATGCAGCTTTCCACCGAAGCCGCCAGCTGATTGACCACCCAGCGATAGACGTGAATCAAAAGAAGACGCCTCAGTGCGTCTTCCATTTTTTCCCCTTGAATCCACTCCTAACTCAGCTAAAGAATTGCAGCGCCAGCATCAACCGCGTTTCCACATCTTCAGGCGCGTCTTTCGGCAAGGACTGGATCGCTGTCTGCGCTTCGACTACGCTGTAACCCAATCCCGTGAGCGCCTCCAGCACCATCGCGTCAATGTCGGGCGCGCTCGAAGCGGCAAAGGCCTCGCCTTCTCCAACCCGGCCCTGCAAGTGCAGGAACACACGTTGCGCCCCTTTTTTGCCAATCCCTGGCACGCGGCTGAACACCTCTGGCTGCTCGCTGAGCACTGCCCGGCGAATGGCGTCAATGGAGAGGGTGGACAGTGTTGCCAGAGCAATTCGCGGGCCAATTCCATTGACCCCCAGCAGCAGCAAAAAGAAATCGCGTTCTTTTTCAGATTCAAAGCCAAACAGGGTCAGGGCGTCTTCCCGCACTACCAGATGCGTGTGCAAGAAAATTGGCTCCCCCGCGCGCGCCTGGCTGCACACTTCCCGTGTGGAGTAAACGCGCAAACCCACGCCGCCAACGTCTACCACCAGGCTCTCATCATCATGCGACAACACTTTTCCGCTTATGCTTGCGATCATAGTCCCTCAGCCCGTTCCAATTACGGTTATGATTGAAGTTTCCGTTGGTAAGAATGTATCTGGTACAGCATTACGCCCGTTGCCACAGCCAGATTAAGCGAATCCATCGCGCCGCGCATGGGCAGGCTGACCATCTGATCACACAAAGAAACATGGTGGCTCTGCAGCCCCATCCGCTCGCTGCCCATCAGCAGCACCAGCGGCAGCGGGTATGTGGTTGCTTCGTAATCGGTTTCGGCGCGATCCGATGTACCCACCAGAAAGAACGGCTGGCGCTGCTTCCAACCGGCAAATTCTTCAAACGTACACTTTACCACCCGCATGGTGAAAATCGAACCCATGCTGGCGCGCATACAAGATGGATCAAACGGATCAGTACAGTGGTCGAGCAAAATCACGCCTTTGCCGTCCACCGCGTCCAGAGTGCGCAGGATCGTGCCAAGATTGCCAGGGTCTGCCACGGAATCCAACGCCACCCACAAGTCTTTGCTGTCCATTTGGATTTCATCGATGGAGCTCCAAACCTGCCGCGCGACAGCAGCAAGTCCCTGCGGACCTTCTTTGGTGGAAAGCGATTGAAAAACATCGGCACTGACTTCCAGCACGGCAATGCCCTGGCTGCGCGCTTTCTCTACCAGCGACAAGCCAAACTCACTCTCCAACAGCTCTGGCGCGCACACCAGGCTCTCGATGGGGCTGCCATGGTCAAACGCGTCTCCCACAATCCGCAAGCCCTCAATGAAGAACAGACCGCTACTTGCGCGCTCTTTGCGCTCGCGCAGCTTGCGGATTTGCTTGATACGCGGGTTGGATAAGCTGGTGATGATTTCAGTCATTCAGCCCCGCCCATAAGAGACAAATCATCCAGCCGGTAGCGGTGTAGGTGACAAATCGCCACCGCCAGCGCGTCAGCGGCATCGTCTGGCTTGGGTAATTTGGGCATGCGCAGCAGCGACTGCACCATTTGCTGCATCTGTTTCTTGTCAGCCACGCCATATCCAGTGATCGCCATTTTGATTTCCAGAGGCGCGTATTCCGCAACGGGAATATTGGATTCGGCCAGCGCCAACAATATCACACCGCGCGCCTGCCCCACTGAAATCGCCGTAGTTACATTGCGCTGAAAAAAAAGTTTCTCCACCGCGCCGCGCTCCGGCCGGTGGAGAAACAATAATTCTTGCATTTTGTGGTACAGCTCCAAGAGACGCAGCTCCATGGGAGTACCGGCTTGGGTTTCGATCACACCGTAATCGGCTACAACCAGTTCACCGCGCTCGGTTTCATCCACAAGGCCAAAACCGGTGGTCGCCGTTCCCGGATCTATCCCCAGAACGCGCATGGACTAATCCTCTTCCAGCGCCGCCATGGCCTCCTCGGAAATGCGCATGTTCGAGTACACATTCTGCACATCGTCCAGGTCTTCCACAGCTTCAATGGTGCGCATCACTTGCAGCGTATCTTCAACACCCAGAGTGAGTTCTTGTTTCGGCACCATTTTCAGACCAGCTTCGTTGAATTTAATGCCCTGTTTATCCAGCAGGATGCTGAGCGCCTTGAATGATTCGACTGGGGCAATCACCTCAATGAGGTCGTCTTCCATGGTAACATCATCGGCTCCGCCTTCCACCGCGATCTCGAAAATCTTGTCAAAATCAACGCCTTCCGCGGGGATTTCAAAAAACGAGACGCGATCAAATTGCCACGCGACAGAACCCGATTCGCCCAAACTGCCACCCGACCGTGAGAGCACATGGCGTAACTCAGCCACCGTGCGGTTTCGGTTTTCTGTGAAGCATTCAATCATTAACGCCACAGCGTTAGGACCGTAGCCTTCATAGGTGATCTGCTCGAAAGTCTCACCGTCTTTGCTCTCACCCGTGCCACGTTTGATGGCCCGGTCTATGCTGTCTTTGGGCATGTTCTGCAGGCGCGCTTTATCAACCGCAAGCCTTAACCGGAAGTTGGCGTTCGGGTCTCCCCCGCCTTCGCGGGCTGCCATAACAATTTCGCGTGCCAGTTTGGTGAAGATCTGACCACGTTTTGCGTCAGCTGCACCCTTCTTCCGTTTAATGGTTGACCACTTAGAATGACCAGACATACCTTTTTCTCCACAAAGATCCTAAACAGGATGAATATGATTGAACAAATTATACCATGCAATCCGGCGGCGCACCTCTTCGTTAAGCGTCTCAATCCAGACTGGACATCTTCCCTCTCAACGCCGCCCCCCTGCCGGCGATCCGTCCGCTGGTGAGCGCCCAATGCAGGTTATACCCTCCACACGGGCCGTTCACGTTCAGCACTTCTCCGGCAAAGAATATCCCCGGGACGATTTTTGACTCCATCGTGCTTCCATTCACTTCAGACACGGCCACACCGCCAGTCGAACATTGCGCGTGAGAATAGCCCTTTACCCCCAGCACTTTCAGCGAGGTGGAGGTGAGCTTCCGGGCCAACGTGTTAGCCTGCTCTGGGGACAAATCACCTGCTAACTGGTTGGGTTCGATATCCAGGCCATCCATTGCCCAGCTAACGACCTTCTCAGGCAGCAGTCCCAACAACACGGCGCGGGTGCTCAATCCATTTTGCGCTCCTTGTTGAAGAAAATCAAAAAGAAGCGATTCCTTGCCTGGCAGAAAATTAACGACAAGCCGGTAATCTTCCTGCTCAGGTTTTTCTATCCAGTGGCTAAGGTCCATCACGCCGGGTCCATTCATGCCCCACTCGGTGAAAATGACGTTGCCAACCGTGGACTCAACGACCTTTTCATTCTTCACCAGCATACAGCCGGCGTCCAGGCGAACCCCTTTCAACAAGCTAGTTGTCCCGCCTTCCAGCAGCACAGGAGCCAGCGCAGGACGGGTAGGTAGAATTCGGTGTCCCAGCCCGCGAATGATGGGAAAGAGGCTGCCGTCGGACCCTGTTTGCGGATAAGCCTTCCCTCCGCTCGCCACGACCAGGCTGTCCACGTACACCGGCTTCTCTTTATTCCCACAATAAACCTTGAAACCGTAACCAGCCGGAGAAATCTGAACCACTCTGGATTCAGGGACGAACTCCACCCCGGCCGCCACCAGAAGCTCGATCAAAATTTCCGCCACATTCGCGGCCGAATTGGAAAGTGGGTAATACCAGCCGTCGTCTGTTGCGTAAAGCGGAATGCCCAACTCACCAAGCAGATTGACTAAATCAGCTTGAGAAAACTCTGCCCAAGCCCGGCTTAAAAAATCCGATTCGTCGCAGGTATAACGCTCTGGGGCGCATTTCGTATTGGATAAGTTGCATCGTCCACTGCCTGTAATCAGCAGTTTTTTACCGGGCCGTGCGTTGGAATCAAAAAGCACCACCCGCGTGCCGTGCTTTGCGGCCTGCCAGGCGGCCATCATTCCTGCCGGACCGGCTCCAATCACACCTACCCGCATCGCCCACCTAAATTTTGCATAAATATCATCCGGATTCGCTGGCTATTTTACTGATTTCGTATTACAATCAAACCAGTTCATTACCTGAAATTCACACCTTTTACTGGTATCACCACAGTGATTTTGGTAACGATCATTATTAAACAATTTTTCTGGTCATCATAACGGTATTGAGGAGTTTTAACACCCCGCCAGACGCTGCCGCTTCATTGCACTATCCAAGCCAACACTCCTCGCCCTGCCCTCAAGGCAGGGCTTTTCATTTCTGCGCGGGAACAGCCACAATAATCAAACGGTGTGTGTTCGATTCAAACGGCCAGCAAGTAACCAGGGTAAGCCTCTCATCGTCGGATTTCATAATCCAGCGAGCGTTTTCCAAACGAACTTCAGGCGCCGCGTTCTTTTCAGGCAAAATCATCTTATTCACCACCACATAAGAAAAAGGAATTCCATTCCCGTACACTATAATTTCATCACCGGTCTCCAATTTTTCCAGGTCGCGAAAAACTTGACCGTGGATGTTGTGGTGACCATTCAGAACCGTGTTTCCAACCTCTCCCAAACGGGCCGAATCGCCATGCCAGCCAACCGCGAACTCATCGGGGGCCAGCCATTGTTCATACTGCTCGGCTGCCATCCAGGTTTTCCGCGATTTTGCCTCAATCACTGGGGCAACCAGTTCAATTTTTGGAATCACTACACGGTTGGGATCAGCGGGCGGTGGCGGTGTAGGTGTAGGCATCGGCGTTGCCTGGTCATCTTCCTTCCCTGAGAGGCGGATATCCGCCTTTTCGATCATAGGCGCCAGCCCCGAGCCGCCTTCGAGTTTGGTAGCTTCTTCCAGAATAGCCAGGGATTCTTCGTCCAACGGCACAGAATACGGCACAAATCCCTCGCCATCGGCCTGCACGCCGCCGTTGAAGATATTCTGCAACCCTCCCGATTCAAACACCCCTGCCGCGCCAATCACCCCCCAAACGACCAGCACTAAGCCAACCATGACCAGCCAGTTTTCGTTGATGCTGAATTGCCTGGGCGTTTTCATTTTGACACCTTTAACTCCACACGCGGCAGATTCCTGACAGGATAACGATTAATTCTCCGTTTGCAGTTTGTATCCCAGGCGGTCCACATTGAGAATCAGCTGGGATCCAGATGAAATCTTATCAAATTTTTGGCGCAAAAGATAGATCAGATATTTGGTGCGCTTGCGCACGTCCGATGAATCTTCTCCCCATACCAGGTGGGAGATCTTTTCGTACGGCACAATCGCCGGCGCGTTTTTTGCCAACACCGATAACACCGAAAATTCTTTGGGTGTCAGGCGAATACTGTTGCCCAAAAGCTCAACTTCCTGATTAATCAGGTCAATCGTCAGGCCCACCGACGGAAAGACCAGGCGCGTAATTTCTTGCGGCCGGTTGGTGCGGCGCAATACGGCGTTCACCCGCTCAATCACCTCAGCGTTATAAAACGGTTTGGGAATATAGTCATCAATCCCCTGCCGCAGCCCATCAACAATATGATCTTTGGAGGTCAGCGCGGAAACGACAATCACCGGTACATTGGTCATGCGCTTTAAATACTCAAAAGTCTGCCATCCATCCATCTCCGGCATCATGATGTCCAGCAAAATCAAGTTTGGAGAGTATTCCATGGTCTTCTTGATGGCTTCGGCGCCATTTGCCGCCGATAAAACGTTGTACCCGGCAATCCGTAAAATTTGTTTTAAGAGATAGCTGGTATCGGCCTCATCGTCAATCACCAGAATTCGCTGCCGCTCCTGACCGTCAACCTGGTCCAAGTCGACGCCAATACCACTCGATACTTCTTGTTTTACCTCTTTGGATGTCAATTCTTCCATGCAGTGTTTCCCTCCTCAAAGATATGCTGAATTAAACAAAAACGGCCGCTAAGGCCGGTTTCGCTACTTTGCTCCCCAGACACTCCGCTCAATGTGAGCAAAGCGACCAATTAAAATGTCTGGATCGACGCATCCTGTAATGAAATGCAGGGGTTTACTAATTATGTGATTAGCAAATTTTTACCTGTTAAATAATAAATCAATTATAAAAAAATTATACAAACGCAACCAATAATTGTCAACTTTTTCACCACAACCAATCCTCTTCTCTACATGCCAACCCGATATCCTGTAACCACCCCATAGTAAGATTCCATGTTCAAATCTACACGCCGTTCAAATACATGCCCTTTTATGTGGAAATCTGCTTTCTTAAAGAGTATAATTCTCCTCAATGGGAGATATGCTTTCATCCATTTTCATCCAGGGGAGGCAAACCCCATCAGGTATTATTTACTTTCAGTTGAAATGAAGTAATTCCCAAGAAAAGGAGCGTAATTCAATATGAGCAACAAAAAAGTACGCGTAGCGATCATTGGGGTTGGTAACTGTGCCTCATCGCTCGTGCAAGGTGTCCATTTTTATCGCAATGCCAAAGACACCGATCAGGTTCCCGGTTTAATGCATGTTAACCTGGGCGGGTATCATATTAGCGACGTCGAGTTTTCAGCTGCCTTTGACGTTGTTACTACCAAAGTGGGCAAAGACTTGTCTGAGGCGATATACGCTTACCCAAACAACACTTACAAATTCTGCGACGTTCCGCACATGGGTGTTAAAGTCAACCGAGGCATGACCCATGATGGTTTGGGAAAGTATTTATCGGAAGTGGTAGAAAAGGCGCCTGGCCCCACTGACAATATTGTGCAAATTCTCAAAGACACCAAAACCGATGTGGTGGTCAACTACCTGCCGGTTGGCTCCGAGATGGCCACCAAATGGTACGTTGAGCAGGTATTGGAAGCCGGCTGTGCGTTTGTGAACGCCATTCCAGTGTTCATTTCCAGCTCGGAATACTGGTCGAAGCGCTTTGTTGAGCGCGGACTGCCCATCATCGGTGACGACATTAAGAGCCAGGTTGGCGCCACCATCACCCACCGCGTGCTGACCAGCCTCTTTGTAGACCGCGGCGTGCGCCTCGACCGCACTTACCAGCTCAACTTTGGCGGAAACACCGACTTCCTCAACATGCTCGAGCGCGAGCGCCTAGAATCCAAGAAAATTTCCAAAACCGGCGCGGTAACCAGCATGCTGCCTTACGAGATTGACCACAACAACATTCATGTTGGCCCTAGCGATTACGTGCCGTGGCTGACTGACCGAAAATGGTGCTACATCCGCATGGAAGGCACGACCTTTGGTGAGGTGCCGCTCAACGCCGAACTCAAGCTTGAAGTGTGGGATTCGCCCAACTCTGCCGGCGTGATCATCGACGCCGTCCGCTGCGCCAAACTGGCGCTGGACCGCGGCATGTCCGGTCCCATTTACGCCCCCGCGTCTTACTTCATGAAGACTCCACCCAAACAGTTCAAAGACTCAATTGCCCGCGATATGACTGAAGCCTTTATCCGCGGCGAGGTCAGCGAGTAAGTAGAGATTAACGGTTCCTATTTTTGAAATCTTTAATGCGATTTCCACAGAGCACTTGGATCAGGCGGCTTCTCGCGTTGCCAGTATGCTTACTGGCAGGTGGGCTGGCCGCCTGCTCTGCTTCCTCCAGCCAGGCCAGCGCGGACCTGACTGCAACGCAGGTCTTTGAATCGGCGCTGCTGACGGCGACTTGGTCGGTGCCGACAGCCACACCCCTGCCGACTCAAACCCCCACCCCTCAGCCAACTCCCACCGTTGTGCGAACGCCGCCCGCTTTGCCGGGTGTCTTTCAGACCAGCCTGCTCAACAAAGCAGACGCTCCCCGCTCCTACGAACAGGACGTGTGCGCGTACTTAAAAAACCGCCTCGACCCTGCCAAAGCCCAACCCGGCACCGTGGTGATGCCGATCATGTTCCACTCCATCACCGACGGCCCGGCCGATAAAGTTTATCAGATCTCCCATGAGACCCTGGACCGCTTGATGCGCGACCTGAAAGATCAGGATTTTGAAATTATCAGTATGGATCAACTGGTCGAATTTTTATATGAAAACGAATGGATACCGCCCCGATCGGTTGTCTTGATCTCAGACGACCTCCACTTTGCTGATTACTATGAAAGTCATTTCAAACCATTTCTCGCGGAGAGCGGCGGTGTGGTCGTTAACGCCTGGATCAGCAAAACAGACCCCAACCCGCAGGTAATCCAGGAAAACCAGCGCCTGCAAACCGAGGGCTGGGTGGATCACCAGGCGCACGGCGTTGTGCACAATATCAATATTTCCGCCCTCTCTGATGAAGCCTTTATTCGTTCCGAACTGCAGGGCTCCCGCGATTCGATTCTGGCAACCTTTGGCAAGGCCCCGGTTGCTTACATCTGGCCGGGCGGCGGCTTCACCCCCCAGGCTGCCGAAATTGCCCTGGAATTGGGATATAAGGTGGGCTTCACCACCAACCCGCGCGGTCCGTTGATGTATAACTGGATTCCCAACGCGCAAGAAAAAGACGCCAACCGCCCCGCGCTCATTCCCGAAGGGGACGTTGCCAACCCGCTGATGGTTCTTCCTCGCTTTTGGGACGCGGACGCTTCCCGCTATATCGATATAGTCCGCAGAATTGGGCAAGACGCGGCTCTGGCCGCCCAGGAAACCCACGCGGTGGAGATGGAGTATTACCAGATTGTTTGTCAGGAAGAATACGGGGCTCTTTCCGTTGAGCCGGAATAAAACCACCGGCATAGATCTTGCACATTTTTACAAATGGACACCTGCGTTTTCTGCAAAATTGTCGCGAACGAAATTCCTCATCGCCGCTTTTATCACGATGAGCTGGTAACCGCGTTCGAAGACCGCTCTCCAATCGCGCCGGTGCACATCCTTATCGTTCCCAACCACCACATTGAATCGCTGAACCAGGCCCAGGCCGGGGATGAACAGCTCTTCGGTCACATGCTGCTGGTCGCCCGGCAAATGGCCGCTCAAATGAAACTGGATCAATCCGGCTACCGGCTGGTGATCAACACCGGCCCCGACGCCGGGCAATCGGTATTTCACCTCCACCTGCATATCATCGGCGGTCGCAAATTGTCCTTTTCTGGCCAATGAAAACAGGATACTTCCTCCAGCGTGCGATTACCTTCATTACCCTGACCGTTCTCGGGGTCAGCGGCGTCGCTGGCTGTACCACCGGACCGGATGAGATTGATCCTCAATGGCAAGCCACGCTGCAAATCACACCGGCCAACTTGCAGCCCATCCAGCCCGATGTTGCGCACTCCATCCTCAGCACCTTGCTGCCCCCCACCCGCGTACCTGGTTCGCCATATCTGACCCCTACGCCAGACCCCACCCGTGAGCAGCCCACCCTGCGCATCGAGACCCTTTCTTATTACGTCCAGCCCGGCGACTCGCTGGCGCAGATCGCCTGGGCGCATAACGTTTCGGTTGAGGCGCTGATCCAGGCCAACCAGCTTCTCAACCCAGACGTCATCGAGGTTGGGCAGCTCATCCTGATTCCGCCCCCAACCCCGCGCGGCGAAGGCCCATCCTTCAAAATCATCCCCGACTCCGAGCTGGTCAACGGCCCGCTGGAAGCCATCATTGACTTTTCTGCCTGGGTCGAGCGCCAGGGCGGACGCTTGAGCAGTTACCAGATGATATTGGACGAGGAGCCCTACACCGGCGCGGAAGTGCTGCTGCGTATCGCGCGTGAATACAGCGTCAACCCGCGCCTGCTGGCCGCGATTCTCGAATACCAGAGCGGTTGGGTGACCAACGCCAACCCACCCGCCGAATTTGAAGATTACCCCTTTGGGTATTTTGACCCACAAAAAAGCGGCTTGTATCACCAGGCTGCCTGGGCGGCCAACCTGCTCAACCGCGGCTACTATCTTTGGAAAATCAATGCCATTTCAGGATATGTGCTCACCGATGGCTCGGTGGTTCCCCCCTCGCCAGCCATCAACGCGGCCACGGCCGGGGTGCAGAATTTATTCAGCCACTTATACAACTACGACGGCTGGTTGGCTGCCGTGTCTGAAAATGGCCTTTTCTCAACCTACCGGGGATTGTACGGCTATCCTTTTGATTTTTCCATTGATCCTCTGCTTCCCGCCGATCTCATCCAGCCGCCCATGCAGCTTCCGTTTGAACCCGGGGCAGTCTGGTCTTTCACCGGCGGGCCGCACGGCGGTTGGGGTGACGGTTCCGCTTGGGCTGCCATCGACTTTGCCCCTCCCGGCGGTGGGCAGGGCTGCGTGCCGAATGATGCCTGGGTAACCGCTGTTGCCGATGGCGTGGTTACCTATGCGAAAAACGGGCTCGTTCTGCTCGACCTGGATGGCGACGGTCTGGAACACACCGGCTGGACCGTAGTTTATTTACACATCGCGTCCTATGATCGGGTCAATGCCGGCGACACCCTGCGGACAGGTGACCGAATTGGACACGCCTCCTGTGAAGGCGGTTTTTCCACCGGCACCCATATACACCTCGCCAGAAGGTATAATGGTGAGTGGATAGCTGCCGACGGCGACCTGCCCTTTAACCTGGATGGCTGGATCTCGCAGGGCGCGGGTGTTGAATATAACGGATCATTGGTCAAGAGTGGTCAAAGCGTAGAGGCATTGGATTACCGCAGCGATGCAAACCAAATCTGGCGTTAAACCCTTCCTGAAAATATGCCTGCTCCTCAGCGCCGGTCTGACACTGCTGGCTTGTGGTGTGTTTAATCCCTCTGCCAACCGCACCCTGCTGCCAACGCCCACCTTTGCGCCAATGGCCGTTGCCCTCACCCCCACCCCGGTGGACACGTCCACCCCCACACCAGATCCGCTTCAACCCACCCAGCCTTCTTCGCTGGGCACCGGCGGGGCTGCCGAGGCTACCCCTCTCGCGGAATACACCCCCTCCATGCAGTTGTACTACACTCAATCCGGCGACACCCTGCCATCTTTAGCTTCCCGCTTTGGCGTCCTACCCAATCAGATTACCTCGCCCGAAGCCTTGCCCCCTGATGCTTTGCTCAATCCGGGCCAGCTGCTCATCATTCCGGCGATATTTGAAAAAACCAGCCCGTCCGCTCAGCTATTGCCTGACAGCGAAATTGTTTTTTCACCTTCCGCCGTGGATTTCGATGTGCAGGCGTATGTCAATGAGGCCGGTGGATATCTGAGCGAATATCGCCAGGAATTAACCACCGGCTGGCTGTCTGGCGCGCAGGTCATAGAGCGCGTCGCCATTGAAAATTCCATCAATCCGCGCCTGCTGCTTTCCATTCTGGAAGTTCAATCAGGCTGGGTTTTTGGCCAGCCCACCAACCTTGCCCAGGAAGATTACCCGCTGGGCTGGACTGATTACCGCACGAAAGGTCTGTACAAACAGCTCAGTTGGGCCGTGCAGCAGCTTTCCATCGGCTATTACGGTTGGCGCGCTGGCATTCTTAACGACCTGACCTTTCCCGATAAGACTATGCTGCGCATTTCGCCGGATTTAAATGCCGGCAGTGTCGCTCTCCAGGTTCTCTTCTCAAAACTGCACAACCAGGACGATTGGAACGCCTATTTATACGGGCAGGAGAGCCTGCCAGCCGTCCACGAGCAGATGTTTGGCAACCCCTGGGTGCGCGCCCAAACCGTGGAACCGCTTTACCCGCCAAACCTGAAACAGCCCTTGCTGGAATTACCCTTCACGCCCGGGCACACCTGGTCGTTAACCGGTGGGCCGCATTCCGCCTGGGGACCCGACGGCGCCCTGGCGGCCGTGGATTTTGCCCCCATGTCGGTTACTTCCGGTTGTGTCCCTTCGGATGAATGGATTGTCGCATCCGCGCCCGGCCTGGTGGTGCGGGCGGAAAACGGCGCGGTGATCGTGGATCTGGATGGTGACGGCCGCGAGCAAACCGGATGGGCTTTACTGTACATGCATGTTGCCAGCGAAGGTCGCGTAAGCGTGGGGACCTTCCTGGACCTGAACGATCCCATTGGCCACCCATCCTGCGAAGGCGGCGTGTCGACCGGTACGCACGTTCACTTCGCGCGTAAGTATAATGGGGAATGGATTCTGGCAGACGGCCCCATGCCAATGAATCTCAGCGGCTGGATCGCCCATGCCGGCGGCAAGCCCTATGAGGGCAGTATGACCAACGCAGACAACACCTGCACCGCTTCGGTTTTCGGCTCATTTGAATCACGCATAAAACGGCCGAACGGTGATATCATCGAATAAACACCCATGAAATTCAACTTACCTTATTGGTTCCCTCAACGCCTGAGACATAACGGTCTCAAGATTCTTCTCGCGATCCCTGTTTTGATCTCCGCCTGCGCCCCCAGTTCTCCGCGCATTTCCTTTGACTTGCTTCAGGAACAAACCGAGCAGGCCGCTCAAGCCGAGAGTATCAGCCCCACCCCGCTGCCCACCCGCCCGGCATACGAGCCCGGCGAATTGGTTGAGTATTCCGTCCAGCCCGGAGACACCCTGCCAGCCCTGGCCGTGCGCTTCAACACCACCGAAGCCGAAATCCGCGAAGCCAACCCCATTCTGCCTGCCGAGCTGTCTACCCTCCCCCCTGGCATGCCCATGCAAATTCCAATCTACTACCAGCCGTTGTGGGGCAGTTCGTACCAGATTTTGCCCGACCGGTTGTTTGGCTACGGGCCAGCGCAGGTTGGTTTTGATACGGTTGAGTTTGTCAACAGCCAGCCAGGCTGGCTGAAAGACTACACCGGCGTGGCGGGGGGATTGCCGAAATCGGGAGGTGAGCTGGTTGAAATTGTGGCCACCAATTTCAGCATCAGCCCGCGCCTGCTTCTGGCATTGATTGAGTACCAAACAGGTGGGCTGACCAATCCGCAGCAGCCCGACCCGGATAATCCGTATGTTCTGGGCTACGAGGATCGCAAGCATCCGGGCCTTTACCAGCAGCTGCTCTGGGCCGCCAACTTTTTGAACGATAAGTTTTACCGCTATCGCCTGGGGAAATTGACATCCTTTGAGCACCTCGACGGACGCCTTGAGCGCCCCGACCCCTGGCAAAATGCCGCCACGGTAGCCCTGCAGGTGTATTTCTCTACTATGCTGGATAAAGATCAGTATTTCACCGCCACTCACGGCGAAGGTCTGCAAAAGACCTACGCGAATTTGTTTGGTGACCCCTGGGCAGACACCACCCCCCACATTCCCGGCAGCCTACAGCAGCCCGCCTTTCGATTGCCCTTCCTGCCCGGAAAAGCCTGGGCGTATACCGGCGGCCCGCACACGGGATGGGGAAGCGACCAGCCATACGCCGCCATCGATTTTGCCCCGCCCAACGTGGTTGGCGGCTGCTCGCCCACCGAAGAGTGGGCCATCGCCATGGCTGACGGTACCATTGTGCGCACAGATACCGGCGTGGCCGTCCTCGATCTGGACGGTGACCAGGACGAGCGCACCGGTTGGGTCATCTTTTACCTGCACCTTTCCACCAAAACCATACCGCCAGTTGGCACCGCGCTAAAGGCCGGTGATCCGATTGGACAACCCTCTTGCGATGGCGGTACCTCGACCGGCACGCATGTGCATATCGCCCGCAAATACAACGGTGAATGGGTCCCCGCAGACAGCCCCGTTCCCTTCAACATGGAAGGCTGGATCACAAAGGATGGAAAAGCCCCCTACCAGGGATTGTTAGTGCAATACGGGCGCACCGTTATCGCTTGCGACTGCTCCAACCAGGAAAGTCTCGTCCAATCGCTTGGCCCTCTTCCTTAAATAAAAAAGGCTGGTCTGGTAAACATCAGACCAGCCTCTTGATTCTGCTTTTCAAACCGATCTACGCGGATTCGTGATCTTCAAGGAAGCGCGTGGCCTGAATGGCCGCTGCCGCGCCCATGCCCGCCGAAGTAATCACCTGACGGTAATTGGGGTCGTTGATCTCACCGGCAGCGAAAACGCCCGGCACACTGGTGCGCATCAATAAATCCGGCACAATATATCCCTTCTCGTCCATCTCCAACTGGCCCTTAAACAACTGCGTGTTGGGGGTATGTCCGATAAAAATGAACACGCCGTCCACCGGAAAGTCCGATTCCTCACCAGTTTTCACGTTTTTGAGATTCAAGGAATTCACTTTCTCAGAGCCGTTGATGCGGGTAACAATGGAATCCCAAATGAAACGCATTTTTTCGTTCTTTTTTGCCCGCTCCTGAAGGATCGCCCCGGCGCGCAATTGATCGCGGCGGTGAATAATCGTTACGCTCTTTGCATAACGGGTCAGGAACAGACCTTCTTCCAGGGCGCTGTCACCGCCACCCACCACGGCCACGTCCTTGTCCTTGAAGAACCAGCCGTCACATGTGGCGCAGTAAGAAACGCCGCGCCCGGTCAGTTCTTTCTCGCCCGGCACATTCAGATGATTCGGGCTGGCTCCGGTCGTAATAATCAGCGTATCCGCCAGATATTCCTTATTGTAACTTTTTAAATAAAAAGGCCGTTTGGAGAGATCCACCTCGGTCGCCACGTCAAATTCAAAGCGCGCGCCGAAACGCTCGGCTTGTTTCTTAAAAAGTTCTGCCAGGTCGCTGCCGCCAACCCCATCCGGAAAACCGGGGTAATTCTCAATGATGTGTGTCAGAGCAGCCTGACCGCCAAATTCCATGCCGCCCAACACCACCGGATTCAATTCAGCGCGCGCCGCGTATAACGCCGCCGAAAGCCCTGCCGGCCCGGACCCCAAAACCAGCACACTGGTATGTACTTTTTCTTGTTTATTGCTTTCTGAAGAAATATTGGACAAATTAAATTCCATGATCATTCGCTCCTGCGTAATCTGTATTCAGGTAATTGGATTCAAATTACCTCGGAAAAGTTACATATTCAATTTCACGATTTCGTGATCGACCTTCGTCAACGCCTTATCGATCAGCGCGAATCCCTCGCGCAGCTCTTCAGGCCGGATAATCAGCGGTGGTATCAACAAAAGAACATTCCAATGCGCATGTATATACAAACCTGCCGATTCCAGGTCATTTACCAAGGTTTTTATCGTGGGGCTGGAGGCGTTATAGTCGGCCAGCGGCTCCCGGGATGAACGATTTTTAACCAATTCAATCGCCCCAAACAATCCGATACTGCGCGCTTCGCCAATGCAGGGATGCTTCTCCATCAACTGTTTTAATTCTTGCGCGAAGACCTGACCGGTCTGCGCTGCCCGATCCACGATATGATCATCCTGCATCATTTGAATGGTCGCAATCGCGGCCGCCAGCGAGACCGGATGCCCATTAAACGTCAACCCGCCCTGATACACTTTTTCATTATACGCCGCGGCCACCTCGGCTTTCATAGCCACCGCCCCCAGCGGAGCGTACGCGCCTGTCAGCCCTTTCGCCATGGTCATGATATCCGGAGTTACGCCCCAATGCTGGCAGGCAAACCATTTTCCCGTGCGACCAAACCCGGCCATCACCTCATCCAAAATCAGACAGATATGGTAGCGGTCACACAACGCACGCACCCCGGCCAGATAACCGTCCGGTGGGATCAGAACGCCGTTGGTTCCGGTAACACTTTCCATCAAAATACCGGCGATGGTTTCTGGGCCTTCAAAGCGGATGATGTTCTCCAGGTGATGCAGATAGTCCCGACAGAGTTGCTCATCCGATATTACTTCTCCGCTTGCGTGCAGCGCGGAACGGTAGCGGTATGGACCAGAAAAATGCACCACGCCGGGCATCACCCCTGGCTCCCAACTTGTGCGCCGCGGATCGCCGGTCAGCGCCAGCGCGCCAAAGGTCGCGCCGTGATATGAGCGGTACTGGCTCAAAATCTTGAACTTGCCAGTATATCCACGCGCCAGCTTGACCGCGTTCTCATTCGCGTCCGCGCCCCCCAGGGTGAAGAGAAATTTCTCCAGCCCGGCAGGCACAATTTCCAACAGCTTTTGGCAGATCCGCGCCCGCGGCAGTGTGGCCATGTGCGGGCCGGCAAAGGTCAAGGTTTCAATCTGCTCGATCATCGCCTGCCGAATGCGCGGCTCGCCATGCCCCACATTGGCACACATCACCATGCTGTTGAAATCCAGGTAGCGTTTGCCGTCCATATCCCAGAAGTAAACGCCCTCCGCCCGCTCCACCGCGATGGGGTGCGCGTGGTTTTGCGCCGACCAGGTCCAGAAATTGTGTTTCATGCAGGTCGCTAAAACTTCATCTTTGTCCATTTCAAATCCTTTTGAGATAGAACCAGATTGAAATTCTCACAGGATCATCATACCATCCCAGCCAGGCCAATCCACATTAATCCAGCAATCACATTGCTTCCAATACCATCCGGGCAGGCGCGCCATCAGCCGCCTTTAGCTTCATGGGCAGGCAAATCATGCGATACATACCAGCGGGCACTTCAGCCAGGTTGACACCCTCAACGATCACTACCCCCCGGGTCAACAATGCCACATGAGTTGGCACACCCGCGTCAAACGGAGCGATGGAGAGGTAATCAATCCCCACCAGTTGAATGCCTGCATCCACCAGAAACAAAGCCGCGTCTTCGCTCAACGCCACAAAATCTTTTTGAAAACGGGTCTCACCTCGCGCCCAAAGATCGGAGTTGCGCGTTTTGAACAACACGCGCCTGACGCCGGGATTGATGGTTGCGCCACGCAGCACATCCGCCGTGATCTGCCCTACCGCCCTATCAATCTCGATCACCTGGGCAATGCCGATCAGCACATCCAGCGCCAGCGACTCTACCGTGGCGGCTCCGGCGACAAAGTGGAACGGCGCGTCCACATGCGTGCCAGTATGCACCCCCATGCTCATCCGCGACACGTTGGCATTTTCACCATCCTCAATTCGGGAGATTAAATCCAGCGACACCAGCGGATCTCCCGGCCAGACCGGCATCCCCGGCTGAATAGACAGGCTTACATCATAAAATTTGGCCATGATCATGCCTCCCAATGAAAATTTGCTGGTCTACCAACCACTTCGTTTATATGCTTCTCTCAAAAATTGGTCTCTTTCTTCGTCTGTCATCGGACGCGGGCGGGCGTAATCTTCCAACACCGCCGTGTACAGTTCCGTGCCCAGGTATCTTCCTTCATAGAAAATGTGGCGGTCCAAAAATTCCAACCGCACACCGGCAATCGGCAGGCCGGCCGAGAAGAACTCAGGCGCGGCGCCATCCGGCATGCGCATCTGGTCAAAGAAGAGGTTGCCCAATCCATAATGAATGAATCCACCCTCATTGGTAAACGCCATCCCCTGCGGGTGATGCGCCTGGCTGCCGCTGACGATCACCGCGCCCGCGTCGGCCAGCATGTTAAACACCCGAATTTGCTCCGCGCCCGGCTCAAACCCATACGACTCAAAAAACTGCTGGGTGGCAATCACCAGATAACCTTCCTCACGCAAACGGCGAATTTCGGCAGCCATCCAATCGTAATCACAGGTTGCCACACCCGGAAATTCCTCAGTTGCCCACACCCGCGCCGGCCCCGCCGGGTTACAGCTGATGAAAGCCAGGTGGTTGCCGTGATGCTCCAGCAGCAGCGGTTGGCGCGCCTCTTCCAGGTTGGCCCCAGCCGCGAACGTTTTCCAACCGCGTTCCTGGTAGATCTGCATCGACTGCGTGAACGGGTCCCAACCCCAATCCATCAGGTGATTACCGCTCAACTCCATAATATCCACGCCGATATAATCCAGCAGTTCCAGATACTCAGGCCGGCTGCAAAACTGCAGCGCTGTTTGGCCAGGGTTGGCCGGCGGGCAGGTATCGGTAAAAGACACTTCATTGCTGATATGCACCAGGTCGGCCTGTTCAAACCAGCCAATCACATCCACCGCCGGGTAGGTCATCCCCTCGGTTTCCATTTTCTTGCCTGTGGCGCGCGTTAACGCGGTAACCCCGGTCATCAACAGGGATGTCATCTTCTGCGTGTCGCGGTTGGAGGGCGGCAATTGAATGGAACCAGCCGCCACCGCGCGCGGACCGGGCAGTAGGCCGTAATGAACGGTCAGGGCGTACGCCTGCGCCGAGAAATCCGCGTCAAATGGAGAAACGCCGTCCACGCGCAACACCTTCCAGCGCGGGTCCAACCGCTCAAACGGCACAATCGCCCAGGCGGTTTTGGCCTGCCACGCCAGGTCTAAAAGGGCATCTGCCGCCGCAGTCTCAACCAGACCGCTGGCAGGTTCGCCCCACTGCGCTTCCAAAGATAATCGGGTGGCCTCATCCACATGTAGCGGCTGCCCTTGCAGATCATCCAGCGGCTCACCGCGCCATAATCCTTTCAACTCCTCCAGCGAGACACCATCCCGCACCGTCGGGAACGGCGCGACCAGCGCGTAAACCCACGCGCTCAAGCTCTCATCCGCGCCCACAACCGAGATCACGGCTTCAGCAGGCTGCCCATCTGGCACCCATGCCACTCCGCCGTTAAGCTGAATGCTGTCTTGCAGAGCCGCCGGAACGCTGCCGTCGACACCCAACCGCACAACCTGAGGGGTGGGTGTTAAAGTTGGCACGGATGGCTGGAACGGCGTCAGCGTGCTTGATCGTGAAATCTCGATTCCCAAGTCTTCCGCCCGCCCTGCTGCACTGCTGGCGCAGCCCGCCAGGCACATACCGGCCAGCAACAACCATAATACGCCCCTATTCTTCCGCATAGAAGCTCCAATCCGCCGCCTGGAAGACGGCGCTCAGCAGTTCGCTGCGCTCTTTGGAAGTCATCGGCCGCGGGCGGGCAGCGTCTTCCAGGCGCGCCGTGTAAAGCCGCGTGCTGATATACCTGCCGTCATACACGAAATGCAAGTCCAGAAATTCACGGTCATATCCGGCGAACATCTGGTCAAAAAACAAATTTCCCAGACCGTAATGGATGAAACGCCTGCCAATCAGGGTCATGCTCTGTGGGGAATGCGCCTGCGATCCGCTGACAATATCCGCGCCAGCGCGCGCCGCGCGTTGAAAGTCAATCCGCTGGCTGGATTGGGGTTTATATTCATCCAGTTCAAAATGCTGAAAAGTGGCGATCACCACATACCCCTCATTTTTTAAGCGTCGAATTTCGCTTTCCATTTCATCCAGATTGCATTCAGCCGGCCCCGGCTGGGTATCGGTTGCCCACACCTGCTGTGGACCAACCGCGTTGCAGCCCAAGAATGCAATTTTATTCCCGTTTTCCTCCAGCAGCAGCGGCTCTCTTCCAGCCTGCGGATTAATTCCCCCACCATAATAAGCATATCCCTTTTCGTCGTAGAGTGCCAGCGTATCCAAAAATGCCTCGGGGCCCCAATCCAGCAGATGATTGCCCGTCAGCTCAATCACATCCACCCCGCTATATTCCAGCAGCTCAATATAGCGCGGATCGCTGCAGAAGCGGGCTTCTTCCCGCAGCGGCACGGCTGGCGGGCAGCCAGTAAACAGCGGAACCTCGTTGCTGATGTGCGTAATATCCGCTGATGTCAGCCACTTGCGAATGTCCCTGGCCGGGTAGGTAATGCCTTTCTCTTCCATCACAAAGGCGGTCGTTCGCGACAGCGCCGTGGTGCCGGTCAGTAGCACCGAAGTCAGCCGGTTTTCATCCCGGTTGGTGATCACGGGCGGCTGTGGCCATGTTACCTGCGCGGACCTTGCCGCGCCCGGGTTTTCCAGCAGACCATAGCGAATCACCAGCGGGTAAGCCTCGCTGTTCAAGCCCTTGTCCAACGGATTCATCCCATCCACCGCCAGCACCTTCAGGCGCGGGTCAAGCGCTTCGAAAGGCACCAGGCCCAATGAACCGCTCGTTTCCCACAGCATGGAAATCATTTCCTCCTGCCCATCCACTTGCTGCACACTGGAAGGGCCCGCTTCTCCCCATATCTGGTTGAAGGCGAGAAGTCCCTCTTCGGTCGTAAAAATCACGGTTTCTCCACTGCTGGCAGAACCTCGCCAAATATCTTTCAACGCTTCCAACGCCAACTCATCCGCGATGGTCGGGAAAGCCGCCGTCAGCGCAAAAACCCGGTTAGCGATTTCAACGCCCTCTCCGCGTGGCAGCACAGTCAGCATCGCATCGGCCTCGCCGGCTGCCGTGGTCGTTTCAAACCCCGGTTTGCCAACAAGCAACGCGCTCACCTCTGGCGGTGTCTGGGCGTCAACCCACACACGCAGCGGACTGGTTTCAGCGCTCTCTGTCGCAGCCGGCAGCGGAGCGGCTACCACCGGTTCTGTGGGTGCGCTTAAAGGCTCCCCCGGCTGCGGCGCGCAGCCAGTCAGGCATCCGACCCACAGCCACATACAGACAATTCGAATAAATCGAGACCTCATACAGTTAGACTTTCTATCGATGCTGGGGATGGCTGTATTATACTTTAGGCGGCGGATAAGATTGATAGTTTCTGATAGAATTTTGTTCTATAATTCAGCTAAATCTTCTTTCAAAGAGGTTGACCATGCGTGAAGTGGCTGTGATTGGAATCGGGCAGACGAAAATTGACGAGCACTGGGATTCTTCGCTGCGTGTGCTGGCTGGAGATGCGGCATTGGCCGCCATCCATGATGCCGGTGTATCCGGTGTGGAAGCGGTATTTGTGGGCAATATGATGTCCGGGTCTGCCAACCACCAGCAACACCTTGGCGCTTACATCGCCGATTGGATTGGCTTGCGCTACACCGAAGCCGTGCGCGTGGAAGCCGCCTGCAGTTCGGGCGCGGCCACTTTTCGTTCCGCTATCATGGCAGTCGCTTCCGGAGAAGTCGATTCAGCGTTGGCAATTGGCGTGGAAAAGATGACCGATTCACCCGGCGCCGAAATCACCGCCGAACTGGCCACCGCCGCCGATGCCGATTGGGAAGGTGAGATAGGCATTTCATTTGTTGCCCTCAACGCTCTGGTGATGCAGCGCTATATGTACGAATACCAATGGAAGCATGACGACTTTGCCAATTTCTCCATCAACGCGCATGCCAACGCCGTTCACAACCCCAACGCGCGCTTTCGCAAAGCCATTTCCTTTTCCACCTATCAAAAATCACCCATGATCTGTGAGCCAATCAGCGTGATGGACGCCTCTCCCATGGGCGATGGCGCCGCCGCTCTGGTCATTGTGCCGGCCGAAATGGCGCGCCGCATCAACCGCCCGGTGATCCGCGTGGCCGGTTCAGGCGCCGCGACCGACGCGCTCGCTGTGCATGACCGCCGCGATCCGCTCTGGCTGAGCGCAGCGGAAAAATCGGCCAAACAGGCTTATCAGCAAGCCGGTATTGGCCCTGAACAAATTAATTTCTTTGAAGTCCACGACGCCTTCACCATCATGGCCACGTTGTCCCTGGAAGCCTGCGGCTTCGCGGAGCGCGGCCAGGGCGTGCGCCTTGCGCTGGAGAATGAAATCACGCCCACCGGGCGCATACCAATTGCCACCATGGGCGGCCTGAAAGGCCGCGGCCACCCGGTTGGCGCGACGGGCATGTACCAGCTTGCAGAAACTGTTATCCAATTGCGCGGCGAAGCCGGCCCCACCCAGATAGAAAACGCCCGTTTTGGCATGACCCAAAACATCGGTGGCAGCGGCTCCAATATCATCACCCACATTCTGCAGCGCGAATCTTGATTCAGAGCCAGCCATGCCCGTCATTTCCCTCCGGCAACTGCAAGCCCACCGCGAAGAGACTTTCCGCCTCCGGCCAGAAGCGCGCCTCCACTCCGCCCAAGACGCGCTCGAATTTGTCAACCAGCGCGGTTTTGTCTTCTTCTGGCCTAATCAAGGCACCATCCTGCCCAGCATCTGGAATGCCACCGTGGGAGACCGCCCGGTGCCTGACAACCACGATGACCCCGGGCATGTAACCTGGGGCTGGAAAGATGACCTCTTGGATAAGCGCGTCTGGTTTTACGGGCGTGTCATTCGCCGCCGCAACGCCATGATCGCCCTGAATCTACTCCCTTCCTTCTACGCGCTGTCCCCTAATTACGGCGATCCCGAACACGACTACCTGGACCAATACCAGCAAGGCGTAATGACCTTTGAAGCCAAATCCATTTATGAAGCCCTGCTACACGAAGGCCCGCTCGACACTCTCTCACTGCGCCGCGCGGCCCGTCTCTCCAGCGAGACCAGCAGCGCGCGCTTTTCCCGCTCGCTGGATGACCTGCAGAAGGAATTCAAAATCCTACCGGTTGGCGTAAGCCGGGTTGGCGGCTGGAATTACGCCTTCATCTATGACATTGTCCCGCGTTATCACCCCGAGCTTCAGGAGCAGGCCCGCTACATCTCGGAATTGGAAGCCCAGCAAACCCTGGCAGCCGTCTACCTGCATTCCGTGGGAGCCCTCCGCGCCAGAGACCTGGTGCACCTTTTCCGCTGGAGCCCGGCAGACGCCGCCCGCGCCCTTCAACGCCTGGCAGCCACCGATCCAGAACTGATCGCTTGTTCCCATCCGACCGAAAAAGGTGAATGGCTGGCTTTGCCCGCGCTGGTCGAATGAGAGCGGGCTGCAAAAAACACTGTCCCCTTTCCTTTCCATGCCATCTGCGGCACAATTGAACCCGGCAGTATAGGAACGTTACCCACTGCTGGATTTCTTGCTGAAAGCTGCAAATGACCATCTTGCAGCGATTACTCGATTCAAAGGGGGATATACTATAATCAAAATACATTTGTTCGTTAAGTCTTTTCATTGGCTAGCACCTGCACACTTTTTAACCACCAGGAGACAGCAAAATGGAGTTTCATATTTCGCGCCAGGCTCGTGACCGGTATGAGTTTGATCAATCCTTATTTGAACTGAATGGCAATGTAATTTTTGCCAATTTTCACGCCGTGCGTAAGTTCACCCAAAAAATGAACCAGAAACGCGACCTGGTGAATTACCCTGAAACCGCTGTCAAAGCCGGGAACATCAACGCCATGGGGCTGATCGATGAGATATTACATTTCGTCATCGCATTGTACCGCCAGCAGAAGAACCCACAGGCCATGCGCCAGGCGTTGTTGTTCATTGAGAGCGCCGTGGGCGCCGAACAATTGGACCGCGTGCTGCTTTATTTTGCCTCCGAATTCCCCGCGGTGGCCGTCTACCAGCGCCAGATCACCCCCAAAGCCTACCTGGAAGGCGAAACCGATGGTGTGCCCAATCGCGAAATCGTCCTGGAAGAAATGATCATGTTGTGGGTCACCAACCGCAACCCGGCCATTTCACCTTACCTGGAACTGTTTGACGACAGCGACCTCTCCTTAAACACCGCCTACCGCCAGGTGATGGAAAGCGCCAGCGATTTCTTCAACACCCAGCCAGCCTTTGGCCCAGAAAACCAGCACCTCATCCAACTTCTTCGCATCCCCGCGATTGCCGTGCCCCATTCGCTTCCCGGCCAGCTTGAATACATCCGTGAGCGCTGGTCCGTTTTCTTGGGCAAATACCTCTACCGGCTGCTCTCCAGTTTGGACCTCATCCGTGAGGAAGAGAAAATGCGCTTTTTTGGCCCCGGAGAAGTGCCGGTGCCCATCTACGATCTATCCATGCTGGAAGACGCTGAGCGCTTCAGCCCCGACCGCGAGTGGATGCCCCGCCTGGTGATGCTGGCAAAAAACACCTACGTCTGGCTCAGCCAGCTTTCTCGCCAGTATAAAGAAGATATCAACCGCCTCGACCAGGTACCCGATGAAGAACTGGACCGTCTGGCGCGCGCCGGCTTCACCGGATTGTGGCTGATCGGCTTGTGGGAGCGCAGCCACGCTTCCGCCAGTATCAAGCGCATGTGCGGCAACCCCGAAGCCATCGCATCAGCCTACTCCTTGAAAAACTACGAAATTGCCTACGATCTGGGCGGTGAAGAGGCATACCAGAACTTGCGCGACCGCGCCTGGCAGCGCGGCATCCGTCTGGCCAGTGATATGGTTCCCAACCACATGGGCATCGACTCCAACTGGGTCGCCGAACACCCTGAGTGGTTTGTTCAGCTCGATTACAGCCCCTTCCCTTCCTACTCTTTCAACGGGCCGAATCTCTCTTCGGATGACCGCGTAACCATCCAGCTTGAGGACCATTATTTCAACCGCACCGACGCCGCGGTTGTGTTCAGGCTCATCGAAAACCATACCGGACGCCACCACTTCATCTACCACGGCAATGACGGCACCAGCATGCCCTGGAACGACACTGCCCAGCTAAATTATCTCATTCCGGCCGTGCGCGAAGCCGTCATCCAGACCATTTTGCACGTCGCCCGCAAATTCCCTATCATCCGCTTCGACGCCGCCATGACCCTGGCGAAAAAGCATTATCAGCGCCTGTGGTTCCCCGAGCCCGGCTCTGGTGGAGATATCCCCTCCCGCGCTGAGTACGGCCTCACCAAAGAGCAGTTTGACCAGGCTTTCCCGCAGGAATTCTGGCGCGAAGTGGTAGATCGGGTAGCCGTAGAAACCCCCGACACACTCCTGCTGGCCGAAGCCTTTTGGCTGATGGAAGGTTACTTTGTGCGCACTTTGGGCATGCACCGCGTGTATAACAGCGCCTTTATGAACATGCTGCGTGACGAAAAGAACGCCGAATACCGCCAGTTGATTAAGAACACCCTGGAATTTGATCCGCAGATCTTGCGCCGCTACGTCAACTTTATGAACAACCCCGATGAGCGTACTGCCATTGACCAGTTCGGTGACGGCGACAAGTACTTCGGAATCTGCGCGCTGATGTCCACCCTGCCGGGCCTGCCCATGTTCGGACACGGGCAGATCGAAGGCTATGCCGAAAAGTACGGCATGGAATTTAAGCGCGATTACTGGAACGAACCCGTCAAAGAATACCTGGTAGACCGCCATCAGCGCGAAATCTTCCCCATCTTGCACCGCCGGGCGCAGTTCGCCGATGTGGTAAATTTCAATCTGTTTGACTTTTTCACCACCGGCGGCGGGGTCAACGAGAATGTGTATGCCTACACGAATGGATTGGGCGATTCCCGCAGCCTGGTGGTGTATAACAACAGCTTCAACAGCACCCAGGGTTGGATTCGCCTCTCGGCGGCGGTATCCATCAAACAAGACGGATCCGACCAGCGCCGCCTCGTGCAGCGCAGTCTGGTAGAAGGTCTCAATCTCCATCCCCAGGCCGACCGCTATGTCATCCTGCGTGACTCACCCCATCACCTCGAATATATCCGCCCCTCGCAGGAACTGGCGCAGAACGGCCTCTACCTGGAATTGGATGGGTACAAATACCTGGTCTTCATGGATATTTCGGAAGTGCAAGACGACGCGGCGCAGTCGTACCGCCACCTTTGCGAGTTTCTTAACGGGCGCGGAGTCCCCAGCATCGAAGAAGCTCTGCAGTCCATGCTGCTCAAAGCGGTGCAAATCCCTTATCGCGAAATTGCCCACCCGGCCTACCTACAATACCTGCTTGATCAGCGCGCTGCCGAATTTGAGGAAGAGAACCGGTTGGCGCTCATCAATGAAGCTGTTGAAAAACAAAGCGGACTGCTGAAAGGCATTCAAACCCACACAAGTGAATTCAACGGCTACCCTGAATCATTGGATCAACTGGCGCGCGAGATGGAAGTCATTCTCTCCCTCGAAAAACTAGAAGCCCTCTACCCCCTGCCCGGCGCGAAGAAATACCAGGCTGCGCTTAAGCTGGTGCAAACCCGGCTGAAGGATGAGAAATATTGGAAAATTCTCTTTGGCTGGCTGTTTGTCAACCATTTGGCCGACCTGAACCCCCAATTGCCCAATACCACACTGTGCCTGAGCCGCTTCGATGAGTGGCAATTTGGCAAAATGCTGGCCTCCGCCTACCAGCAGATGGGTGAAGAGGAATCCGCTGCCTGGGCCATGGTGGCGCGTGTGCGTTTACTGATCTTATTGAGCGGTTGGAAGCTGGACCCAGCCGATCAAACCGCCGCGCAGGCGGTGAAAGCCTGGCTGGCCGAAGAAGACATCCGGCGCTTCCTGGACGTCAACCGATTCAAAGAAGTATTATGGTTCAATAAAGAAGCCTATGAGGAATGGTGCTGGTGGCTGCTGGTGCTGAAAGCCATCCAGAATGCCGCCAATCCGCAGGTGGATGCCAACCGGTTTGTGGAAGAAATGGTGAAAACCAGCCAGTTCATCCAGCAGCTACTGGACGCGAAAGATCAATCCGGCTATCAGGTGGCCGGTCTGATCGATGCTTTGGAACAGGCGGGCGAGTAAATCAGGCTTTTTCAGAAATAGGGCTGCCCGACCGGGCGCGTTGCAGGCGTTCATCAAAAACCACGTCGGCGCGCAGCCCGGTGCGCCAGCTTTGAACCGCGCGCAGATAACCGCGCGCTTTTTCACTTAAATCCACCTGCGTGGCCTGGTACGTCAGCCAGATGGCCTGGGCCGCATACGCCACATTATTGGCCGGCTCAATCCGGTCAAAATCGTCAAAGAACCACCCACAAGAAGTGTACATGCGCTGCCGTTCATATTGCGCCCGCAGCAGCAGATGAATTCGCTCGCTTTCCACTTGTGTCAGCCCGCCCCCCAATTCAGCGCGGACAAAGTCGTCCAGGCTCTGTTTCTGACACAGCACCCGCGAATACCGGTGGCGCAGTTCCCAGGCGTCTTGCGTATAAGGCGCCAACGCGCTGGTGTAAAGATCATCCAATTCCACCGAAAGCGCGTCAAACGCATTCCGCAAATAAGCCTTCCAATCACCGTGAGCGGCACACCCGCAGACACCCTTCCAGCGCATCACCCCGTGATGGCAGCTCCACGATGTGTTTTCTCGAATGCGAATTTCATCCACCGCCGGATGATTTTTAAGCCACAAAGCCGGGTAGGTTACTTCGATGCCCAGGTTATCAAACGACTCGCTCGTCAGATACTGGAGAAATTTGTCACGGAAGCGCTGGTGGTGACCGTACAGCTCGCCATCTGACGCGATCATGTACAGCTGGTCTTTCTGAGATTTTTCCGGGCCGTTGAAAAACCGAGGCTGCACATAATTAATGGCGAACCCATCCGCGTTGCGTGTGGCGCCCGGATCAAAACTCACCCGCATGCTCAGTTCTGCGTCATAGAAAAACACGGTAAAGCGCTTGCCGTCAGGCAGCTGAACCCAATACGGTTTGCTGACGTCCAGGTTCTCGCTGTCGGCTTGCCAGGGAGCTAAAATCGTAAACTCCAATCCGTGGTCGGCCAGCACCTGCAGCGATTTCAAGTCCGCGCCGGTCTCCGGCAGCCACATCCCCTGCGGCTTGCGGCCAAAACGGCATTCAAACTCATCGATTCCCCACCGCACCTGGGTCACTTTATCATAATCAGAAGCCAACGGCAGGATCGTGTGGTTATAGGCCTGGGCAATGGCGTTCCCCACCCCATTACGGCGAACATTCTCCTGATCGGCCTGGATTACCGGCGTAAAAAATTCGGGGTGCTTCTCCTCAAGCCAGAGGTTCAGTGTTGGCCCAATATTAAAACTGACCCGACCAAAATTGCCTTCAGCGGCATTCGGCTCGTAACAATGGGCATAAATCTTTTCATTCCAGTTTTCAAAAGGCGCAGCGCCCCGCTCTAGCGGAATTTCTCCGGTCAATGGGTCTTCTCTTGGCGGCTGGTAAAAATGTCCATGAATGCAAACCGCTTTTTTCCCTGTCATGCGAAAAGCTGCTCCTTATCATCCGTATATACTAATAATATCGTCATTTTTGCAAATAACCTAATAATTGCGTAAATCTGGCGGGCATCAGTCCAAACAAGCGCGGCAGTGTGTCCACGGCGCAGGTACGGTCTGCCGCCAGATAATCCAGCCAATAATAAGAAATCGATTGCTTTGGAGCAATTTGGTCCCAAAATAAACCAAGCAGGCGCAAATAAGCCGGTGACGCAGAGATAAAACCGCGCCGCTTGCCAATTTTTCCAAGAATCTTTTCCATCACTTCTCGAAAGCTCAAATACTCCGATCCCCCAACAGAAAGGGTCTGGCCCACCAGACTCTCATCGCTAAGCGCCAGTTCAAGGCACACCACCAGGTCTTCCACCCATAAAGGCTGGATCACCGTTTCCCCGTCTTCTGGGACAAAGAGGAAAAATGGAGAGGCTTTGATCAGGCGCAGCATCGCGGTGGTGAAGTGATCGCCTTCACCCACCAGCAAACCGCTGCGGAAAATGGTGTAGGGAACGCCGCTCTGCTGAATAGTACTCTCAGCCAGCGCCTTGGCTCGAAACACAGGATACGCCGACAGGCGGTCTGCGCCCAGATGGCTCAGGTAAAAAAGGCGCTCCACGCCAGCCTGCTGAGCTGCCCGCGCAAGATGTTCGGTGCCCTCCACATCCACGCCGTTCAGGTCTGCCTTCCCACCCTTGTGCTCTGCGGTTGCCAGGTGGAACACGGTGTCAACATCTTTCATCGCGGCCCGCAGACCGCGCTCATCCGACAAACCGCACACGGCCACTTCCACAGACAGGCCGCGCGGTAAATTGGGAGATTCCGCCGATGGGCGCAGCAATATTCGCACTGGCCGCCCTGAAGCCACCAGATGCCGCACAAGAGATCGCCCCACAAACCCGGTCCCGCCGGTTACAAGAATCATACGGACAAATTATAGCAGAGGTGAACTTTTCGCGTTGTTTTGGCATGCATCTTGCTACATTAGAGATTGTTAATTCACTGGCACCCAATAACTCCAGAAAGTTGACCGAATATGAGTGAACAAATCCATCCCACTTCTTCCAGCCGAATTGGTTTTCACTACTTCCAGGATCAGAACCACTACCGTGAATTTGACCTGTGCGAATGGCTGCCCCGCCTCCAATCACTCAATGCCTCCTGGCTGGTTTTGCAAGCGACCCTCAACCGGGCAGTGCCCGAAACTTTTCTGCGGGGGCTACTCTCAAGCGGCATCCAACCTGTCATCTTTTCTCCCATGGACCTGCAGAAGCCACCGGCTTTGGAGGAAATCAAGCCCCTATTCACTGCTTACGCCCATTGGGGCGCGCGCTATATCATCCTGGCAGACCAGCCCAACAATCGCGCCGCTTGGAACACCTCCGCCTGGGTTCAAGAAGACCTGGTTGAACGGTTCTTGGACCGCTACCTGCCGGCCGCCAACCTGGCCCTCCAGGAAGGTCTGCAGCCAGTCTTACCGCCGCTGACGCCGGGCGGCAGTTATTGGGATACTGCATTCCTGCGTTCCTTACTGGAATCGCTGCAGCGCCGGCGCCAGGTTGAGCAGTTAGATCACCTCGTTTTAACCGCCTATGCCTGGACGCACGACCGCCACCTCAATTGGGGCGCTGGCGGGCCGGAACGCTGGCCGGCCGCGAAGCCCTATCAATCCACTCCCAACGAGGAAGATCAGCTTGGTTACCACAACTTCGATTGGGTGCAAACCATTGCACGGGCAGTTACCGGCAAAGAGACGCCCACCCTGCTGCTGCAAGCCGGCGCGAAGGGTGTTACTTCCTCATCTGCCGCCGCCGTGGAAACTTCGCTGGTTCAGCAGGAACTGTTAAAAAACCTGTTGGGGCTGCCAGCTGTTGACCCCGCCGATACAGACATCAAGCTCGATCCCCTGCCAGAATCCATCATCGCGTGCAACTTCTGGCTGCTGGCAGATGAGCCCGGGGGAGAATTCGCGTCTGACACCTGGTTCTCAACCCAAGGTGAGCCGCTGCCAGCCGCCCATCTGTGCCAGAACATCACCACGGCTGCCCCTACCCCGGCAGACGAAACACCCGCCTGGATGCAGCAAGAATTTTTCGTCAAAGAAGAAAAAACTGTACAGCGCCGGCCGATCCAACATTACCTGCTCCTGCCGGTTCAGGAATGGGGCATCGCCGAATGGCACCTGGAAGTGATTAAACCGTTTGTCCGCAAACACAAAGCCACCATCGGATTTTCACTCAAAGAAGCTGTTTTGGCTTGCAAAGTAACTGTCATCGGCAATGAAGATGTCTTTCCTGAAAAGGTCTTAAACCAACTGCGCTCAACCGGCTGTCAGGTCGAGCGTATTCAGGGAGATGGCACAACTATTGCAACGATTCTGGCAGAGAGGTGAACCATGACTATGACCATGTCTACAAATCCTGTTGAACGAACACCGCTTGTCGCCCGCCAGCCCGTCCTGAAAGTCATTGGTCTGGGCGGTGGAGGTTCCAACGCCATCAACCGCATGATAGAGCTGGGTCTGACTGGCGTGGATTTTATCGCCGCCAACACCGACGCGCAGGCGCTCAGCCGATCCCTCGCCCCGCGAAAAATCCAGCTCGGCCCATCCCTCACTCGCGGACTGGGCGCGGGCGGAAACCCTGAGATTGGCGCGGCGGCGGCTGAAGAGAGTGTGCGCGAGTTGAAAGAAGCCATGACTGGCGCGGATATGGTGTTCCTTACCGCCGGGATGGGCGGCGGAACCGGCACCGGTTCAATTTCCGTGGCCGCGCGTGTCGCCCGCTCCCTGGGCGCGGTAACCATCGCCGTGGTAACCACTCCCTTCGGGTTTGAGGTTGGCCGCCGGCAGACCAATGCCCGCAATGGTCTCAACATGCTTCGCCCGCACACCGATACCCTCATCACAGTCCCCAATGACCGCCTCTTGCAGGTTGCCCCGCGCGACCTGACCCTGGAATTGGCTTTTCGCCTTGCCGATGATATTCTCCGCCAGGGAATTCAGGGCATCACCGAGCTGATCACCCAAACTGGTGTGATTAATGTGGATTTCTCACATATCCAGAACCTCATGCGCAATGGCGGCGGTGCCATCCTCTCGATTGGCTATGGACAGGGAGAAAATAAAGCCTTGAAAGCAGTTCATCAGGCGCTTCACCATCCCATTCTCGATTCCATCCCCGTGGAAAACGCCAGCGGCATCATTGCCAACTTCTCAGGCGCAAACGACCTCTCTTTCATCGAAGTTTCTGAAGCGCTCTGCCACCTGCAAGAAATGGCGGGCGCAGCCATTGAGATCATCCCCGGCGTGATGAGCGACGAGAACCTGCACGACCGCTGCCAGGTGATCCTGGTCATCACCGGCCTGGGCGCCACCGCGGTAGAAAACGTTCCCGCGCAAGTGACCCAACGGGCCGCCGCCAGTCCGGCAGCCAGTGTATTCCCCAGCAGCCGTCCGGCGAAAACACCCGTACCAGAAATGCAGCTGGCCGCTGCCCAATCAGACCTGGACATCCCCGCTTTCATGCGCCGCCGCATGCATTAATTCGCGCCGCGAGAAAACAGACATGGAAAAACAACTCCTCGACAAAATCTGCGAACAAATTTACCGCCGCTTTCCTGAGGTGAATGGAAAAAAGCCCACGGTCAAGTCTCAGCCCAATGAACAGGTCTTGCTGGTCTTTTCCGCAGTGGCAAAAACATCCGATGGTCATTCCATTCCGCGCACCGTCCGCGTGCTGGTATCTTCTAACGGTAAAGTCCTCAAAACAACCACTTCGCGGTAGTCTAAATGGTAAAAAGGAGTCTGAATGAACGTTCGCCTTACCCAGCAATTTGAAATCGCCTTTTGGGACCTGGTTACCCAATCACTCAGCCAGTCCCGCCTGGTTCGCTATTTTGTTTATCACTTCTACCATCTCTTCCACCAACAACCACCAGAAAAACTTATTTTGACTTTTGCCTGGGTTGGTGCCGCCGGCTTTTTTACCGGAGCTGTCTTAGGCGCGCTGCTCATCCTGCTGCAATGGGGTATGAAATAAAGGAACCATGACCCGTAAAGTCGTTTATCTCGCGCTTGCTCTCGCCCTGCTGCTGGCGGCCTTCCCGGCAACCACCGTGGATGCTGCCCGCGGTGAGCCCGGAAATCCCGAATTTGGCTACGGGATTACTCTTTCGGCCGCCGGTCCGATGGCGAACAACGCGAACTTCTCCACGTTTCAAAATTACGCCCAACAACTGAAACCGGATTGGGTGGCCATTGACTTTGATTGGTCGGCCATTCAACCAGAAGCGCGTCATCCGTTGGCACTCGACTCAATGGACGCGCTGATGAATCTGGCCGCAGAGAACCAGTTGCCCGTACTGCTCAGGTTGGTTAACGCCCCGCCCTGGGCACAAACCGCTTATGGTCCCGAACCGCAGCTGACGGAAGCGCTGCTCCGCGAGCTTTGCGACCGCTACCCCGGGGTGCTGCAAGCCATCGAAGTCTTTCCGGGCGCCAACACTCTTGCCGGTTGGGGCGCGCTGCCAGACCCAGCCGCTTACACCCGCCTCTTCAGCAGCCTGAGTCAGTCCATCAGCCAATCTACACAAGGGAAAGTATTTCTGGTCGCGGCCGGATTACAGATCACCGACCCGGCAAACCGTCACGGTCTGGACATAGACGCACTGGACTTTTTGACTGGGCTTTATCAGAGCGGCATTCAAGCCAGCATGCCTGTCCTCAGCCTGCAATACCAATCCACTGCCGGTGATCCGCTCGACCCCGTTCAAAGCGGCCAAACAACCCTGCGCTATTATGAAGAGGTGCGCCGCATCATGTTGGCCCACGATCACTCATCCGGATTGTTGTGGATCACCCGCCTTGCCACCCCGATTTCTACCGCCGACCCGATTGCCTGGATTGAAAACGCCTGCAAGCTTTTGCGCTCTCAATTGTATATGGGCGCCGTATTTATCGATATCCCATCCACCGCGGCTAGTCAGGCAGGCTCAAATGGAGCGCTGATCTATAATTTGAGCCACGCCGACAAGCTCATCCAGGTTCTGCGCCAATTAATCTTTCAAAACGCTCCCGAGGAATGGCTGACAACTGCCGTTCCATAGAAGTCCATGCAAATGGAAGGATAACTCAAAAATGATCCGATTTCGCAACATGGTTCTCGCCGTTTTTTTCGCCGCTTGCGCCTTGCCGGGAATGCTGCTCTCCAGCCAGATCATGCCTCTGCTAAAACCGGTGCCTCAGGCGGTTCATATAACGCCCGTGCCGCTCAACACCACACCAGAGAGCCAGCCCATTATCAGAGAAGATCAGAAGTGGGTTGTTGTCGCTGTATCGGAAGACGGCAGCAGCCAGCCGCAATTAGCCGCCGTTTGGGGGGTATTCATCAGCTTTGGCGACCGGTCAAACCTCACCTTCAAGGAAATTTACAATCCACACGCGGCCGACACCTATGGATTGGCATCCCAGTTCAACATTTCGCAAGACGGCGCAGTAGACCCCCGCTTTTCCAGCGCGCTCAAACAAATGAATGTCAATTGGAACGGCACCATCCTGATCAACGAGTCTGCCGCGACGATTCTTCGGAATTGGTTGGAACGCGGCCTGACCAACACGGAAGCGCTCTCATCCACCAGCTTGCCGCAGTCCATCTGCGCTTTTCTGACTGTTCCAAACGTAGAAAGACCGCAAACCAGCCTTCCCTGGGAATTGCTGCTCAGCGGCGGATTGAAAACCGATCTCCCCGCCGCCCAATTCACCGGCATTGGAGACCAGCTGCTGCAGGCCAGCCCAGCCCCGTTTTGTGAAGTCATTTCCATTCCTTAAAAAAATGATCTGACACAGTTGAAAGAAAGCGGCGCTCTCTCAGCGCCGCTTTCAATTTGGGGAGTTAAGAAATCATCTCGCGAGGTAAGAAGTCCACCCGGTTCAAATAAAAAATTCTGCGGCTGTCGGGGGTGATCTCCAGCCGCGAAATCGCCGCATTGTTGACCTCAAACCAAAGGCCATCGCTGTCCTCCAACCCAAACACGGCGCACAAAAAATAACGGAAGAAACACCCGTGGCTGACCAATGCTACCCGGTCATCTCCATCACCGTGCAAGCGCATAAGCTGCTCATAAACTCGCCGCGCCCGACCATACCACAACTCCTGGTTTTCATACGGACGGCTCCACCAGCCACTTTCTGGCAGCCCATCGGGCAGTTGAAGCAGCGGAAACCGCTCTGCCAGGGCTTTCGCGGTCTTCCCGGCCAGGCCCACACGCTCGCCGCTGATCTCATCATCCAGGTAAATGCCGCCGCATTCATGCAAATCAACCCACCCGCGCACCGGCAGGCCAATTTCTTCAGCAATGCAATGCGCTGTGCTCAACGCACGGGTCATCAAGCTCGAATACAGGTGGGTTATCTCTAGACCGTTCAGGTTTTGAATATCCGCCGGGTCTTGAACTGCCCCGCCTGGAGTAGAGTTGACAAAATCGGCGACGATCCTGGCCTGTCTCCAGCCCAGATCGGTCAGTTCTGGATCTTCGCTCCGGCCCAGGCTGCTTCCGGTGTTAACCCATAAGGCGTTATTGGAGGATTGCGCGTGACGGATGAAATAAACTTGCATGGTTGGCTCCTTTGAACATGAACTTCTAATTTTACCAGCACCCAGAGCCGCCAGTACCCCAATTTTTCCCTCGCAAACTCAAAAGAAAAGCTTCCCCGATCACGCTGCATTCATGATAGAATCAAGCTCAGAAATTGGCGTATACGAGAATGGAGACTTGAATTGAATAACAAATCCGTACCCACCGTTATTGAAAATGATGTGGTCGTTACCATGGACTACGAACTACTGGTCGATGGTGAATTAATCGATTCCTCGCAAGAAAACGGTCCGATTGATTTTCTGCAAGGGCATGAGAATATTGTCCCCGGATTGGAACGCGAGCTGTACGGCCTTAAAGTGGGTGATAGCGTTTCTGTCACAGTTTCACCGGAAGACGGCTACGGAGAGTACGACGATGACGCGGTCATTGAAGTGCCTCGCAGCGAATTTCCGAATGATTTCACACCAGAACCGGGCATGGAACTGGAAGTGCGCGACGAAGAAAACGAACTTCACGAAGCCACAATTTTGGATGTAACCGACGACGTTGTCGTGTTAGACTTCAACGACCCGTTGGCCGGTGAAACTCTGCAATTCCATGTAACCATCCTGGAACTGCGAGCCGCCACTGCGGAAGAACTGGAACACGGGCACGTACACGACGCCGGGCACGAACACTAGACCGCACACACCGATCTAAGACCACAGACACCCCGCCGGCCGGGGTGTCTTTCATATCGGCCTGTGCTGTATTGGATTATCGCTTGAAACAAGTATAATGGAAAAAAAGACGGCCAATAGACCGATAAGGAGAAGGACGGGGTAATGAACATTTCATATCACCGCTGGTTCAGTGAAAACCTCAATCAGGATATGGAAATCAAAGTATACGGTTCGAAAGGGGTGGCCTTGCTGGCATTCCCTACCCTGGGCGGTCGATTCTATGATTTTGAAAATTTTGGCATGATCGCCGCTGTCGAGGACCAGATCGAGGCGGGCAATCTCACCTGCTTCACTGTCGATAGTTTTGATCACCAATCATGGTTGAATACCAGCCTTGAACCGGCTGAACGCGCCCGGCTGCATGAGCAGTACGCCACTTACATTTTTGAAGAAGTGGTTCCGTTTATCCACCGGCAGTCCACGGACCAGGTCAAAATCTTGCTCACCGGCTGCGACATGGGCGGCTACCACGCCGCTAATTTCTTCTTTCGCCGGCCAGACCTGTTTGCCGGATTTATCTGCCTCAGCGGATTCTTCGATTTGCAGCGCTTCACCGATAACTTTGTCGATGAAACCATTTACTACAATTCGCCCTTGCACTATCTGCCGCGCTTAACCGATATCTGGTATCTGGACCTGTACCGCCAGTCTCATCTGGTGGTGTGCACCGGGCAGGGCATGTGGGAACGCCAGATGGTGGCCAACGCCCATGCCCTTAAACGCGTCCTTCAAGAAAAAGACATTTCTTGCCGTGTGGACTTCTGGGGCTTTGAAGCGGACCACGACTGGTCGTGGTGGAGAAAACAGCTCCCTTATTATCTAAAACCCATCCTCGCGGCTATTGCCTCATCGGAAAATACCGGCGAAATGAACAACCCAACATAGAACTACGGTAAGGCGCCGCAATTCTGTTTTTTCACGGGCGCGGTCAATTTCGGCTAGACGGATCATCAAATCCCCATATAATTAGCATAATTTTCAAGAAGGTTTTCTATGCTCCGAATCGTTGGCGATACCACAAGCGTCCTCCCTCCCAAAATCAGCGCAGAACACGGCATTACCATCATGCCGCAGATCATCAATTTTGGCAGCAAATCTTATCGAGACGACACCGAGCTGGATACAGCCACATTCCTGCGCTTGTTGAGGTCCTCGCGCGATCTGCCTAAAACCGCCGCACCCCCACCCAGTCTTTACACCCCGGTCTACCAGCAGGCGCTGAACGCGGGCGACCAGGTGTTGGTATTGTGCCCTTCTGCCGACACCAGCGGCACCTTCCGCAGTGCGCAGTTGGCCGCGCAAGAATTCAACTCCCCCGATATTCACATCATGGATACCCGTCTGATTGCTGGAGGATTGGGCCGCCTGTTGATCCTGGCGTCTCAATGGTCCAAACAGGGCCTGGATGTAGAAACCATCAAAACCCGCCTAGAAAGCTGGCGCAAGCGCGAGCGCATCTACTTTGTAGTCGACACCCTGGAATACCTGGCCAAGGGCGGCCGCATTGGCAACGCCCAGGCCTTACTGGGCGGCTTGCTGCAATTAAAACCCATTCTCACCATGGAGAACGGAGTCAACACGCCGGTCGAATCACAGCGCACTAAAAAGCGCGCCATCAGCCGCTTCAAAGAATTGGTGCTTGAGGAATGCCCGCCCACCCCCGACTCATACCTGTGCGTCATCCACTCAGACGCAGAAGAAGTAGCCCGCCAATACGCAGCAGAATTTTCTCAAAAATTGGGCATTCCCGATGTTCCCGTCTATGAGCAGTGCGCCTCGATTGTCGTGCACGTTGGCCCTGGTGTGATAGCTGCCAGTTTCTTCTGTCCGGAATAACCCCGCCTTATAAGTAGAATCCTTCGTAGTTATGGATTCTTGAGAAAGAAATCGAACGTTAAAGAAAGTCCTGTCCAATGCAATCCAATCAAGAAACCCTCGTGATGAAATTTGGCGGCACTTCCGTTGGAAGCGCAGACGCCATGGCCCAGGTCGTTCAAATCGCTTTAGAGGCGCGTAAATCCTGGTCAAAAGTTATCCTGGTAACCTCGGCCTTATCTGGGGTAACCAACCTGCTGCTCGACAGTGCCAGCCAGGCCGTTAATGGTGACACGCAAACCTACACCCAGGCAGTTTTTAACCTGCGCCAAAAGCATTTTGAAATTGCCGACCAGCTCATCACCAATCTGGCCCGCCGCGACCAGGTGAAACAAGAAATTAATCACCTGATCAGCGAGTTTTCCAATCTTTGCCACGCCATCTCTGTTTTAGGAGAGGCTTCTCCGCGCGCGCTGGACGCGGTAGCTGCCCTGGGAGAACGCATGTCGGTGCGCCTTCTGGCCGCTGCTACCGAGTCTGCCGGGCAGCCGGCCCAGTTTGTTGAAGCATCTCAATTGATCGTAACCGACCGTCAGTTTCAATCTGCTCACCCCATCATGGAAGCTTCACGGGAAAAAATGCGCGCGGTGTTGAACCCGATCCTCGATGAAGGTGCCATCGCTGTGGTTACCGGTTTTATAGCTGCCACCGAAGATGGCATCATCACCACCCTCGGACGCGGCGGGTCCGATTACTCCGCCGCGCTGGTGGGCGCGCTCCTCCCCTCACAAGAAGTCTGGATCTGGACCGACGTTGACGGCGTCATGACTGCCGATCCGCGCTTGGTGCCCGACGCGCACACCATCCCCACCCTTTCCTACCGCGAAGTGGCCGAGTTGGCTTATTATGGTGCGAAAGTCTTACATCCGCTGACCATTCGCCCGGTTGTGGAAGCGGGTGTAGGGCTGCGAGTGCTCAACACCTTTAATCCTGCCAACCCCGGCACCGAAATTGTGCGCGATATGCAAACCGACTCAGGCAAAGTCATCAAAGCGGTTACCGCAATCAAAGGCTTGCGCCTGATCACGGTTGATGGGCGCGGCATGCTGGGTGTGCCTGGTGTTGCGGCGCGCACCTTTGGCACTGTAGCTGCCACGGGGATCAGTGTTCCGCTCATCTCGCAGGCCTCTTCCGAGCAGTCCATTTGCTTTGCCGTTCCCGCCGAGTCTGCCGACGAAGTGGTTGCCGCCTTGCAAAACACATTTGCTCGCGAAATTGAGCGCAGAGATATTGACCGCATCTGGGCCACCCACAATGTGGGCACCATTACCGTCGTCGGCGCGGGCATGAGTTCCACGCCGGGCGTCGCTGGAAAGGTCTTCAGCGCCTTAGGCAGCAATCAAGTTAACGTCATCGCCATCGCGCAGGGTTCATCCGAAGTCTCCATCAGTCTGATGGTAACCGAAGAAGAGATCAAGCGCGCTGTCGTTACCCTGCACTCGCTCATCGCATAACCTCTGGAGGAATTTTCATGGCATCAAAAATCCCTGTTGTTGTCCTGGCGGCTACTGGCAGTGTTGGCCAGCGATTTGTCCAACTGCTCGACCAGCACCCCTGGTTTGAAGTCGTCGCGCTGACCGCCTCCGAGCGTTCTGAAGGAAAAACCTACCAGGAAGCCTGCAACTGGCTGCTCTCAACCCCCATGCCCGATTGGGCGCGCAGCATGCCCGTTCTGCCTACCCACCCCACCGGTATTCAGGCGAAAATCGCTTTCTCTGCTCTTCCTGCTTCTTCAGCCAAAGACATCGAGCCTGAATTTGCCCGTGCCGGCATGGCGGTCTGCTCCAACGCAGCGGCCTACCGCCGAGAGCCAGACGTGCCCATTTTGCTGCCTGAGATCAACGCCGAGCACATCCACCTGATTCCCGCCCAGCGCAAAAACCGCGGCTGGGACGGCTTCATCACCACCAACCCCAACTGCTCCAGCACCGGCATGACCATCGCCCTGCGACCCATTCTTGACCAGTTTGGCGTGAAACGTGTCTTTGTTACCACCTTGCAGGCTATCTCTGGCGCGGGGTACCCCGGCGTGGCCTCAATGGATATTCTGGACAATGTTGTGCCCTATATCGGCGGCGAAGAAGAAAAAATTGAGTGGGAACCGCGCAAAATGCTTGGAAAAGTGCAGGGAGATCAAATTGCCCTGGCCGATTTTCGCGTTTCCGCTCAGGTGAACCGCGTGCCGGTTGTCGATGGTCATCTGGTTTGCTTATCCATGGAATTGGAGAAGAAAACCTCTCCCGATGAGGTCATCCAGGCCTTGCGCGCCTACCAGCTTCCCGAACTTTGTCAGGGGCTGCCATCCGCTCCCCAGCCGCCGATTGTTGTAATGGACGAGCCCAACCGTCCCCAACCGCGCCTGGACCGCATGAGAGGTGACGGCATGACCACCACCGTTGGCCGAGTGCGTGTTGATCCCTTGCTGGACATCAAAATGGTTGTGCTTTCACACAACACCATTCGTGGAGCCGCAGGCGGTTCCTTGATGAACGCAGAACTCCTGGTGAAAACCGGGTTTGTAAAGTAGCACCAGAGCCGCGATAATCATGAAAACACGATAAGAAAAGCATCGCCTGGTTTGACTTGTGGCAGAGGAAACACACCTCCGTTTCGTTGGTTCAAACCAGGCGATTGATTCAAGCCCTAATCGGCGCATCCTCATACAAGGAGACAAATTTGTCTGATCAAAACACCGGCTATCCAAAGCGCAAGATTTTCATCTGCTCCAACGGCAGTTGTATCGACTCTTCCGTGTCGAGAGATATTTACGCCCAGCTCACCAGCCTGATTCAGGAGCACGGCCTGGATTCTTTTGACGCACCTCGCCAGGTGAAATGCGCCCTCTCTGGCTGCCTGGACCGCTGTATCAACGGCCCGGTGATGGTGGTTCACCCGGACGGCATCTGGTATGAGCGGGTAACTCCCCAGGTTCTGGCTCAAATTTTCAATCAACACATCCTCCACGACCAGCCGGTGGAAGAATATATCTTTCGCAAAAGCAAACCCGCCGGAGACCATTAATCACCCGGCATGAGCAAGAATCTTTTTCCCGTAAAGGTTGCGCCCGCCCATTGGGCAGAGATAGCCTCCGCATTCCTCTGGTTAGGCCTGACCGCTTTTGGCGGACCGGCAGCACATATCGGTATTATGCAAGATGAATTTGTCCGCCGCCGAAAATGGGCAGACGACCGGCAGTTTCTGGATTTGTTGAGTATCACCAACCTCATTCCGGGGCCAAATTCCACAGAAATGGCCATGCACATCGGCTACCTGCGCGCCGGCATACCTGGGTCGCTCCTGGCCGGAGCAGGCTTTATATTCCCTTCCATGATGATGACCATGCTGTTCGCCTGGTTGTATGTTCAGTTCGGCGCGCTTCCGCAAATAAACGGTGTGCTCTATGGCATCAAACCAGTTGTGATTGCCATTATTTTCAATGCGTTCCTCTCCTTTGCGCCAAAAATTCTGAACAATTGGAAGTTAACAGCCATCGGTCTTGCTGTGATGACCTTGTACTTATTGGGAATCAACGAGCTTGTTCTGCTCGCTGTGGGTGGAATCGGATTCATGTTGTACCGCAACTGGAGAAAAGCGGCTTCATCTATCTGGCTGGCCGCCCTTCCGGATTCGTTTCTGCCTGCCGTCTCACTCGCCAGTAAAATACCTTACACGCCTCAGACGCTTTTTTTTACTTTTCTGAAAATAGGGGCGGTTCTCTACGGTAGCGGATACGTTTTGCTGGCTTTTCTACATTCCGACTTTGTCCAGCGCTTGGGCTGGATCACCGACCAGCAGCTCCTGGACGCGGTGGCTGTCGGTCAGGTAACCCCCGGCCCGCTTTCCACCGCCGCCACCTTTATTGGCTTCTTGATGGACGGCATTCCCGGTGCACTGCTGGCAACCCTGGCATTTTTTCTACCGGCAGTCCTTTTAGTTTGGGTGGTCAATCCCCTTGTTCCAGTTCTGAGAAGCTCGCCCTGGACATCTTCCCTTCTCGACGGACTTAATGCTGCTTCGCTGGGCTTAATGGCCGCAGTTATCTTGACACTCGTACCAACCTCCCTGCCAAACTTGCCCGCGGGGTTCATCCTGGCCATTGCAGCCCTCTTCCTGGTGAAATGGAAAGTGAACGCGACCTGGTTAATCCTGGCTGGCGGACTGGCCGGATGGCTGCTAACATCTTTGGGTTGAGCGGCAATCTCCCCCTGGTCCAATAAGAAAGCATGCCCATGAAAAGTTTGAACGCAATCAAAACCGCTCATATCCTTTCCACCCTGGAGGATGCTTACCGCCTTACCAAAAAAGGATTGGGCTCCCTTTTCCTCGTGCTGCGCACCGCTTACCGCAGTTTTAATATCACCATGTCTGGCGAGACGACCGCCAGTCTGGCCTATTATTCCTTATTCTCCATTTTTCCCCTGGCGCTGCTGCTGATCGCGGTTGCCAGCAACTGGCTCACCGCTCAAACCGCCCAACAGCGCGTCATCGAGTATATTTCCGAAATCATCCCCATTTCCCAAGATCTGATCTTTAATGTCATTAAAGAAGTCGTTCATCGCCGCGGGGCGTTTACCCTCATCAGCCTGGGCAGTTTGGTCTGGTCATCCTCCGGATTTTTCAACTTATTGGTACGCAATATCAACCGCCCCTGGATCGGCATGAAACCCCGCCATTTCGTAAAGACCCGCCTGCAGGCGCTTTCCATTGTTCTGGTGCTGGGTTCCCTGTTCCTCGTATCCATCCTCTCAACCACCGGGTTTGAAATGCTCAATAAGATCAACTTTCCCCTGTGGCGGGAGTTTTTGGCCCAAACTACCTTACGGTCTTTCCTATCGCAGTTTTTGCCTCAGATTGTGCGCCTGGCCTTGTTGTGGTCGCTTTATTATTGGGTTCCCAACACCCAGATTCCGCGCCTTTCTGCCCTGGCGGGGGCGGTATTTGTATCCGTGAGCTGGTGGCTGCTCAACAATGCCTTCACCTGGTATCTCAACAGCGGCTTTGCCCATTACGACTTGGTTTACGGCTCGCTAGGGCGCACCATCACCCTTATGCTGTGGTTTTATTTTGGCAACTACATTCTGGTCTTTGGCAATCATCTCAGCGCGGCCATCGCCCGATTGACCAGAAAAGACAACATTACCCGCTCCAGCATGGTAAACTTTGATGAAGACGACGAATCAGAATAAGGATGAACCGCCATGACCTTACGCACGCATCTCCAAAATCTAAAATCTGAGGCGCGCATTCTCGAAGTGAGCGCGCCCATTTCCAAAACCTACCAGATAGCCGGGGTGCTCAAGCAAATTGAGCCGCGCCCGGCTATTTTTTCCCACGTCATCGAATCAAAGTTCCCGGTAATGGGCAACCTGTTCTGTTCCAAAGCCAGTTTTGCCAGCTATTTCGGCGTTCCAGTCCATCAGATCATTCCGCTGCTGGCTGGCGCGATTGAAAATCGCTCTGCCTGCGAGCGCGTCAGCGCAGCCCCTTGCCAGGAAGTGGTCAACCTCTCCCCCGACCTGGATGAGCTGCCCATTTTGAGACACTGCGAAAAAGACGGCGGCAATTACATCAGCTCAGGTGTCTTCGTCACTCGCCACCCCCAATACGGCCAAAACCTGGATTTTCACCGCTGCATGCAGCTTTCAAAAACCGAGATGTCGGTGCGCGTGGTTAAGTCCCGCCATTTTGACGCCTTTCTGGAAGACCTGCGCGACCTGGACGTGGCCATCTGCATAGGCAACGCCCCCAATGTGCTGGCCGCTGCCGCCACTTCTGTTGAATTGGGTGTAGATGAGCTGGAAATTGCCAATGCCCTCGAACCGCTCCAGGTAGTCAAAGCCAAAACGGTGGATGTTTGGGTGCCAGCGGAATGCGAATTCGTGATTGAAGGCACCGTCCACCTTGACCGCCTGCGTGAAGAAGGGCCGTTTGTCGATCTCACCGAAACGTATGACATCGTCCGCCAGCAGCCGGTGCTGGAAGTAAAAGCCATCACCCACCGGCGGGATGCCATTTGGCACGCCCTTTTGCCCGGCGCACTGGAACACAAACTGCTCATGGGCATGCCCCGCGAGCCAACCATCTTCCGCAAAGTCAACCAGGTTGCCCGCTGCCTGGATGTCAACATCAGCCCCGGTGGCACCTCCTGGCTGCACGCCATCGTCCAGATCGACAAACAGCACGAAGATGACGGCAGGAAAGCCATTGAAGCCGCTTTTGCTGGGCACACCTCCTGCAAGCATGTTTTTGTCGTCGACAGCGATATTGACATCTACAATCCCCTGGAAGTGGAATGGGCTATGGCGACCCGCTTTCAGGGCGACCGTGATCTGATCATCAAACCACCCTCTCCCGGCTCCAGCCTCGACCCCAGCGCCGAACCGGGCACCAAGAACACCACCCGCGTCGGCTTTGACCTCACCAAACCGCTGGAGACGCAAGGCAAATCCTTTGACCGGGCTGCTTTTCCGCAAGTCGACCTGAATCAGTTTGTGAAGGACACCCAATGAACCTGACGCCACTCCAAACCGCCATGCTCGATGGCGCACACGGCCGCGCCGCTCAAAAAAGCATGCAGATTCTCGCCGCTCTGGGCAAAATCTACGGCGCCGAAGAACTGATCCCGGTTACATCCGTGCAGATTGCCGGCGTGAGCTATGCCAACCTGGGCGAAGCGGGGCTGGCATTTCTTTCTGATATGGCGGACGGCGGCGGCAAAACCCGCGTGCTTACCACCCTCAACCCGGCGGGCATGGACATTGAAAACTGGCAGGCGTTGGGCATCAGCCCCGAATTTGCCCGAGACCAGACGCGTGTCATTGAGGCCTTCTCGCGCATGGGCGTGGTTGCCACCTGCTCCTGCACGCCCTACCTGGTGGGCAACGTGCCGCTCTATGGTCAGCACATTGCCTGGTCAGAGAGCAGCGCGGTGTGTTTTGCCAATTCCGTACTCGGCGCGCGCACCAACCGCGAAGGCGGCCCATCGGCACTGGCCTCCGCGCTGACCGGCTTTTCCCCCGCGTACGGCCTGCACCTTGACGAACAACGCGTGCCGCGGCTGCACTTCCACGTGGAAGCGCCGCTCTCTGGCACCTTTCAATTTGGCGCGTTGGGCAAAGTGATCGGTGAAATCATCGAAAAACGCGCTACCCGCCCGGTGCCATACCTCACCGGCATCCCCCAGGCCAGCCTGGAAGAGCTCAAATCCTTCTGCGCCAGCATCGCCACCTACGGTGGAGCAGGTTTATTCCACATTCAGGGTGTAACGCCCGAAGCCTCGCTCTTTGCCGTTCCGGCTGAATCCATAACCATTTCATCCCAACAGATCCATCAGGCGATTGAGCATCTCTCCAACGCCGCTGATGAGCCCGATTTTATTAGCCTGGGCTGCCCGCACCTGTCCATTGACGAAATTGCCCATCTGGCACAGCTGCTCGTCGGCCGCCAGGTGCGCAAAGAATTCTGGATCACCACCGCCCGGCCCATCAAGCAAATGGCCGACCGCATGGGGTACACTCGTATCATTGAACAAGCCGGCGCGAAATTCGCTGCCGACACCTGCTGTGTGGTCGCGCCCATTCAGGGCCGCTTCAAAACTCTGCTCACCGACAGCGCCAAAGCCTGTTATTACGCGCGTGGAAAAAACAAATTCAATACCCTCTACCGCTCCTTTGAAGAAGTTGTCAACGAGGCCACCCGATGAACCTTACCGGCAGAACCATTTCCAACGGCCAGGCGCAAGGGTCCGCGCTGGTATCGCAGATGGGCATCTCCTTTTTCGGCGGGGTAGACCCGGAAACCGGCCTGGTTACCGAAACCGGCCACGATTTATACGGCCAGTCCATCGCCGGGAAAGTGCTCGTGTTTCCCACCGGCAAAGGCTCAACGGTGGGTTCTTATACGCTTTACCGCCTAAAAGCCAACGGGCTGGCCCCCTGCGCCATCCTGAACCGCGAATGTGAAACCATCACCGCCGTCGGCTGCATCATTTCGGACATCCCCTGTGTCGATCTACTCGCCATTGATCAAATCCAAACCGGCATGCAGGTTGCGGTCAACGCCGACGAGGGCATCGTTACCATTACCCAATCCCCTTGCTTGCAGGAGACTACCTGATGAACCTCGCCCATTTTGAAGCCCAACTGACTGCCGAACAACTGAATCTATGGAACAGTCTGGACACGCCATACCGCATCCAGCAGTATCTTGACCAGATTCCCTACCGCCGAGAAGAGCGTGACCGCTCTCCACTCAATGTCCTGCGCGACAACCAGTCGCACTGCCTTGACGGCGGGCTGTTTGCCGCCGCCGCCCTGCACCGCATTGGATTTCCCGCCCTTATTTTGGATTTAGTGCCCGAACCGGGTACCGATGATGATCATATGCTGGCTATTTTCCAGCAGAACGGACTTTTCGGCGCCGTCGCCAAATCCAACTTTTCTGGCCTGCGCTTTCGCGAGCCGGTTTTCCGCGGCCTGCGCGAGCTGGTCATGTCTTACTTTGAGGTCTTTTTCAACGAGCACGGCCAGAAGACCCTGCGCGGGTACACTCGCCCGATGCGCATTTCCAGTCCTTACCCCATGGACTGGCTTACCGACGAGACCGCTGTTGCCCGCCTGGCGCGCGCCTTTTACCTCCGCAAAATGGTCCCGGTGCTGCCGGATTTGCCCATTCAACTCAACTTGCTCGATGAACGATCCATGCAGTCGGGCATGCTGGGCACCAATCGCGACGAGCTGTACCCCGGCTCCCAAGCTGGAGCCGAACATTAACATAAAACCCGCTCCCAATATAACGTTGGGGGCGGGTTTTTTTGCAACCTGAATTGGGGTTATTCTCCGTCGCCAAAGCGCTTGATCAACCGCGCAATGTGTTTGGCGCCCAGCAAATAAAGGTCTACACGCATATTTTCGTTGGGCGCGTGCATCTGCGCGCCAGGATGCGCCACCCCCGCCGAGATCACAGGCAGGTTCAGATGCTCCATAAAGATCGAGCTGGGGCCCGAACCGCCGGACATCGGTTCAATCTGCACCGCTTTCTGATACACCTCTTCCGCCGTAGCAACCGCCAGCTTCACAAAATCATCATCAGGGTCGGTGCGCGCCGGGGTATCCCCGCCCATAAACTCAATCTGAATGTCCTCAAAACCGTGCTGGTCCAGGTGCGCGCGCAGCTGCTGCAGCACTTTTTCAGGGCGCTGGTTGGGTACCAGACGGAAGTCGATCTTCGCGCTGGCTTTAGCCGGCAGCACCGTCTTCGATCCGGGACCCTGGTAGCCAGAGGTTAAACCGCATATCGTGCAGGTAGGCTCAAATACCTGCGCGGCTTTCAACGCCACACCGCCGGTCAATCCCTTGAGAAAGCCCTTCAAGCCATACTGCGTGCGGTATTGCTCTGCCGGGTCAGGCAGTTGATCCAACAAGGCCAAATCGCGGTTGGTGGGTGGCACAATGTCGTCATAAAAACCGGGGATCAAAATGCGCTCATTTTCATCTTTGAGGGTGTTCAGCGCCCATACTAGCCGCCAGGCTGCGTTCGGGAATATCGAGCCACCCAGCCCCGAATGGACATCCTGATTGGCTGTTTCCACCGACAGCTCCACATAGCAAATCCCCCGCAGCCCCAGCGATTGGGTCGGCTGGTCCAGGTGATCCACCCCGCCGTATTCCCACACGCACGCGTCCGCGGCCAATTTCTCTTTGTTGTTAACCACAAAATCATGCAAATGCAGGCTGCTGGTTTCTTCTTCGCCCTCCAGCACAAATTTGACCGTACAGGGCAGCTCGCCACCATTGGCATTCAGCAGCGCGTCCACCGCGAAGAGACGGCTGGTAAAGTGCCCCTTGTCATCCACCACGCCGCGCGCGTACATTACCCCATCGCGGATTTCAGGTTGAAACGGCGGGCTTTCCCATAACTCCAGCGGCTCACCAGGCTGCACGTCGTAATGGTTGTAGAATAAAAGCGTTTTACCTGATCTTCCCTTACGCTCACCAAACACCACCGGAGCGCCGCCAGTAGGCAGAACCTCGGTCGCGAACCCGCGCTTTTTCAGCATCTCCGCCACCAGATTCGCGCAGTCATCAATCCCCAGGTTCTGCGCCGAAACACTTGGCTGCGCGCACAACGCCGCCAGTTCTGCCAGGCTGCCGTCCAAATTGGCATCCAGATATTGATCAATTTTCACATCTTTTTCGTCCATGCTGTCACCACAGAGTCCTTTCATTAAGACTAGAAAATGCGCTCCAACCCGCGAATGATTGAAGCTCCTCCATACGCGAAAATCAACATCTTCAAAATTTTCCCGAACGTTGTCCACAGCAAAAAGCGCCACAGCGGCAATTTCAACACGCCCGCGGTAATTCCCGCCATATCAAACAGCGGATTGGGGATAAAGGCCAGCACCAAAATGGTGATGTCGCCGTATTTTTGCATCCAATCCACCATTTTTTTATGCCACTCTTTGCGCTCAATCACTGCCCGCCCGCTGTACCCGGCCAGGTACCCCGAGATCTCGCCCAGCGCCGCCCCGCTGCCCGCCGCGAGCGCCACACCAAACGGGTTAAACACCGCCGCCATCGCCGAAGTGATTACCACCCCCGGCAGCGGTAAAATCACGGTGGCGTTGGCCAGAATGGAAATTAAAAAAATGCCCGGATAACCGTAGGCTTCAAACCCCGCCAATTGGTCCCGGATGGTATAAATGTAAATCGACAGCCCTGTTACCAGCAGCAAAATCAAAACGCGCAGGATCAATTGCCTACGTTCATCATTCATTTATCTTCCTAAAGTAAAGACTCAATCCGCGCAATGACCATATCCAGCGCCACCGCGTTTAACCCGCCTTCCGGAATAATCACATCCGCGTACCGCTTGGATGGCTCTACAAATTCAAGATGCATCGGCCGCACCGTTGTGAGATACTGCTGGACAACCGACTCAGTTGTCCGCCCGCGTTCGGCAATGTCGCGCTGCAAGCGGCGAATAAAGCGGATATCTGAATCGGTATCCACAAAGATCTTGATGTCAAATAATTCGCGCAGCTTGGGCTCGGCAAAAATCAAAATCCCCTCCACCAGAATCACCCGCTTGGGCTCCACCCGCACCGTCTCACCCGTCCGGCTGTGCGTGGTAAAGTTATAAACCGGCAGGTCTACCGCTTGCCAGTTCTTCAGCTGCTGGATGTGATCAATCAGCAGCTCTGTCTCCAAAGAATCGGGGTGGTCAAAATTGACCAACGCGCGCTGGGCCGGCGGCAATCCAGTTAATTCACGGTAGTAAGCATCATGGGGAAGAAACGAGATCCGCTGCGGACCAACCCGCTGCAGAACCACATTCGCGACAGTGGTCTTCCCGCTGCCCGAACCACCGGCAATTGCCACAACCAGAGGAGTTTTCGAATAATTCATAAAGGAGAGTCTGCCTTGAAAAAGGATTTTCGCTCATTGAAAGTGAGAGAAAAGGCGATCGGCTGATATAATTCTACAACAAGAATGGATTAAATAGATTGAGCCACCGAAGGGTCTCGAACCCTTGACCTGACGATTACGAATCGTCTGCTCTACCAACTGAGCTACGGTGGCGTGCACACAATTATACCAGCACTTAAAAAATTTCGACAAGAGATTGATCAGATTTTCGAGGATTTGGAATGTCCCAATCACCATTAAGAATAGCCATGATCTCCTATCACACTTGCCCACTGGCCACCCTGGGTGGAAAAAACACCGGCGGGATGAACGTCTATGTTCGCGAGCTGACCCATTACCTCGGACGCGCCGGCGTGCATGTAGACGTCTTCACCCGCTCAGAAAATGAGCACGTCCCGCATGTGCTTCACGACCTGGGCTACGGTAACCGTGTGGTGCATATCCCCGCCGGGCCGGAACACCCGCTTCCCAAAGAGGAATTGGCCAGCCATATTCCACAATTTGCGGAGGGGATTCTAACTTTCACGCGAGAGAAGAACCTGCAATACGATCTGGTTCACAGCCATTACTGGATGTCTGGCATCGCTTCGATTGATTTGCAGAAAGAGTGGCGCGTTCCCATTATCAGCATGTTCCACACCCTGCAAAAGCTAAAGAACCAGATCGCCCGCTCAGCGGAAGAGCGTGAAGGCCAATACCGCATTGACGGTGAAGAGCGCGTCATCCAGCACTCCGCCTGCATTGTAACCGCCACCCCTGCCGAAGAAAAGCAGCTTACCGCGCTGTATCATGCCGATCCACAGAAATTGTGTAGCATTCCGCCCGGCGTAGACACCAGCCATTTCTACCCCATTCCCGCCGATGAAGCCAAAGCGGTGGTTGGCATCCCCGAAAAGGATCGCATGCTGTTATTTGTGGGCCGCATTGAACCACTGAAAGGCGTGGATACTCTGGTGCGTGCCATCGCGCACATGCGCAAGTTGGGCGTGTTAGGCAAATGCCCTCATTACCTGGCAATCATAGGCGGCGAACCAGACGTCTCACCCGAGAATATGGACGCAGAAATGAAGCGTCTTCAGGAATTATGCCAAACGTTGGGAATCGGTGACCTGGTTCTATTTTTAGGCAAGCGCGACCAAAACTTGCTGCCGTATTACTATTCAGCCTCCGAAGTGGTGATTATGCCCTCTCACTACGAGTCGTTTGGCATGGTGGCACTGGAAGCCATGGCCTGCGGTAAGCCGGTAGTAGCTTCGCAAGTGGGCGGGCTGGCCTATCTGGTGCAGAATAATGTTACCGGCATTCTCATCCCCGATGGCGACCCCATCGCCCTCGGCGAAACATTAACCCGCCTCATCCGCAACGACCATTTACGCGAGCAACTTGGCAATCAGGCAAACCAATACGCCCAGGCATACTCCTGGGAGATTATTGCCGAAAAGATGAAGAAACTTTACGATGAGATTTGCCTGGGCCAGCCGGTTAGCGGCATTGAATAACCTTCAGCTCAGAAAAGGGAAAAATGACCCCAGCGCCAGCACTGAGAAAAAGAACAGCCACAGCGCCGCCCATGTTCTCTCCAGGCGGCGTTGTGATTGAAGAAGAATCCATCCAACAACCAAAACAGCGCCTAACAGAGCGGCAATCCCACCAAGTGCAGGTCGGGGCTGAAAGCCGGCAGCCACACGCGAACAAACTCCTGGCCGGCAAGAATATATTTAACCAGCCAGCAGATGAGCACAACCATCATGTAAAATTTACCCCCAACACTCAATCCCTTGCGCCACAGCACAAACACAATTAGAAGGATCAAAATGAACAGCATCACCCCCGTCAGCGCCACCAGCGGGGTCTGCCCCACCATGCAGCTCAACTCCACCGCCGACCAGGTGAGCAAGCCGCCTACTGCTCCCAGCCAGGCCAGCGTCGTATCCGCTCTGCGCGCCGAGAGAGCCCGCTCCAGACAAAAAACAGCCAGCGCAATGAGAAACACATCATAATTAAGCAGTCCCAGCCGCCCAAAACGGTATCCAATCGGGTCTACGATAATTCTCAACACAATCAGAAGGAATAACAACAGCCATCCAGCAAAAAATCCATCCAGGATTTTGCTGCGTAAATCACGTTTCCAATTATGTTTTGCGCTGTTTTGGATCGTTTCCATTCTTATCCAGGCCCGGGTTTTCCTTTCGATGAAATCGTACTGCCTTTGCGGATCACTTTCTCGCCATAGCGGTCGCGCAGATCATCCAGGGTGCTTAATAACTTTCTTTCTTTCTCCCCGGATGGGTCAAATAAGGACAGTTGGTAAGCCGGTTCACATAAATTACTGGCACCCACCCCAATCAGTCGCACCAGTTGGCCGCTGGTAAAGTTGGCTCTTAACAATTGTCTGGCCGCTTCAATGATGACATGGTCCTGGTTGGTGGGCTGCTCCAGGCGCGTCTGGCGGGTAATGGTTGTGAAATCGGACCAGCGCAGCTTGATGCGCACCGTTCCAGCGGCCAGGTTCTGGTGACGCAGCCGGTAGCCCACCTGTTCCGCCAGGTCTTCCATCTTCTTTTCCAGGGTGCGAAGGTCGTGAACGTCCTTGGAGAAAGTAATCTCCTGGCTGACAGATTTGATATTATATTCCACTTCCACCGGACGGTCATCCCGCCCCTTCGCCGAGCGCGAAAGCTGCCCGCCCATCTTCCCAAAATGCTGGGCCAACAGCTTTTCCGGCGCAGCTGCCAGATCGCCAATGGTGTGAATTCCCATTCGCATCAGGCTTTCGGCTGTCTTCGGCCCAACACCCCACATTTCTTTCACCGGCAGGCTGGCCAGAAACTGCGCCTCTTCGCCTGGCTGCACCACCAGAATCGCCCGCGGAGGCGTAATTCCGCGGTGCCGCGACTTGCCGATGTTGTTGGCAATTTTTGCCACCAGCTTGTTGCTGGCCACCCCAATCGAACAAGGCAGTCCGGTTTCTTTCTGGATTCTTGCCTGCAGCCCGCGCGCGATGCTCTCCCCGTCTTCAGGCAAATCACTGACGTCAATAAAGGCTTCATCAATCGAAATCTGCTCCACCAGCGGAGAAATATCGCATAAAATGGCCATCACCCGTTCTGAGTGAACCCCATAATCATGGTGATTGCCGCGCACCACGATCAGGTTGGGGCAGAGCTTCAATGCTTTGGCCATCGGCATGGCCGAATGCACGCCCATCTGCCTGGCTGCGTAAGAACACGAAGAGACCACCCCGCGCTGGTCTGGCGCGCCGCCTACCGCGAAGGCCTTGCCCACCAGTTCCGGGTTGCGCAGTTCTTCCACCGCGCAAAAAAAGGCGTCCAGGTCCAGATGCAAGATCTTTCTAAATCCCATCGTTCATCATTCCAGCAAAATAATCCAGCAGCTTTGCGCAACCACAAAGCTGCTGAATAGATCTTCTCAAAACCATCCGTTTGATGTACCCGCGCCTATTGGAGAATCAACTCTCCCCAAGTGGTCGGGTTGGTCAGCCGCCGGGTGGCGATACTGGAAACCATGGTTTGCTGTTCATCCCACGAAACGTCGTTATCGGATGCTGATAGCGCGAACCCCAGGTGCATTCCCGATGTGGGGGTAATGCCAAACACACTCCACGGAATCGCCGCCTCAATTCGGTAAACGCCGTCCTCCAGCGACTTGCCGATCTGCACGCTGTCACGCAAGCCTGTCTTGCCGGTTGGGAACCATAAATACACTTCCTCGCCGTCATCGGTCCCGTTTTTGCCAGCCGAAATGCCTAATTGGTGATCGTCGGGCGAAAGCTCAGTGGTGTAAAAATCATCGTACAGATTGGTATCCAGCAGCAGCTCAATACTGTCGCCTTTATACATATCCGCGCCCGACGCGTGCTGCTCATATTGTTCATCCCGTACCTTAACGGCAATAAACAGGTAAGAGTTGTTCCAGCCAATCCGGTAAGACCCTTCCAGGTCTTCTTCACCGGTCCAATTGGATTTTCCGTATACCACGTTTTTCATCGGGTACGCTTTCGTGTTCCACTCATCCCACACGCCATCCAGGTCAATTCCGCCGCTCAAATAGGCCGCTGAGACGACCATTCCACGCGCCGGGATGCTGGTGGCGGTTGGAGCAGATGTATTCGTACTGGTCGCCGTCGGTGGCAGTGCCGTCGCGCTGGGGATCGCGGTAGCAGTAGACACAACCGGCGTGTTGGTCACCACCACAACGGGGGCGCTGGTCGAAGTTGCCAGTTCCGGCACCGAGAAGAGCGCCGTCATCGTCAGGTTGGGCGTTGGTTCCTCATCTCCTCCGCCAGGCAGGGCAATCGGCGCGGTGCAAGCCAATGAAACCAAGATCAAAATTCCAATGGCTGCCAACACCCGTGAATTTTTTTTCATACCTCCTCCTCATCATCCATGAACGTTAAGTGTATTATATTGTGTTTGCATTAATAATCAATCAAGCTATAATCGTCTTGAGGATAATCGGAATGGATCAACCAGACAAATCCACACCCACACAGGCGACCCAACATACCCTCGAAATTCGCCTGGTCATTTTTACACTGAAAGACAACCAGCTGGCTGTCTTTCTTTCTCCATCCAGCCTTCCTCAAGCTAATGACGTTTGGGAAATCCCCGGAGTTCCAGCCAATATCGAGCAAAACCTGGAAGAAACCGCCAACCAATATCTCCGCCAGAACATGGGCATGGATGAAGCCTATCTGGAACAGCTCTACACCTACGGAGACACCCAGCGCCACCCGCAGTATCCCCTGGTTTCGGTGGTTTTCTTTGCCCTCATCCCGGCGGATGCCAGCCAGAATGAGCTGCGCAAGCGCGCCGCATTGCGCTGCTTCCCGGTTAACGCCCTGCCCAGCCTGGCCCTGGACCACCCGCTCATCGTCGAGTACGCGCTGCGCCGCCTGCGCTACAAACTGGAGTACAGTGCGGTTGGCTTTGAGCTGCTGCCCGAAACCTTCACCCTGTCTGAATTGCAAAACACCTATGAAATCATCCTGGGGGTCAGCCTGGACAAACGCAATTTTCGCCGCCGCATTTTGGAAGCCGGCATTATTGAATCCACTCCCCATCGTCGCGCCGGCGAAGGCCGCCCGGCCCAACTCTACCGCTACCGCCCGGACGCCATCGCCGAGGTCAAAGCACGCCGGTTGTTTCCATAATCCATCGTCCGCATTGATCTCTTCTGCTTTTACGAAAAACGGATACCTGCCAAAACACCGCGAGACCCGTTCATTTAGGGTTCAGACAGGGGCAATCAAAAGGTTGGGGAGGGTTCCGCGATTTCTATTTTCATCTTCGGGTTTCAAATTGGTGCTTGATTCCTTTGTAAATGACACAGCCGATATAAAGCAGGCCCATGTACCCCACCAGTGGATAAAAAACTCCCAAGAGATCACTGAAAGAAAACAAGCCCAAAACAAAAATGAAAATGGCAACGAAAATGGCAAATAATCGATTACCCTGTTTGCCGCCCCATGTGAAACGATTACACACAGACCACATCATTGCCGAGCAGGAAGAAAACATACCCAATATCAAAACGATTGAAAATACTGCACCAATGGAATAAGAAATCTCTTTTGCTAAAAAAAGCACAGGGATTGCCAGAACCGCTGTATTTTCTGCATTCAGCAGTATCGCGGTGTTCATAATTGCAATAGACAAAACCAAGGCTGTGGCGCCTAATAACGCTCCATACTTTGCATCGTTTCGATGACCTGATGATTTTCCCAGTTCTGTGAAATATGTGCTGCCACTCAGAAAATTAAGAGATAAATATAAAATAGAACTAAGCGCCCAATGCGGTGAGGATTGCGATTCTCTTAATAGACCTTCAGAGTTGGAGACGGTCACAAAATGATCAAAATCACGGATCACCGAAACCGTTCCAACCATCAATGAAAAAAGAATAATGACCGGCCCTATCGTCGAAACGATTTTAATTAATCGCTCAAATCCAATCAAATAAGCACATAAGACCATTCCTGCCATTAGGGCTGAACCAATATAGTGGTTGATTCCATAATATTCAGAAAGTGTCGCGCCAGCGCCTGAAATCAACACAGGCATAACCAATACTAAAGTGATTGGGATCAACCACGAATAAAATGTTCCCACCTTTTCACCACAAAAGAATTTGAACTGGTTGAATGACTTTTCGGCTTTATGTTCATAACCCGTTATGAGTAAAACCTGCCCCAAAAATATGAAACCAATTAAATTCAACAATACAACGCCATAACTCAAGTACCCATAGCTTGTAAAAAACTGAAGCACTTCTTGCCCTGTGGCAAACCCAGAGCCAATAACCCACGCAATAAAGGCGCCGGCAAATTTCAGGATCGTCTTTGATCGATATACATTCTGGCTTTCCATTCTAAAATCCTCAACACTGCATATCCCTCTATTATGCAGTTCTTTCCATATTCGCGTACGTTGTTTTTAGCTTTTTTCCATTGACCAGGGAAAAAAGGAGCCTGGACGATTTTCTGAATATTCCGGCACCTTAAAAACGATAGATCAGGTTTTCTTTTAGGCCGCCAAACCTAAAACCATATTTTGATTTGCTCACAAACAATTACGGGGAATTGTTGAGGAAGGCTTGTATCAACTGCCGGAACTGCCCGAACGATGATCGACACGGCGATACCGGCGGAGGACAGCCAGCATAATCTGCTCAAGCGAGACTCCCTGGTGCCATCGCCGAATTCAAAGGACAGCGATGAAACCAATCACTGGTTTGTTCTTCCCGATGACATTTCAGCTCAAAAAAATGCCCTCTCATTGAGAAGAGAGGGCATTTTCAGATTACTTTGGCTGCACCGGTATCCAGATCTCACTCCGATAATTGGGCAAGCTAACATCCTTGCTTTCATTCCACAAAATTTCAGGGCCAGGGGCCAGCTCATAATTCGAGGAGGGAAACCATTCAGAGTAAATCCGCCCCCAAACGTTTTGCAGCGTCTCTGGGAACGGCCCAACCGCTTCAAAAACTGCCCAGGTAGAGGAGGAGACCTCCAGTGATTGAAAATGGTCTGGGCAGGCCTTGTCGGTTGTCACGCCAATAAAATGATCCAGCTCGCCCTGTTCTTGCATGCGTCCTTCTGAGAAGTGGGTAGACGCGCTGATCATCCCAACCGGCTCCACGTTGGACATAGCTTTGAGCTGTGTGATCATATCAGGGGTAAGGCTGTTCCACATCTCAGCAATCTCGGCATTGACACCGTTAAACTGAATCCGCACCCGTTTTTGCAGCCCCACAATCCTGAACGCTGCTTTCTCTACAATCCGAAAATTCATCTCGATGCCTCCTGTAATCGTCAATTGAAAAGTCAGTCTCGGAAACGCCTTGAGGGGGATTCCTTTTTTTCTAGCCTCCGATGGAAGTACGCCATGAAAGGCTTGAAAAGCTCTGGCAAAAGCATCCGCGGAGCTGTACCCATACTTTACCGCGATGTCCAGAACGCGCAAATCGCTCTGGCTAAGCTCAAAAGCGGCCAGGGTCAATCGTCTGCGGCGAATATATTCATTCAACGATATCCCTGCCAGAAAAGAAAACATATGCTGAAAATGATACTCTGAACAGATCGCCAACCGGGCAATTTCTTTCATTTGAATTTCGCCGGTAAGGTTCTCTTCAATATAACGGATAGCTTCATTCATCGCCTTGATCGAATCCATTCTTTGCGCTCCTTCGCCCTTAAGAATAACTGAACACAGCTGGCCGCATCCGACAATTCTTTGCCCAAGATTGTCGTTTCTGCTAATCATTGGTAATAAAAACGGGCAAGCTCAAGCCTGCCCGTGGAAATTGCACTTTACAGATCATCCGGCGTGGAATGTTGTCCGTACCATGCGCGCATTATAAAGATCGGTCAAACACCGCCACCGTTTCCACGTGATACGTCTGTGGAAACATATCAAAGGGCGTTGCCTGCGCCAGGGTGTAGCCTTTTTCGATCAACCGTTTCGCGTCCCGCGCCAGTGTCGATGGATCACAAGAAACATAAATAATTTTCTTCGGTGCTACCTTCACCAGCGCGTCCAGCGCCTCGCGCTGCAGGCCGGCTCGCGGCGGGTCAGCGATGACGATATCATATTTCTGGGTGAGGGCGGGCAGCACATCTTCCGCCGCGCCGACATATAAACTCACGTTGTCAAACTCCTGCAGGTTATCGGCAAAATCGTCGCAGGCGGATTCCGAAAGTTCAACACCCGTTACCTGGCCCACTTTGGACGCGGCAAACGCGCTGAACAGCCCCACCCCACAATACAGGTCCAGCAGGCTCTGCTGCCGGTCTGCGGGAATCAGGCTGATAACATGCTCAACCATTTTTTCAGCCACCCCCAGATTCACCTGGAAGAAAGACCCCGCCGAGACCTTAAACGTCCGCCCCAGCACTTCCATCCACAGGCAGTCGTCACCAGCCAGCACCACCTTCCCCGCCGGGTTAATCTGCACCGCCGAGACCGGCAAATCCAATTCCATCTCCGGCATCTCCAGGCTGCTGCTGTACAGGGTGATTAAGGCTTCCTCATCGGCGCCCTGGCTGACCTCGATCCGCTCGTACCCCGCCCCCGAATCAAACTCCAGTTTCTTCCACACCTCATCAATCACCGTCTCCGGCAGGTGGCACTCGCTGATCTCCACCACCCGATGCGAACCGGCTTCCAGAAAACCCAGCTTGCCCGTTTCAGACAGGTGAAATTGAATCGTGTTGCGGTAGTTCCAGGTTTTGGGCGAAGCCACCGTCGCGTCCACCCGCACATCCTTCACCCCCGCGATGCGCTCCAACTGCTCCTGAACCACCTCCCGCTTGAATTCCAATTGCTTTTCATAAGGAAGATGCTGGTAATGGCAGCCTCCGCACAGCCCATAATGCCGGCAGCGCGCCTCAATCCTCTCCGGCGAACAGCTTACCCACTCGCGGATGATGCCGCGCGCGTGCCCGCGCTTTTCTTCAACAATCTCAACCCACACGATTTCTCCCGGCAGACCAAACGGCACAAAAATCGCCCGGCCGTCGGCCAGCCGCCCCATGCCATCGCCGCCATAAACGGCCTTCTCAACCGTTACTTCTACCCAATCGCTTGCTTTCGCCATCTTCTCGTCTTTCATATCTTTACATTCCCGCAAAAGAAAAACCCTCTCGGTGTGAGAGGGTTTCTTCTGGCGGAGAGGGTGGGATTCGAACCCACGGAACCTTGCGGTTCACGCGCTCTCCAGGCGCGCGCGTTAGGCCAGACTACGCTACCTCTCCAGAATTGAATACTCAGTTGAGCGGCCAACATTATACCACAAAATTATTCATTTCCATTTCATTTTATTCCAAAAGGTCAAACTCAAATGAATAATTCTCTATATAATCAATACAAGCCTTCCGCACTTAATCCAACAAGGAGATTATCCAATGAAATCCCGCATCTCAATCCTGATTGTCTCTTGCCTTCTCATCCTGCTCATGCTCGCCTGCGGCACTTCCAATGAGCTGACCAACCCACCCGCCGGTTCCCCGGACTCCAATCAATCTGCCTCGGAGACCGCCGCCGCTCTGGCCAAGCAATCCGCCCAGATTGAAGCCACGAACGTCGCCATTCAGGCCACCAACCAGGCCATCCTCGATGCCCAGGCCACCCTTCTAGCCCCCACCGAAACGCCGGAAGACCCATTCGCCGGTGAAGACTATCAGGGTGAAGAAATTCCTTCCGACCCGGAGATGGTGGAAATCACCACCGAAGCCAGAGAAAAACTGCAGCCGCTCTTTGCCGAAGGCCTTCTCTCGGATGACGACCTGGAAACCGCTGAATTTTACCGGCTGGACGATTTTGACGAATCCTGGGCGCAAATCAACTGGTATCAGTGGTGGAACACCGGTTACCAGCCGCAAAATTTCATCATTCGCGTCGACTCCGCTTGGGAGACCGCCAGCAACACTGCCAACTGGTTTTCTTCAGGCTGCGACTTTGTTTATTCTGAATCGGATGAATCAAACCATTACATGACCTTCCTGGCCTTGGATGGCAACGTTCATACCTTCCGTAATCTGAAAAACAAATTCACAGAAATGAAGGGTGGCTATTACGGCAAAGTCGGCACGCCCAACGGAGACGCGGAACTGCTGCTCATGGTCAAAGACCAATACGTTACATTTTTCGTTAACGGACGCAAAGTGGTCCGCTTCCAAGACCCCAACCTCACAGCCGGCAACCTGGGGCTCACCCTTAATTCTGGCACCATCAAAGACTACGGATTTCGCTGCATGATGACGGACATAGACCTGTGGATTTTGGCCGAATGATTGTGCAACTCGATGAATTTTCCAGCGTAGATGATTGTGCAGACTGATTGCGAAGTATAATCAGGTCTAAGTTGTCAATCATCAAAGAATATTAGGGTAGGCTATGAAGAATAAAATGTTTACCAGAATGCTATCTGCTTTGGGTCTAATCGCTATGCTGCTGGCCGCCTGCGCGCCGGCTCAAACCCCGCCGCCAGCTACCCTCGCGCCCACCTCTACGCCCTTGCCCACCCGCCAGCCAACCAGCACACCACTGCCAACCGCCACCCTAACACCTATCCCGTCGGTTACGCCAACCCAAACCCAAACACCCTTACCCACCCCGCCCGATGACGCCGCTAAAGCTCGCCTCTTTGCCCAAGGGGAAAGACCTGGCTACCAGTATTTCCTCACCATCGAGTTCCCAGAGGCTATCCAGGGCAGCTATTATGCGCAGGTGGATCAGAATAAACCGTATCAATGCAGCCCCATCTCCGATCAGAAGAATCGTCTTTACTGCTACGGGCGAATCCCGGGTTACGATAAATACTTCACTTTCACGCTTTACGATCAGCAAACAGATTTGGAAATCTATTCCACCCAGTTTTTTGTCCCGCTGACGATTGCCGTTGAAGATTAACAAAACAGGGGCTGTCCAAAAAGTAGAGGACAGCCCCTTTACATTTTTAAAAAGCAATGATTCAATAAAGGAATGAGAAGAAAACAAGCCCACCCCGTGTTTAAGCCCTATGTAATGAACCAGGTAGCGCTGCT
>NZ_LGCL01000041.1 GCF_001306115.1 Ornatilinea apprima | reverse complement strand
TGATCAGTATTGCCCATAATATGCGAAAATTGGCAGCCAGGTAGGCTACCAATTTTTTGTTTTTTCGTTTTTATTCGATTTGCAGCTAATTTTTGGGGCTGTTTCCAAATTCTTTAGAGACAGCCCCAATGATTCTGGGGGAAGCGCAAGCGCACAAAGGATAACGCCGCCCCGGTTGTGGTGTGGAAAATTGGCCGCGGTATCCGCCGCCCGGCGTCTCATAGTATACTTGTGCCAGAACTTAACTCACTTGAGGTGAATACGATGAAATTGCTCATAGCAGCGGATATGGAAGGTATTTCGGGTGTGGTGAACTGGAATCAGGTAACCTCCACGCACCCCGATTATGCTCGGTTTCGACGGTTGATGACCCAGGACGTGAACGCGGCGATCGATGGCGCGTTTCGCGGGGGGGCCAGCGAGATCATTGTGGCCGACGGGCATGCTGGCGGTTATAACATTTTGATTGAAGAGCTGGATCCACGGGTGAGCTTGAATTCGGGCAACCCCGCGCCGTGGGCGATGATTCAGGGCATTGACGCCAGTTTTCAGGGCGTGATGTTCATTGGTTATCACGCGCACATGGGCACGCAGAGCGCCAACCTGGACCATACCTGGTCGAGTTCTCAGGTGGCGAATGTGTGGCTGAATGAGCGCCTGGTGGGCGAGGCGCAAATCAACGGCGGAATCTGCGGGCATTATGATGTTCCGGTGCTGATGGCCTCTGGCGACCAGGCCTTGGCCGCCGACCTGACGGAATGGATTCCGGGCATCGAAATGGCAGTGGTCAAGCAGGCTACCAGCCGCTATTCCGGGCAGTGCCTGCCCCCGGCGGTGTCGCAAAAACGCATCAGCGCGGCAGCCGAGCAAGCGGTGAAGAAAGCGCTGCAGGGCGGCGCTCCGCGTCCGCTGCAATTTGAGGCTCCCGTGACGGTGACGGTGGAATTTATGCATTCGGCCATGGCAGACGGCGCGGCGCTGCTGCCGTACGCTCAGCGGGTGGACGCGCGCAAAGTGTCTTTTAAGGCTGAAGATATGCTGATGGCTTTCCGCGCCTTCCGCGCGATGGTAACCCTGGCAGACCGGTAAGAGGAAAACCTGCCGATGAGCCGCTTTCCAAGTGAACTGAACCTGGCGCACGGCCGCCTGGACTTCCCGGTGTTTCTGCCGGACGCGACCTTTGGCGTGGTGCGCGCGGTGGATGCAAGCGACCTGGAAGACTGCCGAGTGCAGGCGCTGGTGATGAACACCTTTCACCTGATGCAGAAACCCGGCTCTTCGACGATTTCGGCTTTGGGCGGCTTGCACCGCATGAGCGGTTGGCCACGCCCGATCATTACTGACTCGGGCGGCTTTCAGGCCTATTCGCTGATCCGCCAGAACGCGCAGTTTGGGCAGCTCACCGACAAGGGGCTGTTCTTCCAGCCGGAAGGCAGCTCGCGCAAGTACCAGCTTACCCCGGAAAAGACCGTGCAACTGCAGATGAGCTACGGCGCGGACGTTGTGATCTGCCTGGACGACTGCACGCACGCCGAGAATGACCCGGCTGAGCAGCGCAAATCGGTAGACCGCACGGTGGCCTGGGCGAAACGCTGCAAAAGCGAGTACGCGCGCCTGGTGGAACAGAAGAAGCTGAACGAGCAAGACCGCCCGCGCATCTTCGCGGTGGTGCAGGGGGGCGGCTCGCGCGATTTGCGGCGCGAGTGCGCCGAGCGCCTGCTGGAAATTGGCTTCGACGGTTACGGCTACGGCGGCTGGCCGCTGGACGGGCAGGGCAACCTGCTGGAGGATATGTTGGCCTGGACGCGCGAGCTGATTCCGGCTGAGTATCCCATGCACGCGCTGGGGATTGGTCACCCCGAAAATGTGCTAGCCTGCTACAAAATGGGTTACGGCATGTTTGACTGCGCCATGCCCACCCGCGACGCGCGCCACGGCCGCCTGTATGTGTTCAATTTTCCTGCGGACGGCGACCAGAGTGGCCTGAACGAGAAGTGGTTTAAGTATCTTTACATTCATGACGAAAAGCATCTCAAAGGCGACCAGCCTTTGTCGCCCTACTGTGACTGCCTGACCTGCCGGCGTTATTCGGCGGGCTACCTGCGCCATTTATTCAAAATGAACGACAGCTTGTACATGCGCCTGGCGACGGTGCACAATCTGCGGTTTATGACCCAGCTCACCGAGCGCATCCGCGCGGGAGAAAAATGAACGGGGCGGATGATCTGGAGCGGCTGGTGCAGGCGGTGATGGCTTCCCCGCGCTACGCGGCGCTCAGCGAAGAGCTGGTGCGCAGTGTGGGCGCGCGCGAGCTGCAAAAACGCCGCAATTTCAAAGAGGCGGTCAAGCAGACCCGCTCCAAGCTGCACCAGGTGGGGGCGGCCTATCAGGAAGACAATATGCAGTACGCCGCCTGGGAGCAGGAATTGGAACGCCTGCCATCCAGCGTGGAGAGCACGGAGCTGCGCGCTTTCTGCTTGCGGGTGATGGCGGCGCACGCCTCTACCCGCGAGCGGCTGCCCATTTTGGAGGCGTTTTACCAGGAGCTGTTGGATCACCTGCCGCCCGCGCGCAGCCTGCTGGACGTGGCCTGCGGGTTGAATCCGCTGTGCCTGCCGTGGATGAAGCTGGAAGAAAACGCGCAGTATTACGCCTGTGATGTTTACACGGATATGGTGGCGTTTCTCAACCGCTTTCTGGCGCATGTGGGGGCGGGTGGCGGCGCACAGGTCTGCGACCTGACGGCGCGCGTGCCCGATGTGGAGGTAGACCTGGCGCTGGTGTTGAAAACTCTGCCCTGCCTGGAACAGCTGGACAAGACTATTACCCCGCGCCTGCTGCAAGGGCTGCGGGCGAAAAGCATTGTGGTCAGCTTCCCGGCACACAGCCTGGGCGGGCGCTCCAAGGGCATGGCGCAGTTCTACGAGCGGCAGTTCCTGCAGCAGGTGGAGGGGCTGCCGTTTAAGGCGAGCGCGCTGCGTTTCAAAACCGAGCTGGCTTTTCTATTGGAGCGGGTTGAATGACGCGCGACAATTCTCCGCTGGATTCGATTTTGCAGTCACGCAAGTACCGTGGGCTGGACCTGCCCGAAGAAACGCTGCGCGATCTCTACGAGCGTGAGCTGCAGCGCCACCCCAACCCCAAAGAGGCCGTCAAGGCGGTGCGCGAGAAGCTGCACAACATCATCGCGCCTTACCTGGGCGACCCCGATTACGAGGCGGGCCAGGCCGCGCTGCGCCGGGCTTTCGCGGCGGGTGACCCCGCCGTGGTGAAGGAGGCCTGCCGGCAGTTGATGAGCCAGCACGCTTCCACTCGCGAGCGCATTCCCCTGCTGGAGGACTTCTACCCGCGCCTGTTTGCCGTAACCGGGCAACCGCGGGTGATTGCAGACCTGGCCTGCGGACTGAATCCGCTGGCTTTCGCGTGGATGGGCCTGCCGCGGGAGACACGCTACCATGCCTACGACCTGCATCACCCGCGGGTGGAACTGATCAATACCTATTTCGCGCTGGCGGGCCTGGCCCCGCTGGCCGAACACCGCGATATTTTGATCTCACCGCCGGAGGTGGAGGCCGACGTGGCTTTCTTCTTCAAAGAAGCGCACCGCTTTGAGCAGCGCCAGCGCGGCTGCAACCGCGCTTTTTGGCAAGCGCTGAAAGCGCGTTGGCTGCTGGTATCGCTGCCGATCACTAACCTGACTGGGCAGCGCGATCTGCTGGAGCGCCAGCGCGCGCTGGTGGCGCGCACGATGGAAGGCCTGAACTGGCCGGTAACGGAAGTGTTAATGGATACGGAACTGGTTTTTTGTATTGAGAAACAAGATGGCGCGTAGAAAAAAGAAAAACACCTCTCCTCTTCCTTCACAAAGCGCGGAACAAGCCGCGCTGCAGCGCTTCGCGCCCCTGTTGGACGAACAGGATTATGCAGCTCTGCTGCAAGACCTGGAACGTCCGCTGAGCACAGCCATCCGCGCCAACCCACTCAAGGCAGATCCGCAGGCGGATGCCGCGCGCTGGGCGCAGCAATACGGCTGGCGGTTGGATCCGGTGCCATTTTGCCCGACAGGCTGGTGGGTGAGCGAGGCGCAAACCCCGCCCAGCCAGACGATTGAGCACCGCATGGGCGCGTACTATATTCAGGACGCGGCCTCGATGCTGCCGGTGGAACTGTTCGACTTGCGGCCGGACCCAGAGCAGTTAATCCTCGATCTGGCGGCCTCGCCGGGCGGCAAGACCACGCACCTGATCTCCCGCGCTGGCGACCAGGGACTGGTGCTGGCTAACGACGCCAGCCGCGAGCGTATCACCGCGTTGCGCCTGGTGCTGCAGAACTGGGGCTCGCTCAACCAGGCGGTTTTGCGCTTTCAGGCCGAGCAGTACGGGCGCTGGTTCCCTGAGACCTTTGACCGCGTGCTGCTGGACGCGCCGTGCAGCATGCAGGGCCTGCGCACCAGCGAAAGCCATCCCTCAAGGCCGATCTCTGACCGCGAAGTGCAGCAATTAGCCCGCCGCCAGACGCGCATGCTGGAAAGCGCGCTGCAGGCGCTGAAAACCGGCGGCCAGGTGGTGTATTCCACCTGCACGCTGACCCCCGAAGAAGACGAGCTGGTGCTGGACGCGCTGTTGAAAGAATACCCAGGCGGGCTGCGGGTTGAAGATACCCGCGCACGCCTGCCGCTGCCGGCCCCCGCGCTGCGCCGGGTGGGCGAGCAACTGCTGGATGGGCAGGTGAGTGGCGCGGCGCGTATCTGGCCGCACCGCTACCACACCGCCGGGTTCTTTGCCGCGCTGATCACCAAGACTGGCCCGATTGGGCGGCGCGAGGCCCAACCGCCGGAGCGCCCATTGGAAGTGTTTGGCCTGGACGCGCTGGACGCGGATGAGCTGGACGACCTGGCGGCGCGCTTCAACGATGAGTACGGATTCAACCTGCACGCCATGCTCCAAGAAAACCGCTGCGAGCTGCGCCAGAAAGGCGCGGCGGTGTTTATTGTGCCAGAGCTGTACACGCGCCATTTTGCCAGCCTGCCGTTCCAATCGCTGGGGATGATGCTGGGGGAATTTTCGCCGGATGGGTTTGTGCCCTCACATGAATGGCTGGCCCGCTTTTACCGCTTTTTTGCCGGCGGGCGGGTGCGCCTGGATTCCGGGCAGGCGCAGGCCTGGCTGCGCGGAGAAGACGCGAGCGTTCAGCCGGGGGGTGTGCCGGTGCTGGCGGTAATTGACGAACAGGGACGCTATATTGGCCGCGGGAAGTATAGCGATGGCAAATTGAAGAATTTGCTGCCACGCCGTCTGGTGTGGATGCAGGCGTAAGCGCTTTTTTCTGCTTTTCGGTTTTGGCGCGGGGTATTTTGGGCGCGGGTGGGGGAACCCCTTTTATATATTTACAGCCCAAAATTTGTTGTGATTGACCTGGGGTTTGCTTGACAAACCTCTCCGGGCTGGAATATACTGATTCTTATAACAAATGTTCAATCAGCGCGCCGCATGAGAAGAGTATGCCTTATAAACGGTTAAAAACCAAAGGGAAAAAGAAAGCCTTCAACCGGTTTTATTACCTTCCCATTGGCTTGGGGTTGATCTTTTTGGCTGCCTTCTGGCAGCACATCTGGCGGGTGATCAGCCTGGTGGCGCGCTTTTCCTGGGCTGTCATCGCTGTTTTCCTCAACCTCGATATGCCCGCCATCCCCTTTGAGAATTTCAAATCCGTTTTTCCGCTTTCCGTCAACTGCCTGTTTGGTTTCTTGCTGGTGCTGGGCTTTTGGCTGGTGCTGCTGTCGGCTCAGGCGACTCTGCCCATCTCCAGTGTTCGCGATGTTTACCGCGCGTCTTTTCATCTGCTGCTGCATATGCTCAGACTGCATGGGCAGGCGGTGCTGATTGACGATGGCAAGAAACTGGCTAACCCCGAGGAATTGAATAAGCCTGGCATGGGCGTGGTGGTGGTGGATTTTAACAGCGCGGTTGCCCTGGAAGAAAAGGTGGAAACGCCCAATCTGGTGCGGAGAATCCTGGAGCGCCTGGGGCTGGCTTTTCGCCTGATTGACCCCTACCAGTCACCGCGCATTCAAGGACCGGGACTGGTGTTCACGCGGCGCAATGAGCGCATTCGCGAAGCGGTTGACCTGCGCGAGCAGTTCCGCATGCAGCGCGGCGTGCAGGCGCACACGCGGGACGGAATTGAGATGGTGATGAATGTCAATTCTGCCTTCACCATCGGTCAAGAGCCGGACTGCCTGGAGGTAACCTACGCAGGAGAGGCGCGGATTGAAAATTTGCGCGTGGCACAGCTGCGCTGGCAGCCCAACGGAAGGTTGAAGATTTTGCGGTTGTCGGACGACCTGGATGATGCCGACCGGCTCGAAATTCACCAATACGCGCGCGTGGCCAGCCGGCTGGGACAGATGGGCGCGTTTACCGCGCTGCCGGCTCCACGCGCTTTGCCGATCTTCGACGAAGACCGTGTCTTCCGGGCGGTCTTCTCACAGGCCAGAGACAACGAGGATCAGTTGATCCCCTGGTACGATCTGCCGGTAAAAGTGGTCACGGATGTGGTGCATGATGAATTGTTGAAATTCAATTATGACGATCTGTACCGGGCGGATTCTCCTGGCGATTTTCCGATGAAGCGCCTGCGCAACGCGGTGCAGACGCGCGTGCGCAGCCTGGGACTGTTGAATTTTCGCTACTTTACCCGCCGCGATGGCAAACTGCTGCAGGAAGGCGAAGAAATTGTATTAGAAGATTTGGTGAGCTCGCCGGTGCGCCAGTTGGAGAACAGCAAGGTGCTGCGCGAGCGGGGCATCAAGGTGCTGATGGGGGGGTTTCAGGAGCTGCAGCCGGTCTCTGAGGAGGTGTACCGCCAGCATGTGGAGACCTGGCGCGCGCGCTGGGAAAGCGATGTGGAAGTTATTCGCGCCACGCGCGATCTGGAAGCCGCCCGCATTCAGAATCACGCGAGGGCGGTTGCCCAGGCGCAGATGGTTTCGACCCTCTCGCCCATTTTCGACTCTGAGAAATATACCCAAGAAGCCATGGCGATCCGCGTGCTGCAGGCGTTGGAACAAATCGCGGCTGACCCCAAAACCAAAGACCTGCTGCCCGGTGATACGATCCGCTTGTTGGGAATGGTTCACGACTGGCTGTTACCTCATGATGTGCGGTCATCATCCCTGCGGTCACATCTGATGACACCGGGAGATGAGAAGAAGTAAGCCTATGAGTGATATGATCAACCCGGAAGACCTGGAAGAGCCAGAAGAAAGCGAAAGCCCCTTGCAGCGGCTGGAGCGCGCGGCGGAAGAGATCGAAAGCCGCCTGCCCTTCCCACCCAGCGAAAGTGATTTGCAGGAGCTGGGTGGGCTGATTCGCCTGTTCATTATCATCCCCGCGATTCTGGCCGCCTTTGCGTTTTTGGGCGATATTCTTTTTGAGCATGTAGACGCAGTCGCCCTGGCGCAGCATATCCGCGAGATCAACCCGTTTGCCCGCCCGCTGCCCGACTGGATGCTGACAGTGATGGCTTTTCTGTTTAATGGGCAGAACTTCCGTTACATGATCGCGCCGACCACAGCGATTATTCTAGTCATCTTTGGCGCGGCGAACTATGTGCGCAATGTATACCACCTGCCAGACTTCAAGATGGGCTTGCGCTATGTCATCGCCTCTATATTCGCTCTTCGCTACCCGCGCCTGGAAATTGACAACGGCCTGAAGAAGATTAAGGACGGCGAGGTGAATTTGTTGGACCGCATCGGCGGGCCGGGCTACGCGCTGGTGCAGCCGGGTAACGCGGTGATGTTCCGCACGCTGCGCGAGCCTTCGCGCATGCGCGGGTCAGGCGCGCATTTCTTGCTGCCGTTTGAAACCATCGGGCAGATCGCCAGTCTGGACGAGCAGCACGGACGCCTGGACGAGCTGCAGGTAACCACCCGCGATGGATTCCGGGTAATGCTGCGAGAAGTCCAGTTCCGCTTTCGGATTGACGCGCAGAACTGGCAGCGCACGCTGGAAACCCCTTACCCGTATTCGGAAGAATCGTTTTACAACATGGCCTACAACCTGTCGGTGCGTGACGATGGCCCGCGCCCATGGAAGGCAACCGTGCGCCAGATGGTGGTGGGCGCGATTATGGATTACATCAACTCGCACGACATCGACTTCCTCACCGCGCCCAGGGAAAAGGAGCGAGATCCGCGCCGCGAATTAAAGAATGAACTGTTCGCGCAGGCCGTCAGTCAAAGAATGAGAAGAGCCGGGGCATCTTTGCTTTGGATTGATGTGGGCTTTTTTGATGTGGTGGAACCGGATGTGGATCAGAAACGCATCGATCTTTGGAAGGCCGATTGGGTGGGAAACGCGAAAGTGTCGCTGGCGTATGGGGAGGCCAAGCGCATGGCTTACCTGGAGTTGGGGCGCGCGGAAGCCCAGGCTGAGTTGATTATGAGCATTACCCACGCCCTGGAAAATGTGGATTTCGCGCGTGGCAATCCGCAGAATTTGCGCTCCATCTTGTTGAGTCGCACGGCGCAGATTCTGGAAGCCATTTCAAGCGAAAACAAAGACTTGCCGCAAGGACCGAAAACATGATCTCGCTGCAAGACTTGAAGAAATGGCTGAACCATTTCGACGCCTCCTCTTTGGGGCTGCAAAGCCGTGAGTATTTGGACCAGGCGGCGGACGCCCAAACTCCATCTGTAACGCGGCATGTGGTCATTGAAAAATTGCTGGAGCATGCGCGCGTTTCGTTGAAACCATTGGAATACGCTGAGGCTAATTTCATGGCCGGCGTCATCTTCGCGGAGAAGGAAGGCGACTACCGCCAATCGCAGGCTGCCTTTGAACGCGCGTTGGCGGGATTTGAAGGAGATGAGCACCGCCGGGCTGTTGCCCTTTGGGCGGTGGGGATGATGGAACGGAAGAACTTACAAGCAGGCGCGGGATACCGCAGCTGGCAAACGGCGTTTGAAATCTTTGATTCGATTGCCGAACGCCACAAATTAGCCGGCCAGGCGGAACGATTGCAGCTTGCCCCCTGGTACCAGGAACGGGCTGACCGTATGCAAAAGGAAATTGCGCTGACGGCGGAACACGGATATACCCTGCTGGATCGGTTTGAGCCGTCGCCGCTAGATGAAATCACCAAAGCGCTGTTGCGGAAGGCCATAAAACTGACAGACGGGCAGCAATACGCAAGCGCTTATGCGGTTTTACGGCAGGTGTGCAAACATTCCCGGCTGGCAGAGGATTATCTGAACACCCCGGCCGGTTTGCTGGAATGTGGACTGGTTTGCTACCAGGCAGGGTTTCAAGAAGCCGCATGCGACTTCTTGCACGAGGCGATTGAGAAGTACCCGCCGCTCAGCCATCGCCAGGCCGCGGCTTATTGGATGTATGGCTGCATGCTGGCTGGAGATTTGAATCACCTTGGTGAAATTGACCTCGCGTTGACCGCTTTGCAAAACGCTTTGAATATCTTCTCGTATTTGGAGAAACGCTCCACAGACCAGAATCATAAGAAAAAGATGATCTGGTACACCCAACAGCACAATTTGTTGGAGGCGGCTTACCAGGCCGCCTTGAAGGACTGGATTTCGATTTGAACGGAGATCAAGCCTGAATGGTGTGCGCGGTGGAAGGTGCGGCTACTTGCCAGGCATCGAATCCAGAATGATGGTTTTTGGGGGATATGAAACTTGAATTTTGAGTTGAAGTCTGAACGTCTTCTGCGGTGAAGGTAGTTAATTCTTGAACGGTGATTTGTTCAGGATGGTTAAACAGGTCGAATTGTTCCATCAGCCGGTTGGCGTGGTTGTGTTTGATCTGCTGGTATAGCAAGCCCACGCTGCGAGCGTTCCCGAATTGATCGCCCTCGGTGTCTTTCCACCGGCGCAGGACGCGCATTGCCTGGGTGAGCGCGTCTGGCTCAAAGGTGTTGGCATCTTTTTCTGCCAAGCCGGTCAAGATTTGTTTGAGTTCCGGCAGAGAGAAATCGGGAAAGGGGATGGGCGGCGCGAAGCGCGAGCGCAACCCGGAATTGGATTGCAGCAGAGAAAGCATCTCCTGAGGGTAACCAGCCATAATCACCACCAGCCGGTCGCGGTAGTCTTCCATGGCTTTGACCAGGGTATCAATGACCTCCCGGCCAAAATCCGCGACGGATTGAGAATCCAACGCGTAGGCTTCATCAATAAAGAGCACGCCATCCAACGCTTCTTGAACTTTTTCAAGAGTTTTGGCAGCGGTCTGACCAACATAGCCCGCAACCAGATCTACCCGGCTTACTTCAACACAATGCCCTTTCCGCAGCAAACCGAGCGAGGCGTACATTTCACCCATCAGGCGGGCGGCGCTGGTTTTGCCGGTGCCAGGGTTGCCGATAAAAATGAGGTGGTGGAGGCGCTGCTGCCCTGAGGAGAAGATATTTCTGGATTTACGAAGGAGATCGACACGAACTTGGGCATGCAGGCTGTGAAAATGTTGTTTGAATGGCTGAAGGCCGACCAATTGGTTTAACTTGCCCACGATGGCCGCTGTGGAATTGAGTGAGGGAGATAGATATCCGCGATAGCGGGTGGGAATGTCTTCCGGCAGGCAGGGCGCATCCTTATCCAACCCGAGCTTGCGAATGCGGCTGGCCCGGCGCCGTTCGAGGGCTTCCAGCAGGTTGCGCACTTCACCGGCGTTGCCGAAACTCTCATTTTTTGTTGCGTAGAGGCCATCGATGACTTCACGAAGCGCTTTTTCTGCCGGTTCTATGTGCAAACGGCGGTTCTGCGCCATTTGGATGAGGATCGCGGTCAATTCAGCGGGAGAATAGTCCTGAAAGACCAGGCGGTTCTCGATGGGGAAGCGGCGCGGCAAGCCGGGGTTGGCTTTGAGGAACCGCTTCATTGGTTCTGTATACCCGGCGGCGATGACCACCAGTCTGTGGCGCTCGTCTTCCATACGGGTCAGCAGTGTGTCAATGGCCTCCTGACCGAATCCGCCGCGCTCGGTTTCAGCCAGCATATAGGCTTCATCGATAAAGAGCACACCGTCCAACGCCTCATCGATTGCCTGATTGACGCGCACGGCGGTTCCGCCAACGTGGTTGGCAATCAAGTCCGCCGCGCGGACTTCCACAAGATGACCTCTTCGAAGAATGCCAATATCTCTCAGAATCTCACCGGCCAGGCGGGCCACGGTGGTTTTTCCGGTTCCGGGGCTGCCGGAAAAGACCATGTGCAAAAGCGGGGCGTCCGCGGGAGCAGCCGCGCTGTCTTTAACCACGCTCAGCCAGGCGGCCAGTTCTGAAAAGTGGGCTTTAACGGCATCCAGACCGATCAGATTTTCCATCTCAGTCTGGGGGGAGGCGGAAAGCGGGCGCATGGAGGGGAACCAGCCGCTGGTGCGGATGGTATCTGGGTTAATGAGCGGCACGGACTGAAGCCGCTCCAGCCATTGGCGGGCGGTAAGGTTTTCAGCGGCCATCCATACGGCCAGTTGGGCGCGGTCGAGCGAATGGATCAATCCCGAATGGGTCTGTTCATAATAGGTAAGAAGGTGTTCGATCTCCTGCGCGTCTGGGCCGGGGAGATAGGACAGCCCGGCAAGCTGTGATCGCTGCTGGCTGCTCAGAATCAAGCTGCGCAGTTCGGGAAAGGCGATGGCTTGCGCGGCTTGTGCCAGTTCATCGTATTGGCGCGCGCTGAAAATAAAAAAAGCCTGGTTGCGATTAGCCGCGGGCAGGGTTTGCCACTGTCCCAAGAGGCTGGCAAAAGAGCGCGGATCTTCCGTAAATTGGAGAACCGTCTCTGCCTGCAAAAAAATGACTGCCGTGCGATGGTTTTCCTCTTTCATCAGCGCGTCCAAAAAGCGGATGGCGTGAGTGTCTCCCATGGCGGATGGTGATGGGTCGGAGGCGGCTTTGGGCAGAGGAATCAGGCGCAGATCGCCGAGGGGGCCGCCTGTCAACACGGACATATTTTGGCTGACGTGAGTTTGGACAACCGGTTTCACCGCGCAGGCCTGGCGGGAATCTTCATCCAAAAAAAGGATCGAGTCTTGAGGAGAGAAGTAGACGACCCGTGTGTAGCCAACCGCCTTGAGAACTACCAGCAGGGCTTCGGCCAGGGACTGTTCGGTCAAACGATCACTCAGATACAGGTCTTCCACGCCGGGGCCATACAATATCTGATAGCGTCTGCCCGCGCCTGCCTGCACCGCCTGAGAGAGCCGTGGGGAAAGAGCAGGGTTATTCATGCGGCCTCAAAGACGGCCGCCGGAGTGAACGCCGGGCGGGAATAGGGATTGAATGGATGGAAGGTGGAGGACTTGTTGTGGGTGGGAGGGTTTCCAACTCACCCGTTTGCAACCCCATCTCATTTAGCGAGCGGTTGATCTCCAACGCGCGGCGGCGCAGCTCATGCGGTGTGTGCTGAGCGGCGTCCAACGAATGAATATGTAGCTCGTTTTCGCGCTGACCATTACCGGTTGGCACCACTTCGACGATTACCTGGCTGCCTTCGTAATTGGATAACTGTGCTTGAAAAAGCTGGTGAAAATCGTCTTTCTGGTATGCGCTAGTTTGCAGCGAAAACCCCTGCGTTTCGAGGGCTTGAATGACGATGTCGGCGATGTTGATGCGCAGTTGAGAATTGAGCGCAGCCAGCCGCGCGTGGTAGATCATGCGGTCGAGGCGCTGTTGCAATTCGGGCAGGGTGTGCTTACACAACTCATTCAGGCTTTCCATGGGCTGCTGCCGCCAGTCCATTTGTACCCGCGCTTCCAAGTCGCGCAGGTCGTTGAATAGACGGCGGTATTCGCCCTGAGACCAGAATTCGATATTCAGAAGCACGGGCAGTTCCGCGCCGTTCAAGTCCAGAGCTGGGAGGGTCTGGCAGCCATCTAGCAGAGTTTGCAGGCGGGAAATGCCTTGAAGCGCCTGGGATTGCAGCGCGTGCCATTCGGTTTGAGCCTGTTCCAGAGAGAGGCGTAATTGGCTGCTCTCGCGGTAGGCTTGCTGCGCCAGCGAGATCGCCGCTTCGGGGGCGCTGTTTTGTAAATTCTGAACAGACTGCTGGATCAACTGATCAATATTCTGCAGCGCGCCAGGCGAAAAATGGTTGTGGTCATAATTAACGGCAATGAAGCTGGCCAGGGTTTCGGCGGAATCCAGCCAGTATGTCGCGTATTCGAATACCTGGCGGCGCGATTGGAGCTGCTGCGCCCATTCGGATTGCAAGCTTGCCAGCTGATCATCCATGCCGGCTCGCAGATTATCCATCTCCTGGAAAAGCTGCTGGTGAACCTGCTGGATTTGAATCTCATTGCTTTCGGCTACCTGTTGGGCGGCAGAGTTGATTTCTTCCAGCAGAAGCGTTTGCTGATCAACCAGGGTGCGACTGGCTTCGTATTCGATGGATTGAATAGTCTGGTCCAGGCGCGCGATATGACGCAGGTAATCGTTCTGACGGCGGGAAACTTCGGACAGCTCGGCCTGGAGATGCTGAGAGGCAGCTTGAAGCATCTTTTCGTTTGATGTTTGCTGGCTGCGCTGGAAGCGCTGCTGCATTTCCGCCTGGTGGAGCCGTTCGTATTCTTCTTCACTGATGTGAACTACCGTTTTCTTGTGGCCGCTCATTTCTTTACCAACTGCAAGGGCAGACTTTCTAATTGCCACATGGCGCGGTAGAAAGCCTGCAGCAAATATTCTTCGGGAACACCTACCATTAAAACCTGCCCATCTAAAACCTGTACTTCGCTCAAACGGGGCGCCTTCTCAAAATTAAAATCTTTCAATTGCCCAGTGAGGTAATGAACGCGTTGATTACTGCTGCCGCGCATGCCGCGATTATCATTTAACGCGGAGATGAATTGACCGTCAATAAGCACATCGGTTTCATCCAGTAATTTGAACACCGACCGGTCGGGAATGCCCTTTTTCAACACTTCCAATTTGTAGCCGGTGTAGGTAATGATGTTAATCGGTCTTTGCTGGCGGGCTTTGCGGGCCAGATTGGCCAGCCCGGCGGCCTGCTGCATGGGCTCTCCGCCAGAAAAAGTTAGCCCGCTGATTTCGGGATCTGCAAGCAGTGTGCTGGCTAATTCCACCGGATTGATGCTGTGGGCTGGTTGGAAAGTGGTCCATTCGGGCGAGATGCAGCCCGCACAGTGGAAGGGGCATCCCTGGACCCAAATGGCAGACCGCCAACCCGGACCCAAAGCGCGGGTTTTGGGGCAAACTGCCGCCACATTGAGCAGCTCGCCGCGCTGGATCAGGACCGAATCGTACTGAAGCACTCGACTTTTGGGGGTAACCATGATCACACCTGAATTGGAAAATTTGTTCTGCTAAACAGCATGTATATTATAGAACAAGTGTTCCTTAATTACAATCCTCAATTTTTCATTGCAAAAGGGTGTAGAAAATAAAAAAACGGCGCTGGAAACGCCGTTATTAAGACAACATTGGAAGGTTTAGCCGAAGCGCCCTTCGACGTAATCCTGGGTTTTCTTTTCTTTTGGCCGGGTGAAGATCTGCTCACCGGTGCCCCATTCCACTAATTCGCCTTGCAGGAAGAATGCGGCATAATCGGCCATGCGCGCAGCCTGCTGAGTGTTATGGGGAACGAGGATGATGGTCAATTCCTCTTTAATACGCTGGAGCAGGTCTTCGATATTGGCGGTGGAGACCGGGTCGAGGGCGGAAGTGGGCTCATCCAGCATGATCACTTCTGGTTTCAAGGCCAGTGAACGCGCCAGGCAAAGCCGCTGTTTTTGCCCACCAGAGAGTTCGGCGGCCGGGGTGTCGAGACGGTCGTAGACCTCATCCCATAAAACGGCCTGCTGCAGGGCTTCTTTGACCCGTTCTTTTTGCTGCACTTTGCTGCGAATCCCCGCCAGAGCCAGGCCGTAGCTGATGTTCTCATAAATGGTCATGGGCAGCACTACCGGGCGTGAAAAAACAATACCAATTGTGCGGCGCAGTTCGATTACATCAATGTCGGGGTCGAGCAGGTTTTTTCCATTGAATAACACTTCGCCTTGCATCACGCTGACGTCGGTCAGGTCGTTCAGGCGGTTGAGGGTTCGCAATAAAGTGGATTTTCCACCGTTGGCCGGGCCGAAGAGAACGTTAATGGCGTTGGCTTTAATGGAGAGATTGATGTCTTTCAGGCTCTCCTTGCCATCCGAATAGCGCAGAGTAAGGTTTCTAACCTGGATAATGTCGGCGGGTTCTGAATTCATACGTTTTACCATTGTCTGCGGGCGCGGGCGCGTGAGCGGATCAGTGTAGCCATAATTTCCATGCTCAACACGAAGAACAACAGAACCAGCACGGTTCCGTATTGGATTTGGATGGGCATGCCGGGCACCTGGGTGGAGATGACAAACAGGTGGTAGGGAAGCGCCATGGTGGCGTCCAAGGGAGATTTTGGAAGCTGTGGGAGAAAGAACGCCGCGCCGGTAAAGAGGATGGGGGCGGTTTCACCAGCAGCGCGCTGCAACCCCAGAATGATACCGGTAATGATACCGGGCAGGCTCTGCGGGAGAACAATTTTCCAGATGGTCTGCCACTTGGTGGCTCCCACCGAAACGCTGATCAGCCGGAACGACTGGGGAACGGCGCGCATGGCCTCTTCAGCGGTGCTGATGATGACCGGCAGGGTCATGATTGATAGGGTCAGCGAGGCGGCCAGAATGCTGGTGCCGAATTGTAAAAAGATGACAAACACTCCCAGGCCGAACAACCCATACACTACCGAAGGGATACCCGCCAGGTTGACCATGGCAATACGGATGGCGCGCGTCCAGCGGTTGTCTCCGGCGTATTCCGACAGGTAAATGGCCGCCGCGATGCCGGGCGGGATGGAGAACAAGGCGGTGCCGATGGTGAGGTAGAAGGTGCCCACAATGGCCGGGAAGATGCCGCCAGCGCGCATGCCCTCGCGAGGGAGCCCGGTGATGAATTCCCAGTTGATGACCGGCATACCTTGAATGAGGATGTAGATCAGAATGGCAATAATCGGCAGCACGGTGAGCGTGCTGATGGCCGTGAGAGCGGCGAAGCCGATTTTTTCTTTCTGCCTGGAGCTGGATGAATCGTATTTTGAGTCCATATTGCCTTAAGAAAGCAGCCGTTCAGATCGTTTGACGCGGCGGGCGCTGATTTGAAACGCCACGATATTGATAATCAATGAGAACAGGAACAGGATCAGACCAATGAAAAATAAAACCTGGTAATGGTCGCTGCCTTTGGCCACTTCGCCCATCTCAGAGGCGATGGTGGCGGTCATGGTGCGAATGGGCAGCAGGATGGTGCGCAGGCCGGCGGGCATGGTGGGGGCGTTGCCGGTCACCATCATGACGGTCATTGTCTCGCCGATCACACGCCCAACGCCCAGCATAATGGCGGTGATAATGCCAGAGCGGGCCGATGGCACGGTTACACCCCAAATGGTTTGCCAGCGCGTGCAGCCGAGGGCCAGTGAGGCTTCGCGGAACGAGGCGGGCACGGTGTTGAGGGCATCTTCAGAAACGGATACAATGGTAGGGATGGCCGCCCAGCCGAGCAGAATGGATCCGGCGAGGGCCGTGAGACCGGTGGGCAGATTGAAAGTTTCGCGCAGGAAGGGAGACAGCACCAGGATACCCAGGAAGCCCAACACCACCGAGGGAATGCCAGCCAGAATCTCGACCATGGGTTTGAGAATCTCTTTGGTCCAGGGCGGGGCGATTTCGGAGATGTAAACGGCGGTGAGCAGGCCGAGTGGAATGGCGATCAGCGACGCACCCAGGGTGATGGTCAGGCTGCCAAGCAACAACGGCAGGAGGCCGTACAATCCTTCGATGGGGTACCAGCGGGTATTGAGAAGAGTCCCTGCGGGAATTTTGAAAACAACCGGGATGGCTTCTCGAAAGAGGAAGAAAGAGATTAATGCGACAAAAAGAACGCTGAGATAGCCGGCCGTGCGGATGATCGCAGTGATCACGGCCTCGGAGTAGTGGTTGATACGTTTCGCTTTACTCGCCATTGGCGCCCTCTGAAGGTGTTACCGGAACAAAGCCTAACTCGCTGACGATCTGCTGGGCTTCCGCAGAGTAAACCCATTCCAGGTAGGTTTGAACCGCCTGGCTGGGAGATTCGGTAGTGTACATGTACAGGTCGCGCGAGATGGGGTAGCTGCCATCCTTAACCGTCTCAATGGTGGGCAGCACATAGGAATGGCTGCGATCCGCGGCGACTGAGATGACCTTCACGTCAGGGGTTACATATCCCAATCCATCATAGCCAATGGCGTTGGGGTTGTCGCGAACTTCGGTGATAATGCCTTCCGATGAGGGTAAGAGGAGCGTGTCGGCGGAGAAGATGCTCTTATCTTCAGAACTGCCCAGGCGGATGACTTCTTCCAGAAAATAAACATGCGTGCCAGAATTGGTCTCGCGGGAGAGGCGCACAATGGGGCGATTCTCGCCGCCCAGCTCGGCCCAGTTGTTGATTTCACCTTTATAAATGCGGGAAATCTCTTCGAGGGTGAGGTTTTGAATGGGGTTGCTGGGGTTGACAATCACGGCAATCGCGTCGGACGCGACCACGTATTCCACCGCCTGGTGACCGCTTTGCGCGATTTGGTCCTGTTCTTCGGGTTTGATCTGGCGCGACGCATTGGCGACGTCTACGGTGCCGTTGACCAGCGCCGCCAGCCCGGTGCCCGAACCACCGCCGGTAACCGAGATGCGCACATCCGGGTTGGACGCCTGATAGCTTTCCGCCCACACCAGGGCCAGGTTGACCATGGTATCGGAGCCTTTGTTTTCAATGTATGTTGAAGATTGCGGAATCTCTTGCGCTTCCGGAGAAGAGGTTGACTGGCAACCAGTGAGTGCCAGGGCAACCATCAGGGCGGTCAGGTAGAAGTATCGGCGCATACCAATAAAATTATAATCGATCTTTCCCTGAATATTCACTTACTGTTAACAAAGATTAACATTGCCGCCCATTTGCGTGGAAAAAACGCGAGGGAGGGCAAGAAAGGGGCGCGGGAAAGCCGCGAAAGGCTGGCTCTGGCGGCTTTCTCTGGCCGGCAGAGGCGTTCAGGCCTGGGGTGGGCGGGGCTGGTGGCGCTTTTCCAACTCGGCACCAATATCGGCAGGGGTGATGCCGCGGGAGGCCAGCAGAACCAGCAGGTGGTAGGTTAGATCCGACACTTCTTCAATCAGCCGCTGGTCGCCTTCGCCTTTGGCGGCCAGGAGCACTTCCATGGCTTCTTCGCCCACTTTTTTGAGGATTTTGTCTTCACCTTTATCGAACAGGTAATTGGTGTACGAGCCTTCCTGGGGGGCGGCCTTGCGGTCTGCGATAATCTGGTAGAGTTCGTCAATCTTCATGGTTTTCTTCTCCAATCTGGGTGGGGGATACGGTAAGGGGGAGCGGGTTAAAAAAGCAGGAGACGGCCCCGGTGTGGCAGGCGGGGCCGGCGGGGATCACGCGCACCAGCAAGGCGTCGAGGTCGCAGTCCAGGGTCATTTCCACGACTTTTTGAATGTTGCCGGAGGTGGCGCCTTTGTGCCACAGCTCCTGGCGGCTGCGCGACCAGAAATGGGTTTCGCCGGTTTGCTGGGTGAGGCGCAGCGACTCGGCGTTCATGTAGGCCAGGGTGAGCACCTGGCGGGTTTGGGCGTTTTGCACGATGGCAGGAATCAGGCCACGGTCATCAAATTTTGGGGATACAATCAGATTGTTGTCCAAATTCTTCCATCCTTCTGGAGGCATTTACCTCATGAGTGATTCTAACATGGCAGGCTTCATGATTCGCCGCGCGGCTGAGCAAGACGCGCCCGCGCTCGCGCGTCTATGCGCTCAATTGGGCTATCCTACTGAGCAAGACGTTCTCACCCCGCGCTTGGCGGCGATCCTTGAACGGCCTGACCAGGCAGTGTTTGTAGCCGCTGCGTCTGGCGGCGAGATAATTGGCTGGCTGCACGTGCTGACCACCCAATACCTGGAATCGGAGGCTTTTGCCGAAATCGGCGGAATCGTGGTGGATGAGCGCCATCGCCGCGGCGGGGCCGGGCGGGCTTTGATGCAGGCCGCCGAAGTCTGGGCCGTGGAGCAGGGTCTGCGGGCGGTGCGCCTGCGTTCCAACGTGATCCGCGAGAAAGCGCATCTCTTTTACCGCTCCATCGGGTACCAACAGGTCAAAAGCCAATATACCTTTGAAAAAGAACTGGATCAGGCACGGGGCGGGCGGACCGGCACACCCTGGGCCTGAAGGTAAGCCTTTAAGTCGGGGATGGCCAGCTTGCCGTCGTGGAACAGCGAGGCGGCCAGGGCGGCGTCGGCGCGGCCCTGGGTGAGCACCTCGGCAAAGTGTGCCAGGGTGCCTGCGCCGCCTGAGGCAATCACCGGAACGCTGACCGCGTCGGCCACGGCGCGGGTGAGGGCCAGGTCAAAGCCGGCCAGAGTGCCGTCGGCGTCCATGCTGGTGAGCAGAATTTCCCCGGCGCCAATTTCCACGCCGCGCCGCACCCATTCCAGGGCGTCCAGGCCGGTGGGGGTGCGGCCGCCGTTGATGACCACCTCCCAGCGGGGGGCTTGGCCAGCCGTCGAGACGCGGCGCGCGTCAACAGCCAGCACAATGCACTGGCTGCCAAAGCGCTGAGCGCCTTCGGCCAGCAGCTCGGGCTGGCGCACCGCGGCAGAATTGAGGCTGACCTTATCCGCGCCGGCCAGCAGCAGGGCGCGCATATCTTCCACGCTGCGGATGCCGCCGCCCACGGTGAGGGGCATGAAGACCTGGTCGGCGACGCGCCCCACCATTTCGATGACGGTGGCATGCCCGCGCGGGGTGGCAGAAATATCCAGAAACACCAGCTCGTCCGCGCCGGCGGCGTCGTAAATGCGCGCCTGCTCCACCGGATCGCCGGCGTCGCGCAGGTTTTCAAAGTGCACGCCCTTCACCACGCGGCCATCGGCCACGTCGAGGCAGGGGATGATGCGTTTAGCTAACATGGCTTATTTTTCTCCCTGAAACAATTCCAGCGGGTCAATCGAGCCTTCATACAGCGCGCGCCCCACGATGCAGCCGGCCAATCCGGCGCTCCGCGCCGAGCGCACATCTTCCATCTGGTGCACGCCGCCGGAGGCGATGACCTTGAGGCCGGTTTTTTGGGCCAGCTGCGCGGTAGCCCGCAGATTAATGCCCGTCTGCAGGCCGTCGCGGGCGATGTCGGTGAAGACCAGCCATTCCAGCCCGATGGCTTTCAATTGAAGCGCGAAATCTTCCACCAGCAGCCCGCTGGTCTCTTGCCAGCCACGCACCTGAATGACACCGCCGCGCGCGTCGAGGCTGACGGCCACACGTTCCGCGCCCCAGCGGCGCACGGCTTCTGCGATGGTCTGCGGCTGGCGAACGGCCAGGGTGCCGAAAATCACACGCGCCACGCCCAGTTCCAGGGCTTCTTGCGCGGAGGTCAGGTCACGCAAGCCGCCGCCCAACTGCACTTTGGCCTGGCAGCGGCGGGCAGTTTGCACAATCTGTTCCACGGCGCGGCGGTTGGCGTTGTCGGGTTCTTCAAACGCGCCATCCAGGTTGATGACGTGCAGCCAGCGGGCGCCGGCGTCGAGCCATTTTTGGGCGGTCTGAGCCGGGTCGGCGGAGTAATGCGTCTGGCGGGCGGGGTCGCCTTCTTTGAGACGCACCACCTGGCCTGCGCGCAGGTCTATGGCGGGGAAAATGACAAAGGATGAATTCATTGGGGTCCATTCTGATAAGAGGTTTGTTCGTACTCCTGGATCAGGGCGGTCAGGTTGGCGCGGGTGATCAGCGGGCGGGTGATGGCGCGGTCGCGCAGGATGCCATGGTCCAACAGGCGTTCCAACCACTGCTTGGCGGCAGTGTTGGAAAGATTGGCTGATTCTTTCAGACAGCGCCGCCAATCGGCGCGGGTGCCGGGCGGCTGGCGGCTTTCACCGGCGCTGGCCACCGCCAGTAAAATGCGGGCGGCTTCCACCACCGATGGGCGCGATTCCATGATTTGCAGTTTGCCAAACAGCCGCTCGGCGCGTGAAGAGACGCATTCAATCCCCTGTTCGTTGTGCCAGAGATCAATTTGCTCTTCTGATCGGGCGCGGTCGAGCAGCTTTTGAGCGCCCGCCGGTCCAAGCACGGCGCGCACCAGGTCGGCGGGGATGGCGGTGCGCAGCTCGCTGCGCAGATGGGTTACCAGCGGTTTGACCTGATTGGAAGGGTTTTCCAACGCTGGCGAGGGGGGTGGCTCAGGGGCCGGTTCTTCTTCAACAGCGGCCGGTTCGGGCTGAGTGGCGCTGAAGGGGAAGCAAAGAAAGCGCTCTTTCAACGTTACGCTGGCGGATTGGTTGGGATCGGGCAGGAAGAAAACGACCTGCTTCTGGAACTGGTCGCGGATGGCGGCGGCCACCGCGGCGAAGGACTTGTCGCCGGTGATGAAGATATACACATCGGCAGGCTGGCGGGCGGCATGGATGCCGGCGGCGAAAGCCAGGGCCATGTCGGCGTACTGCTGAATGACGTGGCGCTTGCCGGCGCTGGTCTGCTCCTGCTGGCGCACGCTGCGCGGCTCGAAGCTGTCCACTTCGAGCAGGGTGGCCCAGCGGTTCAGCCCGCCCAACTGGGCGTTGTAATGGCTGAAGTTGGCGGCGGCGACAAAGTCTTCTTTGGCCAGGCTGCCGTATTGCGCTTCAACGTGCCGCACAAAGGCCGCGAAGTCCACTTCGGGGCTGCTGCCGTAATCACCCACGCCGCGGCGGGAGAGATTCTTCGAGGTGGAGACCAGGTTCTCAAAATCGAGAAAGACGGCCGCGCGGGGAGAGGTAGGGGGCGTTCGCATCGTTTCCACCCTCACAGCCGCATGAAATTGGCCAACAGGCGCAGGCCCACCTGCTGGCTTTTCTCGGGGTGAAACTGCACGCCGAGCAAATTCTCACACTGCACGGCACTGCAAAAGTCGATGCCGTAGCCGGTGGTGGTGAGGTGCAGGCGGTTGTCTCGCGGGGCGCAGTAATACGAATGATTGAAATAGGCGTACGCGCCCTCGGGCAGCCCGGCGAGTAGAGGATGATTCTGGCAGGCATGGAGTTGATTCCAGCCCGTGTGGGGAACTTTCAAATCCGCGAATTCGGGAAAGCGTTCCACCTCCCCGGCGATCAGCCCCAGGCCGGGGTGTTGGCCCATTTCGGTGCTGTACTCAAACAGCGCCTGCATACCCACGCAGATGCCCAGAAACGGATCGCCGCGCCGGGCGGCGTTTTGCAGGCCCTCGACCAACCCGGCGCTGGCCAGCCCATCCATGAAGCCGCGAAAGGCGCCCACACCGGGCAGGATGACGCGGCCGGGGCGCAGCAGGTCGGCCGGGTTTTGGGTGATTTTAATTTGAAACCCCTGGCTGGTGAGGGCGTTGTAGACCGAGTGCAGATTGCCGGTACCGGCATCCACCAGGAGTGCGTCGTATGCTTGCATAAGCGCCTTTCTACATCAAAATGCCTTTGCTGGAGGGGATGCTGCCGGCGCGGCGTGGATCGACGCGCGTGGCGGCGCTGAGGGCGCGCGCCAGGGCTTTGAAGGCGGCTTCGGCTTTGTGATGATCGTCGCGCCCGTAAGGCACCTCAATGTGCAGGTTGCAGCGCGCTTCAAAGGCAAAGCTTTCAAAGAAGTGCTCAAACAGCGAGGTGGGGATGCTGCCGCCCAGGTAGGGATTGCTCCATTGGATGTGAAGCACCGCGTAGGGGCGGCCGGAGAAATCGAGGGTTACGCGCGCCAGGCTCTCGTCCATGGGAACGGCAAAGCTGGCCATGCGGATAATGCCAGCCTTATTGCCCAGCGCCTCGCGGAAGGCCGATCCGAGGGTGAGGCCAACGTCTTCCATGGTGTGATGCGGATCGATATGCACGTCTCCGTTAGCGGCAATTTGCAGGTCAAACAGGCCGTGCACGGCGATCTGGTCGAGCATGTGATCAAAGAAGGGCACACCGGTACTCACCTGGTGCTTGCCGCTGCCGTCGAGGTCAAGACTGACCCGAATGCTGGTCTCGCGGGTGGAGCGGGTAATGGCGGCGGTGCGGTTGGGGGCGGATGGCATGAGGCCAAGCGCGCTCTGTACCTGCTGGGCGGCGGCTTCACCGGCCAGGGCGGCGCACAGTCGCAGGGCCAGCGCCAGGGCGTCCGCGGAACCGCGCGCGCTGAGCAGCTTGCCATCCTGCAGCAGGCTTTCCGCGGCAGGGATGGCCCCGTGCTTTTGAAGCAGAGCAGCAGTTTGTGGGTTGGCGGCGGCGTGCAGGCCGGTGATCAGCCCGGCGGCGGCGCACAGCACCAAGCCGGACCCCACAGAGGCCAGCGAGGGGCCGGTGGACGCGCCGGACAGCCATTCCAAAAGGCCTGGGGTATCCAGCGCGGGGCGCGGGTCTGGCGCGCCGGGGAGGATCACCCAATCGTAGGTGGAAAGGTCCGGACGCAGCCGCTCAGCGGCCAGGGATTGAGTTTGGCTGGTGGTTACGCTTTCCTGTAGGGCGCACAGCTCCACACTCACCGCGCGGTCTGGAAGCCCGCGTAAGGCATGCAGGGCCTCTTGCAGGGCGGCCACATCGAGTTGAGAAACGCCGGGGTATACAACGAGGGCAATTTTTTTCATGGTTCACTCTTCTCTTCTGCCAGTTCGCGCAGCGCGGCGATCACCGCGTCGCTCTCTGCGGGGCGGCCAATGCTGATGCGGATCATGTCGCGCAGGTAGGGGGTGTTGTAATAGCGCACCAGAATACCGCGCGCGGCCAGGCTGGCTTTGAGCTGGCTGGCAGGGATTTGTTTGACGCCGCACAGGATGAAGTTGGCCTGGGATGGGTACGGGGTGAGATACGGGACGCTTTGCAGCAGCCCGAACAGGCGCTCGCGCTCGGCTTTGAGGCGCTCCACGTTGGCGGCCAGGAAATCGAGCGAGCGCAGCGAGGCCAGGGCGGCTTCGCTGGCGGCCACGTTCACGTTGTAGGGCTGCTTGGCGGCCCACAGGGCGGGCATCATCCAGGTGGGGAAGGCGCCATAACCCACGCGCAGACCGGCCAGCCCGGCCCACTTGCTGAAGGTGCGCAGCACGATCAGGTTTTCACGCTGCGGGACGCTGCGGATGCGGCTGAGGTTTTCTCCCAGGCGGCCGCCCTCGCGGGTAAATTCAATGTACGCTTCGTCCACTACCACCAATAGGGGCAGTTCGAGCAGCTCGTCCAGCACCGCGGCGGGCGGGAAATGCCCATCCGGGTTGTTGGGGGTGGTGAGGAACATGGCTTTAGGCTGGTGCTCCTCCACGGCGCGGCGAATGGCTGGCAGATCGAGCGAGAAGTCGGGCAGGCGCGGAACATCGATCACCTGCCCGGCGTTGAGCAGGGTGTCGAAGGGATACATGCCAAAGGTGGGCGGGAAGTTCAGCACCACATCGCCGGGTTCGAGCACTAGGCGCAGAATCAGGTCGATCAGCTCATCCGCGCCAGCACCGGGCAGCAGGTTTTCGGCCGGAGCGCCGGTGAAATCGGATAAAGCCGCGCGCAGGGCGCGGCTTTCGGGATCGGGGTAGATGTTGGCCCAGCGCAGGTTGGCGAGGGCTTCTTTGACCGCCGGGGCGGGGCCGTAAGGATTCTCATTGGCGTCCACTTTGATGATTTTCTCCGGCGGCAGGCCCAGGCGCGCGGAAAGCACCTCAAACGGCTCAATGGGCGTGTAAGGCGGGAAGTTCTCAAAGCGCGGCGCTAAGCGGACGCGGCTCATAAGCGCACCTTGGCGGCGTTGGCGTGCGCGTCGAGGCCTTCGGTTTCGGCGATGATGGCCGCGGCCGGGGCGATCTGCCGGGTGGTTTGCGGGTCGAGGGCCACCAGGCTGACTACATGCACGAAGTCCAGCACGTTGAGGGGCGAATTGAAGCGCGCCGAGCCGCCGGTGGGCATCACATGGCTGGGGCCGGCAACGTAATCGCCCAGGACTTCAAAGGAGTTCTCGCCCATGAAGATGCCGCCCGCGGCGTAAATCTCTTGCGAGAGCTGCCACGGATCGGAAACGGACAGACAAAGATGCTCAGGGGCGTACTGGTTGGCCAGGTCGGCGGCTTGCTGCAGGTCTTTGACCAGCACCGCGCCGCTGCGGTTTTGCAGCGAGGCTTCCAGAATTTCGTTGCGGTCGCGCACGTTGTACTGTTTGACCACTTCTTCCTGCACTTTTTTAATCAGGCTCTCGGAAGGGGTGAGCAGGATGGCGGAGGCCAACACGTCGTGTTCGGCCTGCGCCAGCAGATCGGCGGCCACCCAGGCGGGGTTGGCTGATTCGTCGGCGATAACAACCGTCTCGGTGGGGCCGGCAACGCTGTCGATGCCGACCGTGCCGAAGACCTGGCGCTTGGCCAGGGCGACAAACAGGTTGCCGGGGCCGTAGATTTTATCCACGCGCGGGATGCTCTCGGTGCCAAAGGCCAGGGCAGCGATGGCCTGCGCGCCGCCAATGGCGTAGACTTCGGTGATGCCGATCAGGGCGGCGGCGGCCAGGATGGAGGGATGGATGGTTCCGGTTTGCTTCTGCGGCGGGGCAACAATGGCAATTTCTTTCACGCCGGCCACCTGGGCGATGACGGCGGACATGAGCACGCTGGAGGGCAGGGGCGCGGTGCCGCCGGGAATGTAGAGACCCACACGGCGGATGGGGCGCATGAACTGGCCCAGCGTGCCGCCGAGGGCGTTGGTGAACCACGAAGTAACCGGCTGGGCCTGGTGAAAGCGGCGGATGCGGTCGGCGGCCAACTGCAGGGCGTTTAATTCTTCGTCCGACAGGGATTGCAAGGCGGCGCGAACGTCCTCTTCGGGCACGCGGAAGGAATCGGGCGATTGGCCATCCAATTTTTGCGTCCAGCGGCGCAGGGCGGCGTCGCCTTCCTGGCGCACTTCGCGCAGAATACGTGCCACGGCCTGGTCGGGGGTGAGGCGCTCGCCAAATAAGGCGGCAATACTGTCCAATAATTTTTCGGGTACGTCAAACTCGTCCATGGGGACGCGTTTCAAAATGGTTTCCTGGGCGGTCTGGGGGCTGTACTGCTTGAACATTTTCGTTCTCCTTGGGTGAAATGGGTGGTGAGGGCTTACGCTTTGGGCTGCAAGGCGGCTAGCATGGCCTTGAAGCGCGGGGGTTCTTCTTCAAATATGTAGGTAACCGGCATCACAACCACACCGCTGCCGCCGATGGAACGCAGCTCGTTGATTGCCTGGCCCAATTCGGCGCGCGGCACGATGATGTTAATGGCGAACCATTTGGTGGTGGGGTCTTGCGAGAGGATGGGCGAGATGGTTGGCCCCTGCAGCCCGCGAATGGTGGGCTTTTCCGAGACCAGCCGGGCGATGGCTTCTGGCGATTCGCCGCGAATGTTGGCAAAAATGGCCAGGTTGCCCGCCGCGCGCAAGTGCGCCTCAATGTATTCCAACAGGGTGTGGGCCACTTGCAGCGCCTGGGGATTCTCTTGCAGGGCTTTGCGGTTGGCCACCAGCACGGCTTGCGAGTGGAGAATGTTGCCGTCAGGCAGGGGGCGCAGGCGGTTGTCGCGCAGGGTTTGACCGGAAGAGACCAGGTCAGAAATGATGTCGGCATAGCCAATGGTCGGCGCCAGCTCAAGGGTGCCTTCGGCGGAGATGAGGGTGTGGGGAATCTGGTATTGGTTGAGGAATTGGGTGGTGAGAACCGGGTATTTGGTCGCCACGCGCAGGGGGGATGGAAGACGGCTGGCATACACCTGAAGATCAAGCATGCTTTGCACCCCTTCCAGTGATTCGGGCACGGCCAGCGAAAGGTCGCAGCGGCCAAACTGCAAGGCTTCGTGCAGAATGAGAATGTCTTGGTTGGGACCTTTGAATTCCTCGACTACATCCAGACCGGTGATGCCAAAGTCCACGCTGCCATCGCGCACGCTGGAGACAATGTCACCGGGGCGCTGGAAGAGCACCACCAGACCGGGCAGGGCCGGGATGGTGGCGGCATACTGGCGGGGGTTGGGTTTATAAATCTTCAGGCCGCATTCTTCCAACAATTGAAAGGAATCTTCGGCCAGGCGTCCCTTGGAGGGCAGAGAAAGGCGGATCAGAGCGCGTTCTTCGGTTGGCATAACATCTCCTTACATCTCGCGGGTAATAAAAAAACCCCCGGTGACCGGGGGTTGTTCTGAAAAACCAGGTTAAGGTAAAACTTACCAGACCTCCGCCGATCGGTTTGGGGCAAGGTTGGAATGATGATGGTGGTTAACGCGAATGACAGAGTTCATAACTTCAAAGACTATAACAAACCTTGTTTCGCTTGTCAACCCTGCCGATAATGATTTTTTATTCGGTGAATTGGCCAGAATCCACGCCATGCGCTTCTGCTACCCTGATTTTACAGGCGATTGAGATAATCTGCCACAGCCTGCCCGGCAATGTAGGAGGTTGTCCAGGCATTTTGGAAATTAAACCCGCCAGTCAGCCCATCAATATTGAGCACTTCTCCGGCAAAGAACAGGCCGGGGACGAGCTTGCTCTGCATGGCGCGAAAGTCCACTTCGTTTAAGTCCACGCCACCGGCGGTAACAAATTCATCTTTGAACTCACCACGCCCCTGCAGGTGAAACTCGGCGCGGGTGATCTGCTGGGCCAACTGGTAGAGGCGGGTATTGCTGCAGTTACGCCACAGGGTTCCGGCAGCGATGTCGGCGGCGGCCAGCAGGCGCGCCCACAAGCGGCGCGGCAGGCTGAGGCCCAATGCCTGCGGGTAGGCGGTCTGGTCGGGGTTCTGCTCGCGAATCTCCAGCAGGCGCGGGTAAAGGGTTTCGGGGTTAAAGCCGGGCAAAAAGTTGATAAAAATGTCCATCTGGTACTGCGCGGTGTTGAGTTCGCGCGCCGCCCAGGCAGAGAGTTTAAGTACAGCCGGTCCGCTGATGCCCGTGTGGGTGATGATGAAGGGTCCGGTGGTTTGCAGGCGGGTGCCGGCAAGCCGGATTTCGGCGTTCTCTGCCGAAAGGCCGGCCAGCCCTTCCAGGCGGGTGTCGCGAATGGCGAAGGAAAACAAGGAAGGAACGGGCGGAATGAGGGTGTGGCCACAGGCCGCCGCCAGGGCGAAGCTGTTGCGATCTCCGCCGGTGGCCAGCAGCAGGGTGCGGGCGTGCAGGATTTCTGTGCCGGAGGTTCTGACTTGAAACCCGTGCTGGCCGCAGTGCAGGGCTTCGACGGGGCTGTGCGTCCGCAGTTCAACACCGGCACGCTCGGCCTCTGAAAGCAGACATTGGACAATGGTGCGCGCGTCATCACTGACGGGGAAAACGCGACCATCCGCTTCGGTTTTCAGGGCTACCCCGTGGCTCTCGAACCATTGCATCGTATCCTGGGGGGCAAAGCGGCTAAAGGCTCCGCGCAGGGCCTTGCCGCCGCGTGGATAGAAATGGACCAGCTGCGCCGGATCGAAGGTGGCGTTGGTCAGGTTGCAGCGCCCGCCGCCGGAGACGAGCACTTTTGAGAGGGGCTTGGCTGATTTTTCCAGGATCAGGACGCTGGAGGCCGGCCGCGCGGCTTTGCAGGCCAGCGCGCCGAAAAAGCCAGCCGGTCCGCCGCCGATGATAAGCAAATCCACTTTTCGATCCAAATCTGAGACCATTACCCAATCCTATTGTTTTCTGATTGGCTTGATTGTACATCATCTCGCCTGTGCAGAGCCGCAGTTTTGGTGATCATTTTACGGTGAACGGAAATTGTATTGACATATTGATCTTAAAACCGCAGCTCCCTCGCGTCGCGAGGGAGCTTTGGCCCGTGTTGCAGAAGTTTTCTTTGGAAGTCTGTCCTGGAGGCAATGCAAGAGAAAGGAAGATGGAGGATGATGGCTTAGAACTGGTATCCCTCCTGGATCAGCGAAATGAGCGCGTCTACCACGCTGGGGTCGAAATGGGTATTTTTGCAGCGCTGCAGTTCGAGCAGGGTTTGTCCCAGGCTGTAGGGGTGGCAGTAGACCCGGCCGCACAGCATGGCGCTAAAGGCATCGGCCACCGCAAGAATGCGACCACCAAGCGGAATCTGATCACCTTTCAGGCCGTAGGGGTAACCAGAGCCGTCCACTTTTTCGTGGTGCGACTCAATCATTGGAATGGCTTCTTTGAAGCGGCTGACCGGGGCCAGCAGTTCCGCGCCGATGATGGGGTGCTGCTTCATGATTTCCCACTCGGTGTTGGTGAGCGGTCCGGGCTTGCGCAGAATTTCCTCCGGCACCTGAATTTTGCCGATGTCGTGGAGCAAGCCAGCCCAGCGCACTGCTTTGACCATTTCTTCACTCATGTTCATACGGTTGGCGATTGCGTATGCTACCTGAGACGTCTGATTGCTGTGGCGCATAGGGGTCGCGTCGCCCACTTCGATGGTCTCAGCCAGGGCCAGGATGATTTCAATAAAACTAGTTTCCAGGTTCTGGTTGAGTTTTTTGCGCTGCAAACCAATGGTGGCCTGGTCGGCGATGTTGGTCATCAGGCCGATGCGGTCAATGCTGGTGTACGCGTTCTTCTGAGGCTGCGCCTGCTCGCCCAGCACAAACAACCCCACGGGTTCGCTGCCGGCCCACAGGGGCAGTACCCACAGCCCGCTAGCCTGATCCAAACCGAGGGCAGTGATGTCGCTGGGATTCAGGCGGGGGTCTCCGCGCTGAATTAGCTGGGGAGATTTGCCCATCAGCACTTGGTGGTAATGCGGCCAGGAGGCGGGAGGAACTTCCTGGCTGTGGTTGTTTCCATCAGCAGCGCGAAATACCGCCTGGCAGGTAAAAGAACCTTCGGCTTCGCGCGCCAGAATTTTGCCAAAGGCAGCATCTGAAAGTTCTACGGCATGGCGGGCAAGCCTGTCGAGCAGGGCGTCTTGCGGGTCGCTGGTGGAAAGCTCTTTGCTGAGATTGCAGAGCATTTTCAGCTCCACCAGGCGGCGCATCCGGCGCAGGTCGTTATCTTGCCGGGTTGCCGGTGCTTCAACAGGCAGGTGCAAGATGGGCAGACTGGCCAATGTCCCTTGCTGGGTCATGGTGGGTAGGGCGCTGTATAAATCTGGTTTGCGATTAGTGCCTGGGATCACAGCCGGCCAACCTTTCGGACATCCAATTCCCCGGATGACTAGAAATAAACATCAATTTACCTGTAAAAAAGACAGCCGGATTTTCCCCTGGTTGGCAGGCCAACCCCATCTGGCTTTGTTGATGATGGAGAACGCAAACGCTTATTTGCGCGCGTAAGCAACGGAAGTGAACGCAGGTTCCTGAACCTGGATCAACTGACGAGCAAAGTCTTGCAGCGACTCGGCGCGGATGGCCGCAATGCGCAGTTGGGCTTTCTCGTTGAAATTGAAGGTTTCGCCGGCATAGCCGTTGGCGATGGCCAGGCCAGGATTGGTGAGCAGGAGCTTTTCAAACCGTTTGTTGACCACAGCGGCCGTGAGCATGCGGTTGATTTCTCGCTGTGTGGCGGTATCCTCGCTCAGAGTTGGGTAGTGGATCGTTTTAGGTGTCATCAGTTTATCTCCTGAAAAATATCGCGGCTTTTGCCGCCCAGCGACCAGAGCAAGAAGAAGGCGCCGATCCAAATAAATATGTCGCCTATGCTAAAGGCGACATGATACGGAATCCATTCCGGCAAAGTCAATCGGTCTGACAGGAGCCAAAGTACAGTCTGATCTTTGGTAAGAACGATGTCTTTTGACGTGAGTACCCGTTCTCCTATCTGCCAGATTTGACCAGCCCCCCCCGGAAAGAACCGATCAAGCACCTCGGGGCTGATTGGCATTAAACCGCCGTTCAATAAGATTACGAATAAATTCAACGCCAGCCCCAGCGCCATCACAGCCAACCCGGCTTCATTCAAATTGAAAAGTGCAAAGACAAGCAAGAGTGCCTGTGAGGTGATCAGGGCTAACCGCGCCCAATCGTCTGGAATTGAACTGCGGGTGAATGGCAATTCAAAAGCGATGATGTGAGGGAGGAAGGCGATGAAGGCAAGCCATTCCAGACGCAACACAATCGATCGCAGCCGCCGCCCATTGACCTTCGCTCGGATGAACCCTGCAATGAGACCCGCGACAACGGCTGTCAGTAAAATCATAGGCTATCCGCCGACGCCGCCCACGCAGAAGGGAGCACCCGCAGCCAGAACGAACAGAGCAACCATCACAACAAACATGATTACGCGAGCTTTAGACATGGCGAACCTCCGGGTTCAAGAGTAAAAAAGGATGAATGCAAACGAAAAATCGAGCAAAAATAGGTGCGAGATTATCCGCCCACGCCACCGACGCAGAAGGGGGCGCCAGCCGCCAGAACGAACATTGCTACCATCACCACGAACATGATTACGCGAGCTTTTGACATTTTGAGCCTCCCAGACAGTTGAAAAATCAGCAAATAAGTACGAAAAAGAAAATAACGTTTCTTGGATTATCCACCCACGCCGCCTACGCAGAACGGAGCGCCAGCTGCCAGAACGAACATTGCCACCATCACCACGAACATGATTACGCGAGCTTTCGACATTTTGAGCCTCCCAGACGTTTGAAAAATTGAGTGAATGAGTACGATCTTTTACAAAAAGGTCTTTTTTCTAAGAATGATCAGGGGGTTATCCGCCCACGCCGCCGACGCAGAAGGGGGCGCCAGCCGCCAGAACGAAAAGGGTGACCAGAACCACGAACATCACGACACGGGCTTTCGAAGCGACTTTCTCGAACATTGGATGACCTCCCTGAAACTGATTGATTTGGTTACGACACTTATCAGTTTACGAATCGGAGGCTTCAAAACAGGCTTCAAAACGGTCTCAAAATGGACCAATTTTAGAAATTCCTCAAAACTCGTTTAGAAATCGCTTTGTTTTTGGTTGTAAAACGGGAATTATGAAAAAAAACCGCTTCAGACACCTCCAACCTTCTACGTTGGTGAGAGTCTTTCGCGGCGTGGGGCTGCTCAGAATAGAGCCGTTGTATTTATCGAGTTAAGGATTCAAGCAGTGCTCGCGTCTCTGGGGATGGGTTGACGTTGATTTCTTCTTTTAATGCTTGCTGGCAGCGCTCAAACTGCCGCGCCACCTCGGCCCGGTTCCCCATGGCCGCGTGAATGCGCATGGCCAGGCGGTGAGAGGCTTCATTGCATGAATCTTCCTGGAGAGCTTTCTGGCATGTCTCTAACGCTTTGATGAACTCTTTTTGTTTGAGGTAAAGCTCCGAAAGTTCCAGTAATATGTTGATGTAGTGCTGCATCAGGCGGGTGCGCTCCATGTAGGCCCAATCCTCTTCAATTTCGGGCAGGAAGGGCCCCTGGTAAGCCTCGATGGCTTTACGGCAGTGTTCAATTTTCTGCGTTTCCAACACGGATTTTTGGGCCAGGCGCATTTCACGCAGGAAATTTTCAACATCAAAATCATAGTCGAGCAGACGGTTGAACCGGTAGTAGTTGTCTTCCAGCAGGATTGTGTCGCGGCCAACGGCATGGCGCAGGCGGTACATGGTGTTCTTAAAACGAAAGCGCAGATCATCGTTGGAGATTTCGGGCCAGAAGATCGCTCCAATGGTTTCTTTGGTCAGCCCTTCGGGGTGGGTGAGCAAAATGTAAAACAAGTCACGGGATGACTGTGCCTGCCACTCCTGGTTAGTAACCAGCTTGTCGTTGCGCCACACCTCAATTTTGCCAAAGGCGCGAATGCGCATGCGCGGCGGGGCAAAGGGGATGTAGGGGTCGTTCTGGCGGAGTGATTTGCGCATGGCCGGCACATTGCGCTCAAATTGATCCACTTTGTGTAAAAATTCTTTGATTTCTTCGGAGCTATCGCCTTTTTCCAACGCGGCCACCGATTTTTTCATCCAGGCAGCCAGGGAGATTAACGGCTGCTGGCGCAGGGGCTGGGTGAGCCGCAGGGCTTTTTCCAGGAGAGTCTGACCTTGTGTGATCTCGCGCCGCTGGGCGTGGGCAATGGCCAGGTAAAAGATCGTCTGGGCGGCTTCGATCATTTGATTTTGCGCTTCAAAGGCATCCAGGGCTTTACCCAGGTGAGTGATGGCCATGTCGGGCGCGCCGATGGCCAGTTTGATGGCACCCATTTCTTTGTAGCAGAGACTTTGTTCAAACGAAGAGCCGCTTTTTTGGGCGTTCTTCCAGGCAGTCTCCAGGCGCTCTTCAGCTTTGCCGTTTTTTCCCTGCAGGCGAAGCAGGGCGCTTTCCGCCAGGTCCAGAAAGACCAGCAGATAATTATCCTGATTGCGCTGGGCAAGCACATAGGCCTGGCGGTATGCTTTGAGGGCTTCGTTGGGCGCCTGCAGATTACGGTAAACGTCGCCAATGGTAGCCAGGGCGTACGCTTCCAGGCGGGTGGAGGCGGTGATTTGCACGTGCTTCAGCGCCTCTTCCAGCGAGTATTCGGCCTGGATGTAATTCCCGTTCAGCGACTGCAGCTCGCCGAGGTTGATGAGCACGTTGGCCTTCCATTCGGAGTTTTCGGTTTGCTTCCAGTATTCGTAGACCTGGGTGAGGCTCATCTCGGCGTCAACATAATTACCCTGCGCCGCGTATAAGAGGCTGATGTCCATCAGCACTATGGCCTCATTCTCTTTTTCGCCCAGCACCTGGTAGGCTTTCAGCGACTGGCTGCAACAGTGCAGGGCTTCTTTCAGGTCGCCTTTCATATACAGGGTGTTGCCCTTAACGCGCAAGGCTTCGGCGTAGATCAGGCTGGAAGGCTGCTGCCCGCACAGCGCCAGAGCGCGGTCAGCGTCGGAGAGGGCCGATTCATAGTTGCCGGCAATCCGGTAGCCGGTTGCGCGGCGCACCAGGGCGCGGGCAAGCACGATGGGCTGGTCGTTGCGCTCCAGCTCGCGGATGGCCTGATTCAGCAGGTTGATGGCTTCTTGAACGCTGCCCTGTGAAAGCAGCACCGCGCCGCGAATGGAGATCAGGCTGGGGCGCATCCAGTAGATGTCGCGCGGGATGGCTTCGACCCACTGGTTGAGCAGCCCGGCGCGCCCGCGCGCCAGCAGGCTGGCGGCGGCGTTTTCCACCAGGCTGGCCATCTGGTCATAGTCTTCCAGTTTCTGGTAAATACGAAAGGCGCGCTCAAAATCGCCCTGCTGGCTGATCGATTCGGCAAGCGAGAGCTGGATAAGGCGCGCTTCTTCTGGGAGGGTGCGCAGCACGCGGGTTTGCAGAAAATCGCGGAAGAGGTGATGGTAGCGCAAGCTGAGGCCGTCTTCGCCAACAGGCAGGACAAACAGATTTTCTTGCAGCAGGCGGTCAATGAGGGGATTCCAGTTGAAATTGGGACGGTCGAGGGCGCGGTTGAGCACTGCGGTGCATAAATCGGGGTCAAACTCCTCAAACAGGGCGGTGAACATGAGGAACTCCTGCATATCCGGTGGATAGGAATCCAGTATCTGTTCGAGGTATTCGGTCAGGCCAATACCCGTAACGCGCAGGGCGCGTTGGTGGTGGGCGGAGGCCTGTTGGATGGGCTGGGCAGAAAGCAGCAGACCGGTGATCCACCCCTCGGTTTTGGAGATCCACTCACGCGCGGTATCAGTTGTGATCACGTTGCTGTAGTTTTGCGAGAAGAGATTGATCAGCTCCTCTTCCTGGAAAGCCAGTTCTTCAAAACTCAAGCCGCCCACCTGAGAGCGGGCGACCATGAGCGGAAAATCGGGGAGGGAAATGAGCGTGCGGGAGGCGATGACAATATGGCCGTTTTCATCCATGTCTTGAATGAAACGGCTGATGAAGTCTTCGATCATTTTAATGCCGTTCACCAGATGAAAATCATCCAGCACCAGGACAAAATGTTCTGGAATGTTGTCCAGCACGTCGTTCAACAGGATGGCATTAATATGTTCCAGGTTCAGTTCGCCGTGCGAGCTGAGCAGAGCGGCGCGCGAGCGGTGGCCAAATTCAGGAAAGCGGGCGGACAGGGCGGCGATGAAATAGGAAAGGAATCGTTCCGGATCGCGATCGAGCGCGTCGACGGTGTACCAGCAGGTGGCATATTGGATTTTGGAGGTGAATTCGATCAGCAGGCTGGTTTTGCCGTAGCCGGCCGGCGCGGCAATGATCGTCAGGCGGTTGTCGACCAGGTCGTAGAGCAGTTTTTCCAGGCGGGGGCGCGTGACCAGGTCGCCTCTGCGGCGCGGGGGGGTGATACGCGTCCGGATGATGGGGAAATCCTGGTTCATCAATTGCGCGCTTTCAGGATAAGGCAGCGTCTTTGGTGAATACACACCATTAAAATCATACTTGAGCAGTTGGTATAATTCAACTGCCAGACGTTCCTTATTCTAATGGAAAATGGATAAAGTCCGCTTATTTATTTTACGTTTCTTGTCAAGAAAATTCCACTCTCCGCTTGTGATAGATCCTGATTACCCATCTGGCCAGGTTGAATTTATCCATTCAGCGGATGTGGATATTCTGCCTGAGCTTTATGCTTAAAAGGGTTAGAAGCAAGATCCATTTCGGTTAAAATGGGCATCATACCCATCATCATTGACTTTGAAGAGAAAAGAGAGCACTGCAATGAAACGATTATTTTGGAATTCTGAAGGACGCCGGTTAGCCATGTTCTGGCGGCTGTTGTTTGGATTTGGCCTGTACATGGTGTTCATTTTTATCCTGCAGGCGATCATTGGCGCTGCTGGAGTGATTGTGGTGATGGCAACCGGCGGCTATTCGCTGGAATCGTTCACCTCGCCCGGTTTCGCCATGCAGTTCGCGGCGCAACTTCAGGCGATGCCGGTCTTCACTTTGCTGATCAGCGTTTCTACCCTGATTGGTTCGGTGCTGGCTATTTTTGTGGCCGGCCGGGCTTTTGACCGGCGGCGGTTCGCCGATTTTGGCCTGCGCTTTAAGCCGTTGTGGTGGTCTGACTTTGCGTTTGGCCTGGCGCTTGGCGCTGTTTTGATGGCCTTCATTTTTTTGGTGGAATGGTTGATGGGCTGGGTAACGATCACCGCAGAGCAGCTGGCTGCCCAGGCCGGGGTGGCGCTTGGGGTGGGTCTGTTGGTGGCGGCGATCCGCTATATTTGCGTGGGCATTTATGAAGAACTGCTTTCACGCGGGTATATGCTGCGCAATTTGGGCGAAGGATTCAAGAATCTGGGCATCTCACCCAAATTGGCAATTTTGATCGGTTATCTCCTGTCTTCGGTGGTGTTTGGTTTGATGCACGCCAACAATCCGAACGCGACCTTGATGAGCACAATTAACCTGATGGTGGCGGGGTTGTTCCTGGGGCTGGGCTACATACTCACCGGCGAGCTGGGGATTTCGATTGGAGTTCACATGACCTGGAATTTCTTCCAGGGGAATGTGTTCGGCTTCCCGGTCAGCGGGTTGCAGTCGGGTGCCAGCATCATTAATATTCAACAGAGCGGACCGGTTGTGTGGACGGGCGGCGCGTTTGGTCCCGAGGCCGGAATTATTGGTCTGCTGGCGATGGGCCTGGGCTGCTTGCTGATGGTGCTGTATGTGAAGGCGCGGCATGGCAAGGCAGGCATTTGCGAAGAGATCGCGCAGTACGCGCCGCGGGTGAAAAAGACAGAGGTTGCTGCCGCGCCGATTGCTGAGGAACCAACCCAGTTATAAATAGCAAGTTGGCTGTGGGGAGCACAGATTTCACAGATGTGAAATTCTGTCCGTACTCCGCTGAACATAAAAGTGCATACCCATTTTCCACCTCGTGGTAAAGCGAGGTGGATTTTGTTTTGGGAAGGCCGGAATTGAAAACGCAGGTCTTGACTCTACGCTTGGCAGAGGTTGTATAAAGGGGAGGCACGGACGGAGGGCTGGCCAACTGGTCAGGCGGTATTCCCGCCGGTTGTCTATCCAAAACTTAACCGCCTGGCCGGATGACGTAATGCCGTTCGCAAGTATGATCATAGTGGATAACCAACAAGGAACGGTTCACAATGTACGAACTTCACAACCTGCAAATCAATTCTTATCCTGATAACCGCATCCCCGACGTGATGGGCCAGCATATCATTGAGTTTCACCGCGCGAACCGTTTGTTTCGCAAGCAACGCCGGATGGCAATGCTGAACCGCGTGTGGAGCTTATTCACCCGGCGCTGTCTGCTTCTCAAGCCGCTGACCAGCGCCGCGCTCAGCAGCGGAAATTATCGCGGTGTGCAGCCGGTGGAGATCAGCCGCATTCAGGGGTCTGAAAGCCGCGTAGAAGACTTTGACAATCAATTTAATCCGCTCCGCGAAAACGCGCGCGAGCGCTGGACGCGAATTGGCATGTTAATGATGATGGGCGAGCCCCTGCCGGCGGTGGAACTGATCCAGGTGGGAGATGAGTATTACGTGCGCGATGGGCATCACCGCATTTCGGCAGCGCGCGCCCTGGGTTACCGGCATATTGACGCGGTGGTAACGGCTTGGCAGCCCGCTTAGCGATGGATGTGGCCCGATCGATATTGGGAATCAAATAAAAGCACAGAGCGAGGGCGTTCTGTGCTTTTTGCTTTAATTTTGGGGGGCGCGCTATGGTTTATAAATTTCGAGGTTGTGGCGTTCAATCCGCGCCAGACCGGAGCGGGTAACCTTTGGACAGCCCTGCAAATCGAGGAAGCGCAGGCCGCGCATGGCGCGCAGGTCTTTGAGGCCGGTGTCGCTGAGTTTATTGCAGTAGCTGAGATTGAGATGGGTAACCCGTGAGAGACCGGTCAGAGACGGCAGGCCGCGATTGGTGATCATGCACGAGCTGAGATTCAACCAGGTAAGGCGTTTAAGGCGCGCCAGGGCCGGCAGGCTGGCATCGGTGACCTTGCGGTTTTCTGACAGGTTGAGGTGGGTGATGGCCGGGCATTCCTCCAGCTCGGTGATTAGCTCAAGGAGCTGCGCGTCATCAATGTTCCTGGCGCGCACCATCACTTCATGCCCTTCAGGGATGGAGAAATAGCCGGGGCCCAGGTCAAATTCACGCCAGGTCTCCGGCCCGCTAAGGCCGAGCGGGCGGGTGAAAATTTGGATCGGAAAACGGCTGGAAAACTGACAGGCTGTGCTGGTCATGAATCTAAAACCTCCGTACGGCTTTATTGTACCCGCTGGGGCGTGTCCGCGAAAGGTGAAACCAGTAGGGCGGCAGGAAATAATGGATGTGTCAGGAGGTATCTTCAGGCCGGCAAATTGGACAGCCTCTTAAAGCGCAGCGGGAAGCATGTTATCATCATTCTACAATGGCTGGCGTAAAGAATGGACCGGTTGGCATGGCAGACCTGCAGGATAGCTTGGTGGAGTTGGTGCGGCGCGCTTCGGTGGAACTGCCCGAAGACGTGCGTTCGGCATTGAAAACGGCCGCGCAGCGCGAAGCAGAGGGATCCCCGGCGCGCATGGTGCTGGGCACCCTTTTAGCCAACGCCCGGCTGGCGCAAGAACGAAGCCTGCCGATCTGCCAAGATACCGGCACGCCGATCTTTTATGTCTCTTATCCACTGGGGTGGAGCACGCGTGAGCTGCGCGGACAGATTCGCGCCGCGGTCGCTGAAGCCACCCGGCGCGGGTTTTTGCGCCCCAACGCGGTAGACACCCTCAGCGGTTTGAACAGCGGGAATAACCTGGGCGGAGATGATTTCCCCTTGATCCATTTTGAAGAGAGCGATCAAGCCGCTCTGGTGATTGACCTGCTGCTCAAGGGCGGCGGGTGCGAAAATGTGGGCGCGCAATACCAGCTTCCCAATGAGCAGATTGGCGCGGGGCGCGACCTGGAAGGCGTGCGCCGGGCGGTGCTGCACGCGGTGCAGCAGGCACAGGGGCTTGGCTGCGCGCCGGGCGTGCTGGGTGTGGTGATTGGCGGCGATCGAGCTTCGGCCTACGCGGCTTCGAAACGCTTGTTTCTGCGCCGCCTGGACGACCACCACCCCAATCCGGACCTAGCCGCTCTGGAAGAGCAGCTCACCGCGCAGGCCAATCAGCTTCAGATTGGGCCGATGGGGTTTGGCGGGCGGGTAACGGTGCTGACGACAAAAATTGACAGTCTCAGCCGCCTGCCCGCCTCGTTTTTTGTAACGGTTTCTTATATGTGCTGGGCCTGCCGCCGCAAACGCATGCGGTTGGAAGCGGATGAGGTGAGTTATGAATGACCGCCTTTTGCCCGGCGAGCAAGGCCTGCGGCTGCCGCTTTCGGATGAGCAGGTGCGCGTTCTGCGGGTTGGCCAGGCGGTACGGCTGAGTGGCAGGCTGGTCACTGCGCGCGACGCGGCGCACCAATGGCTGGTGCGCACGTTCATCCAGCCGGGCGCGCACCCTTCGGCGGACGAGCTGGCTGTGCTGGCAGATTTGCGGCGGATTCTGGCGGGAGGCGCCATCTATCACTGCGGGCCGGTGGTGGCCCAACAATCGGATGGCAGCTACCGGTTTTTGGCCGCCGGCCCCACCACCAGCGCGCGTGAAGAACCGTACCAGGCAGATGTGATGCGCTTTTTCAACGTGAAGGCGGTGATTGGCAAAGGCGGCATGGGCGCGCGCACGCTGCGCGCCTGCCAGCAAACTCCAGCCGTATATCTCCACGCAGTGGGCGGAGCGGCGGCGTTGATCGCCCAGACGGTGCGGCGCGTAGAAACGGTGTATCAACTGGAATTTGGCGTGCCCGAAGCGTTGTGGGTGATTGAAGTGGAAGACTTCCCTGCGGTGGTTACGATGGACGCGCTTGGAGCCAGCTTGCATGAAGAGGTGCGCCGGGCATCGCAGGCCGAGCTGGATCGCCTGCTGGGGAAAACGGAAGAGCGGAACTGATGCGCGGCGGATTCCAGGGGGTATGTTTTTTCCGGCTTCGTTGACGGAAGAGGCCTGCGTGAGTATAGTAGTGTTAATGTGAACTGATCAGAATACTGGAAGCTGATATTCTTATGGCTGAAAACAAATCTCCATTAAATCTGGATAACCCCAAACTTTACATCAACCGCGAGTTGAGCTTGCTGCAATTTCAATATCGGGTGCTCGAAGAAGCAAAAGACCCGCGAAATCCCCTGCTGGAGCGGGTGAAATTCTTAACGATTTTAGGCTCCAACCTGGACGAGTTTTTTATGATTCGCGTGGGCGGGTTGATCATGCAGAACAACAGCGGCATGATTGATCTGTCGATTGACGGGAAAACCCCGGCTGAACAATTGGCTGAGATTCGTAAAGTGGCGATTAACCTGATGGAAGAATCGCGCCAGTATTTTCACAATGTGTTGAAACCAGAATTAGAAAATGCGGGCGTGCACCTGTTGGATTATAACGATCTGACAGACCGCCAGCGTGAATCGGTGGATGGGTACTTCAAAGATGTGGTATTTCCGGTGCTGACTCCGCTGGCCTTTGATCCGGGCCATCCCTTCCCGCACATCTCCAACTTGAGCCTGAATCTGGCTATTTTGGTGAAAGATACCGATGAAAACCGCCATTTCGCGCGCTTGAAGATCCCTGCGTCACTGCCCTGGCTGGTGCCGGTAAAGCGCTCATCGGGCAGCACACGCAAAGATGGTACGGTTCCGTACAACCACTATTTTGTCTGGCTGCTGCAAGTGATCACTGCCAACCTGGGTGATCTTTTCCCCGGCATGGAGGTGGTGGAGGCGCATCCTTTCCACATCACGCGCAACGCGGATTTTGAGATTCAGGAACTGGAAGCGGTTGACCTGCTGGAAATGATGGAAGAAAACGTGCGCAAGCGCCGCTTTGGAGACGTGGTGCGCATGATGGTTTATAAGGATATGCCAAAATATCTGCTGGAGATTTTGGTGGAGAATCTCAAAATCAACCGGCGCGATGTATACGCGATTGAGGGGCCGCTAAGCCTGCGAGCCCTTTCGCCCTTGTTAAAAATTGACCGCTATGATCTGAAGGACAGGCCCTTTGTGCCGGTGATTCGAGAGCCGCTGCGCTCTGTTTTTGAGACGCACGAAAACAGCATTTTTCACGCCATCCGGCAGGGCAATATTCTGCTGCAGCACCCGTATGATTCGTTCACGCCGGTGATTGAATTTCTGCGCGAGGCGGCTCGCGACCCCAAGGTGCTGGCGATTAAAATGACGTTGTACCGGGTGGGGAACAATTCGCCGGTGGTGGAAACGCTGCTGCAGGCGCGCCGCGACTACGGCAAGCAGGTGGCCGTGCTGGTGGAGCTGAAGGCGCGGTTTGACGAAGAGAGCAATATTGGCTGGGCGCGCATGCTGGAGCAGGAAGGTGTTCACGTTACCTATGGCCTGATGGGGTTGAAAACACATTCCAAGGTGTGCCTGGTGGTGCGGCGTGAGGGCGAGAGTATTAAGCGGTATGTGCACCTGGGGACGGGCAACTACAACCACATCACCGCCCAGTTGTATGAAGATATTGGTATGCTCACCTGCGACGACGAGATCGGAGCGGATGTATCGGACTTGTTCAATTACCTCACGGGGTATTCGCTCAAGCAAGATTACAACAAGCTGCTGGTCGCGCCGATTAACCTGCGCCAGAAGCTGACGGCGCTGATTCAAAACGAAATTGAACTGACACGCCAGGGCGAGCAGGGACATATTATCTTTAAGATGAACGCCCTGGTCGACCCCGAAATTACCCGCCTGCTTTACCAGGCATCCCAGGCAGGTGTGAAGATCTACCTGGTTACGCGCGGCGTCTGCTCGCTGCGGCCGGGGATTAAGGGCCTCTCGGAAAATATCCGCGTGGTCAGTATTTTGGGGCGTTTCTTGGAGCACAGCCGCATTTATTACTTCCGCAACGGAGGCAACGAGACGATTCTGATGGGCAGCGCCGATTTGATGCCGCGTAATTTGAACCGGCGGGTAGAGGTGCTCTTTCCGATTGAAGACCCCCGCTTGATCCGCCACATTCGTGAAAATATCCTTAAAATCTATCTGATGGATAATACCAAAGCGCGCCTGATGCACCCGGATGGAAGTTATCATTACATCATTCCAAAAAAAGGTCATCAGCAGGTAAACGCACAGGAATGGTTTATGCGGATGGCGCACAGTTCCATGGTAGAAGAGAAATAATTGCCAGGATACCACGGCGAGCGACCCTCACCTCTCCGTTTGCGGGGAGGTGTTTTTATGATTCTACAGCCGCTTGATATGTTTCGCATAGGCGATACGACCAGAGACCTATGCCCCGCGTGCCAAAGATGTGACCAAAATATGACTTGCAAACCTGATAAGTCAGTGCGATGTTTAACTGGCTTTAATCCTGGTTGGATATAATTCTGATTGTGTTAAACAAGATGGTTGTTGGAAATACCCAGGTGGGATTGTGTTAGCGCTACAAGAAGAAACAACCCAAGTGGAAAACCAGACCCAATCTCCTGTGCTGGTGAAGCTGCGAGAGGTGGTTAAGACGTACCATACCCCGGCAGGTGACTTTCCGGCGCTGCGTGGTTTAAGTGCCGATTTTGAACGCGGCCATCTGATTGGTGTGATCGGCAAGTCGGGCGCGGGGAAATCGACGCTGGTGAATATGCTGACCGGCGTAGACCATCTCTCTTCAGGAGAGATCTGGGTAGACGGGGTTGGTGTGCACGCCCTCAATGAGAATGAATTGGCGCTGTGGCGTGGGCGCAACGTGGGTGTGATCTACCAGTCTTTTCAACTGCTGCCAAACCTTACCTTGTTGGACAATGTGATGATGCCCATGGACCTGTGCGGACTGTATCACCCACAGCGCAGCCCGCAGCGCGCCATGGAACTGCTGGATTTAGTGGAAATGGCCGACCAGGCGTTCAAAATTCCGTCTACGATCTCCGGCGGGCAGCAGCAGCGCGCGGCGATTGCGCGGGCGCTGGCCAATGACCCTCAGTTGATTGTGGCTGATGAACCCACCGGCAGCCTGGACAGCGCGACGGCTGAAACGATTTTTTTGCTGTTTGAACGGCTTGTGGCGCAGGGCAAGACAATTGTGATGGTAACGCACGATCACAGTCTGGCGCGCCGCATGACGCGGATTTACCACATCGCCGACGGTTTGTGGATTGACGATGAGAAAGACTATTAATCAGGTGCTTCGATGATGTTTAAGCGGTTCGGTTTGCAAAACTCTCTTGAGATCCCTAAGCCCACGCTGGCTGATGCCGACGGAATTTTGATGCGAAATGTGGTGAAAACATTCAAGACTCCGGCCGGTCAATTTTCGGCGTTGAAAAATGTGAGCCTGGGTTTTACCACAGGTGATTTTGCGGCGATTACGGGCAAATCGGGCAGCGGAAAATCTACCCTGATTAACATGATTACAGGGATTGATGTGCCTTCGTCGGGAGAAGTCTGCGTGGGGGGTGTGCCGGTGCACCAGCTGTCTGAAAGCCAGATGGCGATCTGGCGGGGAAGAAACCTGGGAATTGTGTTCCAGTTCTTCCAGCTTTTGCCAACCCTCTCGCTGCTGGAAAATACGATGCTGCCGATGGACATTGCCGGAGTGATTGACATTTCTGAACGCGAAAAGCGGGCGATGCGCCTGCTCAAAATGGTGGGGCTGGAGAGTGTTGTCCACAAAATGCCCGCGGCAGTTTCGATTGGGCAGCAGCAAGCCGCGGCGATTGCCCGCGCGCTGGCCAACGATCCGCCCTTCCTGGTTGCCGATGAACCCACCGGTAACCTGGATTCGCGCACGGCTGAGAATGTGTTTGAAATCTTTGAGCATCTTTCCAGCCAGGGAAAAACCATTCTGATGATCACGCATGACCCCGCCCTGGCACAGCGCACTGCCCGGCAGGTGCTTTTATCGGATGGGGAGATTGTGAACCCGTGGATTCACAAAACCTTCCCGATGCTGAACCACGCGCAAATGCTGAGCGCCACACACCAGCTTGAATCGCTTACTTATCGGGCTGGCGAGCCCATTATCCAACAGGGTGAACCCAGCGACGCGCTGTATATTCTGACCGAGGGGCGGGTGGATGTTTCGATCCAAGGGCAGGTGGTTGCCAGGCTCTCGCCGGGCGATTTCTTCGGTGAGATGGAACTGCTGGAAGAAAATCGGGCTGTGGCGACTGTGCGGGCCGCCAGTGACGAGAAGGTGGAAACGGTTTCTCTGGGGCGTGGTTTCTTTTCCACGCTGATGGACGAAGCCCGCGCGCTGCGCGATATGCTGACAAAAGTGGTGCGCGAGCGCACCGCTCAAAACCTGGCGCTGCTGGGGAGCCGGATTCGATGATACCGCGTTTTTCGCTGCGCCCGCGCTGGCGAAAACTGATCGCGGATTTGTGGGAAAACAAGACACGCACGCTGCTGGTGGTGATTTCCATCGCGATTGGTGTTTTTGCGGTGGGGACGATCTCCGGCGCGTATGTGATTATCGCCCATGACATGAGCGCCAGCTTCGCGGCTTCCAACCCAGCCAATATCGAATTGCGGGTTACAGATATTGACGAAGGTCTTGTTAAAGCTGTTCGCCGCCTGGATGGCGTACAAGAAGCGGAAGGCCGCCGTACCGTCAACGTGCGGGTAAAGGCGGGCCCCGATGAGTGGAAGCAGTTGGAAGTGGTGGCGATTCCCAATTATGAGAACTCGGTCATCAATCAGCTTCTCCCCCAACTGGGTAGTTCTATTCCCGGAGAAAAACAAACCATCCTTGAAAAGCAAGCGATGCTTTCCTTGGGCGTGCAGGTGGGCGATGTGCTGGACATTGAGTTAGCCGATGGCACCCGGCGCACACTGGAAGTGACGGGTACTGCGATGGACCGCACGGCTGGCTATGACCGCTTTATGGGGCGCATGAGTGCCTATGTGGACGAAGAAACGCTGGATTGGCTGCGCCAACCGCAAACCTACAACCAACTGCTGGTAACCGTCTCTGCCGCTGACGCGGATGATATGGACGCGATTGATGCTGTGGCAGAGCGGGTAACGGATCAGATTGAAAAAGCCGGGGGAATTGTGGTCCGCACCGAATTGGCCGAACGCCACACCCATCCCCTGGGGTCGATTGTTACCGCTCTGTTGGGCGTGCTGCTGGTGTTGGGCATTCTGGTGGTTTTTTTGAGCGGCTCGTTAATCTCGAACACACTCTCGGCGCTGCTTTTCCAGCAATTACGCCAGATTGGGGTGATGAAGCTGGTAGGCGGACGCAGTTCACAGATTAATTTGCAGTATATTCTTTTGATTCTGGTGTTTGGCATTCTGGCGCTGGCCTTGGCCATTCCGACTGGCAGTTGGGCCGCTCTGGCGCTTTCCAACCTGGCTGCTGAGATTCTGAATGTACAATTGGGTAGCTACAGCATCATTCCCCTGGCGGTGGTGTTTCAAATCATTGTGGGGCTGGGGATACCGGTGCTTTCGGGTTTGCAGCCGGTGATGCGCGGCTCGCGCATTTCGGTGCAGAAGGCGCTGCAGGCCGGGGCAATTGAAGACGCGACCGAAAAGAAGAATTGGTTTGACCGCTGGCTGGAAAGCCTGCGTGGTTTCTCACGACCGTTGCTGCTTTCGCTGCGCAACACCTTCCGGCGCAAAGGCCGCCTGATTTTAACGCTGTTCAACCTCACGCTGGGCGGGGCGATTTTCATCGCCGTGTTCAATGTGCAGATCGCGCTTAACCAGAAAGTAGAACAGACCACCAAGTATTTTATGGCGGATGTTAACCTGGATTTTGAGCGCAGTTACCGGTTGGACCAGGTAACCACACTGGCTGCCACTGTCCCGGGGGTGGAGCGCGTGGAAGGCTGGATGATCACCGGCGGCGAGGTGGTGCGCGATACCGGCAGCAATGCCAATGTGACCATATTCGGTATTCCGCCCCAATCGGATTTGATCGTTCCCAATATGATGCAAGGCCGTTGGGTTGTGCCGGGCGACGAAAATGCCATTACCGTGAACGAGGAATTCCTAACTCGTTTTCCGGGGATACAACCAGGGGACCGCCTGCGCTTGAAAATTAATGGCAAAGAGAAAGACTGGGTGGTGGTGGGTATCTTCCAATACGCCGGTCTGGACGAGTTGTTTGCCTATGTTAATTATGATTACCTATCGCGCCTGATGGTGATGCCCAACCAGGCAACCTCTTTTCGTGTTGTCAGCACGCAGCACGACACGGATTTTCAGGTGGCGTTGAGTCGCCGGCTGGATACCGTTTTTCGTGAACAGGGTTATAAAGTGAGCGAGGTGAAAGCCGGTAAAGCCACCCAGGACAGCATTATTGAATACATTGATATTCTGGTTACCTTTTTGCTGATAATGGCGCTGCTGACGGCGGTGGTGGGCAGCATTGGGCTGGCAGGTACCTTGAGCATGAATGTGATGGACCGCACGCGGGAAATTGGCGTGCTGCGCGCGATTGGGGGGTATAACCGCTTTGTGATGAAGTTGGTGATCATTGAAGGATTGCTGATCAGCCTGATCAGTTACAGCCTGGGGGTGGTGCTTTCTTTTCCGATTACGCGCATGCTGTCGGATATCGTCAGCCTGGCGATCTTTGATTCTCCGGCAGAGTTTGCATTTACCCTGCAGGGATTTTTGATCTGGTTAGTGCTGGTGATTCTGCTGGCGGTCTTGGCCAGTGTGGCGCCGGCGCGCAGCGCTTCGCGTATGACTATTCGCGAGGTGCTGGCCTATGAGTAAGGCAAGACGCTAACTGTCGTCTTGTTTGCATCTTCGCTTGAGCCCTGAATCGTTGTATAATCTAAAAATTAATGAGTTGTCTTGATCACAGCTCAGCCTGGTATTTAGCCGGGAAACGATTTTTTAGGGAGTTGGCAATCATGGCGGAGAATGAATCACCCAGCAATTTTATTCGAGACATTATTGACGAAGATAACCGCACAGGGAAGTGGGGCGGGCGAGTCGCGACGCGCTTTCCTCCTGAGCCCAACGGTTACCTGCACATCGGCCACGCGAAATCGATCTGCTTGAACTTTGGACTGGCGAAAGATTATCAGGGAACCTGCAATTTGCGGTTCGATGATACCAACCCCAGCAAAGAGGAAGTGGAGTACGTCGATTCGATCATCGAGGACGTGCGCTGGCTGGTGGAAGACAAAGATTTTCCGGTTCTTTACGCCTCGGATTATTTTGAGCAGATGTACCAGTATGCCGTGCAGTTGATTCAACAAGGCCAGGCATTTGTTTGCGAGTTGACCGCGGAGGAAATTCGCGAGTACCGCGGCACGCTGACCGAACCCGGCAAAGAAAGCCCCTATCGTAATCGCACGGTGGAAGAAAACCTGGATCTATTTGAGCGCATGCGCAAAGGTGAATTTCCGGACGGCTCGCATACCCTGCGCGCCAAGATCGACATGGCTTCGCCCAATATCAACCTGCGTGACCCGGTGATCTACCGCATTCTGCACCAATCCCATCACCGCACGGGTGACGCCTGGTGTATTTACCCGATGTACGACTTCGCGCACTGCATTGAAGACTCGCTGGAGAAGATCACCCATTCGGTCTGCACGCTCGAATTTGAGGATCACCGGCCGCTTTACGATTGGTTCCTGGAAAAATTGGGCATCTTCCACACCCAGCAAATTGAGTTCGCGCGGCTGAACATTAACCGCACGGTGATGAGCAAGCGCAAGCTGCTGCGCCTGGTGAAAGAAGGCCTGGTGGACGGATGGAACGACCCGCGCATGCCCACCATCTCCGGGCTGCGCCGGCGCGGCTACCGGCCGGAAGCGATGCGCAAATTTGCCGAGGTGATCGGTGTTTCCAAAAACAACAGCACCGTGGACGTGGCTCTGCTGGAGCACATCGTGCGCGATGATTTGAACGAAGTGGCTCCGCGGGTGATGGCGGTGCTGGAGCCGCTGCGGGTGGTGATTGAAAATTACCCCGAAGGCCAGACAGAAACATTTGAACTGGCCGACTTCCCCGGCGACGAAACCCGCACGTCGAAACGCGCAATCCCCTTCTCCCGGGTGGTGTACATTGAGCGCTCAGACTTTGAGGAGAACCCGCCGAACAAGTTCTTCCGGCTGGCGCCGGGGCGCGAAGTGCGTTTGATGGGCGCGTATTACATCACCTGCAAGGACGTGGTCAAAAACGCCCAGGGCGAGGTGGTGGAATTGATCTGCACTTACGATCCCGAGTCGCGCGGCGGGCAAACTCCCGACGGACGCAAAGTGAAGGGCACCATTCACTGGGTCTCTGAGCAGCACGCTCTGACAGCTGAACTGCGTATGTATGATTACCTGTTTAGCAAGGACAATCCGGATGATGTTGAGGAGGGGAAGGATTTCACCGCGAATATTAACCCGGATTCGCTGCAGGTGGTGAGCGGCTGCAAACTGGAACCCAGCCTGGCAGAGGCGAAGGTGGGTGAGAACTTCCAATTTGTGCGCCAGGGCTACTTCTGCGTGGATTTGAAGGATTCGAAGCCGGGCGCAATGGTGTTCAACCGCACCGTCTCGCTGCGCGATACCTGGTCTAAACTGCAGCAAAAAGAATAACCACTCCATTGGGTGACAAAAAAAGGAGCGCCGGTCAGGCGCTCTTTTTGTAGTAATTTCTGCCAGTTTCGATATAATTGAAATATCCATCACTCTTCATCCGGGGTAAAAACCTATGAGTCCTTCCACTGCGGCATCAAAACGGTCTCAAATTGTATTGCAGGTTTTAGCGCTGGTGGTATTGTGCGCGGTACTGGCAGGGCTGGCCGTTGTTTTTGATATTTTCGCGCCAACCGCGAGCGAGCATTTAATTACCATGCGGGTGGAAACGTCGGGTGGGTACGCTCAGATCACGTACAAAGATGCGACTGGAAAACTTCTGGAAGCCGAAACGGTCTCAACGCCGTGGGAGCGCTCGGCGGTTAACCCCTCGGGAACCCAGGTCTATTTGACCGCCGCCAACCCCACCGGCTCCGGCAGCATTCAATGTGCCTTAAAGCTGGACCGCAAGGAATGGAAAACTGACAAGGCGCAGTTTCCGGATGATTCGGTTGCCTGCGGGGGGATTGTTCCGTAAAGACGGGGGAGAGAAGCGGCGCTTAGAAATTCTTAAGAAAGACCGGCACAATATCGGGGTCAAATTGAATGCCGGATTGCTCCGTGATGTATTGGACGACCTTCTCGCGCGGCCAGGCTTTGCGGTAAGGGCGGTTGGATAGCAGCGCGTCCCATACATCGATGATGGCGAAAATTCGGGCGGCCAGGGGGATGTCTTTTCCGCTGAGGCCTTTGGGGTAGCCGCTGCCGTCCCAGCGTTCGTGGTGATAGAGGGGGATATCCAGAGCGGGTTTAAGGTAAGAGATAGGGCTGAGCAGTTGGTAGGCGAAGACGGGGTGCATTTTCATAATCGCCCACTCTTCTTCGGTCAGTGGACCGGGCTTAAGTAAGATCGAGTCGGGAATGCCAATTTTGCCAATATCGTGCAGCAGCGCGCCGCGCCGGATGTGAACAATTTCTTCCACGCTGGCATTCATGATCATGGCCAGGCGCACGGTGGCCTCGGTTACGCGGCGGGTATGCCCTTCGGTTTCGTCGTCGCGCAGTTCCAGCGCCCGCCCCCAGCCGTCCAGAGTCTCTTTATAGGCCAGGTTCAGCTCAAAATTGGCTTTGAGAATGTAATCTTCTGACTGGCGGCGCTCGGTGATGTCGCGCATGATGATTTGAAAGCCGCGGTACTGGTTGGCCAAAAATGGCGCCAGGCTGACTTCGACCGGGACGGATTTTTGATCGCAGGTCAAAAATTCCATTTCGGCCATGGAGATCTGCATTGAATTATTGAGCACCATGTCGGTCAGCCCCAGGGCGGTTTCGTGCATCTCTTTGGGAATGAAATGCAGAATATTTTTACCCACCAGGCACGACGGTTCGTCTGCACCGAGAATAAAGCAAACCCGCGGATTGGCCATTTCGATCTGACCGTCTCCACGCGCAATCAAGATCCCATCTGGTGAAAGCAGGAACAGTTGTTCGAACTGGCTTTTTCCGTCGGGAACAAAGTTGTACGATATGGTTTGCCGGTCAAGCGGCTGGATAGGTTTTTTTTCGTCAAACATGCGCGTATGCATTCCAGAAGGTAACCTTCCACAAATACTATACTTAGTATCGGCAGAAAGATATGTATTTTAAGGCATTTTTTGAAAATTGCCCAAAATTGTATTGAAAAACTATCCAAATGTACAGGAAAAACTGCCCAGCAGGCCAGGGTGCGACCTGCCAGGCAGCGTTGGCGCAGTTGACCAACGGATTAGTTGAGTTTGAATTTCTTCATCAAATTGTTCAGTGCGTCCGACATCTCAGCCAGCGATTGGGCCGAGGCGGTTACTTCTTCCACCTGGGCGCTCATTTCTTCGGTGGAGGCGGAGACTTCTTCGACCGAGGCCGAGTTTTCTTCGCTGACCGAGGCGATGTTCTCAATCGACTGCGATACTTCATTCGATCCGGCAGCCATTTCTTCGGTGGCGGCGGTGTTTTCTTCTACCACAGCCGAGACGGTATCCATGGCGTTGACCAGTTCGTTGGAGTCTTGCGTTGCCTTTTGAGCGACGGCCACGGCTGCCGCGCTTTCTTTGGAGACTTTCTCGGCGGTTTCCATAATGGAAGAGAGCGCCGAACCGGCTTCGTTGGCGGTTTGCACACCGTTTTCAATTTCGCTGATGCCGCGGTCCATGGCGCTGACGGCTTCGCTGACGGTATTTTGAATGCCTTTGATCAACCCGGCAATTTCTTTGGTGGCGGTGGAAGAGCGCTCGGCCAGCTTGCGGACTTCGTCGGCAACGACGGCGAAGCCTTTGCCGTGCTCACCGGCGCGGGCGGCTTCAATGGCGGCGTTGAGCGCCAGCAGGTTGGTCTGTGAGGCGATGTCGTCGATGGTTTCGACGATCATGCCAATCTGCGCGGAACGCTCGCCCATCTCGCGCACTTTATCGGCGGATTGGCCAACCGTGCTGCGGATGGATTGAATGGAGGCGATGGTGTTCTCTACCACCGTTGAGCCGTTTTGAGAGGCCTGCAGGGCTTCTGAGCCGCCCTGGGCGCTGTTTTGAGAGGCGCGCGAGAGTTCTTCCAGCGAGCGGGAGAGACTGGCGGTGATTTCGGCGGCGCGGGAAACGGCCTCGGCCTGCTCTTGCGCGCCTTTGGCCACGCCGTCAATTGAGCGGCGCATCTGTTCCATTGAGGCGGCGGTAACCGAAGCGGCTTCGGACTGCTGGCCGGTGCCTTTGGCGACCTGTTGGATGGTGGTGGCGATCTGGTTGACCGCGGCCGAGGCCTGGTTGGAGGCGGCAGCCAACTGCGCGGAGGCCAGGCTGACCTGGTCGGCGTTTTCGATAACACTGAGCACGGTGCCGCGCAGGTTGATGATCATCTGCTGGAAGGCGTTGCCCATCACGTCTCTTTCGGACGCCGGTTTGGCTTCCACGGCCAGGTTGCTCTGGGCAATTTCGTTGGCGGTTTCGGCCATTTCTCTCTGGTATCCGATCATACCGCGGAAGGCATCGGCTAATTGGCCAATTTCATCCTGACCGGTGTGGGTAATTTCCTGATCAATATCGCCCGCGGCCAGGCTGGCTGCGACGCGCGTCATGCGGGTGATGGGGTTGGCGATTCCGCGCCCCACAAAGAAGGCCGCGGCAACCACCAGGATGGCGGCAGCCAGCGCGATGCCGATATTGATGTTGCGCAGCGTGTTGCTGGCGGCCATGGCTTCGCTGATTTCCTGTTCGGCAATGATGCCCCATTGAATACTGGGGATCCAATGGTAGGCGCCCACAACCTGAGCATCACGATAATTGGTGTACATATCCACGCCGGTCTCTTGCTTTACAACCTTTTGCCCGGCCAGCGAGGTTACCTGATATTCCAGCTCGGGGCGCGCTTCCACCAGCCCATTCTCTTTTAGATAGCCGGAATGGCGGGGTGCGGTGATCATGAAGCCCTGTTCGTTGACCAGGTAGACTTCTCCGGTTTCACCCAGGCGGGCATTGGCAAACTGGGTGGCGACCAGGCTGACTGGAACCGTGCCGCCTACAACGCCAACCATTTTTCCGTTGGACTCAAGGGGAGCCGCTACTGCCACAATGATGTTGCCAGTGGCGCGGGAGACCAGCGCGTCGGATATGACCACATTTCCCTTCAGGGCCGATTGAATGTAATCACGGTCGGAAAGGTCTACGTTTTCACCTGAGGTAATATAAATGGTCTTTCCGGATAAATCAGTGACGTACAGGTCTTCAAAAACACTCCACTTTTGTCTGAATTCGTCCAGCACTTCTTTGACTTTTTGACGGTCCATGGTCTGCACCCTGGAGGTAAGTGCCAGGGTCTGAATATCTTGCTGCCGTTCCTGCGCCCAGGTTTCGATCAGTCCTACCTGGACATTCAGGCTGCGGCTCAGATCATCGCGCACGTTCTGCTCAAACGCATTGCTGGCAAGAATGATGGAGGTAATGCTGACGGCCAGGGTTGGGATGAGTGCCACCAGTAAAAAGTAGGCGATCAGCTTGGCGCTTAACGATCTTCCCAGCCCAAGGCGGCTCCAAAAATTACCAGATTTATTCATACCATTCATATTCTGCTCCTTTACTTGTTCACCAATAGGTCACCCTGCAACACGGATTGGCAGGTATGTTGAGTAGTTTGCTAATTTTGGTGATTAATATCCATTAATGTTGTCAAATGATTCCGGCGTTCCCGGCCAGCCTGGAGAGACTGACCGGGAATCTGCCGGTTGATTTTGTTATTCGGCGCGCGAGCCGATTTGGAAGCGGTTCACAATTTCATTCAGCGCTTCGGCCATTTCGGCCAGCGACTGGGCCGAGGCGGTAACTTCTTCCACCTGGGCGCTCATTTCTTCGGTGGAGGCAGAGACTTCTTCCACAGCGGCGGAGTTTTCTTCGCTGACGGAAGCGATGTTCTCAACCGATTGCGAGACCTCCAGCGAGCCGGCTGCCATCTCTTCGGTGGCGGCGGTGTTCTGTTCCACCACAGCCGAGACGGTATCCATGGCTGAAACCAGGTCGGAGGCCGCGCTTTGCGCCTGGCGGGCCACCTGAACGGCTTCCGCGCCGCCTTTTTCTACCCCGGCGGCAGTTTCCATAATAGAGCTGAGCGCGTCGCCGGCCTGGTTGGCGGTTTGCACACCGCGCTCAATTTCGTTGATGCCAATATCCATGGCGCTGACGGCTTCGCTGACGGTGGTCTGGATGGTCTTGATCAGGTTGGTGATCTCTTTGGTGGCAGAGGAAGAGCGCTCGGCCAGCTTGCGGACTTCGTCTGCAACGACGGCGAAGCCTTTGCCGTGCTCGCCGGCGCGGGCGGCCTCGATGGCGGCGTTGAGGGCCAACAGGTTGGTCTGCGAGGCGATGTCGTCGATGGTTTCGACGATCATACCAATCTGCGCGGAACGCTCGCCCATCTCGCGCACTTTGTCGGCAGACTGGCCGACCGTGGAGCGGATGGTGTTCATGGCCTTGATGGTGTTCTCCACCACCTGCGCGCCCTTGTCTGAAGCGGTGACAGTAGCCGCGCCGCCTTCTGCCGCGCCCTGGGCGGCTTGTGCCAGCACATCCAGCGATTGGGAGAAGCGGGCGGTGATCTCGGCGGCACGGGCAACGGCTTCGGCCTGTTCCTGCGCGCCTTTGGCCACGCCGTCAATCGAGCGGCGCATCTGTTCCATTGAGGCGGCGGTAACAGAGGTGGCTTCGGACTGCTGGCCGGTGCCTTTAGCCACCTGCTGGATGGTGGTGGCAATTTGCGAAACGGCGGCAGAGGCCTGGTTGGAGGCGGCGGCCAGCTGTGCGGAGGCCAGGTTGAGCTGGTTGGCGTTTTCGGTAACGTCTTGAATGGTCTCACGCAGGCTGTGGATCATGCGCGAGAAGGCGTGCCCCAATTCGTCCTGTTCTGAGACGGGGCGCACTTCAACCTGCAGGTTGTTGGCGGCAATCACACTGGCAGCAATGCCCATCTCTTGCAGGTAGGCAAGCATATCTTCAAAGGCCTGCCCAATGCTGCCGATTTCATCGGAGCGATTGACCAATGCCTGGCGTTCTTTGACTTCAGCCATGTCGCGCTGCAGGTCGCCCAGGGCAATGCGTTTGAGGATCTGGGCCACCTTTTTCACCGGCTTGGAAATGGTTTGCCCAATCACAAACCACAACAATACCAGGCCGATCACAACCAGAATAGCCATCAGGATGATCAGGTTCACCATGGCCTGGTTGGCCTCTCGCTGGATTTCTTCAGCCGGGATGAGAATCTCGACAGACCAGGGAGTGCTGCTGTTGCCGGTATAAATGGGCACGAAGACTTCCAGCAAACTATCTTCAAGCTGATTTTTACTCTCGCCGGATTGGATGATGGCTAAATCTTCTCCGGCGCCCGTATCTACATCCGTAATGTGCTTGCCAACCAGACCTGCCTCGCCGGTTCGGCCCGCGACCATGCCCTGGTGGGAGAAAATGGTCATCTTGCTGGTGCCGTTGTAGAGATCTATGCTGTCGGCAATGCCCTGCAAGAAGTTCAGGTCATAATCAACACCAACAATCCCCACAAATTTCCCGTTGACCAGAATGGGCGCGGTGAGCGACGTGAGCAAAACGTTTTTGCCGCCCACTTCGTAAACAGTCGGCTCGCTGATGCAGTCAGTCAGGGTGTCGCGTGGACAGGTGTAGTAGGCGTCCGTTTCGTAGCCGTAGGCCGGGTCGTGGAAGATTTGCCCGCTGTCACCGCGGGCAAAGTAGGCATTCAAACGGCCAGAGGCGTCGTGCCCTGTGGCGTTGACAAAATCCGCGTCCTGTCCGTCAAAGGCATTGGGCTCCCAAATGGTATAGATGCCGTTGAAATTGGGGTTTTGGATCAGGATTTGCTCGGTCATGGCCTCTACTTGCTGGCGCGTGAGGCTGCTTTCGCCGAGCGTTTTCTGGGCGGATAAGGCCTGCGCAAAGGAGCGAGCGGTATCCAGGCCGATTTCCAATTTCCCCTGAATGGCTGCCGCATTGGCTTTGGCCTGGTTTAGACCGATGGTTTGGGCGTTTGAGCTTGAAATCCGATTCAGCGAAGTAAGGCTGGCGAAGGTGTTGATCCCCAGGATTACCAACAGGATTATGCCGACGGTTAACGTCAGGTATACCTGTATTGATTTAAACTTCAACCCGGTAAATGCGATTCCCTTTTTCATGTGTCTCTGCTTTCTGAATACCTTTAACCCCAATAAAAAAAGCCGCTTAAGCGATGGCCTGCAGTTCTTTCCTTTCCTGGATTGAGAGTACTTCGCCCAGATCGAGCAAGATCACTAATTGATTCTGCAGTTTGGCGATGCCGGTAATGAACGCGCTGTTGATGGTGGTGACCATAGGGGGCGGGGGTTCGATGGCGTCTTCAGGGACAACCAGCACCTGCGATACCGCGTCGACTACCATGCCGACTTTGGAATGATCCATATAGGCGACAACGATACGGGTGTCGTGGGTGGGTTCCACCTTGGGCAGGTCAAAGCGCGTTCGCAGGTCAATCACAGGCACCACATTGCCGCGCAGGTTGGTTACGCCTTCCACATACGCGGGGGCCTGGGGCATGCGCGTAATCGTTTGCAGTTTGATGATGCCTTCAACGGTGGAAATGTCCACGCCGTACTGCTCATTGGCCAGTTCAAATACAACTACTTGCCGTTCCATGAAATACCTCCTGTTTCAATAATCGAGACTACATAAAATTCACAATGAAGGCCGCCTGGGAACCGGTATTTGGGCCGCGTTGACAGCGGATGACCGGCCTTCTCGTAATGCCAGATGAATAACGATTTCCCCGCACTCGGCGTAAAACGGAACGACCAGGCGGTGAAAATCGAGGGTAGAGATAACAGCCCCCGCGCCCATCAACATGGTGGGGGGCGAGATGGTGGCTTCGTAGCCGGTGGCTGAGAGCTTAACGCTGGCGCGCCCGGTGATGACGTTGCCCAGTTCGGCAATACCGCTTTGCGCCAACCCATCAAATTCGTCAAACTTTTCGCGCATCATGCGGGTGGCCAGCTGCAGGGCGGTGTCCCGCGACATGCTGATAAACACATTCCCTTCCACCCCGCCGACCATCGCGATGATGGTGGTAACTTCACCGGTGGAGTAGGGTTTTTCTTCCAGTTTCAAGTCCCCCCGTTTAAGGTCATAACCCGTTTCTGTTTTTACAACTTCCGCGGTGGCCTCTAAAAATGGATTGAGAAATTTTACATTCATGGATCGTTCCTTTCCGGAATTGTCCGGGTCAATCCGCCAGGCGGTGGGGTTTACTTTGCTCTCACGGCATCTTGGATGAGCGGCACATAATTCTCGGTGGCGTTCTTGGGGCTTTCTCGCAGCGCCAGGTGGACGATGATATCGCCCAGTTCGGTGGACATGGGGACAATGACCCTGGAGAAATCGAGGGTGGAAATTTGCACCGACTTGCCGGTGATGAGGGTGGGCGGTGAAATGGTGGAATCGTAGCCGGCTTCGGCTAATTTGACCGTGGCCCGGCCAGAGATCACGTTTCCCAGCTCAGCAATTCCGCTTTCGGCCAGGTTATCAAACTCTTCAAATTTTTGGCCCATCATTTGTGAGACAAAATTCAAAGCGGTTGTTTTCGACATGCCGTACAGCACTACACCCTGAACCTGTCCCACCAGGTTAATCAGCACGGTGATGTCATCGGTGGTGAGGGCGGATTTTTGCAGGGTGAGCGTTCCACGCTGCATCTCTACCTGCACTTCGGCTTCCAGTACCTCATGTGCTGCGTCGAGAAATGGGTTTAAGAATTTGACATTCATTCACTCGCTCCTATCAACAAGTACGTTGTTTGTTATTTCATCATTCCGATCAGGTCAACCGCGGCACTGACGGCGGCGGGAATTTTTTCGAATAATTCTGTGAAACTATCTTCGCTCCAGTTCAAGCGGACCAGGGCGGCTTCATCGAGGGGGTACTGCAGGCCGTCTGATCCGATGCCAATGCCCAGCAGCATGGTGGCCGCGTCTGCCAGGTGCACCGCGGAGGCCAGAATAAACGCGTCTCCGGCCTGGCTGGGGCGGTGGTGAAAGGCAATGGCATTTTGGAGAGAAACCGGCAGGTTCCAGCGGTGGGCTAATTCTTTGCCGATGACCGCGTGGTCCATTCCCAAAAGGCCGGTTTCAATTTCGATGAAACTCATGTTCTTAATCTTTTCTCGGTCAAATTGAACATCCCTTAAGTAAAACTCCAACGCCAGTTTGCCTACATCACACAGCAGACCGGCATGGTAGGCTTCTTCCATGAGCGCTGGGTTGTAGCGGGCAGCGATCAGCCGCGCACCCGCGGCTACACCAATGGAATGTTTCCACAGCGCGCCGCGATCCAGAGCGTAGCCTGGGGCGGGGCGGTTGAGCAGATTGGCTAATGTGGCGGCGAAGAGAAGACTTTGGATGGTGTTTTTTCCTAAGACAACCACTGCCTGTTGAACTGTCTTTACCGGAGCAGACAGACCGTAATACGCGGAGTTTGCCCAACGTAACACCAGGCTGGCCAGAATCTGGTCGGTTGATAACACTTCTGCCAGGGCGCGCATATTGGTGTCTGGATGGCGGATCATAATCAACGCCTTTTGAGCCGCCTCTTGCATGGGAGGCAGTTCTCCAATTCGATCCAACAGCGTGTTAATCGTGAGGTTCATGCGTGGTTACTCGGTTTTGATATAAAAAGACACTTCCAGATTTTTGAACCCAATCTCTTGCGGGCGGGGGATGATCTCTGTGCCGCCCAGGAAGAGGATTCCGCCCGGCCTTAAAGCCTGTTGGAATTTTTTGTAAAGCAGACTTTTAGCCTCATTGGTGAAGTAGATGATCACGTTGCGGCAAATGATGAGGTCAAAATTCTGGTCGAAGTTTTCGGTGAGCATGTTATGCTCTTTGAATTGAATGCGGGTGCCAACTTTGGGTTTAACAAAGTAAGGCGGGCCGCCCGGCTCCATATATTTTTCACGGTAAAAGGCGGGCATGTTCTGGACGATGTTATCCAGGTATGGCCCGCGGTTTTTGGCGTTTTCAATGGCGCCCCGGTCGAGATCGGTGGCGAGGATGCTGTACTCTTGGGTGGGGGCGATTTCTTGCAGCATCATGGCCAGCGAATAGGGTTCGGCGCCAATGGAACAACCCGCGCTCCACAGTTTCAGCGGTTTTGACGGGCGTTTGGCCTGGGCATCGGCGAGCAGGCGTGGCATCACACTGCGCTGCAGCGCGTCCCAGCGGTTGTTATCGCGGAAGAATTCGGAAACATTGATGGTGAGGTAGTTGCGAAAGCGCAGCAGCTCGTTGGGATTGGTGCTGACTAAGCCAAAGTAGCTTTCCCAATCTTTCATACCGGTGCGAATCAACCATGAATCCAGCCGGCGGCGCATCTGTTCGTCTTTGTAATGTTCAAGGTCGATGTTGAGCAATTTTTTCACCGAAACCTTGATCGAGCTGTACACTTGCATATCCATAATAGGCTGGTCCTTAACGTCCGTTAAAATTTCCGAATTGTGTTGGTAATTGCCTGGGCCATCAGGTCCAGGGGGACAATCTGATCGGCAACGCCGGCTTCCATGACACTGCGCGGCATGCCCCAAACCACACAGGTCGATTCGTCTTCCACCAGGATTTTTCCACCACGGCTGTGAATGAGCGTGCAGCCGGTGGTGCCATCGCTGCCCATGCCGGTGAGGATGACGCCGAGCAGGGGGGCGGGGCAGTGCTGAACGAGCGAGTTCATGGTTACATCCACCGAGGGGCGCACCCCATGCACGGTGGGATTCTGGTTGAGGGTTACCTGCATGTTCTGGTCAAACACCATGTGAAAGCCGCCCGGCGCCAAAAGCACTTTACCCACTTCGGGAATGTCGCCCGGTTCAGCTTCTTTAACAGAGAGGCCAGAGAGCGAGTCGAGGCGCTCGGCCAGCGAGCGGGTGAAGCCGGCGGGCATGTGCTGAACAATCACAAAGGCAGCGGGGGTGTCGGCGGCAAGCATGGGGATAAGGGTGTTGAGGGCGCGCGGACCGCCGGTTGACGACCCGATGAGAACCAGCGGCTCTCCGCGCCGCAGGGCGCGAACGCTCTTGTTGCTGGCAGCCGGGCTGGCCGTTTGCTGGGGCAGCGTAATGGCCCGTCGCTGCATTCGGGTTACCCGCGCGCGTGAGGCGCGCTGAATTTTGGTTACCAGCTCTTCCACAATGGCAGAAACGGAGGCTTTGTTACTCGGCTTGGCCACAAAATCTACAGCGCCATAGGTGAGCGCCTGGATGGTTTCCACAGCGCCTTCTTTGGTGAGGCTGCTGACCATGATCACCGGCACCGGAAACTCGGCCATGATTTCGCGCAGGGTGGAAAGCCCGTCGAGGTGGGGCATTTCAACATCCAGGGTAACCACGTCTGGTTTGAGTTCCGGAATCAGTTGGAGGGCTTCTTTTCCATCGCGGGCAGAACCAATCACCTGAATACCGGCCGTCTCCGAAAGATGGCGGGTGATGGTGAAGCGCATGAAGGCCGAATCATCAACGACCAACACGCGAATTGGTGGGTTGCCCGATTCAGGGCTGCTTGCCGAGGGTTTCTCGTTCATAATGGTGGGTTAGACCAGCTTTTGAATGGCGTTGAGAACCCGGTCGCGTTCGAAGGGTTTGACGATGAAATCTTTGGCGCCCGACTTGATCGCTTCCAGCACTACTGATTCCTGGCCCAAAGCGGTGAGCATAACCACTTTGGCGGCAGAATCAAAGGAGCGGATTTCTTTGAGGGCGCTCAGGCCGTCCATTTCGGGCATGGTGATGTCCATCAACACCAGATCGGGTTTCTGGGCTTTGTAGGTATCGACGGCTCGCAAGCCATTATCCGCTTCGATGACTTCAAAGCCGTCGCCGGTGAGCATTTTTGAAATGCGCACGCGTAAGAATTCGGCATCGTCTACTATAAGAATCTTGGTCATTGTGCTTTCTCTCCTGATTTCAACAAGGGGTCTAAATTTCTTGTTCTTTGCCACCCACAATGCGGAAGGTCATCCGTCCATTGTGGACAAATAAGCGAACCGTCCGGCCCGTGTGGCCGCCAACTTCCTCGGCACTCACTTTCAGCCTCATTTTTTCAAACGTTTTTCGTGAAGCCTCGATGTTGCGAGTACCAATATCGAATGTTTTTGACAGGCTGCTGGAAAGCAGCATGTTTGCTCCGCCAATCACGCGGATTTTCGCACGCGCTGGGCTGCCGCCAGCAGCTTCCAGGCCCTTCATCAGTTCGACAATGCCGGTGTTGACGTATTTGGCTGCCGAACCGTTGGCGCTGGAACCGTTGGGGCTTTCGGGAAGAACCGCATGCAGTAAGCCAGCTACCCTGGCAACAGGATCGTAGACACCAATCCCCAGGCAGGACCCCAATCCGTAAGCGACCAACACTTCATCGGGGTTGCGGCTGATTGCAATTTCACCGAGGCCAACGCTGACACTATTTTCCATTTTCTTGCGACGCCTTTTCGAGAATGGGTTTGAGGGTGATGGGGTCGGGAACGACCCAAAATTCTGCATTCAAGGCACGGTCTCCACAATTAAAGGTGGTCTGCAGCAAGAGAACTTTTTCGGCAATGCCGCCTGTTGTGGCCACGATGATATCCAGGATGGCCCCCACCATGTCGACCATGACGGCCGGGGGAGTGGGCCGGCTGGATATACCGGTTTGAGAGGCGATGGCGTTCAGGAACATGGTCGAAGTGATGTTGCCCACCTCAGCCAGAGCGGAACGCTCAATGGAGCCCAATTTGTCGGTGGTTCCGGTAGGCTGCTCCATCAGCAGGTCTACCAGCTCCAGGGCTTTTTGATAGGGCAGAATGAGCATAAACTGGCTGCACATGGTGCCTTCTGACGCCAGGTAAATGCCGACAGCCTCATTTTCTGGACCTCCGAGCATGCTGGGAATCTCAGTAACGTCGACAAGTTTCACTTTGGGCGAGTCGACAGTCAGGCTTTGGCCTAACATGCCCGAGAAACCTTCGGCCGCCTGCTCTACGCCTTTGGTGACGATGGACTGCATAGCCACCAGCAGGTTGTCGTTCAGTAACTCATCAAGGTTCATTTGTATATCCTTTGTTATCCCTTAATGCGCGGTTGCCAGGCGAACCAGGCTTTGCACATCGACAATCAATGCTACTTTTCCATCACCCAGAATGGCGGCGCTGGAAATCCCCGGCACTTCTCCGATCAGCGCGCCAAGCGATTTCACAACAACTTCTTCTTCGCCCACCAGTGAGTCCACCACCAGCCCAAATTGCTGCTTGCTGGATTGCACAATGACGACATAGTTATGGTGGGCGTTTTGTTCTTGCTGCTGCAGGTCAAAGGTTTCTGAGAGGTACACCAGGGGCAGAACCTTCTCGCGGATGATGGTAACCGGCCGACCGTTGATGGTTTGGATGGAAGCTTTGGTGAGCCGCTGGGTCTCCAGCACGGTTACCAGCGGGATGGCAAAGGTGATCGGCTCCACGTGCACCAGCAGGGTGGGGATGATGGCCAGGGTGAGGGGCAGGATGATCTGGAAGGTGGTGCCTTTGCCCGGCTCGGTTTCGACCAGGATGGTGCCGTTGAGGCGCAAGATGTTGTTTTGCACAATGTCCATGCCCACGCCACGCCCGGAGATGTCGGTTACTTTATCATTGGTGGAAAGGCCGGGCATGAAGATCAGGTCTACAGCCTTTTCGTGATTCATGGCCGCGGCTTCGCTTTCGGTGATGAGGCCTTTCTTGACGGCTGAAGCTTTCAGTTTGTCGGTGTTGATGCCTTTGCCGTCGTCGGCCACGGTGAGGACGATGCGTCCCTGCTCGTGATGCGCGGAAAGACGCACGGTGCCTTCGCGCGGTTTGCCGGCGGCTTCGCGCACGTCGGGGGTTTCAATGCCGTGGTCTACGGCGTTGCGCACCAGATGAATGAGCGGATCGTTGATTTCTTCCAGCAGGGAGCGGTCGAGTTCGGTCTCCTGGCCGCTGACCAGCAGTTCCACTTCTTTGTTGGTCTTACGCGCCAGGTCGCGCACCATGCGGGGGAATTTGTTGAAGATGTTGGCGATGGGCAGCATGCGGATCTGCATGACTTCTTCTTGCAGTTGATCGGTGATGCGCCCAATATGCCCCACGGTCTCAGAGATGACCATCACCAGGTCGTTGCCCTGCTGCTCGGCTTCCAGCTTGTTACGCAGTTGGTTTAGCCGGTTGCGGTCAGTGATTAATTCTCCGACCAGGTTCATCAAATTGTCGAGGCGTTCCACGCTGGTGCGCACGGTTTTATCGGCGACGCGGCTCTTATCGGCGCTGGCGCTTTGAATGTTCTGCAGGGCGGCGCGCTGCTGGCGCACAAATTCATCCACATGGTTTTCCAGCGCCGTTTCAGAGAGGATGCCCAGCTCGATCAGAATCTGGCCCAGCTTCGCGCCGCGGTATTGCTTTTGGGCGGAGAGCGCGCTCTCCAGTTGTTTTTGGGTGATGATGTGCTGCGACACCAGGTATTCGCCCAGTTTGGTCGGCTCAGCGATGGACGGTTCTTCGGCGGGCTGGGATGGTGGCTCGGGAGTGGTTTCCACTTCCTCTTCCTTGCCGCGAATGGAGAGTTTTTCCACCTCGGAGATTAAGGAAAGCTCTTTGCGCACGTCCTCAATACTCTGGCTGGTTTCAAGCCGGGCGGTGAAGACGGAAACAGGCGCAACGCTTTCGATCTCCGCCTGGGTGGGCGACATATCCACGATTTTTCCCAGTCCCTGAAGAGCCATCATCAATTGGAAGGCGCGCGCGGCAGAGGCGATGCTGTTGGAAGCGATGTGGGCCTCGATGAAGAGCGCGTCATTTCCATTTTGCGGCGCTGGGGGGGCGGCTTCGGCTTTGGGTTTAATGTTGAGGTGAGAAGCCTGGTTGGGTGTTGATTCCAGGGTCTCGATCTGATTGGCTCGGATGGAGGTCTCAAGGAAGATGGAAAACTGCTCAACCAGCGGCTCTATATCCACCAGGTCTGGGCTTTCTTGGACCACTTCGTCGCGCAGAACTCTCAGGCCGTCGATCGCGTCGAGGCACAGGTCAATCAGGCCGGATGAAACGCCCAGGTTTCCTTTTCTCACGCCGTCGAAGGCGGTTTCCAGAACGTGGGTGAGGTTCACCAGGCGGGTGTGGCCGACCATGCCGGCCATGCCTTTTAAGGTGTGCGCGGCGCGGAAGAGGGCCTGGATTAATTCCGGGTCGCTTTCCTCTTGTTCGATGCGCACAAGGTTCTCTTCCAGAGTCTGAAGATGTTCTTCTGTCTCTGCCAGAAAAATGGGCATTTCGTCTGCGCTAATGTCTAATTGAAGCTTCATAGGTTCAGGTCTCGCTCCAGGTCATTTCTGGGCTGCGCGTTCCATCCGGCGGATGGGCGGCGCAAACCGTGGGTGCCGTCATATTTATTTTCGGTGTTTGCCGGGTGCGCTAAAGCCAGCGCGCCCGTAAAGGTTGCATAAAAAACCCGCAATCGGCTAAAGGCGGGTGGTTTTCGGGTTCACCGGCTGGCCGTTGACTCTGACTTCATAATGCAGGTGGGGGCCGGTGGAATTGCCGGTGTTGCCAGAAAGGCCGATCACCTGCCCGGTGGAGACGGTATCGCCAACGGATACGGGAATTTCGGAAAGGTGCGCGTAATAGGTCTGGTAGGGACCGTTTTCCACAATCACCAGGTTGCCGTAGCCCTGGTTGTTCCAGCCCGCGTAGGTAACCTTGCCCGGAATGCTGGTGCGAATGGGGGTGCCGACCGGCACGCCATAATCCAGGCCGATGTGGCCATCGTGGTAATCCTGAGTGAGGCGCGTGTCGTGCGGCACAGGCAGGTCTGATGCAGCGGAAAGGCCGGCGGTATAATCATCTCCCCAAGGTAGTGCAGATGAAGAGGATGAGTTGGCTTCTTGGGCAATTAATTGCTCGAGCAGGGTGAGCAGCAAGGGTGTGAGCAGCCCGGCGCTCATTCCACCCCCCGATTCGCCTCCCATCACACTGGTAAGCATCATGGTGGATAGAATGTCCTGAAAGTTCAGGTTGGAAGAGTCGGCGGCGCGCTGGGTGAGACCCGACGCGGAACCGGCAACATTCCCGACTGAAGATGAAGGAATAAAATTTGTCTGGTTCATAGCAACCTTCATTCTAGGGAAGTGGATTATTTTTGTCAGTAAAAAGATGGTAAATTCTTCATGATGAAGACGTAAGAAGAAGAGGATTGAGATTTACTCATCCTTTATGCGCCTTTCAGATGTCTTTTATTGTGAGATGTATTTGATGAAGGTACATTTAAGCTGCCGGGAGCAGACAGGCCCGGCGTTGATTCGCCGAAGTCAGTAAAGCAGGTTAAAGGACGCGCGGTAAGGTTGATGGCACTATCATTTACCCAGCAAACGGACTTACGAGTTCGTAAAACCATTGGGAGAGGGCACATGAGCAGCAACCGCCTGGAGAAGGCGGTTGAGGTGTATGCCGGTATTCTGGAAGATTACCCCGAAGATACCGAAGCTCTGCTGGTGTTGGGTGACCTTTACCTGGCGGCGAAAGACTATGCCACAGCGGCGAAACTGTATGATTACGCGTTAAGCCTGGATGCTGAAAATCAGGAAATCCTCAGCCGACTGCGCCTGGCGCGCGCGGAGGACAGCGATTCGGAGCCGGAGGAAGTGCCCACCCACCCCGACGCGATCTCGCGCTTGCTGCAGCGCCTGACGGGCAGCAGCAAACCGATCTCGGAAGACGAGATCCAGCGGGCGGCCAATTTGCTGCACAGCATTATTCACAGCACCGACCCGGCCAATGAGGTGGCCGATCACCTGGATGATATTGACGCGCTGCTGCCGGCTTTGATTGAGTTAAACATTCGCCAGGCGCGCTTCGACGGGAGGCAAGACCTGGTTGAGCAGTTAAAAGACCTGCAGACCAATATCTTGCTGCAGCAGAACCTAAACCCGAAAAAAGAAACCGCGCCCGAAACGCCGCCCAACCCCGCGCCCGGACTGGAAACCAGCCCACGGCGCGATGACCCCGCCAAGGGCGTGGAGGTAACAGCGTCAGAGCGCTTCCGCGGGCGGGTGTTTGTGATGGTGGCCAACAACCAGCGCCTGTCGCAGCGCACCATCGTGCTGCGGGACGCTTTGCAGTTGCAGGGCTGTGAAGTGCATGTGATTTCAGAGATCCGCGGCGGAACACTGCCGAAACCCGATGTGATCATCACCAGCAATCCGCACCAGGCGCCGCGCCTGTTGGAAAGCCTGGCGGCTTGTTCGGCGGTGCGCATTCCCATTGTGCTGGACCTGGACGATGACTTTGAGCATGTGCCGGTATCACACCCGGCATACGCGCAGATTGGTCTTGGCACGATGAACAGCGCGAAAGCGTACACGGCTTCTTTACTGCTCTCTTCGATGGTGACGGTGCCCAGCCAGATGCTGGCCAACCATTTGAAGTCGGCGGGGTACAACGCGCGCTACGCGCCTGACGGCTGGACGCGCGCCAATCCCCTCTGGCAGCGCCGGCCGGGCTTTCGCCCGCGCGTGCAAATCGGCTGGTTGGGGCAGGCCGGGCTGTTTGATGATATTGCCTCGGTGCGGCGGGTGATTATTCGAACCCTGCGGGAGTTTGCCAATACGCAATTGGTGATTGGCGGCAGCCGCCAGGTGTTTCAGATGTTTGACGCTGTGCCGGACGACCGCCGTGTCTTTTTGCCGCCGGTCGAGGTATCGGATTACCCTTACCTGTTGGACCAGGTAGATATTTTGATGCTGCCGCTGCGTAATACACCCTATAACCAGTCGGTATCTGACCGGGTGTTAGTGGAAGCCGGAGTCAAACACATTCCCTGGTTGGCCTCGCCGATGCCGGCGGTCACCACCTGGCAGGCGGGCGGGCTGGTAGCCGAAACCCCTGAAGAATGGCATACCCTGCTGCGCCACCTGGTGATGGACGCGGAGCTGCGCATGCGCTTGGGCGATGCCGGTCTTTCCCGCGCCGGGTCCCGCGAGGCCTACGCGCTGGGAAAACAGTGGGTGCATTTGTTGGAGGAAGTGATTCAAACAGCGAAGAATTGGAAAAAGCAAGGCTGATGAACTCTGGGTTGCATATCTCAGGAAAGGAATCCTGACTTTGAAACTGGTATTTGTTTACGTATCACCGCAAGACGCGTCTCCAGGGATGGAATGGAGGTTCATTCACCTTGCCCGCGTGCTCAACCGCAGGGGAGATCATCCGGTTTACTGCATCAACCTAAACGACTTTCTGCAGGAATCTGAAGCGGTGCGGGATGTTTGCGCGGAAGCAGATTTAATTCTGATTCAGGCGGAGCCGTCGCACGAAATTTCTCTGGCAATTCAGCATTGGAAAGCGCAGGGAAAGGTGGTTTTGATTGATCTGGAAGACCGCAGCAACCTGTCACGGACAGCGCAAGCGCAACCGGGCGGGCAGCACTGCGACTGTCTGGTTAATGGGACCAGCACCGAAGCGATTGAAACCGCGCTGCGCCTGTCGGATGGGGCGATCCTGCCGTTTGCCAGCAGTATGCTGCGCTGGAACGGGCATACCCGCTACCATGTCATTCCCAGCTATATTGACCTTGAAAACCTGATGTCGATGAACCGCGTAGAACATGATGGTATAGTGGTGGGATGGCATCATGGTTTAGTGAGGGGCCAGCCGGTGGCTGAAGAATGGCTGGCAGGTTTGCTAGAGCGGGTTAGCCAGTCGCGGCCGAATGTGCGCTGGATGCCGCTTGCCGCTGCCAGCGGTGATTTTAAAGCCTGGCCCAAAGAGCTGACCGAGCGGTTCCTTTTGGATGAGAGCCGCAGCCTGGTGTGGCCCAGGCCGCTCGGCTGGGTGGATATTGGTCTGGTGCCGCAGTTTGACGTAGCCGTTGAGAGCCTGGCGCGGATCAACACGCTGGAATATATGGCGTTGAAAATTCCCTGGATTGGATCGGAAACAGGGAACAATTTTGACCTTCGCCCGCACGGCTGGCTGGTAAATAATGCCAACGGTAGTTGGGAGCGAATCTTAATGGATATGATTGATCATATTCACATCTATCAGCGCGATTCGGTGTGGGGACCATATGTGTATGGAATCAGCCAGGGCGCCGAAGAAAACCTGGACCGGACAATGACAACCTTTTGGAAGGTATTAGAATCTGCGGGAGTGGAAAGGGAATCAGGATATGGTCAAGCCTATACTCGATGACGAATTTAACAACCAGATGGAAGACACCGGCATGCTGCCGCAGATGATCCTGATTCCGGCTGGCGAGTTTATTATGGGCACCAGCGAGCGGCAAATCCGCGAACTGCTGGGCAAAGAGGATTGGGCGCTGGAGTGGTATGAAAAGGACATGTTCCAGATTGAGCAGCCGCAACACCGCCTGAATCTGCCGGATTATTGGATTGGCCGCACGCCTGTTACGAATGTGGAATATTACAAATTTACCTTTGAAACCGGCCACCGCGTGCCGCGCGATTGGGTAGGTTTTCACTTTAAGATGGAAACGGACGATTTACCGGTTACGGGCATCTCAAAAGCGGATGCCGAAGCATACTGCGCCTGGGTTTCCAAACGCACCAACAAGCGCTACCGCCTGCCCACAGAACCTGAGTGGGAAAAGGCCGCGCGGGGAACCGACGGGCGCATCTACCCCTGGGGTGGCATGTTTAACCCCTGGCGCTGCAATACCCTGGAGAGCGGCAAGAATGCCACATCAGAAGTGGGCGTTTATTCACCGGCCGGCGACAGCCCGTACGGCTGCGCAGACGTGGTTGGAAATGTTTGGGAATGGACCAGCACCGCCCTCAAGCCCTACCCGTATGATTCGGATGATGGCCGCGAGCAGCCAGCGCGGAGCGACAAAATTGTGGTGCGCGGCGGAGCATGGTACTATAGCCGCAAGCTGGCCCGCTGCGCGGCGCGCGAAGGTGTGCTGGCCGATTACATCTCCCCCGCGCTGGGCTTTCGGGTTGTTTTAGAACCTTAGGGAAGGTCAGGGTTTTTCGGGAAGGCGAATGGTGAACAGAGTGCCTTCGCCAACCTTGCTGTCGACTTGAATGTAGCCGTTGTGCTGTTTGATGATGCGGTGCACCACCGAAAGCCCCAAGCCAGTTCCGCGCCCGGAGGATTTGGTGGTGTAAAACGGCTCGAAGATTTCGTTTTTGCGGTTTTCGGGAATGCCTTTCCCGGTATCGCGGATGGTCACCGTGAATTCACGGTTCGCAAATCGCGAGGTAACGGTGATCTGCCCGCGTGAATTTTCCATCGCGTCAATCGCATTTTTAATAATGTTGGTCCACACTCCCTGAAGATGGTCGCGGCTGGCGACGATGTCGGGCATGTCGTCTTGCAGGTCAGCGGTAAAGGTGATGTTGTGAGACACAATTTCATGTTGAAGCAAGGCGATCGAGTCTTTGATGGTGTCGTTGAGGCGAATGGACTGGAAATCATAATGCTCTTTGCGGGCAAAGCTGAGCAAATTGCGCACCACCTGCAAGGCGCGCTTGCTGGCCAGTTCGATCAGGTTAACCGATTCCAGCACGTCATCGCTGGCCTCGGGAAGATCCATACGCAGCAGCTGTGCGTTGGCGATGATGGCCGTGAGAGGGTTGTTGATCTCATGGGCCAGGCCGGCGGCCAGCTGTCCAACAGAGGCCAGCTTTTCGGACTGGATTAAGTTGGCTTCCATTCGGCGCTTTTCGGTAACATCATCTTCAACCACAATCACCTGTTCGGTGGGGCCGCTGCCCGATTGGATAGGGAAGGTGCTGATTTCCCATTCGGTGGTGTTCTCACCTTCTTCGATCAGGTTGGCAATGCGCTGGGTATATCGGCCAGTCTGCAGGGTTTCCTGGATGAGGCACATCTGGCAGGGCGACTCGCGGTTAAACAAGGCCTTGTAACACTTTCGCCCCACCAACAGGTTCGGGGGGGTTTTGGCGCGCTGCGCTCGGCTTTTATTGACCGCGGTGAGGTTATAGTTCTGGTCAACGATGTAAATGGAGTCAGGAATATTGTCAAACAGGGCGCGCAGAGTGTTGCGCGAGTGCAGCAGTTCCCAGCGGCTGGCTTCGAGGTCGGCGTTGGCGATTTTGAGCTGCTGGATAAGGTGATTGTTGAAAATGAAACTGGTAGCTGATTTTACCAGCGACTTCATCTGCCCGGTTTCGTAGGCATTCAGGTTGGCTTCTTCGGGATTGATAATTTCAATCACGCCCAGCACCTGATTGCTGACAAACAATGGGAAGCACAACAGCGCTTTGGGAAGGGACCCATCGATTGAATCATATTCAGAATCAAAATCGGCTTCCTGGCCGGGATTGTTGATTTGCAGCATGCGGCCGGATTGAATGCATTTCGCAACCAGACCTTTGTAGGGTGCCAGTTCGTTGAGCACCCGCACCTGATTCTCGCGGGTAACTATTTTTCGAGTGGCCAGATTCTGGTTAGCCGAATCAATCAGAACGAGCTGCGCGCTCTCAGCGTGAATGGTGTTGGTAATGCAGCGCAGTGCGCAGGCCTGCAGGTCGTAGGAAAAACTGTCTGTCTCAAGGGAAGGTGCGGCAGTCAGAATTGACGGAGCGGGGTGGGTCATGTCTTCCAGGTAGGATTGATAAATGCTTTTGGTGCGAATGATTTTGCTGGTTAACTCGGCCAGCGATTGCCATTCGGCTAATTCTTCTGCGGTGCGGGCCGGCCCCTCGATGAGGATGGCCGCGTCTACACCTGGGCGGATGGTAAAGGGGACCGCGCCGGCAAGGTGAAATTCGCCCTGACCCGCGGAGGGTTCGCGGGTATTGATCACACCACGCGCTACCTGGTTGAGGTAGCCAGCCGGGTTTTCCAGGTCTTGCTGCCATTCGGGCGAGAGGTCGCAAGTGATCCACGGCGGCACTTTTTCAGGGTTGAGAGAAGGAATAAAGATGGCGCCGCTTTTTTGGCGGGCACCAATTAAGACCATCTGCAGACAGGCGCGCAGGGTTTCTTGTTGAGAAATGTTTTCACCGATGAGATCTGACAGTGTTGCGTTAAGTGAAGATATCAGGTTTATTGAACCACCATTTTTGGAGGTATCCATTAATCAATCAGTCCTCTTCTGTACTAATGGTATAGCCGTACCCTGATACTGTCTTAATAAAATTCGGATTCTTGGCATCTATTTCTACCCGCTCGCGCAAATTTTTAATATGAACACGCACCAGGTCGGGGCTGCCCGTGTTGCTGGGATAGTTCCAGACCTCATCGAGCAGGCGAGCCGGAGAGAAGATTTCGTTGGGGTGGCACATCAGGTGATAGAGCAAGTCGAACTGGACGGGGGTGAGACGGATTTTACCGATATGGGGGGTGTCCAGTTCAAAAGTCTGGGTGTTTAAAATGTAACCGCAAGCAGAAATGGTGTTGGGCGGTTGTTCGGGTGGTTCCTCTTCTTTTTTGGCAAAGATATTGAGCAGCGCGCTAAAACCGCCGGCGGGTTTCTTGTCATTTTCGGGTTCAGCCGCGCGGGCTCCGCGGGCGCGTTTCAAAATCGCGCGCACACGCAGGATCAGCTCTTCCATGTTGAACGGCTTGCTGAGGTAATCGTCGGCGCCGGCCTTAAAACCAGAGATGCGGTCTTCGTCTTTGGCTTTGGCCGTCAGGAAAAGAATAGGTACATCTTTGAGCAGCGGATCGGCGCGCATCTCCTGGCAAACTTCATACCCGTTCATCCCGGGCATAATCACGTCCAGAATGACCAGGTCGGGAACGCGGCGGCGGGCCAATTGCAGACCGTCTACGCCCGTTCCGGCGACGTAGGTGTGAAATTCGGCTCCGCGCAACAGCCGCTCTATCGTCCGCGCGACAATATCATCATCTTCAATGATCAAAACGTTAGCTTTTTCCATGGCTGATTACCTCCCCTGTAAATTCAATCGTGAAGACGGTTCCTGCCACTGAACTGCTGGCTTTAATTGTACCGTTATGCTGGCGAACAATTTCACGACAGATACTTAATTCCATTCCCGTACCGCGGCCCAGCCCCGGCGGTAATAAAACAGGCTCAAAGAGATTTTTCATTTGCTCTTCCGGGATCATGTTTCCGTCATCCGATAATTCAATCACAACCTTTCCGTTTTCGGCGGAGGAGGTGGTGATCTGGATGGTGTGCGCTTTTCCGTCCGCGCTGGCATTACGCGCCAGCAGGAGTAAATTGACCCACAGGTCTTGAAGCTGCCGGGCATTGCCAATCAAATTCGGCAAGGATTCAGCAAGGTTGATTTTTAATTCCACATCGATGTTCGACAGGTTACCTTTGACCAGGGTGAGGGCGCGCTGGATGGTTTCGTTAATGTTGACCCATTCATTCTGGTCGCTGGTGGGCTGCGAGAAGTGCAGCAGTTCGTCCACCACTTGCTGGGTGCGCCAGCCGGCCTGTTCGATGGCGGTTACTGACTCCAGGCGGGGGTCAGATGGATCGATCTCTTGTTTCAACAACTGGGCTTCGGCGATGACCGTGGTGAGGGGGTTGCTGATGAGGTGAGCAACGCCGGAGGCGAGTTCTCCCAACGAAGCCAGGCGCGTGTTTTGTGCCAGTTGGGCGCGCGCGCTTTCGATGCGCTCTTCCATTTCTTTGCGCTGGGTAATGTCGCGGCCTACCGACTGGAATTCGATCAGATCGTTGTTCTCAGAGAAGATGGCGCGGTCAGACCATTCGATCCAGCGGGTTGATTGGTCGGCCAGGGTAAACCTGGTTTCAATGGTGCGCACCGGGGTGGCAGGGGTGAGGTCATACAATTCGCGCAGGAGTTGCTGGCGGTCTTGTGTCTGCATCAGCGAGAGAAAGCTCTTTCCAAGCAAATCATGCTTGCCTTTGTCAAAGAAGCGGCAATAGGCGTCGTTGACGAAGGTGAGGGTGGTGTCGGGGTTAAAGCGGCTGATCAGCTCCGTCTGGTGGTCATCGACAATGGCGCGGTAAAGCGCCTCGCTTTTTCGCAGGCGCTCTTCTGACCAAAGCTGGATAAGGGTGTTGACAAAAATATCGGCCACGGTTTGCAGCATGTTTTGGTCTTGCGCGTCCCATTGGCGGGCAGACTGGCGGGAGGCAAACCCCAGGAAACCGATCAGCTTGCCATTGTAGTGCATGGGAATGATGCTGATCTGTTTGATTCCGCTTTCGCGCAGCCGGTCAACAAAATCTTGCAGGTCGGGGTTGGGTTCGCTGTCCGCAGAAATTTGCACGCTTTGAGAGCTGCGCAGGCGGGCGATGAGGTCGGGTGAGGCGATGATGGCCGCCTGGCAGGTAGATAGAGACTGGCGGTGATTTTCTTCACGCGCCCAGTGGTACGCGCTGGTGGCGCTGGTCGATTGGTCGCTGAGGATTTGCACAAACCCCATATCCATGAGCAGAAATTCGCCAACGGCTTTGAGGCTGCGCTGAATGCCGGCGTGGATGTGGGGAAACTCAAGGTTGACCAGATCAGTGGAGATAGACGCAATCAGGCTTTCGATGGCGGCGCGGTGACGCAGATTGCGCTCGGCTTGCTTGCGGTCAGTAATGTCTTCCGCGACGCCAATAATCTGTATGGGTGTGCCATCCAGGTCGCGCTGGAAGACGGCCTCATGGCTGAGGAAAGAGTGCCACTGGTGACCGCGGTCTTGAATCTGGTATTCGTTTTGAATGATCTGTCCATCGGCCAGGTTTGCATACCGTTCATGGATGGCGCCGCGCTCGGTGTGGCGCGGGTGCAGCAGTTGTTTTAACAAGTGCCTGCCCTGATTTAGCAGCTCTTCGGGGGAATACTGCAAATATTTTTCCGTGGCATGATTGACAAACGTAAGGCGTTTTTCTTTCAGGTCGAAAATAAAAATGGGGAAGGGGGTGGTGTCGAGAATGCGCTGGATGAAGTGTTTGTTTTCTTTCAGCGCTTTTTCTTCGCGTTTAAGGCGAGTGATGTCGTGCGAAATATCGATGTAGCCGATGATTTTGCGCGGGTCTTTTTCATCTACCAGGGGGGTGGTGCGAGAGCTGACCCAGCAGTTGCTGCCATCGGGGTGAATGTAGCGGCGCTGAATTTCAAAACCGCTGGTGTCTTCGGCTTTGGGTAAAATGACGGGCGGTAGGAACTGGTTGATGTAATGCTCATAGGCGTTTGCGCCGATGCGCTCATTAGGTTTGTAGCCAAACAATTTGTAGGCGGCAATATTCCAGAAGGTGATTCTTCCGTCTGTGTCCCAAACGACCACCGCTTCGCGGATATTGCTGAGCAGCAGGGCTTGATACTTGATTTGGTCCATCGAGCTGTCGTAGGCCTGCTGCAGGTCGTGCATTTGCAGCACTTTTTTAATCGCGTCTGGCAGGCGGTTGAGCAGGTCGTTGCCTTTGACCAGGTAGTCCATTGCCCCGCTCTGAATGGCCTGGACGGCAATCTGTTCGGAACCCTCACCGGTCATCATGATCACGGGAGTGGTGATGTCGCGTTTTTTGATCTCATCCAGCACTTCAATGCCGGTGGTATTGGGCAAGCGGTAGTCTAAAAGGAAGAGATCGTAACGGTTGGATTGCTGCGCGAGCCAGAAATGGTCAACGGAATGGGTTAATTCCACCCCGGCCTGGATGGTGTTCTCCAGGTAGGCTTTGATGAGGCTGGCAAGGCTGCGGTCGTCATCAAGGACGAGGATTTGATAAGAATGGCTCATGCGCAAGACCAGTTACCGACAATAGCAAACGTTACCATTATTAAAGCATATTTTTTGATTGTCAGAGTGATTTTTGAGGCAATTGTCAAAATTGCATTGCCATTACCTGTCTTAATGGTTTTTTTACACGCGAAGCTGGGCGGCAGGCGCTAACCAGGGTATGTGTTGTAAGGCAGTGAATGGTTCAAAGGCTGGTGTGCTGGTTTGACCCCGCGGATTCGCGATTGGAGCTTCGCCCACGCCCCCCGTGCTTCATTAGTTAAGAACCCAGTTTCATCTCTAACGAGTGGTAATAATAGCCCAAGTTGGTCAAATTTGCAAGATTGAGGGGTTGGGCTGTACAGGGAAACGCGCGTGGACGCTGAAGTGTTTTTTTAGCCGCGTTTAACTCTGCTTTCACGGCAAATTTACATCCTATTGCGGGCGCTTATGTTAAATTGATGCTGTCGGATCATCCCGGACCTGATTTGAAGAGGAGCACTGCGTGATACTGGTTACACGGTTGAATGGCACAAAATTTTATATCAATGCCGAATTAATCCGGACGATTGAATCAACGCCAGACACGGTGATCACGTTGGTGGATGATATGAAGCTGGTTGTAAAAGAAGCGCCGGAGATAATTGTGGAACGGGTGGTGGAATACCGCCGCAAGGTGCGCGCGCCTTTTTCTGGCATAGATTCTTTGGATTGACACAAAAGTAACCTGGGAGCAAAGAAACGATGGATCTCTCTACGATTGTTGGTTTGATATTAGCGCTGGTTATTCTGGTGATTGTGTTGATTATGGACGGTGGTTCACCGGCCGAGCTCTTTGCGCACCCCTCGGCGATCATTCTGATCGTGGGTGGTTCGTTGATGGCGACCACGGTGGCCTCTCCGCTGGAAGTGATGCTGCGCATTCCCAAGATGCTGATGATTTCGGCCAAGGATGAAAAATTTGATATTCAGGGCGCGATTGAGCGGATCGCGTCGATGGCCGATAAAGCCCGGCGCGACGGCCTGTTGGCGTTGGAAGAGGAAAGCAAGAAAATAGACGATGCCTTCTTGAAGCGTGGAATTATGATGGTGGTGGACGGTGTGGATCCTTCTCAGGTGAAAGCCATTCTCATGGCCAATATCACCCAGATGAAGAACCGCCACAAAGCCGGCTACGAAATGTTCGCGGCAGCGGGTGCGTTTGCCCCCACCTTCGGTATTATCGGTACGGTTATGGGCCTGATCTCGGTATTGAAACAGTTGGATGATCCGAATAAGCTGGCCACTTCCATCGCGGGCGCGTTCCTGGCGACCCTGTGGGGTCTGCTGATGGCCAATCTCATCTACCTGCCGATGGGTGGAAAACTGAAGGCCAAAAGCACGGCAGAGGTGAATTACCGGGTGATGCTGATGGAGGGCATTCTGGCTATTCAGGCCGGAGAAAACCCGCGCATTATCCGCGAGAAGTTAGGGTCTTATCTGCCGCCGGCAGTATTAGCAAAAGCCGAAAGCGCGGCACCTGAAAAGGCGTAAGAGTTATGAGTGATTCCCAAGGCGGCTTGCACGAAGAAGAACATGCCGGGCACGATGAGCGGTGGCTGGTCAGCTATGCTGACTTCATTACACTGCTGATGGTGTTGTTCGTAGTGCTCTATTCGATGGGCCAGGTGGACGTGGAAAAATACAAGCAGCTGGCCGAAAGCATGCGGGCGGCGTTTTCGCTGGGCGGACCGGCGCAGGTGATTGATGCTGGAATTAACAGCTCGGGCGGATCGATGGAAGATGGCAAGCCCAACCCGATTGTCATTCCCGGTATTCCCATGCGGCCGCCCCAGTCGGAAGAAGTGGCTGGCGAATTGACCTATATGCTGGCCAGCCAGAACCTGGGCGGCGAAGTGAGCGTGCAAACCAATGTGGAAGGCGTGCTGATTTCGTTGAGCGAGAAGCTGATTTTTGACCCTGGCACGGCGCAGCTGCAGGCCGACGCGTACCCGGTGTTGGATACGATTGTGGAAATGGTGCGGCCGATTGAAAACCAGGTAAGGGTAGTGGGGCACACGGATAATACACCTCCCACCGATCCGCGTTTTCACAACAATTGGGAGCTTTCCACCGGACGGGCATCCGTGATTGCCGAATATATGATCTCCAAAGGGATTGCCCCCACCCGCATCACCATCTCGGGGCGGGGTGAATACGAACCGATCTTTCCCAACGACAGCGAACAGCACCGCGCTTTGAACAGCCGGGCCGATATTGTCATTATTTACCGCGTGGCCTCTAACCATGTGGGGTTAGACACCAATCATCTTGACACCTCCAGCGCTGCAGCCGAGTAAGGCAGGGGTGGTTGGAAGGAAGTAGAGGGAGCCTGAAGCTATGGAAAAAGTTTCAAATATTCTTTCATTAGTTCTCAAAATACTGGCGGTGCTGGTGCTGCTGATTACGGCGGCTTTTAGCATGGCGACAGCCTATATTATGTTCGCGCCAGACGATTACCCCAAACCGTTTTATCTGCAATATTTGTATCCGACTGCTGAGTCGGGCACATTGCTGCCTGCCAGTGAGCATTCCAGCGGGACAGTTGCGCAAGCCGTGGTGGAGCCTGTGCTGGCGCAGCCCGGTTCGGGGGTGATGATCAATACCGGCACCAAGATTATCAACCTTACCGATCCCTCGGGAAGAAAATACATCCGTGTGGCGGTGGTGTTGGAGTTCAACCCTCCCGCGGTAGACCCTGAAGCCGAGGAGTCTGGCGGGGCGCACGGCGGCGAAGAAACCGCGACAGACCCGATTACCGAATTTACCACCGAGATTACGGCCAAACTGCCGGTGATTGACGACAATATCATTACCCTGCTTTCCAGCAAGTCGTTTGAGCAGTTGTACACGGCTGAGGGAAAAGAAGGCCTGCGGAATGAAATCCGTGATCGGATCAACCAGGCGCTGCCGGGCTACACCGTGATCGCGGTCTATTTCACTGAGTTTGTGGTCGAGTAATTCATTCAGGTAAAGACAGGATTGGCCGAATATGCTGAGCCAACAAGAAATTGATGCGCTGCTGAGCGGCGCGATAGAAATAGAGGGAAATGAGGGCGAAGAACGCGTCAATCTGGCCGAGCTGATCGGTTCAGAGCCGGGCGCGGTGGGCAAATCGGCTAAGACCAAAGAAGGTAAAAAGGTTCAGCCGTACAACTTCTGGTCGCCCAACCGTTTCTCGAAAGAGCAGATGCGCGCCGTGGAGCTGGTGCACGAAGATCTGGCGGAGCGGCTGACCACCTCTTTACCTACTTTTCTGCGCTTCAATTTGCGCCCGCGCCTGGTGCATACCGAGCAAGGACGCTTTCATGATTTCTTGAAGGATTCTGGGGCCGGCACGCTGTTTCACATGATTACGCTGGCGCCGCTGCCCGGCCAGATTGTGCTGACCATCAGCCCAAATGTGAGTCTGATGATTTTGGAACAGCGTCTGGGCGGACGGATTGAAGGCCAGGTGCAGGAACGCGATCTGACTGACATTGACCAGTCTTTGCTGCGCGGCCTGGTGGAGCACATGCTGAACGACCTGAAAGGGGCGTGGAGCAAGGTCGCTTCGATTGAACCGGCGCTGGAAGACAGCACGGTCAACTCAAACTGGGTGCAAATGATGATGGGTACCGAAAGAGTGATGCTGCTGACCTTTGAGCTGACCTTGATGGAAACTACTGGAACGATGAGCGTTTTTATTCCTTTCCGCACGCTCAAGCCGATCGCCAATGAGCTGAATCCGCATGTGTGGATTTCGGGGCGCAAGGAACAAACACAAGATCCCGCGGTGCGCGAAAACGCGATGAAATCGCTCAGCAACGTCAAACTGCCGGTGAAAGTGATTATGGGCTCTGCCAATTTGACGGTGCGCGAAGTGCTTGAGCTCAGCGTGGGCGATGTGATCCGTTTAGACACGGGCGTGGAACAGCTTTTCAAAATGCAAATTGCCAACCAGACATTATTCAATGTGCGGATTGGTAAGGCGAACAATCGGCTGGTGGCGAAAGTGCATTCGGTTGCGCGTGACGAAGAATAATCCGACTACGATTAACCAGGTGAATGATGATGGATATGATGAATGACGAAATGTCCAATAATGGAAATGGAATGATGGACGAAGGTCTGTCGGCAGCGGCGATGGGCGTATCCATGGCGAACATCGATATGCTGATGGATGTGCCGTTGTTTATTACCGTTGAATTGGGACGAACCAAAATGCTGCTTCAGCAGGCGTTGGAGCTGCAAAGCGGATCGGTGATTGAACTTGACCGCATGGCCGGTGACCCGATTGATGTGTTCATCAACGACCGTCTGATCGCCCGCGGTGAGGTGGTGGTGGTTGACGATAAATTCGCGGTGCGCATTACAGAATTAGTTACCTCCAAGCCCAAAAGCGAGTAAGGATTGGGTGGAATGCAGAAAATTTTTGATTTGCTGAAACAACCCCTGCGCGGCGGCCGAACGCAAAAAATTGGTCTGTGGCTGGCGATGATTGCCCTGGTCGCGTCGGTGTTTGTGGGCGTACTGTTGAAAAATTCAGGCGAGGCGACCTATTCCTTTACCCAGGAAGAGGTAACCCGCACCAGCAGCACAGCTGGCCTGGCGCTGGATGTTTTCTTGAAGCTGGGGGTTGTGGTGGCGTTGATCGGCGTTTCGGCGCTGGCGGCACGCAAGTGGATGGGAAAAGGGGCTGTCTGGCGTCCTGCCGAACGGAAGATGAGCGTTGAGGAAACGCTGAACCTTTCTCCCAACCGCGCCCTGCATCTGGTGCGGGTTGGCGGGCAGGTTTTATTGATCGGCGCGACCGACCACAATGTGCAGCTGCTGAAGGAAATTACGCCCGAGATGGCCGCCGAACCGGTCGGGCAAAGCGCCGCGGAGTTCAGCGAATACTTCCAGGTCAGCCTGGATCAGTTTGAGCCGGTTTCAAAAGGGCAGGGCTAAGTCCATGAAGAAACAAAAATTGCTCATGTTGGGATTGATTGGACTGGCCGCGTTGCTGCTGGCGGGCTGCGCCGGCACGCCAGAGCTGACTGCTCCGGGCGTTACACTGACGGTTGACCCGGCCGGCGAACCGGAAAAAGTGGCGCAGGGCGTTCAACTGCTGGTGCTGCTGACCGTATTAACGATTGCCCCTTCGATCTTGATCCTGGCAACATCGTTCACCCGGATTGTGATTGTGCTTTCCATGGTGAGAAACGCCATTGGCACACCTACCATTCCGCCCAACCAGGTGGTGATCGGCCTGTCATTGGTGCTGACTTTCTTCATCATGACGCCAACATACGATAAAATTAACCAGAACGCACTGCAGCCGTACCTGGACAGCCAGATCACTCAGGAAGAGGCCTTGAAGCGGGCGGCTGATCCGCTGCGGGAGTTCATGTTCAAGCAGACACGCGAAAAAGATATTGCCTTGTTCCTGCAAATGGGCGGGCAGCCTCAACCGCAAACGCTGGCGGATATCCCCACGGTATCATTGTTCCCGGCATTTGTGATCAGCGAGCTGCGCACCGCCTTCACAATGGGATTTATCATTTACATTCCCTTCCTGATCATTGACCTGGTGATTTCCAGCGTGCTGCTCTCAATGGGTATGATGATGCTGCCACCGTCGCTGATTGCTTTGCCCTTCAAACTCATGCTATTTGTGCTGGTCGATGGCTGGTTCTTAATTACGCGCAGTCTGGCTCTCAGTTTCATGTAGGAAGAGGCGTGCAATGACCGAGACATTTGTTCTTTCGCTGGCGCAGAATGCCATCACGGTGGCTCTTTTGTTGGCCGCGCCGATTTTGTTGGTGAGTCTGCTGGTGGGTAGTGTAATCAGCCTCATTCAAGCAGCCACACAAATTAACGAAGTAACCCTCACATTTATTCCGAAAATGATCGGCATCGTCCTGGTATTGCTTCTGTTGGGTTCCTGGATGCTGCAACAACTGGTAACCTTTACCTCTGGATTATTTGAAAGCCTGCCCACCCTGGTTCCCTAGCATTGAAGAGGCAAGATTATGCTGCCAAGAAAAATTGACCAGATTCTTTCCCGCGTTGACCGGTTATGGCCAATGCCGACCAGTGTCAACCGCACGCTGCGGGCGATGGAAGACCCTATGATCACCGCCGGCTACGTTGCCGAATTGATCGCGTTAGATCAGGCGCTGGCGGCTTCGGTGCTGCAAATGGCCAACTCGGCAGCGATGGGATTTACCGTTAACTGCACCTCGATTAACGAGGCGGTGATGCGGCTGGGGTTTAAGCGCCTCAAGAATCTGATTATGAGCATTGTGGCCGAGGGGCCGCTTTCCCGCAATCTTTCGGGGTACCGCATTGGGGCGGGCGATTTGTGGAATCACGCCATTTCTACGGCGGTTACCGCGCAGTGGCTGGCCCAGGCAGTGGGCTATGGCGACCCGGATGAAGCCTACCTGGCCGGTCTGCTGCACGACATTGGCAAGCTGCTGCTGGACCAGTACATTGTGCTGGATTACTCAAAAATGATTGACCTGATGCAACGCTATAACTTGCGTCTGTGGCAGGTGGAAGAGCAGTTATTGGGGATTGACCACGCGGCCGTGGGCGGGCTGATGGCCGAAAAGTGGAACTACCCGGTGGTGCTGATCGACGCGATCCGCTGCCACCATGCGCCTTCGCTGGCGCGCACCCGTCCTGAGCTGCCCGCGATTGTCAATGTGGCTAACGCGTTGAGCGCGCAGGTCGGTGTTACCAATAAAGAACTGTTCGTTAACGAAATTCACCCTGAATCGTACAATATTTTGCGCCTGAGCGAAGACACGCTGGAGCAGCTACGCAAGCGGGTGGGCGAGTATTTAAGCGCCAGCCGCTCGCAATCCAGAATATAATATCAGCATGAATGCTGAGACAAAACTGCCGGTATTGCTGGTAGAGGCCAACCCAACCCAGAGCGCGCTATTAAAACTGGCGCTCAACCGGATTGAGAATTTGCAGGTTCACCATCTCGCCGAGGGCGAAGAGGTGATCCCGTTTATTCAAAAGAACCGGCCGTTAATGGTGATTATCGACCTCTTTTTGCCCGGCGTGAACGGCTTGCACCTGGTGGAACAGGTAAAAAAGCTGGAAATTCCCCGCCGGCCGCGGATTATGGTGCTGTCATCGCTGGGGTACCCGGTGGTGGTCCGGCAAATTGCCCAGATTGGCGTGGACGATTTTCTGGTGAAACCGGTCAATACCGACGTATTTGTTGAACGGGTGCGGAAGATAATCAAAGAACAGGTTATCGGCAGAAGTCTTTGAAACTTTAGCATTCCCCTCATCCTTTTTTACGCCATCTTTAGATGGCCTTCACCCCCTCTTTACTGACATAAAAATACCCTTCCAGTATCCTTGGTATAGAGCTTACCAGGGAACCTTTTATGTTAATTTCTGTTCTGCAAGCGCAAATGTTTTTCCTCGTGGTCACCCGCGTTTTGGCGACCATTATTCACGTGCCGGTGCTGGGGGGCAATACCATCCCCAACCAGGTGCGGCTTGCGTTTGGAATTACCCTGGCGGTGGTGCTGGTTCCCTGGCAGTCGCAGGCGGCCGCCAGCGACCCGGGAATGACGCTTTTCCCCTTTGCCCTGGCGATTGGCCGCGAAATTCTGGTGGGGACGGTGGCCGGTTACGCCGCCGCGATCACCTTTGGCGCCATTCAGATGGCTGGCGAGACGATGGGCCTGGGGTCGGGTTTCGGCTCGGGGCGGGTGTTGAACCCGGCGATGGGCGAGTCGGGCTCACCGATGGATGCGTTGTTTTACACCTTTTCCATCCTCATTTTCCTGGTGATGAACGGTCACCACATGTTTTTGGTGGGGCTGCAAAAGACGTTTGAAGTGATGCCGGTGGCCAGCACTTTGCCGGTGCTGAAACCGGATGTGATTATTGGCATGACGACCGGTTTGATTGTGGCCGGCATTCGCATGGCCTTGCCGGTGATGGGCGCGCTCTTGCTCACGGATTTGGTGTTGGGTCTGCTGGCGCGGGTCGCGCCGCAGATTCAGGTATTCTTCCTGGGCATGCCGCTAAAAATTGGTGTGGGTTTATTGGTTTTGTCGGTGGCGCTGGTGGCTTTTATTCCTTTGCTGGAAGACCTGTTCCAGCAGATAGCCCCGCGCATGCTGACTTTACTGGCAGGAGAGGGATAAGGAATGTCGGAACGGACGGAGGCCCCTACCCCACAACGCCTGCGAGAGGCCAAGCAAGAAGGCCGTGTTGCTCGCAGTGTAGAGTTGAATTCCGCCGCCATTTTGCTGACGGGGGCGTTCCTGCTCTCGGCTTTTGGCAGCGGCCTGTCGAACGCGATGCAGAGCCTGATGAGCGACGCGATCACCATTATGCCCACCGCCGAGGTTTCGATTGGTTGGGTGCGAGACTGGTTTGTGGATGAGGCTTTGCGGATCCTGCCGCCGCTGGTGGGCATGCTGCTGGTGCTGATGCTGGTGGGTGTGTCGGTTACGCTGGCGCAGACCGGCCTGATGTGGGCGCAGAAGAAGATTGGCTTCGACTTCAAGCGGGTAAATCCGCTGCAGGGGTTTAAACGGATTTTCTCCGCACAGGGCGTGGTGGAAATGTTCAAAGCACTGCTCAAGCTGGTGCTGGTGAGTTGGGTGGCTTATTCATTTCTGCGCAGCCGGATTGAAGACCTGCTGGTGCTGAATCAGATGGACCTGCCTTCGGCGCTGAGCAATTATGTGGAATTATCGCTTTCACTGGCGTTCCGCGTAGGCACCGCCTACATCATATTGGCAGTTGCCGATTACGCCTACCAGCGCTGGGAGTTTATGCGCTCGATGCGCATGTCCAAACAGGAACTCAAGGAAGAGTTCAAACGTACCGAAGGCGACCCGATGCTGCGCGGCCGCATTCGCCAGCAGCAGCGGCGGATTGCCCAGACGCGCATGATGGCGAATGTACCCAAAGCCAATGTGATCATTACCAACCCTACGCATTACGCGATTGCCATTCAATATGACGGCGGGCGGATGAACGCCCCCAAAGTGCTGGCCAAAGGCGCGTTTGAAGTGGCTCAGAAGATTGTGGAAATAGCGAAAGCAAACAACATTCCGGTGATCCAAAACCAACCTCTGGCACGGGCGATGTTCCGCGAGGTGGAAATTGACCGGGAGATCCCACAGGAATTTTATGTGGCGGTTGCCGAAGTGCTGGCCTACGTATTCAACCTGAAAAAACGCGGCGGCCAGCCCGTTGGAATGAAATAACCACGAGTAGAGAGTAAAGACAAGGAATTATGGCGACTAATCAGTTTACGGCTCCCCTGAATAACCTGAAGATTCTGGCCCGTTCCAAAGATATGGTCATGGCGCTGTCGCTGGTGGTGATTGTGAGCTTGATGCTCCTGCCGCTGCCATCGTTTGTGCTGGATTTGTTGATCGCGCTGAACATTGCCATTTCAATCGGCATTGTGCTGTTGACCATGTTCATCACCCAACCGCTGGAGTTTTCGGTCTTCCCCACGGTGCTGCTGCTGGTAACGCTTTACCGCCTGGGTATTAACATCGCCACCAGCCGACTGATTTTACTCAACGGCTCGGCGGGCAAGGTTGTGGATACGTTTGGCAGCCTGATGGTGGGCGGAAATTACGTGGTGGGTATCGTCATCTTCTTGATCCTGATGATCATCCAGTTTGTGGTGATCAACAACGGCGCCGGGCGCGTGGCAGAAGTTTCGGCGCGCTTCACGCTGGACGCGATGCCCGGCAAGCAGCTTTCCATTGACGCGGATTTGAATGCCGGCCTGATTGATGAGCAAACAGCGCGCAAACGCCGCCGTGAGATTGAGACAGAAGCGGACTTCTACGGCGCGATGGATGGCTCCAGTAAATTTGTGAAGAACGACGCTGTGGCAGCCATCATCATTATGGTGGTTAACATCATCGGCGGTTTTTTGATTGGAATTGTGCAGAACGGGATGGAATTTACCCAGGCGCTGCAAACCTACACCCTGCTGACAGTGGGCGCGGGGCTGGCGGTGCAAATTCCCGCGCTGCTGGTTTCGGCTGCCTCTGGCCTGGTGGTAACCCGCTCTACCAGCGACAACTCGCTGGGCACCGACCTGTTCAAACAGGTGGGCAATTTCAATATGCTTGCCGTTGCGGCCGTCATGGTCGCGGTGATGTCGCTCATCCCTGGCATTCCGAAGGCACCGTTTCTGTTGGTGGGCAGCGGAATGGGTGTGGCGGCTTTCTTCGTGCAAAAGTTGAAAGACAGTGAAAAAGCCGAAGCCCTGGATGTGCAGGCTAGCGAAGCCGCGCTGGTGAGTGAAGCGGAAGAACCGGAGTCACCCGAAGACATGCTGAAAATGGTGGTGGTAGACCCGGTTGAGATGGAAATTGGTTACAGCCTGATCCCTCTGATTGATGACGAGCAGGCCGATAACCTGCTGCGGCGGGTAACCGGTATTCGCCGCCAGGTAATGCAGGAGCTGGGACTGGTGTTGCCGGTGGTGCGCATCCGCGACAATTTGCGCCTGCCGCCGCAGACCTACCGCATCAAGATCCGCGGGCAGGAAGTGGCGCGCGGCGAGCTGATGCTTGACCGGGTGCTGGCTATCCCTGGTTCGGATGTGGACGAAAATTTGCCGGGCGTGCAGACCACCGAACCGGCCTTTGGCCTGCCGGCGATCTGGGTCTCGGAGTCGGAGCGCGGCAGAGCGGAACTGATGGGTTACACGGTGGTCAACCCGCTGTCGGTGCTGAGCACGCATTTCACCGAGGTGGTGCGCGGTCATTCTTCCGATCTGCTCAGCCGCCAGATGGTGCAGGAGATGATCAACCAGATTCGCAGCAAGAGCCCTGCCGCCGTGGATGGGGTGATCCCAGATCTGCTTTCACTGGGAGATCTGCAGTCGGTGCTGCGCAGCCTGCTGGATGAGCGCGTTCCGATCCGCGATATGGTGGGCATTCTGGAAGTGTTAGCCAACAACGCGGGCATGACTCGCGACCCGCACATCCTGGCCGAAGCGGTTCGCCAATCGCTGGCGCACACGCTTTCCAGCCAGTTCCGCGATGACGGCGGCACGCTGCATGTGTTCACGCTCTCTCCCCAGGTGGAAGCCGAACTGCGCAATGGCTTGAGCCAATCGGAAGGCGGCATTGGCTTCCAGATTGACGCGGCCTTCGCCCAGAAGGTGATCGCCCGCACCGGCGAGATGATGGAAAAACTGGCCTCCATGGGTTTCATCCCGATTTTGTTGTGCTCTCGTGAGCTGCGGCTGGCGTTCCATAACCTGGTTTCCAGGTCGCTGCCCAATTTGATTGTGATGGCGTATTCCGAAGTCAGCTCCAACACGCGGGTGAAGGCTCACGGAATGGTATTGGTTGATTAATCGCAGGACAGGTTGAAATGACGGCAAAAACGTACCGGGCCCCCACCATGCTAGAAGCGCTGCAGCAAGTTCAGCGCGATTTAGGCACCGACGCGATCGTGCTTTCGATGCGCGAAGTGCCGAGCGGTCCCTTGTGGCAGGCCTGGCGTAAACCGGCATGCGAAGTGGTGGCAGCCTCTCGGTTGGATTTTGTCAACGGGCACAACGATGACGCCCCGATGCGCAGCGTGAGCGGTAAACAGGCGGATAACAACAACCAGCTGGCCGATGACGCAGTGGAGCGCATTCTCAGCGCGCTGCAGAAGAACGGCGTGATTCAGACCCCCGTGCAGGCCGGAAAGGACTCGCCCACCAATCCGCTGGCCGAGCCGCATCCGCAGCTGCCGGAGTTTGAGGTGCGCGCGATCAAACCGGAAGCGGAAGATCTGATCGGCGCGCCCTTGAAAGAAGACAGTCAAATTCCACCGGCGCTGGCGCGCTTGAAGAAGCAGCTCACCGCCCAGGGTTTGGACCGCTCTCTGATTCGTAAATTGATCATGAACACGGTGCAGGTGGTAAACCCGCAGGTGCTGAATAACCCCGACCGGTTGCTGAGCTTCCTGCAGCGCCAGTTGGAGGCGGGTATCAAATCGCAGAACCAGATCATGCTGCAGCCGCCCAGCCGGGTGATGTGCATGATCGGCACCAGCGGCTCAGGAAAAACCAGTCTGTGCGCCAAGCTGGCCTCTCATTATTCGCTGACAATGGGAAAACAGGTGGTGTGGGTGAGCGCAGACACCTTCCGCACGGCGGGCATCTCTGAGGCGCGCACCTACACCGACGCGATTGGAGTGCGGCTGCGCACGGTATATACCCCCGAAGACCTGCGCGAAGTGCTCAAAGAAGAGCAAAACGCGGACCTGGTTCTGGTGGATATGCCCGGCTCCAACCCGTTTGATGAGGACGAAGTGGCGGAAATTGGCGGTTTTCTATCGGAACTGCCGGGGCAGTCGCTCTTTTTGGTGGCCGCGGCGACCACGAAAGAGTCAGACCTGGCGCAGTTTGTGGCCAGCTATGGGCCGTTTCGTATCCGCGGGCTGATGATCACCAAAGCGGACGAGACCTATACCTTTGGCGACGCCTACAATTTGGCCTGGCGCAGCCAGCTTCCGATTTACTTTTACACCAATGGACATCAGGCGGTGGGTAATTTACTGCCTGGTGATGTGGATAAATTAGTGGGTGCGTTGTTTGGAAAGGGGATCCGGTAATGGCGAAAGAAAAGAAACCTGCTCAGCCGAAAGCGGAAGCTGTAAAGCAGCCGAAAGAGGCAAAGCCCAAAAAAGAAAAGAAAGCCAAAGCGGCCATGCCGCAAGGCGGTGTGCGCCTGCCGCGCAGCGCCGAGCTGGTGTTGAGCGTTTCAAAGATGGTGGTTTTGGTGATGGGTGTAACGGTGTTTGGCGTTTCGCTATTTCACGGCGTTGATCCGTTGATGATCATGCTCCGTGTAGCGGTTACCGTTTTATTGTTAGGGTTCGTTTTTTACTTTATTTCCTGGATGTACCTGCGCGATTCGCTGGATGCGGCGTTGAAACCGCTGGCGATTGAAGAAGACAGCTCTGAGACTGCGCAGACCACCATTGGGAAAGAAGCGTGAGTGAATCATGCAGCAAAATATAAATGAAGCCGACCTGTTTGCTGAATATTTCTCCTCGCGGTCACCAGAGCTGCGCGAGGCATTGATCCTCAATCATGTTCCGCTGGTGCGTTTTGTGCTGGGGCGATTGGGTCTTTCAGAAGCCACCCGCAACGACTTTGAAGATCTGGTGCACCAGGGGCTGATGGGCTTGATTGAGGCCTTTGACCGGTTTGACCTCTCTTTTGGAACGCAGTTCAGCACCTATGCCACGATCAAAATTCGTGGAAAAGTGCTGGATTACCTGCGCTCGCAAGATTGGGTTTCTCGCTCGGTGCGCCAGCGCTCCCGCAATATTCAGAAGGCGATCACGCAGCTCACCGGCGAGTTCGACCGCATTCCGACCGAGGAAGAAATCGCCAAATTCCTGGGAGAAGACCTGGAAAAAGTCCAGCAAGCGCTGGCAGAGGCCAGCCGGGTGATTGTGTCGCTGGACGCGCTTGCGGATGATTACCTGGAAGACGGCGTGAATCTGTATGACACACTGGCCGATGAGCGCCAGGAGGACCCCTCGGAGATTACGCTGGACCGCGACCAGAAAGCGCGGTTGATTGAAGCGCTGGAGCAGCTGCCCGAACGGGATAAATTGATCCTCTCGCTGTATTACTTTGAAGAACTGACCCTGAAAGAGATTGGCGAAGTGCTGGAAGTATCTGAATCGCGTGTTTCTCAATTGCAGTCTCGCGCGGTGATGAATTTGAAAGCGATTATGAGCGACCAGCCGGTGAATTTGGGCCGGCGCAAAAAAGCGGAAGCAAAAGATAAACCGGCCGCGGCCTCGCTGGCGGCAGCCAAATCCAAGTCAAATATTATTGAACACCATTCCATTTATAAATAATGCCAGAAAGCATAGAAGAGTAAAGTGCCATGACAAAAATAACCTCTGGATTGCTGAACGATACGTTGAATTTGATCCAACTGGCCCGCGAAACCGCTTTGCGCAGCGGGCGCCAGGCACAGGCCAGCCGCTTCGCGCCGGTGGAACAAAACCTGCAAAAGGCGGTTACCACCGCGCGGGAGAACCGCGTGGCGGCTCCCAGCCAGAGCGGCATGATGGGACAAAAGGATTTCAAAACCCTGTTGAATTTGAGCCAGAACGGCGGTTCTCATCAGGCATCCAGCATGCAAATCGGTGAGCGCAACCAGATGGTGCGGGCGATGGCTTCTGGTGGAATGAGCGACCTGGATATTGCCCGGCAGCTGGGCATGACGCGCCAGGAAGTGCGCCTGGTGGTCAGCGTGCAGCGCCAGATGGCTTATGGAAAGTATGAGGTGAGCGCATGATCAAGGGCTTTTATGCGGCCGCATCGGCCATGCTTTCAGGAATGTACCGGCAGGAAGTGCTTTCGCACAACGTGGCCAATATTGACACGCCCGGGTTCAAACAGATTTTGACTTCGATGGAAGATTTTATGACCACAGAAGCCTACACCACTCCGGGCGTGGTGGGCAGCCCTTCGCTGCGCCACCTGGGTTCGCTTGGCCTGGGTGTGGAAATGGCCGAAGATACCATCGATTTTACGCAGGGCGCGATGAACGCCACTGGCAACGATCTGGATGTGGCGATTGAAGGAACTGGCTTCTTTCGTATCCGAACCCCTGAAGGCGAGCGCTACACTCGCGACGGGCGCATGGTGCGCGACGCGGAAGGCCAGTTGGTAACGGTGGACGGCTTTCCGTACCTGAGCGACAATGGACAGCCGATCACGATTGACCAGGGGATTGTTTCGGTCTCACGCGAGGGATTGATCTCGGTCAACGGAGAAGAGGCCGGCAGCCTGGGCATCGCCGTGTTTGAAGACCCGGGAGCTGTGCTGACCCGCACAGCCGGCAATTACTTTGAATCGAGCGCCGCGCCCGGCACGGAAGACGGCGGGGTGGTGCTGCAGGGCTACCTGGAATCATCGAACGCCAACCCAACGCGATTAATGACTCACATGGTGGAGGTTCTGCGCAGCTACCAGGCAGCCCAGCAGATGGTTCAGAATCAGGATGAGTTATTAGGGCGCTCGATCAGTGTATTGGGGCGCATTGGCTAACCCGGCCAGGAGGTAAGTAAATATGGCATCCAATTTATTCCACACGCTTAATATTTCCCGCCAGGATATGTATGCGCGCCTGATGGAGCTGGATGATGTGAGCAATAATCTGGCCAACATCAACACGATTGGCTACAAGCGCTCACGCCTGAATTTTCAGGAGCTGCTTGACCGCGGTTTTCGCGAAGGCAACTATATCGCTTCTACGCAGGTGATGACCGAGCAGGGCGCGATCCGCAATTCGGACAACCCGATGGATGTGGCGATTTCGGGCGAGGGTTTCTTCGCGGTGGAGCTGGGCGACGGCGAGGTGGGATATTCGCGCAATGGACAGTTTCAAGTGGACGCGGATAACAACTTGGTCAACTCCGCCGGTTACCCCATTGTGTGGGATGGCGACATTCCGGATGGGGTGGAAGAGATTCATTTCACGCAGGATGGGAGTGTGATGGCGCGCCAGGGTGAAACCTGGACGATTGTTGGACAACTTGAATTGTACCGTTTTGATAACCCTACCGCTTTAACCCGCAAAGGAGAGAATATCTGGCTTGAATCGGAAATTTCTGGCGAAGCCCAGGCTGGCCAACCTGGCGTAGAGGGCATGGGGCAGATTGTTCCCCGCGCCCTTGAACAGTCGAATGTGGATCTCAGCTATGAGGTAACGCGCATGATCACCCTGCAGCGCGCGTTTGAAATGTCTACTCGCACGTTTCAACAGACGGACGAGATGATTTCTGGCGCAATTAATATGCGAAAAGCGTAAAGTTCTCGTAAAGACAGCCGATAGTATATAGTGAGAAAGTAAAGATTATGAGAATACCTGGAGGCTACCAGATGAAAGTGGAGAACAATTCGCTAAATTCCGTTTCTGCCAACCAAGCAGATCGAATTCGCCAGGCTGAAAAGGCACCCAACGCTGAGAATTCACAGCAGGTTTCCGGGTCGAAAGACCGCGCGGAACTATCGGAACAGGCGCGCACTTTGACGAAAGCCAAAGACGCCTTCAAAAGCAGCCCGGCAGCAGACACAGAGCGAGTGAATCGGATTAAAGAGCAGGTCGAAAACGGCACATACACGGTGCCGATCGAAAAACTCGCCGAGGCAATGCTTTCCCGGTTGCGCGATGTGTAACGGGATAAACCGATGGACCACCAACAACAAACGATCAAAGTCAATTCTCTTGAGGCTTTGCTGGTCAAGCAGTTTCGCACGCTCGAGACTCTGATCAATATCTCCAAAATTGAGCGCGAGCTGATTTTGGATCACCGCACCGATGAATTGATGAATGTGGTCGAACAGAAAGAATCTGTTCTGGACCAATTGGGACTGATGGAAGAAGATCGCCGCATGCTGACTGAAGAGTTGGCAGCGGCTTTAGGGCTAAAACTGCAGCGAGCCGGTTTGGACGAAATTTTGACCGTGCTGGAGACAGTGGCAGCCGAGCGCTTCTACCGCTTGAATGAGGGCATTCTGGCTCTGGTGGAGCAGGCCCGCGAGCTGAACATGGGCAACCAGGTGATGGCCCGCACGGCGATTGAGTGGCTGGAAGCGACACAGATGTTTTTACTGAACGTCAGCGCGCCAGAAGTTGCTTACTCTTACCCCGGCGCTGCCCGCCGCGTGGATAGTTGGGCAACCCGCGCGATTGACCAACGAGTGTAAAGAGGAATTTTAAGATGCCAAACCTCTTCTCTGGTATCAATATGGCCTTTCGGGCGATGATGAGCCACCAACAGGCGATTGAGACGATTCAGCACAACGTCGCCAATGTCAACACCCCCGGCTATCACCGCCAGGAAGTGATGCTGCAGGCCTCTGCGCCTTCGTCCAGCTCTTTGGGCCTGGAACGCGGCCTGGGCGCCGCTCAGAATGGCACAGGGGTGGAAGTAGACCGCATTCGCCGCGTGACGATGGAGTTCTTCGATATCCGCTACCGCGCAGAGACGTCTCACCAGAAGCGCTGGGAACTGGAAAGCGAAATTTTGCAGCAGGTGGAATTTGTGATGGCAGAGACCTCTACCGATGGTCTGCTGACCAAATTGAATAATTTCTGGGCGGGATGGCAGGCGTTGAGCGCCGATCCCAGCAATCTGAGCCTGCGCACCAATCTGCGCGACATCGCTGTTACGCTGACCGACGCGTTCAACACCCGCTCGGTGCGCCTGGATTCCCTGCAAAAGGATCAGGATTTGACTATCCGGCAGCGGGTGGATGAAATCAATTCCCTCACCGCGCAACTGGCTACCCTGAACGGCGAGATTACGCGGGTGCGTTCGATGGGCGATCAGCCCAATGACTATATGGATCAGCGCGACGTGCTGTTGGACCGCCTGGCGGAGATAGCTGGCGCGACGGCTCACTATCAGGATGATGGGAGCGTGATGGTCAATGTGTCGGGGCACTCGATTGTTACGGGGAACACCTACAATGCGATTGAGTATTATCCCAACGCTGAAGGCCTGATGGAAATTCGATGGACCGCGGATGGAACGGAGTTTGTTCCGTCAGACGGGGAGCTGACCGGTCTGTTTGAGGCGCGGGATGTGTTCATTCCGCAGCAAAAGGCCGGGCTGGACGCGCTGGCGACCAAATTGATGGAGCGCATCAATGAGGTGCACCAGCAGGGCTACGGCTCGAATGGGTCGCACCTGGTCGATTTCTTTGAAGGCACCGACGCGGCAACCTTCAAAATCAGCGACGAAATTCGCGCTGACCTGGCCAATATCGCCGCTTCCAGCGTGAGTGGCGCGGCCGGAGACGGCGAAAACGCGCGCCTGTTGTTCAACGTCTATCAGGAAGAGGTCATGAGCGGCACCACCTTCAATGCGTATTACAACAACCAGGTGACCAATTTCGGCATTGAGGTGCAGCGCGCCAAGACCAACGCCACCGACCGGAAAATTGTGGCGGACGCGATTTCTAACCAGCGCGAGTCGGTGAGCGGCGTTTCTCTGGATGAAGAGGCCGCGAATCTGGTGAAGTCGCAGCGCGCTTATCAGGCGGCGACCCGGATGATGAACGTTTTCGATGAACTGTTGGACATTATCATTAACCAGATGGGCCAGGCTGGCAGGTAGTCAATTAAGGAAGCGGTCAAGTTGTTGAATCGAGTGAGGTGAAGTATGCGCGTTACAGAGCGGATGATGATGGACAATGCCATTCAAAATATGGCAATGAACAAAGAGAGATTGCATGTTCTTCAAAATAAGGTGGCTTCAGGCAAGGAGTTTGAATACGCGTCTGAAGCGCCGGGGAGAGCCTCTCTCTCGATGAATGTGCGCGGCACGCTGGAAATCAATGAATCGTATTACACCACAGCCAAAACCTCGCACGACTGGGTAACCGCCACTGAAGACGCGTTTGGTCAGATGATTGACGCAGCCGATAAAGCGGTGGTGCTGGCGCAAAAAGGCGCCAACGATACCTATGGGCCGCAAGAACGCCAGCAGATGGCGATTGAGATGGATGGTCTGCTGAAAAGCGCGATTGAGATTGGCAATTCCACTCACATGGGCCAGTTTATTTTTGGTGGGCATCAGATTCAAGACAAGCCCTTCAGCACCAGCATGGTCGATACCAATGGTGACGGCGTGTTGGAAGAGGTGATTAATTTTGATGGTGATGCGGGTGAAATGCGCCGCGATGTAAGCCCCGGTTACACATTTACCATTAATACCAATGGCGAGAGCGCATTCCGCGGCTTTATGGAGGCGCTGGTCACGGCGCGAGACGCGCTGAATGCCAATGACAACACTGCCATTCAAGACGCGCTCGGAGACCTGCAGGGCGCGTATGACCAGATCAACCAGTTCCGCGCCACCAATGCCGCCCGCCAGCGTCAGTTGGAAACCACCATGACCAATCTGGAAAAAACCAAGCTGCAATTAAACGCCGTGTTGAATAAAAACGAAGATGCTGATATGATAGAAGCAATCTCGCTCATGCGCAACCAGGAATCGGTGTTCCAAACCGTTTTAGAGGTGGGCCAGCGGGCCATCTCGGCGATGAACCTGTTTGAGGTGCTGCGCTAAAGGTAAAAATCAAGATCCATGCTTGTACTGACACGGCGAAAAGATGAATCATTAATGATTGGTGACGACATTGTTGTCACCATTCTTGGCATTGAGGGGGATAAAGTGAAAATTGGTATTGCTGCCCCGCAGGAGATTCCGATTCTGCGCGAGGAAGTGTACCAGGCGGTGGTGGCGCAGAACAAAATTAAAGAGCGCCTGGAGCAGGGGCCAGAGCCGGAAGCCTTTAAGGAACTGCGGCGCATGTTGAGCGAAGCCGAGCCGCCGCCAGACGCAAAAACGGAGGAGCAAAAAAGCGAGTGAACCTCGCTTTTTTTATTCTTTGCGTTTCAGCTTCTGGTTTTGAATGCGGTAGACATAGGCAATTACTTCGGCCACCACAGCGTACAGTTCGGGGGGAATGGTGGCGCCAATATCCACTTCGGCCAGGGCGGCTGCCAGCAGGGGGTCTTCTTTGATGGGAATGCCTTTTTCTTTGGCAATGGCGATGATTTTTTCCGCCATCAGGCCTTTGCCGCTGGCCAGCACTTTGGGCGCTTCGTCACTTTCGGGGTTGTAGCCCAGGGCGGCGGCGCGCTGCTGCTGTTGTTGTTTGAGATAGACCAGGCGAGGATGCATGCTTACACCTTCAAATTCACCGGTTTCAAGCGCAGGTTCAGCGGGTGAAAGCGTTTAATTTCTTCTCCAGACGCGTTGTGCTTGATTTTGAAGCTGCTGGAAACGATTTGAAATCCATGGTGAGAGAGACCGTCTTGCAGGGTGGGCAGCAGTTCTTCGGCTATTTCTCCCACTTCCGTGTCGGTGGAGGTTACTTCGGCATTCACCTGGTGATGCACCATGGAAAGGTCTACACTCAGAATTTCACCACCTGGCAGCTCGGTTTGGATCACCAGGCGGGTGTAGGCCGGGTTAACGGCGAGGTGATCAGCGTCGGGGTCGCCGGCGACGCGGATATGCAGGCTGGAAAGCTGGTTCTGGTCGGGCTGACCCTGGGGGTGGGCCGGCAGCAGGATGGGAATATCCACCCCGGTCCAGATGGCGCGCTGCAGGGGGCCGTTCTCGGGGATATTCATAAAGTGGTTCCAGCGCACCGTTTCCATAAAGCGGTCAAGCGATTCGGTCAGGGCGAAGCGGCTTTGGCCCAGCATGGCGCGCAGGCGGGAAAGCTCAGACAGGGCGCTTTCACCGTTGGCGGTCTGGTTGATTTGGCACAGCAGGCTGTTTTCCAGGGACTTACCCAAACGACTGGTGATGTCTTTCAAGGCTTGTTGGAGTTCTTCGGGGCTGCCGGCCTGTAGAATGAGCGAGCGTAAAGACGCCTCGGCGCGCAGGGCCTGCTGGTAGAGGTCTTGTGGTAGGCCGGAGCGGGAAAGCAGGCCGCGCAGCTGCTGGGCCAGGTTGTTAAAGCTTTCCAGCAGGGCGGCGGGCGTTGACTGCGCCAGACGGATTGATTCGGGGGTGATGGGAAGACCGGCGGCTTTGAGAGCGGCGGCGATGCGCGCATCTTGCTCGGTCCATTTCGGAAGCTGCTCCAGCGCCTGGGTCAGTTCGTGAATGAGGGCGGGAGTGAGCAGCAAGCCCTGGCCCAGGGCGGCGCGCGCCGCGGCAAGATTGGATTGGGTGAGGGCGATACCGGCCTGGTCGAGCAGGGTGGCGGTCAGGTCCGCGGGGGCAATGCGCACGGCGGGCGCCTGCTGGGTGTTCGCATCGGCAGAGACCAACTGCAGAACGAGGGTTTTATTGTCTACGTCCTGGACGATGAAGCGAGCCAGACGGTGCTCTACCAGCACGGCGGCCTGTTCGGCGGAGGTCATACGCGCCACAACGGGCACGCCCTGCACCGAGATGACCACCTGCTGGCCGTTTACGCGCAGCACCTGCGCTTCGATTTGCTGGTTGGCGCGGAGATTGACTTCGCTGTTATCGAGCGGTGTGGTGGTTTGAGAAGGAAGATTGGGGCCAGAAATATACATGCTACCGGTCCCTTACCGGGGTAAAACGGGGCTGGCAGGCATCCTGCCAGCCCCTTCATCACTACTGCTAGCGTTTCAAGTTGACCAGCTCTTGCAGAATTTCATCTGAAGTGCTGATCACGCGAGACGAAGCCTGAAAACCGCGCTGCGCCAAAATCATGTTGGTGAATTCCTGCGCCATGTCTACATTGGAGGCTTCCAGGCTGCTGGTCATGATCTTGCCTTTGCCAGCCGAGTCGGCCGCGCTGATGGCCGGTTCGCCGCTGTTCAGACCGATCATGAAATAGTTGCCGCCATCGCGGATAAGACCACTGGGATTGGTGAATGAAGCCAGAGCCACCTGCCCAACCAGTTCTTTCAGGCCGTTGGAATACACGGCATAGACCTGACCCGTGTTCTGGGCAATATAAATATCGGAGACTGAACCGGCGGCCAGACCGTCCTGGAAGGTGGAAGCCACACTGTTGGAGTTGGCCAGCATGGTGATGTCGGTCATATCTACCGTGAAATCTACCTGTTCCGCGCCAGTGCTTCCCGGGAAGGTGATGGTGGAAGTCGCTGGATTGGTGGCAGAAACATGACCGGAGCTGTCGAATGTTACTGTGCCAGAACCCGTGACGCCAGCCGGGCTGGTCGCCGTCCAGCTCCAGGTATTGGCGCCAGTGCGGGTAAAGCGCACTGCCGGATTGTGAGTGACGCCCATCGAATCAAAGACGGTGAAAGAGGTGTTGACAATACCGTCGATTGCTGTTTCGGAATCGAGGTTACCGCCCAGTCTGACGGTCGCGGTTTCGCGGGCGATGGTGTTATCGAGCGGGATGATGATTTCGCCAATGCCAGCGTTGGTATCGAGAGTGGTGGCGCCGGGATTGGGGTTCTGCCAGCCCTGCACGCGCAAACCAGAGGAAGAGCTGACCAGGTAGCCGCTGGCGTCAACGGTGAAAGAGCCATCGCGAGAGTAACGGCGGTCGAGGCCCTGGTCAAAGATGAAGAAACCTTCGCCCTGAATGGCGCAGTCGAGGTTGCGGCCGGTGCTTTGTGTCATACCCTGGGTGAACACAGGGGCGATGTAGCCCAATTGCGCGCCTAGACCGATTTGAGTGGGGTTGACGCCGCCTTTGGAGCCAGCCGGGGCAGCCCCTGGACTGATGACTTCAGAGAGCAGATCCTGGAAGACGACCCGGCTGGATTTGAAACCGGTGGTGTTGGCGTTGGCCAGGTTATCGGAAATGACGTCCAGGTAATCCTGGTGCAGGTTCAAGGCGCTGATGGCGGTAAACATTGAGCGTAACATAGTTCTTTAGTCTCCTGAAGGTTTTTTTGTTGCCTCAGGCCTCCTCCAAGAGGGCCAGCCTGAGGTGGATTGGTTTTTTTCTACGCTTTTATTTCTTTCGATGTTCCCTGGTTGTCAGGGTTAATCTGTTCAGATGGATCGGCAAACACAACACTGTCGATCTGGGTAAACACACCTTCGCCGCGGTGGTCCTGGTCTACGGCGGTGATCACTAGCCGTTCTTTGACGTTGACCAGAAAAGCAATGTCATCCATCAAGACCAGCGATTCTTTGCCGCCGCGCTTTTCGGCTTTGTCCACGGCCTGGGCCAGGCGGGCGATGCCGTCATCGTTGAGGGCGATGTTGCGCTTTTCAAGGCGTTTTTGGGCGTGGTTGGTAAATTGCACGCCCTGCTGCACCCTGGCCAGCGTTTCGGCAAAGCTGATCTGACCTTCTTCGGGTGAAGAAGAGGCCTTGCTGGCGTTTTGCGGACCGTATACGGACTGCCCATTTTGGATGCGCATGGTTTCGCTGCTCATGGTTCTACTCGGTAACGACTTCGATGATGGATGAGAGGGCAACCTCATAATTTCCCACGTTGAGCATTACGCTGCTGTCGTTCCAGAAGGTGCCACTCACCACACCATTGATGCTTTGACCGCCGGGCAGCAGGGCAGTGACGGTTTTTCCCAACAGGCTGGCGGCATAGCTGCTCTGGTTGAGGCTGGATAACGACTTGAGCTCCGATTTTATGTTGATCAGCTCGTTGAGCGAGTTGAATTGGGCCATCTGGCTCATCATCTCGTTGTCTTTCATCGGCTCAAGTGGATTCTGGTTTTGCATTTGAGCCAGCAGCAGGGTCATAAATTGATCGCTTTGCGCCGACTGGCTGGATTGCGTGGTTTGCGCGCCGGCGTTGCTGGCGATATTGGATGCGGGGGTTACGGTAACAGACATAGGATTCTCCTGGATCGGTTATACAGTGTAGTCAATATTTGACGCCTGGAGTGAAGCCTTGCGGGTGGGCAAAGGCTTTGCTTCGGGCTGTTCTTGATGGCGATAGGCGCTGCTGCCTCCGCGCTGCTGGGGCTGCTGCCAGGCAGATTTACCGGCCTGCTGACCGACATTCAAATCGCTGATTTGAACGCCTGCGTTGGCCAGATTCTGGCGCAACTGGTTCAACTGCGATTCGAGCAGGTCGTTGGTAGCAGCCTGGCTGGCATGCATGGTAATGCGCACGGTTCCACCACTGGCTGTGAGGCGCAGGTCAATCTGGCCTAATTCGGCCGGGTTGAGCTGCATGGTGAGGGTGCGGGTACCCGACTTCGCCATCATCTCCAATTGGGGAGCCACCTGTTTAACCACTTCCGATCCTCGAGCTTCCGCCATGCGGGCCGGCTCTTGGGCAGCCTGGGGTTGCTGGGCTGCGTAGGCTTGCTGTGTTTGCTGAGCGGTGGTTACAGATGGACCTTCGTCGGCGGGTTCCGCGGCGGTTTGAGACGCGGAGGCAGACGCGGGCGTGGCGGCCGGGGCCTCCACCTTGGCGGTTGGAGCGCTTTCAACTTTGACCGCGGTGACATTGAGCATTTCGTCGGCTACCCGATCTTTTCCGGCGGTGGACTGCACCATTTCTTCCACAGTGGGCTGGGGCGCGGCAACGGGCTGCGGAGCGGCTTCTTCGACCAGCGGGGCGGCAGCGGCGAGTTGCTCCACAGCGGGCTGGGCTTCTCCTGGTTGGGCTGCGGCGGGCGCGGTTTGGGATGCCTCGATCTGGCCTGCCATCTGCTCTGCGATTTGGGTGGTGCTGCCCGCGCTGCCAGCCGAGGCGGCTTCTCCGGCAGGATCAATGACCAGGTCCTGCGGCACAATGGGAGCCGTTACAGCTCCGGCGCCAGCCAGGGCGGTTTCTTCGGCCTGGGGGGCCTCTTCTTCGGTGGGTGGCGCTTCGTCACCGGGCTTGCTCTGGTCGTCCTTGGCCTGCACAGAACCGGCCGGTTGATCTTCGGCGGCTGCCTTTGAAGTGGATTCACTTCTTTGGGCTGGTTCGCTGCGGCTGGCGGAAGGCTGCTCTTTCGCTTCTCTCACCGGTTTCTCGCTGCGCTCGGGGGGCGCTTTGGCGATCTGCTGGTCGAGCAGTTCCTGGAACGACGTGGCGCTGGCGATGCTGGCGGCAGCATTCGGGCCCACCGCAGGCGGCGCGGTTTGCGCTCCCTGCAACAACAAAATATTCATACTTACCTCGAAGCGGCAATAGATTTCAGCAGCAGAAGCTTTTTGCTGATCTGCTGGCTGACTGCCTCGTATCGAATGCCGGTTTCCGACATTTCGATTAACTCGTTATCTACATCAACATTGTTTCCATCAGCGCGCGTGCTGCCGCCCGATCTGGCGCGGATCAGCGTGGCCGAGGCGGCGCTGCTGCTGGGCTTGCCGATATGCCCGGTCTGGGTGGCGTTCATGGTCAGGCCGGTCTCGCGGTCGATGGCGCGGCGGATGACACTTTCAAAATCCACTGATTGGGCTTTGTAGCCTGGGGTATCCACGTTAGCCAGATTGCGGCTGATGATCTGGTTGCGCAGGGCCAGCCCATCGAGGGCCATTTTGGCCGACTGCATGGCCGGGTCGTCAAATAATCTGTTGATCATCTCACACACTCCATTGGTTGGCGGTGTCCCAGCGCGACATCACGCGCTGCACGTAGGTCTGGGTTTCGGCGTAGGGCGGAATGCCGTTGTAGCGGTCTACCGCGCCGGGGCCGGCGTTGTAAGCTGCCAGGGCCAGCTGCACATTGCCCTCGTAGCGATTGAGCAAATTTCTGAGCAGGCGCACCCCACCGTCCACGTTTTGGGTGGGGTCGAAGGGATTGTCCACGCCAAGACCCTGGGCGGTGCCGGGCATGAGCTGCATAAGGCCCATGGCGCCCGCGCTGGACACGGCGGAGGGGTTGTAGTTGGATTCGGTTTGAATCACGGCGTGCACCAGGTCGGGGTCAACGTTGTAGCGTTGGGAGGCCTGCTCGACCAGGGCGGCGAAATCACCGGTCATGGAGGAAGGCGCGTATCCGGCGGCGGATTGGCTGCCCACCGCGCCGCTTTCCGGCTGCTGGTTCATTCTTTCCATCAGTTTGGTGATCAGGTCAAAGATCACCGATTGAAATTTGGCATTAAAAATTTCGTTGTACATAATTACACACTCTGATTGCGCATGCGGTAAATTCTGGAGATGTACAGGTCGTCCTGTAAGTTGTTTTCTTTGCGGCGCATTTCGGCTGCAAAGCGGTCCTGTTCTTTGCGTTTGAGAATATCCAGAGTTTCTTCATCCTGACGGGCAGCGACCAGCTCGCGGCGCTTGGCCTCGATGCGTTTGCCCAGTTCTTCAATCACCTGGCGGGTGATTTGAATGCCTTCTTCCACCTGGTCGATGTTGCCGCGCAGCTGCTCGATCAGCACCAGGTCCATATCGCCGACCATCTGGTCTTGCAGCTGGTCAAACAGGTTAAATTTGAGGCGCTGGAGGGTTTCTTCCAGGGCGATTTTCTCTTGCTGCGCCAGCTGCAATTTGCCCATTTCAATTTCCAGGGCTTCCACTTTGGAATGACGGACGTCGAGCACGGTTTGAAGAGAGAATTTAGGCGCCATACCGTTAATCCTTAATCGAAGACAGCATCATGAGGGTATCTTCAAAGGAAGACACGTCGTTAGAGTTTTGCTGCAAGAAGCGCGTGAGGTCGGGCATTACTTTGAGGGCGGCGTCAATTTCGGGGTCTGAGCCGCTGACATACGCGCCAATGTTGACCAGGTCGCGGGCTTTTTCGTAGGTGGCCAGATGGCGGCGAGCCATGGCGGCCACTTCGCGGTGCTCGCGCGGGGTGATGGCAGACATCACACGGCTGACTGAGCTGAGCACGTCGATGGCCGGGTAGTGATTGCGGGCGGCCAGTTCGCGGCTGAGGATGATGTGGCCATCGAGAATGCCGCGCACGGCGTCGGAGATAGGCTCGTTGAAATCGTCGCCTTCCACCAAAACGGTGAAGTAGCCGGTAATGGAGCCGCTTTCACTGGTGCCGGCGCGTTCCAGCAGGCGCGGCAGCATGGCGAAGACCGAGGGGGTGTAGCCTTTGCTGGCGGGCGGCTCGCCGATGGCCAGGCCGATTTCACGCTGAGCCATGGCGAAGCGGGTGACCGAGTCCATCAGGAAGGTAACATCTTTGCCGTGATCGCGGAAGTATTCGGCGATGGACATGGCGACCATGGCGGCGCGCATGCGGATGAGGGCGGGCTGATCGGAGGTGGAGACCACCACCACCGAGCGGGCCAGGCCTTCGGGGCCCAGGTCGCGCTCAATAAATTCGCGCAGCTCGCGTCCGCGCTCGCCAACCAGGGCGATCACCGAAATATCGGATTTGGAGTTACGCGCGATGCTGCCCAGCAGAGTGGATTTACCCACACCCGAACCGGCAAAGATACCCATACGCTGGCCTTTGCCGCAGGTGAGCATGCCGTCGATGACGCGCACACCGGTGATGAGCGGGTCGGTGATGGGCGGGCGCTGCAGTGGAGAGGGCGGGTTGGCATGGGTGGAGCGGCGCGGGGCGCTGTCGATGGCCGGGCCGCCGTCAATGGGCCGCCCAAGACCGTCGAGAACGCGGCCGAGGAGCATTTCGCCTACCGGGGTGAGGAACTCTTTTTGAATGGGAACGACGGGAGAATCGTTCTGAATGCCCTGCATGTCGCCGAGGGCCATGAGCAGAATGCGGTCATCTTGAAAACCAACCACTTCCGACAGGATGCGGTTGTGGCGGTTGGTAACAATTTCGCACACTTCGCCGATCTGGCAATCTAACCCAACCGCCTGAATGGTGAGGCCAACGACCTGCACCACGCGGCCAGAGACGCGCGCGGTGTCTAGCCGGGCGATGGCGTCTTGGAAGCGAGAGAGGTCGGGCAGGGTGGGGTTGATCATCTGGTGGCTTATCCCATATTGAGCGCGTCTAACACAGTGTTGAGCTGAGTTTCAATCCGCATATCCACGCTGCCAGATTTGCCGTTGATGTAACAACCGCCGCGCAGGATGGAGTCGGACGAGAGAATTTTGATTGGGCTGCCGATGAGGGTGGATTGAAATTCGCGCCAGTAGGGGTCCAGCGAGGCAGCGTCGGCCGGGTGCATGTATATTTGCAGTTCGCCCAGCGTGCGGGCTTTTTCCACGGCGCGGGTGAGGGTTTGCTGGAGGGTTTGCGGGTCTAACGCGATGCCTTCACCGAACAATTTGGCGGCGATGGTTTTGATCAGCCCCACAATGATCGGCTCGCTTTGGCGCAGGAGGGCGTCTTGCCAGTCACGGGTTTCTTCGACCAGATCACGCACCACGGCCAGCAGGCTGGTCATTTCTTCTTCAGCGGCCTGTTTTCCTTCCAAATAACCTTCCTGGCGGGCGGCTGCGACCTGGTCGGACGCCTCTGCCAGGAAGAGATCCACCTCTTCTTGGGCCTTTTGCAGCAGTTGCTCGGCTTCGGCCTGGGCTTGCTCCAGAATTTGCTGGGCGTCCTGGCGGGCTTTATCGAGGATGCTGCCGGAGGTTATGTTGGGGCGGGACGGGCGCGGTTCGACCGGCATGGGTTTGGCGGCTGGGTGGGACGGACGGTCCTCTTTCAGAGCGCGAATATCCTGGAACAGCCAGTTGGAGATGTCTTCTGCCTCAGTCTGCTTGATGAGACACTGCCCGGCGCGTGAGAAACGTTTTTTGCCGGGCTGCCCGCCGCCGACCAGGGCTTCGAGGACTTCATTGAAGGCCGACGTGGGAATGCCGCTTTCGGCTTTTTCAATCTCCTCAAACTGCCAGACGGTTACCTGTGGGTTATGGGATAAGTTCATATTCTTCTCCACCACCACCCAGAACGATCTCGCCGGATTCTTCCAACACGCGCACCGCGTCTACAATGCGGCGCTGCGCGCCATATACATTTTTGGCCAGCTGCGGGCCTAACACTTCAATTTCTTCTTGCAGGTTGTCTCTGGCGCGCTCTGAAAGGTTGCGGTATACGACATCTTTCAGCTTTTCGGAGGCGGCCTTGAGGGCCAGCGCCAGATCGGCTTTGCTGACGTCGCGCAGAATGCGCTGCATGGTGCGGTCGTCCAGTTTGGCCAGGTCGTCGAAGGTGAACATATTTGAGCGGATTTCTTCCACCAGTTTAGGGTTGGTGGTTTCCAGCGATTCGAGAATGGATTTTTGCACGCCGCGGTCAACCTGGTTGAGCATTTTGACCAGGAAGGAAACACCGCCAGTGGAGCGAAAATCGACTTCGGAAAGCACGCCGGAGAGCTTATTCTTCAGCACATGTTCCACCACCTGCACCACCTGCGGAGATACGCGATCCATCACGGCCAGGCGCAAAGTGACCTCGATCTGCAGTTCTTTGGGGAAGTTGGTGAGAATATCGGCGGCCACTTTGGCTTCCAGGTAGGAGAGCACCAGAGCGATGGTCTGGGGCAGCTCGTCTTGCAGCAGTTGGGCCACCTGCGACGGGTCGGCGTTGCGCAGCATTTCAAACGACGACAGCTGCTGGTGGGCCGAGATGCGTTCCAAAATGTCGGCCCCGCGCCGGGGGCCAACCGCACGCGCCAAAATCTGACGGCTGTATTCAATGCCGCCGGCGTGCACACCAAAGTCAATCTGGGTCAGCGAGAAGGCCTCTTGCAAAATGGCGCGGCGCATTTCTGGCGGGACGGAGCTGGTTTTGCTCAAGGAGAGCAGCACGCGTTCCATTTCGCCTTCATTCAAGTATTGAAGGATTTTTGAGGAAGCTTCTACCCCCAGGCTGAGCAGGAGGACGGAAGTTTTCTCGAGCCCACTGAGAATGACGTCGCTGTTAGCCATTCTTTTCTTCCTCGGTTAACCAAAGCTGGATAATTTCGGCTACGCTGGCCGGGTTTTCATCAGCCAGGCGCTCTAAGGCGCGGTGCATTTGCTCATCTTCAGCGGTCATCACCGGCTGGGGTGGGGGCGGTGCAAAGTACGCTGCCTGCTGGACGACCTGCGCCGGGGTGGGCGCGGCGATGCCAGGCTGCTGCGCCAGAACGGCTTCTGCGAGCGATCCACTTTGATCGCCTTGCGGGTTGTCAAGCGCCATTGGGCGCGGTGCGTTGAGCGAAGCTTCGCTGACCGGTTTCATCACGGCGGTCCAGGTTTCGGCGGAGGCCATGCGCAGATTGCGCAGCAGGCGCGAGATGTACCAGAACAGGGCGATGAGCAGCAAGACGGCGGCGGCGTAGGTGCCAATGCGGATATACAGATCCATTTGAGATTGCTGCTCTAATTCGGCTGTTTGGGTTTCGTAATAAGTGCGGTCGAATGCGAGAGTTTCCACCGAGAGAGTGTCTCCGCGGGCTTCGTCAATGCCGGCCGCGGCGGCCACCGCTCCGCGCAGAACCTGGAGCTGCTGCGGGTCGCTGACGCCATCGACCAGGACGGAAAGCGATACGCGGGAGATCTGGCCGGGAGAAGCGATCTCGTGTGATTCCACCTGGGTGATTTCATAATTGATGGTTTCTTCATTGCGCTGGTAGATCAGACCACCTTCCGCGCCTTCTTCGAGCGGGGCGGGGGTAGGCAGGTTGGTTTCAGCGCCGGGAACGCCCGCCAGGTTTTCACCGTTGGTGGTGTAGGTTTCGTTGAGGGTTTGCGAGCTGCGGATGGCGGCCGGAGTGGGGTCGTATGAGATGGAGGTTGTCTCGCGCTGCGTCCAATCCATCACCACGCTGGCCTGCACAACCGAGCTGTTGGGGCCTAACACGGCATCCAGCAGACCCTGGGTTTTGTTCTTGATCTCCTGCGCTGCGGCCATTTCGATATTGCGCTGGCTGTCCGAGAGGGCGGTGATGCCGGTTTCGGCGGCTTCACCGGTGCCAGAGGCCAGCAGATTGCCGGCGGTGTCCACAATCACCACATTATTGGGATCCAGTCCTTCCACGCTGGAGGCGACCAGGTGGGTGATAGACTGCACCTGGGTCTGGTCCAGGCGTTTGCCGGGGGCAATCTGGATGGTGACAGAGGCGGTGGTGGGGGGCTGCTGTTCCATGAGCAGGGTTTTTTCGGGGGTGACCACATGCACGCGCACGGCTTCCACAGCCGCCAGGCTGCCGATGGTGCGTTCCAGTTCGCCTTCGAGGGCGCGCTGGTAATTGACGCGCTGGGTGAATTCGGTCATGCCAAAGGTGTTGCCGTTGAAAATTTCGAAGCCGGTGCTGGTGTCTTGTGGCAGACCTTCTTTGGCCATTTGCAGGCGGGTTTCATAGACCTGGTCGGAAGGCACCTGGATGGTGCCGCTGTCTTTCAGCTTATAGGGGATATTGAGTTCATTTAACTTATCGACAATTTGAGCCGCGTCGGTTTCGCTGAGTCCACTGTAGACCGTGGAGTAACTGGGGGTGCTGGCCCAGGCAACCAGAAAAACGATCAAAAGAACGGCGGCGGCGACCAAGACGATCATGGTGGCGCGCTGCGATCTGCTCTGGCGGGTCCAGAATTGGGTTACTTGTTGTTGAAGCGGCATACTCATCGTTTGAATTTCCAGTCTTTTCTACGGCTTACTTTAGATATTCATGCGCATGACTTCTTGATACGCTTCGACCAGACGGTCGCGAATGGCCATGGCCACACGGAAGTTCACATCGTTCTCTTCCACGGCGAGCATCACGTCATGCAGTTCTACGTCTTCTCCCATGGCCAGTTTCTGAACCATATCGTTGGCGTTGTTTTCTGAGGCGGTGAGGCCTTTCAGAATATCGCCAAAGGTTTTTTCCAGGGGCTGGGTTTCCGATTTGGGAGCTGAGGCAGCGGAGGCCGTGTTGGAGATGGGGTTGTAAATGGTGCGAATTTCCATGGTTCAATCCTTGTGTTCAGATGTTTCGGATTTTATCGGCTGGAAGGGGTTACTTCCCAATATCCAGGGCTTTCAGCGCCATGCGTTTGGCAGCGTCAATGACCGAAAGGTTGGCTTCGTAAGAGCGGGTGGCCGAAAGCATGTTGGTCATCTCAAAGGCGAGATTGACATTGGGGTAGGTTACATAGCCTTCTTCGTCGGCGTCGGGATGCTGCGGGTCGTAAACGCGGGGACCTTCTTCGGTGTCGGTAACGATCTGGTTTACTTCCACGCCGCCGAACTGGCTGTTGAGCAGGCCGCGCTGTTCGAGGCGCGCGGCGATGGGGGCGGGCAGGGGAACATTGGGATTGGAACCCTGGGGTTGGAAAATGACGTCCTGACGCTGGTAGGGCGTGCCGTTTTCGGTGCGGGTGGTCTGCGCGTTGGCGATGTTATTGGAAATTAAGTCCAAGCGCAGGCGCTGCGCAGAAAGCGCAGATGCCCCGATTCGTAAGGTGTTCCAAAAGCTCATACCCGTCTCCTGTTCTAAAGTCTGATGATTCCAACCATCACGAGACCATAGTAACATTTGGCGGATTTAATATCAGTAAAGCCTCTGTGAACAACAAATAAAAAATGCGTGAAATTAAAACAGAGCGCCGCTGGGGACGCTCTGTTTGGAAAGATTCTACGGATAAATGGGAGAATTATGCGGCTGCGCGTGCTACTGATTGGGTGTAAGCCCGGTTGGGAAGGGTGCGGGCGGTTACGTTCTTTTCGGCTCCGCTCCAGGCGTCGCGCAACTCAACCAGAATGGAGCGGGCGCCTTCAAAGTTGCCGGCACGCAAATTGTCGAGACTGTACTGGTAAAGGCGGAACAGGCCGGTGGCAACTTCGGGGTAATCAAAGTCTAACGCGTCGCGCAATACGCTGATGGCGCGGGCGGCTTTTTCGAAATCTTTGGCATCGCAGGCATTGATGGCGAAATCATAAGCCATAATCACCAGTCGAATGGGGCTGGCGCCCATGACATCTTGTTGGCGGTATTCCTGGCTTCCGTATGCTTGCTGGTACATCGCGTCTCTCCTCTAAAGTGTTCTTTCTTCGTTTCTGATTCTATTATCGGCAGGTTTTTTTGCGACTTGACCTTTTTGGCCAGGCTGAAAAAAACCTCTTATTCGATCTGCCAACCTCAAGCAAACAATTCCACCAGATCACCCTCTTTGAGCTTGGATATCTCCTCAGAGGGGATGGTGCGAATCACTCGGTGAGATTGGCGGTCCAGAATCAGGATGGTTACGTCGTTGGTTTCCGCGTCCACTTTGAATTTGAGCTGAACGTTCATTTGCATGCGCGCCTGAGAAACCTCGGCCTGTTGGTCTTTTTGGCGTTCAGTTTCGGCGGCAGCCTGATCGTTCTGGCGAGCAGCAGCCTGGCGCGCCAGCGCTTGCTGAGCCTGCTTGAGCGTAACAGCGGCAGTTTCGCGGTCGCTGGTATCGCTGCTATGAATGGATTGGATGGGAGGTGTTTCCATGATATCCTCCTCGGTTTTCCTTTTACACTAAACTCGCTCTAATATCAATACGAGAACATTTGAGCGGTAAAGAGACTGAGCTGCTGGGTGGTGTATTCCATCATTTGCATTTGGGCTTGCAAGCTGGCGTATTGGGCAACCAGGGCTTCCTCACGCCGGGTAAGACGCTGGTTGTAGGTGTTGATGCGGCTGGTCAGCAATTCGGTCTTCGAATCGATGGCGGTCATGCTGGAGTCGATGTAGCGGTTATCACCGGTAAAGGTGCCCAGTTTGACATCCACCGCGGTCATGACGGAGTTGAGCAATGCTTTGACGTTGTCATAGTCATTGGTGAGCGCGGCTTCCAGCTTGCTGGCGTCTTTAATTACCGCGTTCTGGCTGTCATCAAGCCCCAGGCCAATTTCGGACAGGTTGCGCAGCATGCCGGTATTGGTGCGGGAAGTGAGAAACAGGCTGTAGAGATCGCTGCGCAGGCTTTTGAAGATATATTCACCGGCCAGGGAACCGCGGGTGTAGGAGCCGTCGGCATTTTTGGTGACTTCCGTTTTGCCTTTGAGATACGTCTGCAGAGCGTTAAAGGAAGACATGAAGCTTTTAATAACGCTGGTGGCGTCGGTGTTGGAGCTGGAAACGTTGAGGGTGGCGGTTTTGCCTTCGGCATCCGCGGCCAGGTTGAGGGTTACGCCGCTGATGACATCGGTAAGGCCGGTGTTGGTGGAGCGGGTAACCGGAAGGCCGTTGATGGTGAAGACGGCGTCCGAAGCGGGCTGCACGACGTTTTTGAACGACAGGTCGGCTTTAAGCAGCCCCAGGGTTTGCAGAACAGCGCCGGACGTATCGACGGCGGTCACTTCGTGCCCCAACCCGGTGTTTTTGGAGGCCAGGACGAGCTGCTTGTTGATAATGGTGGCGGTGACTTCCTGCCCTTCGGCATAGGACGCGCTGTTGATTTTATCGGCGATACCTTGCAGGGTGTCGGTGGTTTCCACTGAAATGGACGCGCCTTTGGCGGTGTAGGAAACTTCAGCGGCGCTGCCGCGCTCAACACTGCTGCCGTTGACACTGATGCTGCCGGCGGTGTAGAGCTGGTCGTCGCTGCCCAGGTTAATCACCAGGCCGCGGCCGGTGTCGATCGCGCCGCCGCCAGCCGGGATGTTCTGCCAGCCGCTGGTGTAGGAAGTGGCGCTGGTGGTGCTCTGGATGGAAACCGCCGCGCCTTTTTCATCTACCACGCGGAACTGCCAGGCGCCTTCGGCGGTTTGCTGGGTTTCCACATAATATTTGCCGGATTTCAGTTCCTGTTTGCCGCTGGTGATTTCGGCTGTGCCGAAGCTGTCCACGGTTCCGGCTGTGGGCACTTCTCCGCTGACGGAGCGGCTGGCCGCGCCGCCAATGCGGAAGGTGCCGGTGAGCTGCAAGGCCTGGTTAGTGAGCGCCCAGGCATCCGAGCGCACGGTGTGGGCTTTAGCCAGGGTGGTAACGGCCAGGTTGTAGGAAGCAGTGATGGCGCTGTTGGAAACGGTGGCGCTGGCAACGGTGTAACCGGTGGTGGCATTGCTGATACTGACGGATCTGCCGGGGTTGAACCCAAAGGTAACATCACTGCTGATCATTTTGCGGGTGGCGGACTGCAGGCTGTCGAGTTTGGTTTTTAAGTCCTCATACACGGCTTTGCGAACGGTCAGGGTGTCCTTTTCCTGTTCCAGCCGGTAAACGGGCTGTTTTTCAGACTCAAGGATGTTGCTGATCAAAGACCGGTAAGTTGAACTTAAGTTATTGATGGATGAAGTTGCCATCGCACACCTGCTTTTTTATGGGCTTGTGCGGGAGGCGCCGTGTAGCGCCTCCCGCCAGATTTGCCTATATGATACTTGTTTTGCCGGTTTACCGGAAGAGCGAGAGGATGAACTGCGGAGCGGAGTTGGCCTGGGCCAGCATCGCCGTAGCGGTTTGTTGCAGGATCTGGTACTTGCTGGCGTTCACCTGTTCTTCGGCCATGTCGGCGTTCATGATACGGTTGTAAGCGCCTTCCACGTTGATCTTGGCTGCGGAAACCTGGTCCTCTTTGAAGGTCAGGCGGCCGGTGAGCGAACCGACTTTGGAGAGTTGTTCGGTCACGGTGGTCAGCTTGGTGTTGATGTAGTCCATGTAAGCCGAGAAGTCTTCAGAGGCGGTGCCGGCTACCCAGGTGGTGCCGCCATCACTCGATGTGGACGTCGTGCCGTCAGAATTCAGGCGGCGGTCGGCGCCATCATGGTTGAACTGCAGAACGGTCTGGTTGCCCGCGGTGTAGTTGACGGTCGCGCTCAGGTCGAAGTTGGTCTGGCCGTTCAGGTTAGCGATGGTCACTTTGAGGCCATTACCAAAGTCAACATCGGTGGTTGCGCCATCCAGGTCTTGCGCGGTCAACGCTTTGGTCGCGTCACCCAAACCGGTGGCCGGGGTGTTCGAGATCAGCATGGCGTTGCCGTTGCTATCCAGCAGTTCGATCTTCGCGCTGCCAGCGGTGGCGCCGGAAACACGCACGGTGTAGGTACCAGTGGACAGGTTTTCGATGTTCGCGTTGTCGCCAGCACCAACCACGGGGCTGGAGATCAGGCCAGCGATGTCCTGACCTTCGGTGACGGAGGCAGCGCCGCTGACTTTTGCCAGGGCCAGGCCATCAGCCGCAGTGGCGGACAGTTTCTTCAGTCCAGAGAGCGAGGTGGTGTCGCCCTGATCAGCACCGGTCTGGAAGGTCAACGATTTCGCGGTGTCGTAAGTACCATCGATCAGTTTCTCGCCGTTCCACTTGGTCTGGGTGACGATGTCGTCAACCTGGGCGGCGTAAGCGCTCATCTGCTGCACCAGGGCCGCGCGCTCCGCAGAGCCCATCGTGTCACTGGCGCCGGCCTGAGCCTTGTTGCGCATTTCAATTAAGATGTCGTTGATGCGGCCAATACCGGACTCGGCAACTGCCAGCAAGTTTTTGGCATCCGAGATGTTACCCAGGGCCACACCCAAACCTTCACTCTGGGCGCGCATTTTGGTCGCAATCGTCAGACCAGCGGGATCATCGGCGGCGGTGTTGATGCGTTTGCCGCTCGCCAGGCGAGACTGGTGCACAGACAATTGTTTGTTGATGTTGCTCAAAGACCAGAGCGAATTCATTGCGCCGATATTACCGGCAATACGGGTCAAATCACTAGCCATTTCAAACCTCCATGTTTGAGTTGATTATTCGGGGATCCTTCCCCTTTTGGATACGATTGGTTTTTCGAGTACGATGTGGCTCGGGTTACCTTTGCGCCAGTGGGAGCCGGTTACCGGCGCTGCTGTGTGGGTTTGCGTTCAGTTGTTTTTTCTTGATCGCCTCTCCATTTTTGAACTGCTCTTTTTTTGTTCTTTCACTTATCATTTTCGGATGTCTTGCGGCAGACTTTAGAGTTTTCGGAAAATTGATGGTAATTTATTGGTAATTGTTGCCTGGAGGTCATAAACTGCTTTCCAGGGCGGCCTGGCGGTCTTTTTCCACCATCTGGGCAAGCGCTTTGACCACGGTGGGATCGAAGTGGCGACCGCTTTCGCCCTGAATGTAATCGAGGGTGCGTTCCATATTCCAGGCGCTGCGGTAGGGGCGGTGTGAGCGCAGGGCATCCCACACGTCGATCACGGCAAAGATGCGCGCTTCGAGGGGGATTTCTTCTCCGCTCAGACCATGCGGGTAGCCGCTGCCGTTCCATTTTTCGTGGTGATATAAAGGAATGGATAACGCCGGGTGCAGAAACTCGATGGGCAGGAGCGATTCGTAGGCGTAGATGGGGTGCTTGCGCATAATTTCCCATTCCTGGGGGGTGAGCGGGCCGGGTTTGAGCAGGATGCTGTCGGGGATGCCCATTTTACCCACATCATGCAGCAACGCGCCGCGGCGAATGTGTTCCAGCTCGTCTCCGCCAAAGCCCATTTCGCGGGCCATTTGCAGGGTGAGTTCGGTTACGCGGCGGGAATGGCCTTCAGTTTCCACATCGCGCAGTTCCAGGGCGCGGGCCCAGCCTTCAATGGTGGCGTCATAAGCGCGGGTGAGGTAAGTGTTTACCTGGCGCAAGTCGTTGAATAGGGAGGCGTTGTCCACGGCGATGGCGGCCTGGCCGGCCAGCGCTTCCAAAAAGGCGACCCATTCTGGGTTGCCGTTCAGCGGGGTGCGGTTCCACACCTCCAACACGCCTTTGACGTCGCCTTTTGAAATGAGCGGCATGCAGTAATAGGCCACGAACTGCTCGGCGGCCACTACCGGGGCCATGCTGAGCGAGGTGATTTTTTCCTGCAGGTGGTTGATTTTGATCAGGCGTTTTTCGATAACCGCGCGTTCGGCAAAATCTTTGCCCAGGCGAATGTGGGCCGAATCGACAAGCTGCGAGGTGAAGCCGCGCCCGTAAATGTAGCGAAGCTGCCCGGTGTCGCGGTCCAGCAGGAGCACATCAGCGGCGTCTACGTCCAGGTTGGCGATCACCTGCTCGATGAGCACCTGCAGGGTTTTATTGAGGTCGGGGCTGGAAGTGATGGAGATATCAATCTGGCGCAGGGCGGCCAACTGCTGCACCTGACGCTCAATGCGCTCGGCGGCTTCACGCTGGTCGGTAATATCTTCGGCAACGCCGACCACGCGGATGGGTTTCTGTTCGCCGTCTACGACAAAGAAAGAGCGCAGATGCAGCCAGCGCTGCGAGCCATCTGGGCGGAGAATGCGGAACTGATCGTTGAAGAATTCTCCGTGCTGGTATTGGCGCGAGGCTATCCTTTGCACCCGTTCCTGGTCGTCGGGATGGACGTCGTTAAAAATATCATTACGGTTTTCGTACAAACTGTCGCAGGAGCGCCCAAAAACTGGCTCGTAGGCCGGGCTGACGTATAAAATCTCGCGGGTATCGTAATCCCGAATCCAGAAGACGTCGTTGATGTTATCGGTCAACTGGAAGAACAATTCCTCATTCTGGCGCAGGGCACGCTCGGTTTGAAGCTGCTGGGTAATATCAATGCCAATGGCCAGGATGGCCTGGGTGTGTTCGCTGGTGTTCTTGAGGGGCTGGTCGTACCATTCCACCAAACGCAGCTGCCCGTGGCGGGTTTTGATGGGCGTGATGTTTCCGCGTGTGGATTGGTTTTGAAAGGATTTGGCAAACGCTTTCTTTACATTTTCATGTTCCCAATCGGGAATGAAGGTGGCGAACCAGTTTTTTCCACGAACCTCTTCCAGCGTGTAGCCGGTAATCTGCTCAAAGAAGGGGTTAAATTGGACAATGCTGCCGCTTTGGTCCAAAATCAGGATGATCAATTCAACGGTTTGAAAGATTCCCTTAACCAGGTTGGATTCGGAAATCTCCACCATGGATAGGGGTTGGTCATTTTGAGCGGCGATTTTGACCCAGAAAGCGGGCTGAGCGTTGAATTCAATTTCTTCTACGGTGGCTAAACAGGCGCGCTGCTGTTGCTGCCAGTGGAGCGAAATGGTTTGGGCTGGTCCGCTGGCAGGGAATGAGACGCGGCATTGGCCGGTTTGGTCTGCCGGGAGATTGAGCAGATTGGCAAAGGCTTCATTTGCCAGCAAAACAGCACCTTCGGGGCTGGTTATGGCTGCCGGGTTGGGAATGGATTGGATCAGTGTGCGGGTGAGGTTAAGGGTCATGTGCGGTCGAGTCCCTTTGGTCTTTAGGGTAATAGTGGATTAAAACAACCTCGCACCCCGGTTTGAGGTGTGGATTGAAAGTGGTCTATATTGGGTATCGGCTGCGAGGCGGTATTTCTTTAGGTCTTTCAGACAACTGGCCCTCAATTTCTGAAGAGAAGGAGAGCCATTTTTTTTGCTATGGATAAAACAGGATCGCACGCCGAGAAGGGCGCTCGTCATTCCGGGCAGAAAGGGGATGGCTGCTTAGATTGTGTAAATGTGCTGGGAAATCTCTCGCAGCCCGCGGATCAGTTCTTCTTTTTCCTCATCCAGCTCTTTTTGGCGGGTAACATCCCGGCCGACGCACTGGTATTCAACAGACTGCGAATGACCGGATTCCACACTCTGTATATTCCACTCAATCCAGCGGTAACCGGAGGGTGTGCGGGTATTGGCGAGGAAAACCGTCTGGAACGGTGGTTGGCAGTTCTCAAACAGGGATTGGATTTGATCTTTTTGGCTGGGATGGATCAGCTTGCTCTGAATCTCGGCAAGGCTGTAGGATTCGACGTTTGGGAAGAAAGCGCGGAAGGCCGGGTTGGCGTAGACCAGGCGGCCATTTTCCGCAAAGCGGGCGATCAACTCTTTCTGGCTTTCCAAATAGCTGCGGTAGCGGTGCTCGCTTCGTTTCAGCGCGATTTCGGTGCGGCAGTGCTGCTCAATTTCGTTCTGTAACTGCTGATTCGCCAGGGTCAGGTCTTTGGTCTGCCGCTCTACCATATCCAGCAGTTGGGCGCGATATTTCTCCAGGTTCTCTTCCAGACGGCAGCGCCAGGTAATGTCTCGGATGACATTCAAGCAGCAACGGGTTTTCCCGGTGGGGCCAGAGAGAAAGCTGACTTCCAGTTCGGCGGGAAAGCAGGTTCCGTCTTTGCGGCGCAGGGTTAGCTGAAGCGCGCCGGAGGGCGATTTGTCTCCGAAAGCCAGGGCAAACTGGCGCATTTTCTCCTGGCTGTCCGGCGCCATCCATTGGCTGCCAGGGCTGCCGATCAGTTCCTGTGGAGAAGTGCATCCGTGCATCTGCGCCGCCTTGGGATTGCAGTATACAATCCGGCCGTTGTGAAGGGAGGTAACCAGAACGGCTTCGGGAAGGTTTTCGACCAATTGGGTGAAAAATTCGGGCGGCCATTGGCAATCCGTATGGATGGGCTGATCTGCTGAAGGTACCGGCGGGTCAGAAGGGGCAGGCAAGGAAGAATCGCCCGGATTACCTTGTGGTCTGATCATTGCTGTAAGTCCTTTCCTCCCTGCCAGATTTCCCCATCATAGAAGCATTCGGCGGTTGGATGAATAACGAGACCGTAAAAGTGGGATAAAAAAAGAATAAAAATTTATAATCGCCAGGGCAGATGGCAAAGCGGACCATTTTCCTTATAATGAAGTTATGAAACACTTTCATCACCTGATTGGAATGTTGCTTTTGGTTATGGCGCTGGCAGGCTGCGCGCCGCCCGAGGCGGCTCCGGCAGAAATGCCGCCGTCCGTGGAAGAGGGGGCGGCGCTTTCTACGCCAGAGGAGGGTTCAGAAATGGGTATGAAAATTTCCAGCCCGGCTTTTGAGCAAAACGCCGGCATTCCGGAATTGTATACTTGCAAAGGAGAAGATATTTCTCCGCCGTTGAGCTGGGCGGGCGTTCCAGAAGGAACAGCCAGCCTGGTGTTGATCATGGATGACCCAGACGCGCCAGTGGGCACCTGGGATCATTGGATTTTGTTCAATTTGCCGGCGAACACCAGCGAGCTGGCAGAAGACGCGCAGGCCTACCCCGAAGGAACGCGGTTGGGACGGAACTCGTGGAAGCGAAATGAATACGGCGGGCCGTGCCCGCCCGGGGGAGCCAGTCACCGCTATTTCTTTAAGTTGTACGCCCTGGATATGATGTTAAACCTGCCAGAGGGGGTGGGCAAGGCGCAGATTGAAGCGGCTATGCAGAATCACATCCTGGCGCAGGCCGAGCTGGTCGGAATATACAAACCCTGATGGACTAAAGAGTGAAAAAAGAACCCCTGCGCGGGGTTCTTTTTTTTCGGGTTATTTCACCATCACCAGTTCGTATTCCTGCGTGCCGAGACCAATACTTTCGGCATGATCCAGGCAGGCTTTCCAGTGGGTGTCGGGGTGGATGTGCCCAAATTTGTCTTCGTGCTCGCCTTCTTCGTAGTCTTTATCAGTGAGGACGCTGCCATAAATCATAGGCGCCTGATTGACCATATCCACGCAAGCGCGGTCGAGGGCTACTGGGTCGAATGAGGCGAAAATGCCAATATCGGGTACGATGGCCTGGTCATTGAGATCCCAGCAGTCGCAATCGGGAGAGACGTTCATCACAAAGGAGATGTGGAAATGCGGCTTGTCTTTGCAGACAGCGTAGGCGTATTCGGCGATTTTTTCGGCCACGGTGTCGCCGGATTTGTCCCAGATCACCCGCGCGGCGTCGAACTGGCAAACTGCCACGCACTGTCCGCAGCCGACGCACAGGTCGTAATTGATGGCGGCTTTCTTGTTGTCATTGAAAGAGATCGCGTGTTGAGCGCAGTTGCGGATGCAAATTCCGCAGCTTGTGCAGTTTTCTTCCACGATGACCGGTTTTGAAGTGGAGTGCATTTCCATCTTGCCGCCCACTGAACCGCTGCCCATGCCGATGTTCTTGAGCGCGCCGCCAAAGCCGGTCATTTCATGGCCCTTAAAATGGGTCATGCTGATGAACACATCGGCCTGGGCAATGGCAGAGCCAATTTTGGCGGTCTGGCAGTGCTTAAGCTCGATGGGGATTTCGATATAATCGTTGCCCGTCAGGCCGTCGGCAATGATCACATCACAACCGACGGCTATGCGGTTGAAGCCATTTTCCATTGCAGACTGAAGGTGGTCCACGGCGTTGGCACGCCGTCCGTGGTAGAGGGTATTGGCGTCGGTGAGGAAAGGTTTTCCGCCTAATTTTTTGATCTCGCGGATGACGACTGCCGCGTAGTTGGGCCGGATGTAGGCCAGGTTGCCTGGTTCGCCAAAGTGAATCTTAACAGCCGTGAACTTATTATCAAAATGAATGGTGTTCATCCCCGCTTTTTTTAGCAAAGCGGTGAGTTTGTCCAACATGTTTCTTCCGGGTTTGGTGCGCATGTTGGTAAAATAGACTTTTGAAGCGGTCATGGTCTTACTCCGGTGTGTAGGGTTAGGGTATTATACCCACATTTTGGAGATATTATTAAATGCAAGTCGCACATGCGATTTAACGCTTGAAAGAAGGTGATGATGCCCTGGTACGAGGACACGATATTTTTGGTGATTGTGGTTTTTCCGCTGGCTTTATTCCTGGCAGGGGGGATTTTGGGGTGGTTGACCAGGCGGTTTTGGGTGGGAGGTGTTTTGGGGTTTGTTGCGGCGATGGCTTTCATGCTGCTGGTGGCCAATGAAACCTTTTTGATCTGGGTGTTCATTTACAGCCTGGTGGGCGCAGCCGGCAGCGGGTTGGGTTGGGGCGCGCGGCGGCTGGCAAGCAAGACGGCGGCTTGAAAACGGCTTGCGCAGGCATAGAGTTTGTGATAAGATAAGGACTACTAAAAACCTGCTTGAGATTCTTGCTTCACGAAATCGCTCCACCGGAGTGGTTTTTATTCTTTTAACGAATTTATCCAATCAGACTTGTACCAAAGCAACATCTCTGGCGCAGCAGGAGAAGACACGCCGGACACTAACCATAAGGACCTCAAGGGAACCAAGATGACGACATCTTTTTTGACGCGAGAAGGGTTTGAAGCATTACAAAAAGAGTTGGATTTTCTTCGCGATGAGCGCAGGGAAGAGATCGCCGAACGTTTGCACGAGGCCATCATTGAGGGTGGTGAGTTAATTGAGAACGCCGAATACGAAGCGGCCAAAAATGAGCAGGCTTTTGTGGAAGGCAGAATCAAAGAACTGGAAATTCTTTTGGCAACCGCTCGCATTGTAGATGAGGGCGTTAAACAAACTGGTGTGATCCAGGTTGGCACGCGGGTCACCATTCAAGAGGAAGACGGCGAGCCAGAAGAATACGTTATCGTTGGCGCGGCAGAAGCCAATCCCTCGCAGGGAAAAGTGTCCAACGAATCACCGTTAGGCAAAGCCCTGGTCAACCGTCGGGCAGGCGACACCGTCACGGTTAACGCGCCGGCGGGTTCCTTTACGGTGACCATTTTGAAGGTAGAATAATTCGGGGATGATCGATTCCCCCGCCCGAAACGTTTTGGGCGGGGTTTTTTGTGAAATAACCATTGATTACTTATATTGAGGTAGCAGGTCGCATGGACTTAAATGAACTGGAACGAAACCGATATGAAAAAATAGCCCGCTTGCGCGAACTGGGGATGGAGCCTTACCCCACGCGCTCCAATCCCAGCCATACCACGGTTGAGGCGATGAAGGCTTTTGAAGAAGCCGAAGCCGCCAACCCCGAAGCGCGCGTGGAAGTGACCGTGGCCGGGCGCCTGCGCTCCATGCGCCCGATGGGCAAGATCAGCTTCGCACATGTGGAAGACCGCGCCGGGCGTTTGCAGCTCTTCTTCCGGGTAAACACACTGGGCGAAGAAAAGATGACCATTCTGCGCGATCTGTTTGACCTGGGCGACTATATTCAGGCCAGCGGCTTCCTGTTCCGCACGAAAACCGGCGAAATCTCGGTTCATGTAGAAGACTTCACCATGCTGGCCAAGGCCATTTCGCCGCTGCCAGCGGCCAAAGATGAGGTGGTGGATGGCAAGGTGGTGCGCCACGCCACGCTGAATGACCCGGAGACACGTTTCCGGCAGCGCTATGCGGACCTGGCAGTGAATTCGGATGTGCGCAAGATCTTCCGGCTGCGCACCGAAACGGTGCGGGCGATCCGTGAATATCTGGATAACCTGGATTTCATCGAAGTGGAAACCCCCATTCTGCAGCCGATCTACGGTGGAGCTGCGGCGCGCCCGTTTGTGACGCATCATAACCAGTTGAAGCAAGACCTGTACCTGCGCATTTCTTTTGAGCTGTACCTGAAACGATTGGTGGTGGGCATGTTCGACCGGGTATATGAAATTGGCCGCGATTTCCGTAACGAGGGCGTGTCTTTCAAGCACAATCCGGAATTCACGCAGCTGGAATATTACATGGCGTACGCCGATTACCTGAAAGTGATGGAAATTACCGAAAATATGGTGGCTCATGTTGCCGACCGGGTGTTGGGCACGCGCAAGGCCACTTTCAAGGGCAATGAGATTGACTTGAACCCACCCTGGCGGCGTTTGGAACTGCGCCAGGGTTTAATGGACGCGGTTGGAATCGACATTCACGCGCACCGCGAAGCCGAAAGCCTGGCGGCGGCGATGCAGGCCAAAGGCATTAAACCCAAACCAGGCGCTCCGTGGGGCAAGCTGGTGGACCAACTGCTGGGCGATTTTCTGGAGCCGAACCTGATTCAGCCAACCTTTTTGTATGATTATCCGCGGGATATTTCTCCACTGGCCAAAAGCAAACCGGGCGACCCGCAGACGGTGGAGCGGTTTGAGGGTTTTGTCGGCGGGATGGAGTTGTGCAACGCCTTCACAGAGCTGAATGATCCGCTGGACCAGGAGAGCCGCTTCCTGGAGATGGGGCGCGCTTACGAGGATGAAGATGAAGAACGCCACCCGATGGACGATGACTATCTGCAGGCGATGAAATATGGTATGCCGCCCCAGGGGGGGTTCGGCATGGGCATCGACCGCCTGGTGATGCTTCTGGCGGATAAGCATTCCATTCGAGAAGTCATTCTCTTCCCACATTTGCGCGATCGAGACGACGAGAAATAACGAGATTAAAGACCCCTCCATGAACACACAATGGAGGGGTCTTCTTATTAAGTATTCTTTGTTGTGAATTATAAAGACAGCACGCGCGCCATTTCGATGTATTCTTCGGCGACGGGGCGGGCGTTGGAAACCACGTCGGCTATCGGCACGGGGACAATTTCGCGGCCGCGCAGGGCGGTCATCATATTTAATTTGCCGTCAACCAGAAATTCAACCGCTTTCATGCCAAAGCGGGAGGCCAGCATGCGGTCGAAGGCGGTGGGGCTGCCACCGCGCTGGATGTGGCCAAGGATGGAGACACGCGTGGTAAATCCGTGGTCGAGCTTGTCGATGGCTTCTGCAAGTTCATTAGTGGGGGGGCTGAAGCCTTCGGCCACCACAATGATACAGTGCGCTTTTCCACGCCGGTAGGCTTCTTCCACACGAGCAGCCACATCTTCCACACTCGTGGCGACTTCGGGAACAAGGACCATTTCTGCCCCGGTAACAATACCTGCCTGGATGGCCAGGTAGCCCGACGCGTGCCCCATGGTCTCTACCAGAAAGGCGCGGGTGTGCGATGAGGCCGTGTCGCGCAGTTTGTCGATGGCATCTACAATGGTGTTGAGTGCGGTATCCACGCCTATGGCCATATCGGTGCCGTAAATGTCATTATCAATCGAAGCAGGCACACCAACGACCGGAACACCCAGTTCGGCCAGTTTCTGCGCTCCGTTGAGCGAGCCATCCCCGCCAATAACCACCAGGGCTTCCATACCGGCGTTATTCATTTCACGCAGGGCTTCGCGGCGCCCGGCTGGGGCGCGAAACTCTTCACAGCGCGCGGTTTGCAAAATGGTGCCGCCGCGCTGGAGAATGTTGCCCACGTCGCGGTTGCCCATTTCTTTGTATTTACCGCGGATTAATCCGGTGAATCCACCCTCTACCCCCCATACTTTGATGTTCATCGCTGAAGCAGAACGCACGACTGCCCGAATGCAGGCATTCATGCCTGGCGCGTCGCCACCCGAGGTGAGCACGCCAATTGATTTGTATTTCTGACCCATTTAACATCCTCACTACATTGAAGCAATTATAAATATGTGATCTCTGAGACTTGAATGTTCTCGTCGCCTACCAGTTCGGCTACCCGGTTGATGAGGTCTTGATTGATTCCGGTCGTGTCATTGGGAAATTCAATCAGGCGAAACCGGCCACCTTCATGCAGCGCGAAAGAAAACTTATCTCTGCCTGGAGACGAACGGAGCAAATTATACACGCATTTGAGCTTGCGTGAGTCGCGACTTTTCAGACCGCTGCCGGTCAGGGTGACCGTGATCATGCGCGGGGCTTCGTCGGACTTGGGATTACCCCAGGTGTAGTTGGCAGGCGGCATGTAGTAGGTGGCCGGGCCAAAGGCCTGGCTGGCGGGCGGGAAGCGTTTTTCCGCTTCGGGTGTGGGATGGGTGAGGATGGGCTGCTGCGCGGGGGCCGCGGGGGGGTGGCTGGCAGGCTGCGCCGGTTGAGGCTCGGATTTGGGCAGCTCTGCCGGGGAGGCGCTTTTCGGTTGGGCCGGAACAGCCTGTTCGGGCTGTGAGGGTGAAAAATGGAAACCGTCTTCGGGGGCGAGGTCCCAATCAGGAATTTCGGGAATGGGAGGGACGATGCGCTCAGTTTTTTGCGCGGGCGCGTGGTCGGCCGTGGAAGAAGACGTGAACGATGGGACCGCGGCGGGCGCAGCTGGGTATGCAGCGGTGCTTTCTCGAATCTCCGGGGACTCTACCTGCTCGAAAAATTCTCTTTCTTCCGGGCTGAGCAAAAGCGCGTCTTCGGGGCTGAAGGCCAGCAGATCTTCGGTGCCGAGGTAGCTTTCGTATTCCTGCAAGGTCTCTTGCGCCACGCTATCGACAATCACTTTTGGGTCACCGTTTTCCGCATCAACGCGGCCTTTGGCAGTAATCACCACATCGTTCATGATAAGGCTGCCGTATGCGTCCCAGGTTTTTGGAAACATGAGCAGTTCGATGGGGCCTTGAATATCTTCAATGGTGACGAAGCCCATCAAGCTGCCTTTTTTAGTCTCGTGGCGGCGAAAACGAGTAACCAGCCCGGCCACAGTAACCATTTGGCGGTTGGCGGCATCGGCCAACTGGCTGGAATAATGGGTTACTTTGCTCTGCAGCACTTTAAGGTAGGGGGTGAGGGGATGATCGGATACATACAATCCGAGTAGTTCGCGCTCCCATTCCAGTTGTTCGCGCTGGTCCAGCACCAGGGCAGTGGGCAGAATAATCTGGTCATCCATGCCGGCTGCCGCCCCAAACAGGCTGAGCTGGCCGGACTGCACCGCGCGGAAGTGGCTGGCGCTGACCGAGAGAATGCGATCCAGGGCTTCGAGCAGTGCGTTGCGGGGGCCAAACTGGTCAAGAGCGCCAACGCGCACCAGGCTGTCGAGAGCGCGCTTGCCAACATGGCGCAGGTCGACTCGTTGGGAGAAGTCATTCAAGTCCTTAAATGGCCCTTCGCGGCGGGCTTCCAGAATCAAGTCTACCGGGCCCTGCCCCACGTTTTTCACCGCACCCAGGCCAAAGCGAATGGCGGGAGGGACACCGGCGCGGTCTTCGATGGTAAAGTCCCACCCACTGTTATTGATGTCAGGCGGCAAAACGTCTATGTTCATGGAACGGCAGTCAGCTACGTAAAGCGCCACTTTATCGTTATCGTTTTTTGAGGCCGAGAGCAGAGCAGTCATGTACTCTACGGTGTAGTGAGCTTTCAGATAAGCGGTTTCCACGGCCACAACCGCGTATACCGCCGCGTGGCTTTTGTTAAAGCCGTAGCTGGCAAAATCTTCCCAATCGGTGAAAATGGCTTCGGCGGTGGGCTGGTCAATACCGTGTTCCACTGCCCCAGCGATGAACTTTTGGCGGTGCTCGGCAACGTCAGCGGCTTTCTTTTTGGCGATAGCTTTACGCAAGCCGTCGGCTTCAGAGGCGGAGTAACCGGCCAAGTCCATCGCGGCGAACATGATTTGTTCCTGGTAGATTGGAATACCGAAGGTCTCTTTGAAAATGGGCTCCAACGCGGGGTGGCGGTAAGTAACTGGCTGCTCGCCGTGCATACATTTGATGTAATCCGGAATGAACTTCAGCGGGCCGGGGCGATAGAGCGCCACCATGGCGATAATGTTGGAGAGGTTCTGGGGCTTCATCTGCACCAGATAGCGTGTCATACCGGTGCCTTCCAGTTGGAACACGCCGGCAGTGCGCCCCTGGCCCAAAAACTCAAAGGTGTAAGGATCGTCGAGAGGGATGTTGTAAAGGTTGTAATCTTTGCCGTGGCGGGCCTTAATCAGGTCGCAGGCGCGCTGCATGATGGTGAGGGTGATCAGACCCAAAAAGTCCACTTTGAGGAGGCCCATCGAATCGACGATGGACATTTCAAACTGTGCGACTGATTTGATGGGCGTGTCTTCGGCGTTGCTGGTGGGCCGGTGCAGCGGCGCGTAGGTGGTGATGGGCTGGTCGGTGATGATGACGCCGCAGGCATGTGTGCCGGCGTTGCGCACCACACCTTCCATTTCGCTGGCGGTGTCGATCAGGTCGCGGATGTAATCCGCCTCTGCGTAGACGGCTTTCAGCTCCGGAATTTCCTGCACGGCGGTTTTCAGATCCAGACCTTTACCGGGAATGGTGGGGAGCATTTTGGAAATGCGGTCCACTTCGGAAAGGGGAATGTCCATCACGCGGCCCACATCGCGGATGGCGGCTTTCGCGCCCAGCGTGCCAAAGGTGATAATCTGGGCGACTTTATCTTCGCCGTATTTCTCGGAGCAGTACTGCATCATTTCAGCGCGCTTGTCGTCTTGAAAGTCAAGATCGATATCGGGCATGTTGATGCGGCTGGGGTTGAGAAAGCGCTCGAAGATCAGGCCGTGCTCGATTGGCTCGACCATGGTGATGGAGAGGGTGTACGCCACCAGCGAACCGGCGGCGGATCCGCGCGCGTTGTACCAGATGTTGCGTTCGGCGGCATGCTGGCACAAGTCCCACACAATCAAGAAGTAGGCATCGAAGCCCATGTTGTGAATGACTTCGAGTTCGTAATCGAGGCGCTTGCGCACTTCAGGGTCAGAAGCGCGCGACCCCAGGCGGAGCTGCAAGCCCTCTTCACAGAGCTTGCGAAGATAAGTGGCCGGGGTTTCTGAGGAAGGGACCTCAAAAAGCGGCAGGTGATAGCCGGTGGGTTTGAGGTTGACGTTGCATCGCTCGGCGATCAACAGGCTGTTGCTGATGGCCTCTGGCACATCCGCGAAGAGAACGGCCATTTCTTGCGGCGAGCGCAGATAATAGGTGTCTTCATCCATGCGCATGCGGTCGGGGTCGGTAAGGAGCGACCCGGTCTGGATGGCCAGCATAATATCCTGGTAGCGGGCATCGGCGCGGTCAACGTAGTGAACGTCATTGGTGGCCAGATAGCGGGCGTTGTAGCGCTTGCCCATCTCCAGCAGGGTTTTGTTGACCTGGTGAAGTTCTTTGATGTTGTGGTGCTGCAATTCCAGGAAGAAGTTGTCTTTGCCGAAGACCTCGTAATACCAATCCAGTTTTTTGGCGGCGTATTCTTCTCCCTGTTCGATGATGGTGCGGGGAATTTCACCGGCCAGGCAGGCCGAGGTGGCGATAAGGCCCTGGGAATGCGCGGCGAGGTATTCGTGGTCAATGCGCGGTTTGTAATAAAACCCTTGTAGCTGCGAATCGGAGGCGATTTGGAGGAGGTTCTGGTAACCGGTTTCGTTTTCGGCCAGCAAGAGAAGGTGGTACGAGCGCTTGTCTAACTGCGGGTCGCGGTCGGTCATGCGGCGGGCAGAGACATAAGTCTCCAGGCCGATGATGGGTTTGATACCGGCTTTGGTGGCCGTGTTGAAAAATTCAATCACGCCAAACATGGTGCCGTGGTCCGTCAGAGCCAGGGCAGGCATTTCCATTTCTTTGGCGCGGTTGACCAGCTTGGAAATACTGCTGTAGCCATCCAGCAATGAGTATTGAGAGTGAACATGCAGGTGGACGAAAGACATACCCGGTAAAACCCCTTGTCGTGAATTAAGAAACATCAAGCAGCCAATCTTTTGGACGGCCGCTTTGAGAGTACGATTCCTAGAACAATTTTATTATAACCAATTGAAGCGTCGGATGGCGCCAGGCAATCTTAAAACGTCTGGTATTTTAAGATAGGGATGAACGCACCAATGTTAAAAGAAAACCGCCACGTCGGTGAGTAAATTGCCCAGGCCGGTCAGATCGTAGAGAGAGCCTTCTCCGCGCAGCAGCCGGATGGAAATCTCCGGCAGGGAAGATGGGTTGAGCGGGTTGAAAGAGACCACGCCTCCCCCGCGAGCCATAATGGTGAAATGGGTGTCTGGAGAAAGCAGGGAGATCAGGCTTTCGATTTGCACTTTGCCTTCCAGGTTTTGCTGGCGCAAGGTGAGCGAAAGCCCGGCTTGGGGCAGAAGCAAGTGATTGGCCCATGAGGCAACCAGCGGATCAAGCTGGTATTCGCCGCGGTCAAAGGAGATAAGACGGGTGGTGGCCAGGTTTTGCAGGTCTCGCTCTAGGGATGGATCGCTTTCGGTGGTGGCAGACAGCAGGCTGTTGAGGCAGGCGCTGGCCGACCAGGCCAGCGAGAGTAAATTGGCCTGTGAATCTTTAAGCGCGCGCTGCAGGCTGCTCACCCGGCTTTGCACCGGTAAAATCTCCGCGGTTTGCTGGCGGCCGCGAATGGCAGAGACCAGCGCGGTTTGGCGTTGGATATCAATGAGGGCGCCCAGCAGGCGGCTTTCGCTCAGATTGAGATTGGCGCTGAAGGCCGCGTCGGCAGGGGCGGGCAAGGTTCTGAGGATTTGCATGCATTCTTCCGGCTGATCGGGGGCCACCAGTTGAAGGCGCTGGCCTTCAAGCTGCCGCAGGGTAACTACCGGCGAGTCTTCGCGAAGGAAAATTGCCAGGGAAATATCCTGCCCGGTGCTGGCGTCCAGCTCGATGACGCGGGTGGGGTTCAACAGGGTTTCCAGCAGCGGTAAAAACCAGTCTTGCGGCTCGCCCGACAGGTTGAGAAAGCCCTGGTCCACTAGCTGGCGGATGGGTTCATCAACTTCAAACGAATATTCGTGCGGCGCCAGGGGAGAGAGCGGTCCGCGCGAGCCAGGCGTAACCCGCGAAAGGGCTTCGAGCATGGCGGTGTTCAGTTCAACCGGCTGAGTGGACGCGTTCATGAATGTTTACCTGCCTCCATTGCGCGATTGGCCGAGCAGCTCGCGGATTTGGCGCTGCATTTCCAGCAGTTCTTGCTTGCTCTCTTGAATGGCGCGTAGCGATTGCGCAAAAGCGGGGTGCTCTGGCGAGTCAAAAATGCGCTGAAGGATGGGGTCCAGGGAATGGGTTTCCAGTTCGGGCGGCTGAGAGATCAACCAGGCCTGGGTGCCCTGCCCGTGCTGCACGGCCTGGCGCAAGATCACCTGTTTTTGCGAGCGCTGCAGGTCTTCCAGCGCTAAGCGGCGGGTGCGCCAGGCGCGTTTGAGGACGGCGATTTGCTGGGTAACTTCGGCGCGAGAGGGGGCAGCGGCGGGCGCAGAAGCGGCGACTTCTTTGGACGCTTTGCGAACGCGGACAGGTTGGGTGTGAGATTCGGGCCGGGCCTGGTAAGCGGTGTGGAGAAGCTGCTTGAAGCCGTCTTTAGGCCGCCAGCCCCGCCCCCACCCGATCCAGATGGTAACCGAAAGGGCAAGCAGGGTGAGGGCGACAGTCAGAAATAGGAAGAAGATAACCACCAGGGCAAGAACAGGAACGTAGACGCTCCAGCGGTTGGGAGACGGCAGGATGGATTGGTTTTGAGGCGAACAGCCGGCCCAGGCTGCCGCGCTCAGAGCCAGGAAGAGCGTGGTGAGCCAGCGCTTGGGCATGGGAGTTCTGTTTTGAGAGGATTTCATTCAACCGCCTGAGACAATTGACCGGATGCGTTCATACTCTATTATTATATGGATAATTGATTTCTGTGAAGGCCGCTGGGATACAGAGCGGGGAGGTTGTTGGGAATGAAAAACGCCCGTTATGGCACGGGCGTTCCACTGGAAAAGCAATATGATTATTTGTCACTGTCCGCGGACGACTTTGGCGTATCCTTTGATGTGGATTCCGCTTTGGATTCGGAAGACTTGTTATCGCTGCTGGAGCGCGAACCCCAGGAATTACCGGAAGGTGATTTGTGGTCGGTGGCGTAAAAGCCAGAGCCTTTGAAGACGATCCCAACCGGTGTATATACTTTGCGCAGCGATCGCTTTCCACATTCCGGGCAGCGGGTGAGAGGCGCCTCAGAAAACTTCTGCTGGCGTTCAAATTGGAATCCACATTCCTCACACCTATAGGTATATACCGGCATAATTCACCTCAATCCAAGCAATCAATTTCCGAAAAGACATTATAGTCCGGTTGACCCGGCTTGACAAGACTGGTTAAAGATGGTTACAAGGTTTTCACAAGCCTGCCGGAAAAAAGCCCGCGCGCCTACCACCATTGATTCAGTCCGTTTTGGAGAAGTGGAAATTTGTTGTGAAAAAATCGATTTTACCGGTATAAAAAATGCGTAAATTTTTTGCAGCTCCGCCTATTTAATGTTAAAATTTAGATGAGAAATCGCAGGAAATTTTGTAACATTTAACCGATTTATCCGTCCAATTTATTGGAAGATGATCGTTTGACGGATAAGAATGCCGGGGTGGTTTGAAGTTTGGGAATAAAATTCACCCTATCTGTGGGGGTAAATTCCAAAGTCAACCGAAAATGTGGTGGAAGTTGTTATTCACACAATAATCAGTATAATAATAATGTATAGGCAATGAAAAAATATTATTTTATTTCACTCGCAATACTCTTTTTATTAATTTGCCTGGGGATGCCGGGTTCTGTTCTCGCCCAAGAAGACGGGGGCGAGCGCTTCTTCCCGGAGACCGGGCATTCTGTAAAAGGCCCTTTTCTTGCCTATTACCAGAGTTTTGACGATCCGCTGCTGTATTTCGGTTACCCGATTACTGACGAATTGATTGACCCCATTGACGGGCAGAAATCTCAATATTTCCAGCGCGCCCGCTTCGACCTGAAAATGGAGGGCAGCGTGGAAGTGATCAGCCTGGCGCCGCTGGGCGAGTTGCTGCACGATGGTGATGGGCTGGCTATGCCGGACAATCCGAATGTGTCTGCCTGCCGGCGGTTTGAAACCGGCAAGCAAGTTTGCTATGGCTTTCTGGCGTTTTTTGACAATCACAACGGCGCAGTGCTGTTTGGCAACCCCATCTCGGGTTTGGAACAGCGTGATGGCCGCCTGGTGCAGTATTTTGAGCGCGCGCGCTTTGAGTGGCGGCCCGAACAACCAGCCGGCAGCCGCGTTGGGCTGACCGACCTGGGACGGATTTACTTTGACAAGCGCATCGGCAACCAGGCCTTCTTGCAGGCGAAACCGGCTTCGAATGTGTTGTTTTCACCGTTGAAGTTGACGGCGCGGGCGTTTGTTTCTCGGGCGATGACGGTTTCAGGCAGCCAGCAGCAGGTGTTCATCATCGTGCAAGATCAGAATCTGCACCCCGTTTCGGGTGCGAGTGTGCAAATTGCCGTTCATCTGCCGGGTGAGTTGGGCGCGGTCTACCGCTCACCGGAGCTGACGGATGAAGACGGCATTGCTGAATTGGTCTTTCAGGTGGATGATTATCCTGCGCGGCAAATGGTGGAAGTAGAAGTAACGGTGGACTACCAGGGAATGAGCACCACAACCAGTACCTGGTTCCGCGTGTTGAATTAGGATGGGATGAATGTACAGCGGGCGGGGTTTGCATCACCCCGCCTTTTTCTATTTAAGCGGAAGGAGCGAGGCGCTGGTAAAAGACTTGAATTTGCGAGCGCATCAGGTTCAATTCGGCACGGTCGCGGATGATCTTCTGGTTGATCTCGGCGGCTGACTTGCGGAGCGCCGGGTTGTGCAGTACCACGGTGAGGGCTTCGGCCAGCGCCTGGGGATTATCGGGCGGGACGAGCCAGCCGTTCACGCCGGGCGTGATCCACTCGCGCAACGACTCAATGTCGCCCACGATGGGGAAACACCCACAGGCCATCGATTCGAGCAACGAGTTGGGCGTTCCGTCGTGAACGCTGATGGAAATGCTGGCCAGTGCATGGCGGAACAGGCTCCATAATTCCACTTGCGATAAATATGGGAGTAAAAAGACGTTCTTCTGCAGATGGTAGCGTTCAACCCACTGCAAGGCTTCGGGTTGGTTGGCCATAGCCGGACAGAGAAACACCGCTTCGGGGCAGCGCTCCAGAGCCAGCGGCAGCGAGGCGAAAAACACATCGTTGCGCACGCTGCCCGGCCGGAACCCGCGCGGGTTAATTACCAGCGGTACGCCAACCGGAATATTGAACTGCTCCAGGATCGAACCGGGGCTGGCGGCGCGGGTTATCTCCACCAGATCAATGCCGCCTGAACCAGGCACGACCAACCAGGGAAAATCGGCCGGGTAGCCCCATTGGCGCGCCAGGCGGATGTCGCGGTTGGCATCGGCCATGAGGCCCTGCGCTTTGCGGATCACCTGTTCGGTGCGTTCGCGCATTAAAGGGGAGCCATTACCGTGCAGGGTCAGGTCGTTGCCCCAAATGGAAATGGCCAGCGGAATGCCAGCGGGGGTGTAGGCGGCCAGCATGCCTTCAAAGGGGATGCGCAAGGCGTGCACAATATCGGGCTGGAGTTGTTTAACAACGCGATTGAAGCGTAGGCCGTAAAAATGAAGGGAGAGAGGCCCCAGCCAGTAGCGGGCGATTTGCAGGGCGTCGCGGAAGCGGGAGACGGCCCCACGCGAGCGGGAGGCTGGCTGCGCGGCAGGAGTGGTAGAGCGATTCAACGCCTGACTGCCGCCCAGCGAAGAGAAGGCAACGGGCAGCACATGAAAATCGGTAACCCCGGCCGGCGGCTGGCAGGGAAAGGTGGAAATCAGCGAGACGCGGTGCTGCAAGGCCAAAAGTCCCTGAATCCAGCGTTTGGTGATGGGGCTGCGCCCATCGGCGGTCAATAAAATGTGCATGTTAACCTTCCATCACTGTTTGCACGGCTTGAACAAACACATCCACCATTTTTTCCAGGTTGATCTCATCATGGACGATGCGGTATGACTGCAAACCCATCTCGCGCAGCCGGCGCGGGTCGCTGAGCGCGTTCTGCAGGCAGGCGCTGAGGGCGGGCAGATCGCCGGGCGGGACCAGCCAGCCATTTTGCGGGCGCACCAGATCGGCCTGGGTGCCATCGGCTTCAGCGACGATGACCGGCAGGGCGTGGGCCATGGCCTGCTGAACGGCCAGCCCGCCGGTGCCGGGCAGCACAAACAGATCGGCTGCGTCAAATTGGGCGTCCAGCTCCGCGCCGTGGAGCGCGCCGAGAAAGCGCGCGGCGGGGAGCACTTCGGCGGCGAGCGCCTGCAGGGTGGGGCGGGCAGGGCCGTCTCCCACGATGGTGAGGCTGGGGCGTTGGTGGGGCGGCAGGGCGGCCACGACGCGCAGCAGAGAATCAACTCGTTTTCTCTCTTGCAGGCGGCCTACGAAGAGGAGATTCAGGTCTTGCACTGTAGCTTTCTCTGGGCGGGAAGGCGGCGGATTCTGCGGGCGGGGGGTTACCGCGTTGGCGGCAACAAAGACCCGGTTGGCCGGAAAGCCCAGCGCCTGGTACTCTTGCGCGCCCTGCTGGCTGTAGGTGATGAGGGCGTCAAACTGGCTGACCCAGCGGACGCGCCACCAGCGGCGCAGGGCTGCCAGGCGGCCGGGCGCGGCAGGCGCGCCCAATCCCCAGCCGATCACCGGGCGGGCGCGGTTCTTCATCCAGCGAATGGCGGCGGGTGTGCTCAAGTAGCGCGGGTTGGCCTCTACGATCAGCACGTCGGGGTCCGCAGAGCGCAGCCAGGCAAGCAGGCCGGACTGCCAGCAGAGATACGCGCCGCCAGAGAAGAGGTGCCGATTGCGGCCTGGGGTCCAATGGGCGTGGCGCAGACCACTGGCCTGGGCGATGCTTTCGGCCGGGCGGGGCTGCCCGCTGAAGAGACTGGCCCCGCGGCCGAAGCGTTGTGCCAGCATGTCAAAAAAGGGGGCGCGGTACTCGGTCAGCACGCGCTGGATGATCCCGGCGTGGATGGGTACACTCATGTTATCACCTTCATCAGCGAACCCTGGGGCGTCTTTTCCACCTCAATACGGGCAGGGAAGGCGTCTTTTAGTTCTTCCAGGTGGGTGATGACCAGAATCTTGGCAAAATCTTCGCGAACCAGGTTGATCGCCTCGATCAGTCGCTGGCGGCCTTCGGCATCTTGGCTGCCAAAGCCTTCGTCAATCACCAGGGTTTGCAGGCGCGCCCCGGCGCGGTGAGACAAAAAGCGGCTGAGCGCCAGGCGGATGGCAAAATTGATGCGAAAGGCTTCACCTCCGGAGAACATTTCATAATCCCGGTTGACGCCGGATTCATCGTTGATGATGATGTCGAGGGTTTCTTTTTTGTCTTCGCGTTTTTTATCTTTGTAGTCGCGCTGGGTTTCAAAGATCACCGACATGCTGCCGTTGGTCAGCTTTTCGAGGATGTCGTTGGCTTCGTTTTGAATTTCGGGGAGCGCCTGTTCGATCAGCAGGGCGGGGACGCCGTTTTTGCCAAAGGCCAGCTCCAGTTGTTTGAGGCGGCCAATTTCCTGGGCGGTCTCCTCGCGTTGGGCGGTCAGGTCTTGCAGGCGTTTCTTCAGGCCAATCAGCACGTCCACGGCCTGGCGGGCGCTGCCCACCTGCATGCGCAGGCGGTTTTCTTGCTCGCGCACCTGGAACAGTTCTTTTTCCAACCGCGGCAGGTCGGGCAGGTCTTTGGCGCTTTCCAAGTATTTTTGTTGAGCCTGCTGGTGCTGCTGCTCGGCCGCGGAGAGTTCCTGGCTGGCCGCATCCAACTGGCGGGTGAGATTTTGAATCTCGCGCTGCATGGGTTCAATGGCAGCGCGGGCGGCTTCCAACTGGCGCATGGCTTCTTCGCTGCTGCGTCCGGCCAGCTCGGCCTGCTTTACAGCGCGGTGGGCCTGCGGGTCGTACTGCACAGCGTCCATCTCGGCTTGCAGGGCGGCCAGGCTGCTGCGCGCGCTTTCGGCGAAGGATTGGTTTTGCAGTTTGGCGGCGGCTTCTTGCAGGCGAACTGCGCCCCCCGCCTGCCAATCGTGCAGGGTTTTTTCAATCGATTCTTTGCGGTGAGCAAGCTGGTCAAACTGGCGCTGAGCGGCAGCCAGGGTCTTTTCGGTTTGCTGCAGCTGGCGGATTTGCTGTTCAAGCTGGCTGCGCTGTTCTTTTTCGGTTTGCAGGGCGGTTTCGTTGCGAAGGTATTGGTCTTTCAGTGCCTGACCTTCGGTCGAGAGGCGGTTGACCAGATCACCGCGGTGTGCTGATGAGAGCGGCTGGCCGCACAGGGGGCAGCCGGCGGCCTCTGATGCAGCCTGCAGGCGGTCGATGCGCTCGCGCAGCTCTTGCATGGCCTCTTTGAGGCGGCGGTTCTCGGCCTGCGTTTCCACCTGGCGGCGGTTGAGGTCTTCCAACTGCGTCTGAAGGGTGTCGCGCTGGCGCAGGGATGCTTCGGTTTGCTGGATGGAGGTTTCCACCTGCCGAATCTGTTCCATCAGGGCGGGCAGCTCGGCTTCCTGCGCGCCCACCTGCCGGCGGGTCGCTTCCAGTCCTTCGATTTCGTTTTCCAGCCGGGCGGTCTCTTTTTCGATTTCGGTGATGAGCGGAGCGCGGCGGCTTTCGATGGCGCGGTAGCGCTCTGCTTTGCTTTCCCAGGCTTCGAGAAGCCGGCGGTTTTCTTGCCACGCCTGAAAGCTGGTCTGCACCTCACCGGCAGATTCCAGGCGCTGCTGCGCCTGCGCCAGATCGGCGCCGCGCGCTTGCAGGTCGGCTTGCAGGCCGTCTACGCGCTGGCGAACAGACTGCGCCTGACCGTGGAGCTGCTCGACCCACTTCTTTTGCTCCTGCACGGCGGCGGCGTGGCGTTTGTGGTGTTCCAGGGCGCTTTCCTGCTGCTCGCGGGACTGGCTGAGCTGCGCCAGCTGTTTTTGAAGAGACTCGAGGGCTTGCTTGCGCTGGTCTTCTTCACCCAGCTCGGTGTTGATCTCCGCGATCAGGCCGTCCACAGCGGACAGCGCGTTTTCCTGGGTCTTGCGCTGTTCGGCGGCGCGGTTTTTATACTCTTCCCACACTTCCAGCCCCAGCACGCTGGACAAGATGCGCTTGCGCTCGTTGGGGCGCTGCTGGGCGAACTGGTCGGCTTTGCCCTGCAGGAAGAAGGAAGCGTTAGTAAACGTTTCATAATCCATAGCGAGGGTCTGTTGGATGCGCCGTTCGGTTTCGCGTACGCCGCTCTCGGTGAGGGGACGCCAGCGGCCGTTTTGATCGAGCACGTAAAATTCCAATACTGTTAATTTGTTGCGTTCTTTCAGGCGCTGCACGCGGTAGAGAGCCTGCTCGTATTCAAAGTCAAAGATCACCTCGGCCTGGGTGGAATGAGAATTGATCACCGCGTCGTCGCTGCGCCGCGCGCGCCCAAAAAGCGCCCAGGTGATCGCGTCCAGCAGGGAGGATTTGCCCGCGCCATTGCTGCCAGAAATGCAAGCCAGAGAAAAGTGGTCAAAATCCAGCTCGGAGGCCTGGCGGTAGGAAAGAAAACCGGAAATGCGCAGTCGTTTTGGGATCATGAGAAGTCCTTGGGAGAGATCAGTCAGTGCCGGCTACGATTTTGCCATTCTCTTCATCGGCGATGAGGGTGACCAACACTTTGTCCACCCGCCTGCCGTCCATATCGACAACTTCAAATTTGTATTCCTGCCATCGAAAAACATCACCCGCGGCGGGAATGCTGCCGAATTGGGCCATTACCATGCCGCCCAGGGTCTGGTAGCCAACGCGGTCTTCATCGGGCAGGTCTTCGATATCGAGCAGCTCTTTCAATTCGTCCACCTGCAGCAGGCCGTCCAGCAGCCACGATCCGTCGGCGCGCTGGACGATTTGGGGATCTTCTTTCTTGCCTGCCTGGGGGATCTCACCGACGATGGCTTCGAGAATATCCAACAGGGTAACCATGCCGATCAGGCCGCCAAACTCATCAATGACGAGGGCCACGTTGGCGGGGTTGGCTTTGATTTCTTCAAAGGCTTTCAGGGCGGGCATGCTCTCGGGCACAAACAGGGCGGGCAGGAGCAGCGGTTCGATCTCCACCGGGTCTTCCTGCAAGGTGGCGGCGAGAAGATCGCGGGCGTTGAGAATGCCGATCACGTTATCCAGCCCGCCGCGCGCCACGGGCCAACGCGTAAAGCGGTTTTCGAGCAGCAAGGAGAGGTTTTCCTCAAAGGAATCATTGATGTCCAACCACTCAATTTCAGTGTAGGGGGTCATAATCGCGTCCACCCGCCGGTTGGCCAGCCGGAAGACACTTTCAACAAAGTCCTGTTCCTGCTCGATGAAGATACCTGACTGTGTGCCCTGCTCGATGAGGACTTTGATCTCTTCCTCTGTGATGGGCGGCTCCTGGTTGGGCTTGGCGCCCAGCAGGCGCAACCCCAGCTCGGTGGAGGCGCTCAACAAATTTACAATGGGAGCGGTGAGCGCGGACAGGGTGCGCATGGGGCGGGCAACGGTTGTGGCAATCTTTTCGGGGTTGCCCATGGCCAGACGTTTGGGGATCAGCTCGCCGACAACCAGCGAGAAGTAGGTGATGATGAGCACCACGATGACCAGCGAAAGCCCCTCGCTGTAAGGGGCGAGAATTTGAATGCGCGCAATTTGCGGGGCGAGGTATTTGGCCAGGGTGGCGCCACCCACCGCGCCAGAGAAGACGCCCACCAGAGAAATGCCCACCTGCACGGTGGAGAGCAGGCGGTTGGGTGATTCGGCCATCTCGAGAGCCACCGCAGCCGAGGCATCGCCGTCATCCGCACGCTGCTGCAGGCGGATTTTTCGGGCGGACACCAAGGCGATTTCTGACATGGCAAAAATTCCGTTCAGAACAATAAGAACGGCGATAATGAGAATTTGAACTAATATATCATTCATCTGTAGATGTCTTGTGAACGGGTCATTCTTCTTCTTTTACAATTGGGCTGGACATGATTTGCGCGGCCAGGGTTTGCAAGGCTTCTTTTTCTTTTTTATCAATGTTGACCGAGCGCCAGTACTGCTCCAGCAAATCATGGTGAGAGAGCTGGCGAGTCGGGTCCAGCTGCGAAAGGCGCGCGCGCGCCTGCGCCTGCGGGCGTCGCGGGAAATGAAATTCAAAGGTCTCGGCGGCGTAATCGCGCACGCTGGCCTCGTCAATCAACGGTTCCAGCTCGCGCGGGTAGTTGATTACCAGGCGCACGATGGCGTCTTTCAACAGCTCGCGGGGGCCAAGACAGTCTAAAATCTGGCGGGTTACCTCTTTGCCAGAGTCGAGGGTGATCGAGCGGTCAATAAAGGCTCGACCTTCCAGCTTGCGCCATTCCACCTGGGTGGCGCCGCGCTGCACATCGGCAATAACAAAGAATTTGTCGTCTTTGGCTTCGCCAAAATCCACGCGCTCGATGGAGCCGGGGTAGATGACCGGCGGGTGGGCGCCGGGATTGAGGTCTTGCGGTTTGTGGATATGCCCCAGAGCAACATAATCCAGGCGGGGGTCACGGGTGAGCGAGCCTTTGAGTACCAGGTCGCTGCCCAGCATGACGCTGCGCTCGCCGCCGTACACTGCCCCCTGCACACTGGCGTGCGCGGTGAGCACCACCGGCAGGGAGGGGTCGATTTTTTGCCACCAGAAGCCCACCAGTTCGGTGAGCTTCAATTCCATCTCTTCGTTGATCTGTTCAATGGGGAGATCGTTGAGCTGCAGGGCGGCCATTAGCCCCGAGCGCGACAACCAGGGCAGGGCCATGATTTGTAACGGCAGGCCAAACAGGTCTTGCGGCAGGTAGAGCGTTGGGCGGTCTGCCACAAGGACGTTTGGAACTTGCAGGGTGGCAAACTCCTGCAGAGCGTGGGCGCGGCCGGAGGCGGGCGAGAGATCGTGGTTGCCCACCAGCAGCAGGGTGGGCACGCCGGCCGCCGATAGGCGGGCAATACGCTTGCCCCATTCGCGCTGAAAGGTGGGCACGGGTGTGCGGTCTTTGTAGGCGTCTCCGGCGAAGAGCACCAGGTCCACTTTTTCTGCGATGGCGGTGTCTACAATGGTATCCAGGGCGCGCAGGAAATCCAACACGCGGATGGGCAGGCCGGTTGCCGGGTCGTGACGGCCGTGCGCGCTGATATCAATGTGGGCGTCTGCGAAATGGAGAATTCTCATGGCTCGGCTGTGTATCCCAACTCCTGTAACATGGCCACTGATGGGGAAAATTCGGGGTGATACTGCAAACTGGTGCGCAGGTCGCTGACGGCTTCTTCCACCATACCGGCGGCGGCGTAACCACGGGCGCGCCAATACCAGCTTTCTTCGAGATAGGGCTGGCTGGCCGCGTCGATGGTCTGGGTGGCCAGGTCGATCAGGTCTTGATAGCGGCCGGAGTAATAGTAGGCAAAGTAGGGGCCGGTCTGATACCACATGATGCGCCAGGGGCGGTCTTCGGCGGGCAGGCCGGCATAATAGGCCCAGGCCTGGTCATACGCCTGAGACGCGCCGTAATAGTCTTGCAGGCTCACCAGACTGGAACCGTAATTGAAGAGGGCAAAGAATTTCGCCTGGCCTTCCAGGCTGGCCGATTCGGTTTGGGCGATTTGCATGGCAGCCTGATTGGCGGCATTGACGTCCGCGTAACTGCCTAAAACCTGGAAGAGATCCGCTTCTTTTTCAGGGTTATAAATGACCAGAAACGTGTAATTAAAGGAGCGCCAGCCGCGCTGCATGTCTTCATAGGAGACAATATAGTTGGCGGTGTGGTATGAATCTTGGGTGGTGAAGCGCTGTTGGGCGCGGTCGTAGCCGCTGACCACCTGATAATGCCCCATCCAGCTCACTTTTCCAGAGAGGTCGCGCTCATAAACGCCTTTTTCCACCATCACCGGGAAGCCGGCGGAGATAAGGCGCTCCAGCAGCTCAATGGTGCCGCCGGTGCGGGATATCACCGACTGCTGGGTCTGTTCGGCAACAAAGCTGACCAGCTCGTAAGGCATGACATTCTTGTCAAACTCAAAGGGCATCAAGAAGGGGTCCATCACGCTGGGGTTCTCGTCCCAGCCCCAATAAGAAAGCGCCATAGCCAGGGTGGCCGGAGCGCATTTGTTCTGGCCATAGTGCTGGTCGATGTAGCGAATGCCGGTGATGTTGGCCTGGGCGGGTGGTGGTGTGGGGGTGGCGGCCGGGGTGGGCGATTGGCCAACCGTGGGGGTGGCGGCGTTTTGCGTCTCGGCGGGGAGAGCGGTGGGGGTGAAGGTTTCAACCCGCACGGCGGGGTTGGTGGTGCGCGGCACAAAGACCACTTCTTCGGGTGGGTTCAGCGCGTAATCGATGCGGTATTTCCACTGATTGAGGTGAAAAGTAAGGCTCTCTCCCAGGGGGGTGAAGGCAATCACCAGTAAGGCAGCCGCAACGATGGCGGCGCCGATCAGGATGAGTTGTTGTTTGTTTTTAACCATATTGTGATTATATCATTGTCGCCCTGCCTGTTTTTGGCGGGCGCATAGGTTTGATAGAAAAATACCCGCTCGTGAAGGGCGGGTATGATTCGTTGTGAGGCTTGGTTTTAGATCAGATCTTCGGGATCATCATCGCCGAAGTCAAGCTCTTCATCATCGTCAAAGTCGATATCATCATCGTCTTCGCCGGGGTTGCGCCGCACCCACAGGATCAATACCTGTCCGTCTTCCGTTTCCACGGAGCGGGCGGCCAGGATGGGCGCGGATTCTTCCAGGCCGAGGTCATTCTTGTAGTGCAGGAAGATCGAGTCTTGTTTGTTCCAGGCACGGTAGCAGCGTTCGACCAGCGCCGCGCCGTTGAAGGTGCGCAGGCGGGTGATCGCCAGATCATAGAGTGAAGGGCCTTCGTTTAAGCCCATTGCCCATCCGTCGTCAATCTGCTCGAAGGTGGGAGGAGGACCTTCAATAATGGTGATTTTTTCTTTCTCCATAGTCACATTCTCCAATTTTTCGATCATACCACAAAAAAAGGAGGCTGGCTGAACCTTAATCAAAGTCTTCACCGATGTGTAAGCTTATCAGGATTATCGGCATTTCTTATAAAAAATCTACACTTTGTTATCAATTCTCCAATCTTTGAGCGGTAAGATGATGACATAACCAAATCATAATCAACGTTGAAAAACGAATGGATCAACTTACAGGAGAATGTGAAATGACACTCTATCTAACCCCTATCGGCCGTCGGGCACGGCGAATGATGAATCTGGCTGACGCGCAAAACTGGGCCAACATGGTTGAATCGCGGGTGGCCTTCCCCATTGACATCAAAGAGGAAAACGATGCTTTTGTGATCAGCGCCATGCTGCCGGGTATCAAAGCAGAAGACCTGGAAATCAGTGTGGTGAATGAAGTGGTGAGCATTAAAGGCGAATATCAGCGCGAGCGCGGCGATGGCGAGAAGTATTTGCTGACTGAACTGCCCAGCGGCCGTTTCTGCCGCACCATCAATCTGCCTGACCAGCTCGACAGCGCCAAAGCCGAGGCCAGCATGGAAAATGGCGTGCTGACTCTGAGCATTCCGAAAGCGGAAGCTGCCCGCCCCAAGACGATTAAAGTCTCGGTGAAATAAGCAGACAAAGCGGTACCCGCAAGCCGCGGATGATTACCGGCTTTGCGGCTCAGAATCGAAATTGGAATAATCCCCCTCCCAGGCGCTCGCGAATCTGTCGGGAGGGGTGCTTTTTTATGCGGATTGGACGTTCTGAGAGAAAATGCTTTGGCTGCCCTGGCCGCGGATGGCAATGCGCGTGATTTGGGGGAAACATTTGCGCCGCAGGTGTGTTAAACTATGAGAAAGAGCTGTGAGGAGCAGAAAATGAGTTCACCGCTGGAGTTGATGGTAGCGTCGTTTGACGGCGAAAATGAAGCGGCTGACGTTTTGAAAAAACTGAAGACTTTGAGCCGCAAGCAGGTGATTCACCTGGCTAATGCCGCGGTGCTGGCCAAGAACGCGCAGGGCAAGTTTCGCCTGTACGAGACTGAAGACGTCAACCCCGCTCAGGGGGCTGTGTTTGGCGCGATCACCGGCGGCCTGCTGGGCCTGATCGGTGGGCCGGCTGGCGCGGTTGTAGGAGCGGCGGCGGGCGCGGCAGTAGGCGGAGTGGCTGCCAGCCAGGTGGATATGGGCTTTGAAAACGACACCCTGGCCGCGTTTGAAAGCAGCCTGGTGAACGACAGCTCGGCAATCATTGCGCTGGTGGAGCACCGCTGGGCGGATCAGTTGGAACAGGCTTTGCAAACCTTTTCGGATGATTTGTTCCGCCACGCGCTCAACGAGGAAACATCAAAGACGATTTGGGAACGGTTAAAGCCCTCCGCGGGCGGGCCGGTTGCGAAGGGAGAATAAGCAGGCAGCGGTTATGAATGAAGTTGACCTTACGAAGGCGCTGAAGAGACTGGAGATTCCGAGCTTTCAATTCTTTGAGAAGATCGGGTCGAGCAATGACGCGGCGCTGACGTGGGCGGCCAGCGGTGCGCCAGACGGCGCGCTGGTGATTGCCGATGAGCAGACCCAGGGGCGCGGGCGAATGAACCGCCAGTGGGTAACTGTGCCGGGCGCGGCGCTGGCTTTCAGTCTGATCTTCCGCCCCAGCCCGCAGGAGCAGGAGGGTATTTCGCTGTTCTCCGCATTGGCGGGCGTGGCGGTTCAGCAGGCGTTAGAGAAGACCTTTGGCCTGCCAGCCGAGATCAAATGGCCAAACGACGTGCTGGTGAACGGGAAGAAATTGTGCGGCGTTTTGGTGGAATCAGTGTGGATGGAGGCGCGGGTTGAAGCCGTGGTGGTGGGGATTGGTGTGAATGTTGCACCTTCCTCAGTGCCAGCACCAGAGATGCTGCTGTTCCCCGCGACCTGCGTGGAAACGGAGGCCGACCGCCCGGCAGACCGTTTGCTTTTGCTGCGTGAAATATTGAGAGAGATCACCGCCTGGCGCAAGCACCTGTTGAGCAGCGTGTTTTACCAGCTTTATTCCAGCCGTCTGGCGTTTCAGGGCCAATGGGTGAAGGTCAGCCAGCCCGGTGACCAGATCACATATGGGCGGCTGAAAGGGGTTAGAACGAATGGATGTTTGCTGCTAGAATCAGAAGCGGGAGATGAGATCGCGTTGACGATAGGAGATGTGCATTTACGATTGGGGTAACCCGCAGCCGGATAAGGAGGTAGAGAAATGTTAGATGATCTACGCAACACCGCCACTTCGAATGCGGAAGAAGAGATTTCTTCTTATGAGGAAGACCGCAAGCGAGCCCAAAAAAGAAAGAGATCGGTGCCAGAGACACGCATTTTCGGTATGACCGCGGCTCAACGTTTTGTGTTGATTTTGCTGGTGCTGTTAATGACCTGTGTTTTGGGGATTTTCTTTTTGGTGTTCACCGGAAGCGTTTACCTCCCATTTTTCTAGCAGTCATTAAAACCAGGCTGGGGCATTTCTCTATGAAATAGCCCCAGCCTGTGTTTGTTTTTTTTATTGGTTCTCCGGCGGTTATTCTTCGCCGTTTTCCTCAATCATTTCTTCAGTCTCTTCCACCGCATCCTCACCGTTGGCTGTTTCCATGCTGCTGGCGGGGGCCGATGTCTTCTCCAGCCTGGCCAACGCGGCTACACTATCCCCTTTGAGAATATCCATTAAGCGTACACCGCGGGTGCTGCGTCCCTGCTCGCTGATATCTTTCACTTTCAGGCGCAGCACAATGCCGCCAGCCGAGATGAGAGTGATTTCATCTTTGGTCTGCACCACTCTGGCAGCGGCAATATGACCAATTTTGGGCAGGGCGGTATGGTCAATGGTGTAGACGCCGCCCGTGCCGCGGCCTTTGGAGGGATATTCGGAAAGGGGCGTGCGCTTGCCGTAGCCGTTTTCGGTAACGATCAGCAGAGAGCCTTCCGGCTCCACCACTTCCATGGCGGTAACGCGGTCTTTTCCGCGCAGGGTGATGGCGCGCACGCCGCCGGCCTGGCGGCCCATGGCGCGCACTTCTTTTTCTTCAAAGCGCAAAGCGCGTCCCTGGGCGGTGATAATCATAATTTCATCTTTGCCGCTGGTGGGGCGCACCCAGCCAAGGGTGTCGTCATTATCGAGGTTCATGGCGATGAGGCCCGAATTGCGCACGCTGGAAAATTCAGACAGTTCCACGCGCTTGATCTTGCCCAGGGTGGTAACCATGGTGCAATAATTGGCGAGGTTAAAATCTGGTACAGGCACGGCGGCGGTAACATTTTCGCCATTTTCCAGGGAAATCACATTTACCAGTGGAATTCCCTTGTCGGTGCGGTTGGCGTCAGGGATCTGGTAGACCCGCTCGGAGTAGACCTTGCCCTTATCGGTGAAGAAGAGCAGTGTGTCGAGGGTGCGGGCGTTGATCATCATGATCACTTCGTCTTCATCGCGCATGGTCTGACCAGACGCGCCGCGCCGTCCGCGCGAGCGGGTGCGGTGCACGCTGGGAGAAACGCGTTTGATGTAGCCGCGTTCAGTGAGGGTGATGAGCATGGGCTCGTCGGGAACCAGGTCTTCATCATTCAATTCTTCGGCCTCGTCGGGCGAGATGCGCGTGCGGCGGGGATCGCCGTATTTGTCGCTCATCGCCTGGAGATCTTCTTTAATGACGGTCAGAATTTTCTTGGGGTTAGCCAGCAGGTCTTCGAGGTAGGCAATGCGTTCTTTGATCTGGCGCTGTTCTTCCTCAATTTTCATTCTTTCCAGGGCGGCCAGGCGGCGCAGCTGCATGTCGAGGATGGCCTGCGCCTGGGCTTCGCTGAGTTTGAAGCGGGTAACCAGGTTGGTTTTGGCCTCATCGGCGTCGGCCGACTCGCGGATGGTTTTAATCACATCGTCAAGGTTGGCGAGGGCAATTAGCAAGCCGTCGAGGATATGGGCGCGCTGGCGGGCTTTGTCCAGTTCAAATTGCGAGCGGCGGGTGATGATTTCCTGGCGGTGCTCGATGAAAATTTGCAACGACCGCTTTAATGGCAGCAAGCGCGGCTGGCCGTCGACCAATGCCAGGTTGTTGACCCCAAACGTGGACTGCAAAGCCGTGTATTTGTAAAGCTGGTTGAGAACGCGTTTGGGCTGCGCGCCGCGTTTAAGTTCGATGACAATGCTCATGCCGCGCCGGTCCGATTCATCGCGTAGATCGCTGATCGCATCCAGCTTGCCAGATCGGGCAAGTTCGGCGATGCGCTCAATGAGGGTGGTTTTATTGAGCTGGTAGGGTATCTCGGTGATGACGATGCGGTAGCGCCCGCTGCGCATATCTTCAATATGCGCCAGCCCGCGCATGATGATGCGCCCTCGGCCGGTGCTGTAGGCCTGTTTGATGGCTTCGGTGCCGATGATGACACCGCCGGTGGGAAAATCGGGGCCGGGAACAAATTTCATCAGGTCTTCGGGGGTGATGTCATCAATCGTGTCGATATGATCGATGAGATAGACGATGGCCTCGTTGATCTCGCGCAGGTTGTGGGGGGGGATGTTGGTGGCCATGCCCACCGCGATGCCAGACGCGCCGTTGAGGAGCATGTTGGGCAGCCGGGCGGGCAGCACCATCGGCTCTTGCAGGGTGCCGTCGAAGTTGTCAATGAAATCGACGGTGTTCTTGTCGATGTCGACCAGCATTTCTTCGGCGCGGGCATCCATGCGAGCTTCGGTGTAGCGCATGGCGGCTGGTGAGTCGCCGTCGATGGAGCCAAAGTTACCCTGGCCGTCGACCAGCGGATAGCGCATGGAGAAATCTTGCGCCAGGCGAGCCATCGCATCGTAAACGGCCATATCGCCATGGGGGTGGTATTTACCCAACACTTCACCAACGATACGGGCTGATTTTTTGTAGGCCGTGTTAGAGCGAATGCCCATGTCGTGCATGGCGTAGAGAATTCGGCGGTGAACGGGTTTGAGACCGTCGCGGGCGTCGGGCAATGCACGGGAAACGATAACGCTCATGGCGTAATCCATGTACGCTGTGCGCATTTCGTTATCGATGTCTACAGACTGAACGGTTCCAATATCCATTCTTGGTTATCCTCACTTACTTTTGATCAGGCCTAATTATACCGCACTTGGGCGGGGCTATCACGCAGGCCGAGTTGCGGAAAATGGGAAAGAAACCTTCCTTAAAATCCTTGCGGAAATTGGAGGGCTTTGCTATAATGACCTCACTTCGGGCGCGTAGCTCAGTTGGTTAGAGCGCATGTATCACACACATGAGGTCGGGGGTTCGAGCCCCTCCGCGCCCACTCGGGGAGCCCAATTGCTCCCTCTACGCGGAGATTAATCCCCGCATTGAGAACTGCCGCTTTCGCGGCGGTTTTTTTTTGCCCCGTCGGGGTTACGATTGAATTTCGGCCAGGCTTACACGCAGATGTTTGACCCAATCCCATTCGGTTTGATAGAAACGCAATTGATTCTGGTGAATGGCTGACCACAGCAGGGCTTCGCGCGGGCTGCGCGCCTGCTCTGGCGAGAGCTGTGGGGAACTCTGGTTGTGAATCAACCACTGGGTGTGGATTTCTTCTTCGTAACTTGCCAGCAGGTTTTCCAGTTCGGGCGGGGTGAGCTGGTCTGCCCAGGCAAGCTGGATGAGGAAGGAGTTGCGCAGAACGGGCAGCTCTGGGTTAACCGTGATCCACTGTCGCAGTTCCTGGCGTCCCTTTTCGCTGATGGTGTAAATCTTTTTGGCAGGCAGATTTTCCTGCTGGATGATTTCCCGGCTCACCAGGCCTTCGTCATACAATTCCAGCAGGGTGCGGTAGACCTGGTTGTTGTTGCCTGACCAATAGAAGGCGGTGGAGTCCGAAAATATTTTTTTCAAATCATAACCCGATAACGGCTGCCAGCTTAATAGGCCCAAAATGGCATGTTTCACACTCATTATGTTTCTCCCCGCGCCTTCTTTCTGGCGCGTCGACTGTTTCGATAGGTTAATCATAACATAGTATCCGCGCCGTGAGGAATCAAAAAGAGCGGGAAGATTCCCGCTCGATCTACTGTCCGAATAGGTTTTCGTGAAAGGGCCGGGTTGAACCCGCTTACAGGTCGCGCCGGTTGAAAATGCGCCAGCCCAGGGCAAAGAAAGCCGCCAGAAAGAACAGCGCGTACAGGGTCATGGCCGGGCTGGGGGTGGAGTTGGAAATGAACGGCCCGCCGACCATGCGGATCAGGCTGGTGGACATGAGGTAAGTGGCGCGCCGCCAGATGGCTTCGCCGGGAAAGATGAGACTGGTGATGATGCCCAGGTCGACGCCAGATTGAAGCTGCATGTAGGAGCTGATTTGCTCAATCCAACTGCCCACAAAGCTGATGCCGTACAAGCCAAAGGTCAGCGCGCCGGAAGCCAGCGAAGAGAGGGCGCTGCTGGCGGCAATTGCCACGGTTTCAACCAGCAGCATGTTTAATTCCATCAGCAGCAGGCCTTTTAGTAAATTGGGGGGTAAATATTGGGTCTGCAGCCAGACGCTCAGGCTCATGCCGCCCACCATCAGCAGCAGGTAGGCGCTGCCTAAAATGGCCATGCCCAGCCATTTGCCTACGTAAATGTCGCGGCGGGGAATGGGTTTGGCGGCCATCGTCTGGATGGAGCCGGAAGCGATTTCTCCAGAGAGGGCGTTGGAGGCGGAAAGTGCGACCAGCATCATGGTCAGAAAATTGACTGCGTAAAAACCGGACATCGTCAGGAAGTTGTAGAACTCTGTTTTGCCAATCAAACTACTGAAACCGCCATCGGTGCGATTGATTTGCGATTGGATCAAGCCAAAACCGGCGGCGTGAATAGCCAGTAGAGAAAAACCGAGCAGCAGGCCCACCTGGATTAACTTCCGGCGATTGGCTTCCAGCAGCGTCATTTTTGTGATGGTCCAGGCAGCCATTACAAACCTCCGTCTGTTCCCACAATTTGGAGGAACAGGTCTTCCAGGGATATTTTTTCGGGGGTGATGGAATAGACCCGCACGCCGTTTTCTAACAGATAGCGGTTGATCTCCGGCAGGGTTTCCAGGTCTGCCACGGAAAGGGTAAGGTGCGAATCTTGGGCAGCGAGAACCTGGCAGCGCCGACTCAGACCGGCCAGCACTTCGGCATTGCAGCCCTGCGCCTGGATTTGAACGCGGGCAGCGCCCTGGTTAAGCTCGCTCATGGTTTCAATGCGCAGCACTTCGCCGTGTTTGATGAAGGCGACCCGGTCGCAGATGATTTCGACTTCACTGAGCAGGTGGGAGTTGAGGAACACGGTTTTCCCTTGCTCTCTTAGATCGGCCATGATGTCTCGCACCATGCGCCGCCCGACCGGGTCGAGGCCGGAGGTGGGTTCGTCCAGAAAGACGAGCTGCGGATCGTGGACAAGGGCCTGGGCCAGGCCGATGCGCTGCAGCATGCCTTTGGAATAGGTGCGGAGTTGGGCGTGCTGGAACTCGGACAGGCCAACGCGATCCAGCCAGCAGGCCATATTTTTCTCCAGAGTGGCCCGCTTGATTTTACATAATTGCCCGCTGAACTGCAGAAATTCCTGCCCGGTAAGCCAGGTGGGAAAGCGAAAATGCTCGGGTAAAAAGCCGACTCTGGCGCGGTTCTCATCGCTTCCGAGCGGCTGGTTGAAAAGCTTGGCGCTGCCGGAGGTGGGGGCGGTGAGTCCCAGCAACATTTTGATGGAGGTGGTTTTGCCCGCCCCGTTAGGGCCGAGAAAACCAAAAATTTCACCCTGGCGCACGCCGAGTGAGAGGCCTTTGACGGCCACGGTACTGCCGTATTCTTTGCACAACGCGAAGGTTTCAATGGTGTAAGAATGGGTCATGGGGTTTGATTCCTGTAGAGAGGCCGGGGAACCCAGCCCCTCTACATTTTGTTGGACTATTGCGCCAGACTGTTGGCCAGCTCAATCGCTTTGGTTTCGGTATTGGCTCCCGCAATGGTGTAGACGATGCCGTTCTTTACCCAAACCAGGGTGTATCCGCGCGGTTCATCCGGGTCGCCGTAAGAGGGGTGCTCGAACATGGAGCCGGTAACGCCATCCACCTCAACTTCGCGGTGCTGCATTTTGCCTTTGGGCAGCGGAATAGTGAGGGTGGTGGTCCAATCGCTGGATTGGCTGAACGCGGCGGCCTCTTCGGGGCTGACGCCCAACGTCAGTAAACCGGTTTTGATCAGTTCCTGCAGATTGAGATCGGGGGGCGTGGAAACGACCGGGCTGGGGGCTTGCGAGAAGATCATGCATTCTTTTTGCCAATCGGTCTGTTCTGCGTCTTCCTCCGGGCAAGTGCCGTATTTCATACGCAGCACGCCCACACTGCTCACTTCAATTTCCGCTCCGTCGATATTCTCGGGGAGCATCACTTCATTGGCGCTGATCTGGTCCATTACCTGCTGGGCGCGTTCGCGATCGATGATGATTTCTGCCGCAAAGCCGGTGTTCGCGCGCATTTGGTCCGGCGGGAAAGTCGCGCCGGGCATGCGCACATCAAAATCGAGAATTTCTTCGGCCTGCGCTTCGCCGCTCACTTCGACGTATTCATCCGGGTTACCATAAGTGACGGTGGTGGATTCAGCGAAGAGCTGGGAGAGGGCGTTGAACAGGTTTTGATTGCGGGAAAGCTCCTCCACATTGAGGGTGTCGAGGGTCATGGTTTCGACCTTTTCCACGCGGAAGAGAGCCAGAAAGTCTCTTGCCAGGGCTTGAACTGGGGGGAAGGTGAACGCAATCACCAGGGCTAACACGGCAACCAGCGCCGCCCAAACCGGGCGTTTGATGTTAAAGATGGACATGGGAAATTTCTCCTTTTTTCTGGAGGCGAATAGGGAGAGGGCCGCTGTGGGTGAAAGAGGTTTTTGCGTGGCAGCGGATTCCATGGTGGAGAAAGCGGCCCGCACCGTCTGCATGCGCTGTTGGATGACCGCCATGTGGCGGGAACATTCGGCGCACGATTGGATATGGGCGTGAATTTCTTCCGCCTGAGATAGATCAAGCTCACCGTCGAGCAGCGCGCGTAAGGTATCATCATTTACGTGCATTTCACTCTCCCTGGCCATAGACCTGGCAGAATTGTTTCTCTGCCCGGTTGAGTAATTTGCCCACAGAAGCCGGAGACAGGTTGAGAGCATGGGCAATTTCCTGGTAACTGGCTCCACTGTAACGCAGCGCCAGCAGGCGGGCCTGTTGGGCCGGCAGTTTGGCCAATGCCTGCCGAACCCTCAGCCGGTTCGCAGCCGCGATGGCTGCCTGGTCAGGATTTTCGGATTGGGTGTTTTCCCAATATTGAATGCCTGCCTGCTGTTCGTATTGATTTCGCCGGCGCGCGGAGCGGAGGGCGTTGTACCCCAGGTTGGCGGCGACGCGCAGCAGCCAGCCCACCGGGTTGTCAATCTTTTCGGGTGGCTGCGACCAGAGCCGACAGAAGGTCTCCAGCGACAGGTCTTCGGCGTCGTCCGGGCAGCCGGTGAGATGCAGGGCGAGCCGGTAAACACGCTCCCATTGAGCGCAGAACACGGCTTCAAATTCAGTGTCTGACCAGCTGCGTTTTGATGTGGTTGTTTTTTGCATCGCGGATTGGGTAATCACTGCCTCTCTCGCTTGTGGGTTTGCTTAATTAACACCGCCAGAGAGGAAAAAGGGGACAATCATTTATTATTGTAGGTCAAAACTGGCCGTAATCAAATGGATGGGCTGATCGGGTTTATGGGGGAGTGAATAGAAAAAAAGGCCGCCTGGTTGGGGCGGCCCTCGCGATTAGTTGGTACTTCATGCGGCCAGGTAGGTGGCGCCTTCTTCCAGGGCTTGAATGTTCAACGGCACCAGACGCTGATGGCGTTCGGGGGTGTGCACTCTGAGGGAAGCTTCAACAGTTTTCAAATCCAACACGTTCAGGTTGGCCAGCAAGCTGCCCAGTAAAACCATGTTGGTCAGGCGCCGGTCACCAATGCGCTCGGCAATTTCATTGGCGGGGATGTGGGCGCTGCGGATATCTGTGCGAAGGGCCTGGCGGTTGACCATGGAAGCGTTCACCACCAGCAGCCCGCCCGGTTTGACCTGCGGCTCGTATTTATCCAATGAGGGCAGGTTCATGGCGATCACCGCGGTGGGCATGCCCACCACCGGCGCGCCAATTTCTTCATCAGAGATGATGACGGTGCAGCTGGCGGTTCCGCCGCGCATTTCTGGCCCGTAAGAAGGAAACCAGGTTACTTCCAACTGGTTATCCATGGCGGAGTAGGCCATGAGCTGCCCGGCAAACAGGGCGCCCTGCCCGCCAAACCCCGATATGATGATCTCGGTTTGCATGTTGGTTTCCCTCTCTTAGAATTTCATCTCGTTGACCATGGGGTTGACCTTGTAGTCTCCCAGTGGATAGAACGGCACCATGTTGGTTTCAATCCAGCGTAAGGCATCCACGGGCTTCATGCCCCAGTTGGTGGGACAGCTGGAGAGCAGCTCCACCATGGCGAAGCCCAACCCGTTGCGCTGCACTTCAAAAGCGGTGCGAATGGCTTTTTTGGCTTGACGGATGTTTTTGGGATCGTGCAGGCTGCGCCGGACAACGTAGCTGGCGCCTTCCAGTTTCGAGAGCATTTCTGAGACGCGGATTGGATACCCTGCCATTTCCACGTCGCGGCCGCTTGGGGAGGACGAGGTTACCTGGCCGGGCAGGGTGGTGGGGGCCATTTGGCCGCCGGTCATGCCGTAATTGGCGTTGTTGATGAAGATGACAGTGATGTTTTCGCCGCGGGCGGCGGCGGCCACAATCTCTGCTGTGCCAATCGAAGCCAGGTCGCCGTCTCCCTGATAGGTCCATACCATGCGGTCGGGAAGCACGCGTTTGATGCCGGTGGCCATCGCCGGGGCGCGGCCGTGAGCGGCTTCGACGAAGTCGAAATCGAAATAGTTGTAGGCAAACACAGCGCAGCCAACCGGTGCGACGCCGATGGTGGTCTCACGCACGCCCATTTCATCAATTACTTCGGCAACCAGGCGGTGCGCCACTCCATGGGTGCAGCCAGGGCAGTAATGGGTGAGGCCATCAACCAGCGATTTGGGACGCTCGTAAACGGCGGTTTCTTTTTCTAGTAAGCTCATTTTGTCTCCCTTTTTTGCCTGTTCGACTCAAAGCTGCATGCGGGCTAACCAACGCTCGCGCGGATCGCCATCCAGGCTGAATTGACTGGAGGTAAGCCGTTCGATGTCGGCCAGTACTTCATCGGGCAAAGGCACTATGCCGCCGGGCCGTCCGTAAAATTCGACCGGCACGCGGCCCTTGGTGATGCGCAGCACATCATCCAGCATCTGGCCGTTGTTCATTTCCACTACCAGAATGCCTTTCATGCGCTGGCTGAGTTCTTCCAGTTCTTTTTCGGGGTAGGGCGCCAGGGTGATCGGACGCATGAGGCCCACTTTAATGCCTTTGGCGCGGGCGGCGCGCACCGCCGAAAGAGCAACGCGCCCAGAGGTGCCAAAGCCGACCAAGAGGTATTCAGCGTCTTCTGTGAAGTATGTTTTGTAGCGGACTTCGTTGGCTTTGATCTCCATCCAGCGTTTCAACAGGCGAATATCCACTTCTTCCTGGTCTGGCGGGTTGATGTACAAAGAGTTTAAGATATGTTTTCCGCGCCCGGGGACGCCGTGCACGGCCCAGTCTGGAACGGTTTGGCGCACGGGGCGCATGGGGGGCAGCTCGGCGGGTTCCATCATCTGTCCCAAAACGCCGTCAATGAGAATGAAGACCACCGAGCGGTATTTTTCCGCCAGGTCGAAGGCCAGCGCGGTCTGGTCGATGAGTTCCTGTACGTTGGCCGGGGCGAGCACAATGGGGTAGTAATCGCCGTGCCCGCCGCCGTGGACGATCTGATTGTAATCTCCCTGGGCGGGGGCGATATTGCCCAAGCCTGGCCCGCCGCGGGCCACGTCAACGATGACTGCGGGAACCTCGGTGCCGGCGATGTAAGAAATGCCTTCCATCATCAGGCTGATGCCAGGGCTGGAAGAGGAAGTCATCACCCGCGCGCCGGTACAGGCAGCACCGTAGACCATATTAATCGCGCCTAACTCGCTTTCGGCCTGCACAAAAGCGCGGCCTAATTCGGGCATGCGCTGCGACATCCACTCCAACGCTTCGGTTTGCGGGGTGATGGGGTAACCAAAATAGGCCTGCAGCCCGGCGCGGATGGCGGCTTCTGCAAACGCTACATTCCCTTTGAGTAATTCTTTGGCCATACCGTTCTCCTAACTGGCGGTTTTATCGGCATGCTGTAGTTCGCGGTAGACTTCAATGGCGGCTTCTGGACACACAGTCGCGCAAATACCGCAGCCGGTACACCCTGCCGCGATTAATTCGGCCGGGTGGTAGCCTTTCGCGTTTAGGCGGTCTGCGGAGAGACCGATCACACCTTGCGGGCAGTTTTCAACACACAGCCCACAGGCCTTGCAAAAATCTTCCCGAACCACAATTCGTCCCTTAGCGGGCATTTATTCCTCCTGGTTTAGGGTTAACAGCCAAGTGTCCAAAGTAAACGATCTGGACACTTCCATTATCTATGAGCGGCATTGCGCGTTATAGTGTCAACTGTCATTAACCCGATCTACAAATATCCGTTATGGGGTCAAATTGACAGAAGATGGGCAATTTCGGTGGGAAAATGAGACTTCCCGGTGGGGATTTCGTATAACGGTTACAGGCAAAAACAGAGGACAGGTTCAGGTATAATAAAAAAAGGAGGTGGCCCATGAGTTTGAACCCTCGAGGAATTATTCCTGGTGACCAGGGATGGCTGAAAGAATTTGTTTTGCGGGTGAAGCTTTTTATGCGCCTGATGGCCGATAAGCGTGTGAATCCGTTTTTGAAATTGATCCCCGCTCTCAGCCTGGTGTACCTGGTGGTGCCATTTGACTTCGCGCCAATTATTCCCCTGGATGACGCCGCCATTTTAGGCCTGGGGATGTATTTGTTTATTGAGTTTTGCCCTCCCGAAGTGGTGGAAGAGCATATGAGTCAACTGCGCCGCCTGCCGCCCAGCGCAGTGCAGCCGCCAGCCGAGAGCAATGTGATCGAGGCTACTTTTAACGAAGCGCCGGCCGCCCAGCTGCAGCCTGAAAAGCAAGCCCCCCAGGCGACTGACGAAGAATGACTGACGCTGCTGCCCGACCCGTAGAGTGGGCGCAGGTGTGATTTGTAAGCCAGATTCAGAACAAAAATCACTAAAATTATCAGATTCATTTCGCTATGCTGGATAGTAGGGTTGAGTCTTTATTTGTGAGAAAGAGGGATCTATATGGCTTATGAGGCTTGGGTAAAAATCAAATCGCGGTACTGTGATCGGGCGGGCTGCAAGGTGAGCCTGGAAGCTCACATGGTCTTCCCTGCCAGTTGGATGCCGGAAACGCCCCCCCGGCGGGTTGGGCTGCGCTGCAATCACGGTATGATCTGCAATGAAAAGGAGCAGACTGCCTGCCGTTGGTCTGGCACCAACCCGGCTTATGATCCGTTCCTGGAATAACATTCTTTAGACCAATTCGATGAAAGCGCACCCCTTGTCGCTTCGATGAGGGATGAATAATCACGGGCAGAGAGTGTGGAGCGCAGCTCGCGCGCAGCATTCTCTGTTTTTTTGCTGCCGGGTGGGGGAGCACATGCCAGACCTTACATTTTTGTAAAGGCGGTTGCTTTGACAGCGTAGGGGAGCCTGTTTAACCTGTAAGTAGACAGGCGAACAAACCTGCGGTTTGGCTGCCGGGAGGCCATTGGATTTTTTCTCTACCCAGCCGCGACCATCCATTATTTTTTCACGAACGATTGAAATACGAAAGGTGTTAACCATGAAAAGGGCAAATCTTTTCCCTGTTTTGATGTTGATTCTTGCCAGTTTAGCGTGCGGCGCGCTGCCGAAACAGGCTGAGGGGCCGGTGGAAGCGCAGGAAGAGCCTACTATTTTGCTGCCTACCTCAGAAATCTCCGGTGTTGGCCCCAGTGAACCAACACCCGTGGTGGTGATTGAAGATAAATCCACGGTGAAAGAAGCGTACGATCCCTTTGACGCGGCTACGGATGATTGGTCGCTGCCATTTTTTGTGACCACAAAGGCGCTGCCCGGGCGGGAGAAGTCTGCCGTGGAATTAAAAAATGGGAACATGACCTTTTCCTTAATGGATGAGGAAACTTATCTGTACGAGTTCTACGAGAGTATGACGCCGGAAGATGTGCTGGTGGAAACCAAATACCAGGCGGGGGGAAATCACACTGTGAATGGTGTGGCGCTGATTTGCCGCGCGGCGTCCGATTTGAGCGCGTGGTACGAGTTCCGCCTGGGGAGCGATACGAAGTATTCCATCTTCCGCTATGATGTGTCGCGGCGGGATGAAGGCAAGAACCCTTATATTCTGCTGGCCAAAGGCGGGTCGCAGGCGATCTCGCCCTCGAAAGAAAACATTGTGCGCATTCTGTGCAAGGGCAGCGACCTGGTGCTGGAGGTCAACGGCCAGCAGGTCTCAAGCGTGCAAGACGGCACGCTGACGGGGGAAGGCCTGGTGGGCGTAGGGGCCATGTCGTATAATCTCACGCCGACTTATATGATGTTTGATTATTTTTCATACACGCAGCCGTAGCCGTTTTGCTTGAGGACGCAAGCGGGGTAAGTGGTCTCTTCAGAGCTCACCCCGTGCTCCCTCCCGGCGCCCGCGGACGCGCCAGGAGGGAGTTTTTATTGCATCATAAGTAGAAAAAGCGGGGCAGATTTGCTGCCGGTATGCCAGAAATTGTTTGATTGACAATTGCTGCCAGTGTGAATATAGTAAAATCTAATCGAGGATTAATCTCAATCCATTGTTATGCCGATTTCTTGATGAGGTGAAGAATGAAGAAGATGCTCTATTTTGTCGCGATTCTGGCGCTGATGGCTATGGCCTGCAACTTGGGCGGGACTCCCAAACCGAGCGCGACCCAGATTGCGCCTACTATGGTGGTGGTGCAAGAGCAGCCGACCATTGCCCCCACCTTTACATTGGTTCCTACGCTTGTTGAACCGACGATTGCTCCCATGGAGCAGCCTACTGAGGTGCCAGCTGTGGCACCAACGGAAATTCCTCCAGCGGAGCCAGAGGCGCAGTGGGTCTCATGGGTGGTTGCCGGGGATGCATCGAAAAACTTCACAACCTTCTATGACAACAAAATTGTGCTAGATCTGCCGAAGGCCGAGACTTACTCCTATGTGCGCCTGGAAGGGATTGAGTATGACGATGTATATGCGGAAGTCACCGCCGAAACGATGACTGGCTCCGCAATGAACGGCATCGCGGTGATATGCCGGGCCAGCGAAGCGGGCTGGTATGAACTGCGGGTTACGACGGTGGGCCAAAATGCCGGTTCGTGGATGATGTATTTCTACAACTACCGGCTGAAGGAACAGGGGAAAAACCCGTACGAGCGCCTGATCAAAACAATTGATCGCATCAATTCGATTGACATTGTCAATGGCTATCGAGTAAATACTATTGGCCTTTCCTGCGAAGGAAATGAAATTCGCCCGTACATCAATGGGGTTGAGCAAATTTATAACAAGACCATTGTTACGGACGATAATCTAACCAGCGGCATGGTCGGCTTTGGCGGCATGTCTTACAACGTGGGGCCGGTGAAGATGGAATTCACCGATTTCGCGGCGGGTATGCCTTAAGCCTGTGCGAAGCTGACAAGTGATCTGGCGAAGCCAATCCCTTCGCCAGATTTTTGTTTTCTGCGTTTATGGTATACTTTAATAAACAAATGTTCTATAATAAAGCAGAGAAAGGGGGAGGATTGAAAACCAATACCAGGATCAAGAGGGTGGAAGGAAGGGGCTATGCCGCTTGACTTTCAACAATTAAGCCAGCAAATTCACCAGATGGGCGAACAGGCCGTGGAGCGTGAAGAGCGTATTCGCCAGCACCGCGAACAGGCCTTGCATATCCTGCAAGAAGTCCAACACCAGGCCGAACAGCTGCGCGAGCAGGTGCGCCAGGCGGCGGCAATGAATCCCTTTTTGCGCTGCGCGATCCCAGGGGATGAAAACCTGCTCATGCGACACACTGTAGCGCCGCGCTCTGCCCCGGCCACCGTTTTGGCGGCGGACGGATCGCAAATTATTCCCGATCGGCACGCGCCGGTTCTGTTCGGGGTGGTGAATATCGGCTCGCTAGTGATGCATGTGGGCAGCGGTGAGACACCTCAACAGGCGGTGGAGACGCGCCTGCTGGGCTACGATGTGGTCTACACCCCGGAGGGGGTGATTGGCGAGGATGTGGTGCAGTTGATGCGCGACTCACGCGAGCGAACCTACCTGGCCGACCTGGCGGAACGCGAGCCCGCGCCGGTGTTTACCCTGACCGATGGGCCGCTGGAGCCGTTTGTGCGGGATATCAACTCGCGGCCTGACCTGAAGCGCTTGTTTAATGATTACTTGCAGGCTTTGCGGCGTATGTGCGCGAGCGGCATCTGCGCGGCCGGGTATGTAGACAAACCGGGCAGCGATTTGCTGGTGCGCCTGCTGGAATTGAGCCTGCTCGGCGCGGGCGAACTGAAAGAGGCGGGAAAACTGCGGCCGCTGCAGGGGGTGAGCGACGCGGCCCTGCTGCGCGATCTGCTGCAGCCGGGAGAGCGCTCGGCCATTTTTGGCATTCAATCCCCTTCGGCAGGTTTGTTCCCCGGCAGGCTGGGGCTGCGCTTTTTCTACCTGAATGTCGGGCAGACCGGCCGCCCCTGGCTGGCGCGGGTGGAAATTCCGGCGTGGGTGGAAGAGAACGCAGAGATGATTGACCAGCTGCAGGCGGTGCTGGTGGAGCAGGCGCAGATCATGGGCAGCCAGCCTTATCCCTATATTCTGCACCGCGCGCATGAGATCGCGGTGGTCACCTACGAAGAGCGCCGCCAGGTGGAAGAGCTGCTGGCTGGAGAGTTGATCCGCCGCGGCCTGCCGGCTGGTGAAGTGTCGCGCAAGCAGTTTGCCAAAGATATCACAGGAAAGCGGACGAGGTACTCATGATGAACGAAAAAATTCAAATCGGTTTGCTGCTGCGCTCCGGCACCACGGGCTGCGTGGTGGGCTGCCGGGTGAACCAGCTGGAAGCGCCGGTCTTCGGCGGCATGGTGCGCGTTCCCCTGCCGGGTGCGGAGGGGGATGCCGTCTATGGACTGATTTATGACATTCATATTGATGATGACGGCCTGGTGCGGCAGCTGGTAACCGCGCGCGAGATCTCGGAAGAGGTGCGCAAGGACAACCGCGAAAACCGCAATATGCCGGTGGAGATGAGCGTGCTGTTCATTGGGTATGTGCAGGGAGGGGAGATTTTTCATCTGCTGCCGCCGCGCCCGCCGCTCAGCCTGGACAGCATCTACCTGTGCCAGCCGGCTGAGATGTGCGCTTTTACCCGCGCCGGCCGCTTTGGCTATTTTCGCCATGTGCTGCGGGCTGCCGACCTGCCCACCGGTGAGCTGCTGGCGGCGCACCTGCGCCAGGTCTCGGCGGCGCACGCGGCCTGTGGAGACCCTGCCTGGGCGGGCGCAGCCGCGCGGGAATTGATTACGTTGCTGCGCGATGATTACCCGGCGCTGATGGCCGTGCTGGGGGCGGTTTCTGACGCGCGTTTAGATTTTTCTCAGCCGCAAGAGCAGGGGAGGTAAACCATGCAAAATGAGGCCATGTACGGCTGGATTGGCTATGTGGTGGGGGGCGGATTAAAAGAAGGCCTGCGCGTGCGCCTGACGGTGCCAGCCGAAAGCGTGCAGGAAGGCGGCTTTGTGGTGGCCGAGAGCGGCGATCACCAGTTTTATGGCTTGGTTACCGATATTCAACTGGGGGCCACCGACCCGCGCTTTGCCGATGAGCAGAGCGAGGCGCGCCTGCCGGGCGGGCTGGCGCAGCTGCTGCACGGGCAGACGCTGTATACCAATTTGCAGGTGATGCCCGCGCTGATGATTGAATCACCGGCGCCCGGTTCGCCGGGGTATGAAGAGTGGGTGAAGCAGCTTGACGGCGCTGATCCCAAAATTCTGCCGGTCAAAACCATCCCGGCGCACCACGCGCCGCTGCGCCTGGCGCGCGCCGAGGACGTGGCCTCGGTGTTTGGCAAGCCGGAAGAGAAGCGCAACTTTGTGGTGGGTTACACCCGCGAGCAGCAGCACCCGGTGTGCATTAACCTGGAGAAGCTGGTGCAGCGCTCTTCGGGCATCTTTGGCGCGACCGGCACGGGCAAGTCGTTTTTGACGCGCATCATTCTCTCGGGGTTGATTAATTACAGTAAGGCCTCGGTGCTGATGTTTGATATGCACAACGAGTACGCTTACGACGACACCGCTTCGGATACCAATTTGCGCGTTCCGGGCTTGCAGAGCAAATTCCCGTCGCGCGTGCGGGTGGTGGGGCTGGGCAGCACGGCTTCGATCCGCGGGCGCCGCCCGGACTTTACCCTGCAAATCGCTGAGCGCGACATTCAGCCGGAGGATATTGAGCTGCTGACGCGCGAATTAAACCTGAAGGAAACCACCTCCACCACGCTGGACGCGCTGCATAAGTCCTTTGGTGCAGACTGGTTCCACGAGTTTAAGCAGATGCGCGCCGGCGCAGTGATTGTGGATGAAGAGACGGGCAAGAAAATCCCCGCGCCAGATAGTGTGGCGGCGTGGGCCAATCAGGAAGGCGTGAATGTGATGGCTGCCGAAGGGCTGCACAATAAACTGCGGCGGGTCTTCAACCTGCCTTACATTGTGGAAGAGCCGCCCGGCAACGCGCTGAACGATGTGATTCAATCCCTGAAAGACGGCAAGCACATTGTGATGTCGTTTGGTGAGCACGATCACGACCTGGCTTACCTGCTGGTGACCAACCTGCTCACACGGCGCATTCGCGCGGCGTGGGAAACGATGGTGAATGATTTTCGCAGCGGGAAGAAGGAAGAACCGCGCCCGCTGGTGGTGGCGGTGGAAGAGGCGCACAAGCTGCTCAACCGTGAGATGGCCGCCCAAACGACCTTCAGCACCATCGCGCGCGAGATGCGCAAATACTATGTAACGTTGCTGATCATTGATCAGCGGCCTTCGCAGATTTACGATGAGGTGCTTTCGCAGCTTGGCACGCGCATTTCGGGCTGGCTGGGTGACGATGCGGATATTAGCGCGGTGCTTTCGGGGCTGGCCGCCAAAGACCAGCTGCGCGGGATGCTGGCACACCTTCAGCCGGCGGAAGAGGTGCTGCTGCTGGGGTGGGGCGTTCCCATGCCGATACCGGTGCGCACGCGGCGCTATGACGAGCAGTTCTGGAAGGATTTGCTGGGAGAAAAAGCGGGTGTTCTGGGCGGCCAGCGCACCGAAGAAGATGCAATGCGCGATCTGGGATTTGGATAAGTTAACGGGGTTTGAAATGAAAGAAGGCGGGGCGCGCGCCCCGCTTTTGCTTTAATTCACTGGCGGCCAGATGAGCCACACGGAAACCGAAATGGCGATTCCCAGCAGCACCCCGGCGATTACCTGGCGGGGGGTATGGCCGAGCACTTCTTTCAAGCGTTCTTCAGAGATGGGGTGTCCCATGAACAATTCGCTGATCATGGTGTTGATGCGCTGGGCTTGAATGCCCGCCTGACGGCGCACGCCGGTGGCGTCGTAGATCACCACCATCGCCAGGGCAACTGCCACAGCAAAGGCGGGGGTGTCAAATCCGCTGTATAAACCGGTGGAAGCGACCGCGGCGGTTACCAGGGCGGAATGCGAGCTGGGCATGCCGCCGCTGCTGAACCACAAACCCCAGTTCAGGTTGTGATTGAGCAGATATTCCATCGGCACCTTAAGAAACTGCGCCAGAAACCAGGCGATCAGCACCGCGTGCAGCATGTGATTGTTGGCGAGCTGTTGCAAAATCATCCGCGCCCCCTGCCTTTATTCCTGGTCCAACTCAGCGTTGGACAGCTTGCGAATTTTTAACTCAGCCTGGTCCAGCAGGCTGGCACAGTGCTGCATCAGCGCCTGGCCGCGCTCAAACAAGGCTGTGGCCTCATCGAGGGTGGGCTGTTCGTTTTCCAGGGTGGCGATGATCTGCTCAAGCTCCGCGAAAGCCTGTTCATAACTCAATTTTTCAACATCACTGGTTTTCTTGGCCATCTTAATCCTTCTGTGGGGTGGAGAGGGGGGATTCCACAGCGCGGGCGGAAAAACGCCCGTCGCTGAGCTGTACCTGAAAATCCTGGCCGGCAGGCGCCTGGGCAACGCTTTTTAGCAACGAGCCATCGGGCAGGTTGAGAATGGCGTATCCGCGCTGGAGCACATTGGCCGGGTTGAGCGCGCTTAACCGCTCGCTGGTGGCGGTCAACCGGGAATGTTCCCACTTGATGCGCTGGCCCGCCGCGCGCAAAGCGCGGGCGGAAAGCTGGTCCAGTGCCTGGTGGCTGTCCTGAATGCGGCGCACGGGCGAGGCACGCAAAAGGCGCTGCTGCAAATTGGACAGGCGCTCACGGGCGGTGCTCACTCGGGTTGTGTACGCGCCAAGAAGGTCCATGCGCGCGTCGAGCAGGTTGAGCAGCAGGTCTTTGCGGTCGGGAGTGGCGGCCACCGCCGCGCCGGTGGGTGTGGGGGCGCGAAAATCGGCGGCAAAGTCGACCAGGGTGAAGTCGGTTTCGTGGCCCACCCCGCTGATCACGGGCACGCGCGAACTTGCCACCGCGCGCACCACAAGCTCATCATTGAAAGCCCACAGGTCTTCCAGCGAACCGCCACCGCGCGCCAGAAGAATCACATCCAGGTCGGGCAGGCCGTTCAAGCAGCGCAAGGCGCGCACCAGTTCGGCAGGGGCTTCTGCGCCCTGCACTGCGGAGGGGGCGAGGATGACTTCGGCGATGGGGTAGCGCGTGCGCAGGGTGTTGAGCATGTCTTGCAGGGCGGCCCCGGTGGGCGAACTGATGATGCCAATTTTCTGGGGGAAAGCCGGCAGGGGGCGCTTGCGCGCTTCATCGAACAGCCCTTCGGCTTCCAGCATGGCTTTCAGGCGCAAAAATTCCTGGTAAAGCAGCCCTTCGCCCACCGGCTGCAGGGTGAAAACGTACAACTGGTACTGGCCGTCGCGCTCGTACACGCTGATGGCGCCGTGGGCTTCGACGGCCATGCCGTCTTGCAGGGCGAAGCGGATGCGCACCGCCTGGCTGCGCCAGATGACGCAGCGCAATTGGGCGGCATGGTCTTTAAGGGTAAAGTAAATGTGGCCCGATTTGGGCATGGAGAGGTTGGAGACTTCACCGAGAACGCGCACGTCCCGCAGCACTTCATCGCTTTCCATCATCTGGCGGATGTAGCGGGTAATTTCTTCCACCGTCAGGGTGAGCGGGGTTTTGAAAAATGGTAAAGGCTCCATTTTTGGCGCGGTCTACTTTCTTTGGCGTAAATCTGCGTTTAACTATAAACGAGACCAGCTAATCGCGCCAGTCTTCTGGCTGGTTTGATGGCTGGAATCGATTCAGAATTCATTGGGCGGGTTGGTTAACCGCCTTCACAAAGCCGGTGCGGCGCCGCCGCACCCTACAAAGATCTGTTCAACGCGCAGATTTCCTGTGGTGGGTCTTTGCCCCGTCCCTGCACCGCGGGGAAGGGGCAGCGGCGAAGCCGCGGGGATGGGGTTCATTGGGCGGATGGCCATTCGCCCCTACCGAAGAATGGCATTATGGCTCTGCAACTTCTTTGGAACTGATGCCTTATTCCAGGCTGCCCACAACCTCGATGCCGTTCAGGTGCATGTGATGCAAAAAAACATGGTGAAGCAGCTCGCCGGGGTGAGGCACGCCGCCCAGCGCGGCAGCCGCGGCCACGCCCATGTCGTAAGTTTGCACGCAGTCGGCGGGCACGATCACGCGGCGTTGGAGCTGGCTGGCGTTGGCGGAAAGGCGCAGGTGCATGGCCAGCTGATAGGTGCACAGATCGGTGCAGTCACCGACGACGATAAAGGTGTCCACTTCGGGGTGCTGGCTGATCCACTGCTCCAGTCCGGTGTTCAGGCCGGATTGGATGGAGTTTTTTTCCAGCAGGAGCATTTGGTCAAAAAATGGCAGGGATTGAATCGCGTCCACTGTTTCGGCTTCTTCGGTTCCCCGGACGCAATGCGGCGGAAACGCACCAAACTCAACCGCATCGGGTTCGTGCGTGTCTTGCGAAAGAAGGATGTGGCGCAGTCCCAGATCCCAAAGGCGGCGCATCAGTCGGGCGATCGGCTCGACGATGGTGTTGACGCGCGGGCTGGCCAGCGGGCCGATGCTGCAAAAGCCCTTGATCACATCCACGGAAATCAAGGCGCTTGAAGCGGGGTGAATTTTGGCGTCTTGCATGCGCGCCGCCGGCAGCGCCTCTACCCAGTTCTGCACAAATTCCAGGTACTCGCGGGAGTCATCAATGAGGTGCGAGGTTTTCATTTTTTATGTTCCTTAATTTCAATAGTATCCGATAAATAGTGTATTAAATACACTTAATGAATTTTACCGCAAAATCGCGCTTTGTCAAGTTTGGTTTGGGAGTAGAATCGTTTTCATCGTTCCACGATTTGCGGGGTTGCTTAATACGTTGATGAAAGAAGGATGACATGTCGAAATTGGATGAATACCAGCGAGTTTTGAGCGCGCTAACTGATTGGGAGCCTTACCTGCTGGAACAATCCGGGCTGCCCGGGCCGCGCGGGAACATTGAATTGGCGATGGCTTTCAGTAAGGAGGGTACGCTGGTAGACTTTCAACGCCTGCTCGATGAGAATCCGGCGCAAACGGCCCCGGTCAATGATCCGTGTGAATTTTTGGCGTTCTGCGGGGCGGTGGGGTTGGGGCGCTGCCTGGCGCAAGGCGACCTGAGCCAGACGGCGCGCCTGAGAGAACTGGCCAACGATCCGCGCTGGCGCATGCGCGAGGCGGTATGTATGGCGCTGCAGTGCTGGGGAGATGTGAATATGGACGCGCTGCTGGATGAAATGCGCCTGTGGGCAGCCGGGACCTGCCTGGAGAAACGCGCCGCGGCGGCCGCGATCTGCGAGCCGCGCCTGCTGAAGCAGGCCGGGCATGCCGGGCGGGTGTTTGACATTCTGGAGCGGGCGATGGAGGGAATCACCACAGGCGCAGAGCGCAAGTCGGAGGGGTATATCGCGCTGCGCAAGGGGCTGGCCTACTGCTGGAGCGTGGCGGTGGCGGCTTACCCCGAAGTGGGAAAAGCGGCCTTTGAGCGCTGGCTGACGTGCGCGGATCAGGACGCGCGCTGGGTGCTTAAACAGAATCTGACCAAGAACCGCCTGGTAAAAATGGACGCGGGCTGGGTGAAAGCCATGCAGATGCGTCTGGCAGAAGGTGGTTAAATGCAGCTTGAATCTACCCAAAAACCCTTTCAACGCGGTCTGATTTTAAGGTTTTCCTGGAAAAAGAGTGGTATATTAATGAGAATTAATCCCTTCTTTACTCCGCTGGACAAGAGCAATTGAAGAGTTAAGGTTTTTGGGCGGGACGCAAAAATGATTACCGGTCCGTTCTCTCTCCTGTTACACGGACGTATGCGCTATGGTACCGGAATTTTTAACCCATTATTATGAAGCATCGATAGGGCCATTCGTGAGTCTTTCCGATTTGTCGGATGAAGACGCGGAAGAGGTATTGGAAATGCTGCGCGAAGAAGCCAAAGTGTTCGCCAGCCGCCGCCCGGAAGAGTACCTGGAAAGCCGCTGGGGGATTGAGACGCTGCTGCGCCATTTGTTTATGCAAAAGGGCGGGCAGCCGCGCCGCGCACACCCCCATTATATGGTGCTGGGTGAATGCCCGTGGCTGAAGAGCTGGTACCCCAAAGGGCGCGAGCTGCAGATTCCGCTGTCTTACTTCCCGCGCGAGGTGATCAGCTTCACCTATGGAGACACCTTCCCGGCCATGCGCACTAAAGACGGTAAACCGTACCGCGGGCGAATCTACATGCTCGACGAACTGCCAGCCCTGATTGAAGAGTTTGGCCTGCCCCAAGACTGGAACGCGGACGGGCAATTTGGCCCGGAGCGCTATATTGAAGCGCATATCTGGGATAACGCGCCGATTGTGCGCTTTATGACCGAATCCCAGCACATCGTTTTCTAGCCCCATCTCCCCCGAACCATAAGGAAATCCGCTATGCCTTTCATGGAGACTCCGTTGTTGAGCGGCAGCGATTGGCGCGCGGCGCGCTTGCGCTTTGAAGACGGGCCGCGCCTGCAAGACCTGGTAATGCGCTGCAGTGATTTTCATCTCTTGATCCACGATGAGCTGCCCGGCGCGCATGAAGCCGAAGAACTGCTGACCGACCTGCCGCCAGGCAAAACGGCAGAGGATAAACTGGTTTTGGGCGTTGAGACCTTGAACGGCAGTCTGATGGGGGTGATGGACCTGGTGATGGATTACCCCGAAAAGGGCAAGCTGTTTATTGGCCTGTTTCTGCTGGACCCTGCCGCGCGCGGAAAAGGCTGGGGTAAAGCGGTGATGATGGCTCTGGAAGACTGGTGCAGGCAGCAGGGGGTCCAAAAACTGGGCCTGGGCGTGTTGGAACACAACCAGCCCGCTCGCGCCTTCTGGCAGGCGATTGGTTTTATAGAAATCAGCAGGCGTCCACCGCGCCTGTTTGGGCAGCGCGAGGGGGTGGTAATTTTGATGGAAAAGCGAATGGAGATGGCTGCCCGCTAAGCAGGCTCGACGGACGCGGCTTTTTCAGGATAGACCCACCACAGGGCTTCTTCTTTCCATCAAGATCGTGTCGCGCCAGACACCATTGAGGCAGCCAATTTTTTCTCGCCGGCCCACCATGCGGAAGCCGGCTTTCTGGTGCAGGCGAATGCTGGCGAGGTTCTCGGCGAAAATTCCGGCCTGCAAGGTCCACAAGCCCATTGGCTCCGAAGCCTCGATGAGCGCCCGCAGCAGCGCCAGACCCACACCCCGCCCTTGATGCGCTCCGGCGACATACACACTCACCTCGGCTACCCCGGCGTATACACAGCGCGAAGATACCGGTGACAGCGCGGCCCAGCCTGCTACTTCTCCGCCAATGCGGGCAACGATGCGGCCGCCGGGTAAATGGGAAGCATTCCAGGCGTCCCATTCGGGCGGCTGGGTTTCAAAAGTGGCGCTGCCCCCGGCGATTCCCTCGGCGTAGATGGCTCGGACGGACGGCCAATCGGCGGCAGACATGGTTTGAATGGTGATGGAGTGCATCGAAACCTCCCCGGTTGATGATGCTGGTGATTGTACCTGAGAATGGTGTGGAGGGCAGGAAATGCGGCCGGCGCGCGAGTTTTTTTCGCGCGCCGGCCGGGTTGTAATGAGGCGGGGTTGTTTCAGACGGAAAGGTCGACGTGTTTTCCGGTACCGTCCAGCGATGGGGCCTGCTGGATCATTTTGATCAGGGCTTGCGCCTGCAGCTCGTTCTGATCCATCACCTTTTTAAGCACATGGGTTCCGATGGCCGTGGAAACTTCACCGGCTTTCATGGTTGTGGCCTGAGCCGCCAGGCTGGTGGCCAGGTCTACCATGCTGACGCTGTTGACACTCATAGGCTTTCCTCCTTTGATTCTTGCGGCTCAGGTAGAGGCGCTTCACCGGCTGGTAAAGGCTCGGCGGGCGGCAAGATAGTCAGACTGACACTTTCGGTGTGGGATTCGATGTTGGCGGTAGTGGATTCTTGATGATCAATATACGGCTTGCCCTTGCCGCTGAGAAGAATGGCATACAGGTCGCGCTGGCCTTCTTCCAGCTTGAGATGGTTGATGACTTCGATGAGCGCAAAGACTTCATCCAATAATCCGGCAATTTTGGGGTCGCCGGTTAGCACGCCAAAGGCTTCTTCGTCCATCAGCACGGCAATGGATTTGTCACCGCGCCGGCTGAAGATGTCGGTTAAGGCTTCGGTCAGGTCTTGCAGGATCTCTTGGACGGTGCGGGTTTTTTTGACCACACGGGTTTCAGAATGAAACTCGATCTGGGCGTTCATCTCACTGAAGGAGAAGCGGATTTCGATGGGTTTGCCGCCCAGCGCGTCAAAATCGGCCTGGGTCAGCCCCAGCCGGTCGGCGGTGACCACCAGGTCAAGTTGGGTGTTCTGCGCCTTGAGGGTCACGTCAAAGCGGCTGGTCGCTTTCAGCAGCAGGCTGTTGTCTTTGCGGTAGACCAGATCGGTTTTGTGGGCGGAAAGAGAAAGCTCGGTGAGCTGATTTTGATACGAGAAGGCGGCCAGGCTGGAAAGCGAAGCCGTGCCGGGGGCGGGATGCGACTGGCCGGCTGGCTGGCGAATCGCCGCTGGGGTATCGATCAGCGGCGCGGCAGCCGCCGCGCGGTTGGGAAAGGTAAGTTGGGTAGGAAGGACCATGGCCGGCCTGCTTCGTTTCCATGCAAGAAGGTACGCTGATAATAGTATCGGCAGGCCGGCGGGCGGCTGAAGGGCAGTGGACCATTTAGATCAGATCGGGGCCGAGCCAGGCGCAGGTTTCCAGGTCCGCGCGCCCGTTTTCATCGAAGCGGATGCCTTCGGCTTCCAGCAGGGCGCGCTGGGCGAGTTCTCCAAAGGGGTTGGCGCGCGGGCTGATGCCGCCGCGGCTGTTGATCACCCGCTGCCAGGGCACATCGGATCCGTTGGGGACGGCGGCCATGGCGTAGCCCACCATGCGCGGGGTGCATCCGCCCACCAGGCGGGCGATCTGCCCGTAAGTGGCCACCTTGCCGGGAGGAATCTGGCGTACCAGGGCGTATATTCTCTGGTAAAGGGGATGGGATTCGGACATATGTGCCTCGATCTCTGCTGGCGCGGTCAGCGCGGAAGGTTTTTGGCTGCTTCGGCAATCTGTTTTTCTTCATCTGTATCGGCTTGCAGAACAATGCCGTGCGGCTGCGGATTCCCCTGCTGATCGACATGGATAAAGGTAATGAAGCCGCTAACCAGCTCTTTTTCTCGCACGCGGACGCGAACATGGGCCACCAGGCTGCTGCGCCCGGCGAAGACAATGCGGCTTTGAAATACGGGGATTTCACCGGGGTTGGCCGGTTGGCGAAAGGTCATGCCATGAATTTTCAGGCAGACGATATTCTCTGGGGGCAGCAGGCTGGCGGCGGCTACAAATCCGGACTCCACGAACCATTCCGCGCTGCGCCCTGCGTAGAGCGTTCCGTGATGATTGAGATCTTCGGATTTGATTAGGCGGTGAGTGGTAAATAAGGTAAAGGCCATTTCGACTTCCTTTTTTCTTCATTCTGGAGTACTTTAATTATAGGGTCTTGGGGCAATAGCAGGAATAGCCAACCGAAATACGATCCAAAAAGACGGTTCTCTCAGGTCATTTGTGTGTTACCACTTGTGTGCCACATTGAAGAAAAGAAGGAGTTTGCGAGATGACTCACTACCCAAAATTAAGTGGACAGTTGTGCTATCTATCTCCGTGCCAGGTGGAAGACGTGGAGAAATGGGAGGCGTGGTTCAACGATCTGGAGGTCAGCCTGCCGTTGGGCGACGAGGCGTATATCCCCATGTCGGAGGAAAAAATGGCTGAAGAGCTGCGCGCCGCGCTGCTGCACCACGCGCATATTTTCAGCATCATTCACAAACGCACCGGTGAATTAATTGGACGGTGCATACTGTTTAACATCGACATGGTCAATCAGACGGCGATGCTGGGGCTGGTGATTGGCGAGAAGGGTTATTGGGGCAAAGGTTATGGGCGCGAGGCGCTGCGCCTGCTGTTGGATTACGGGTTTAACCTGCTCAATCTTAACAACATCATGGTGGGAGTGTTTTCTTTCAATCACCGCGCTGTGCGCAGCTACCGCGCGCTGGGCTTTCAGGAAATTGGGCGGCGGCGCGAGGCGCGGCTGGTGGCCGGCAAGCGCTATGACGTGATCCTGCTGGATTTGCTGGCCGAAGAGTTCCGCGCGGCCAACGCCGGCTGGGGAGTGGCAACCTTGCTGCCCAGCGCCGGCACAGCGCGGGACGCGGAAAGGGAGAGTAAATGAACCAGAGCGCGCCGCGCGACGAGTATGATCAGCGTATCCGGCAGGTGATGGATTATGTCAATCGTCATCTTGACCAGCCGCTGCTGCTGGACTCTTTAGCTGGCGAGGCCGGGTTTTCGCCGTACCACTTTCACCGTATTTTTTCGGCGATGGTGGGCGAAACCCCCGCCGATTATGTGAACCGCCTGCGCCTGGAGCGGGCGGCCAACCTGCTCTTGAAGAGCGAGCAGCCGGTGACCGAGATCGCGCTGGCGTGCGGATTCTCGTCACCGGCGGTCTTCGCGCGTGGTTTCAAGCAGCGCTTTGGGGTAACCGCCAGCCAATACCGGCGAGACCGGGGGCAAAGCTCACGCATGGGGGTGCACCCCATGGCGCAGCCAGAGCAGCATTTGCCCGTGCTGGATGTGCGCGTGCGGGAGCTGGCGGTTGTGCCGGTGATCTATGTGGCGAGCATGGAAGGTTACAAGAGGGAAAAAATTTGCGCGGCGTGGCTGCGGCTGCAAAAATGGGCCAGTGTGCGCGGGCTGATCAGTGAGCAGACGCGGTCGATTGGCCTGTCTTTTGATGACCCGGCTATCACCCCGGCCAACCGCTGTCAGTATTTTGCCTGCCTGTCTGTGCCCCACAAAGTTGTGACCAACCAGCGGATTGGATATATGGAAATAGCGGGCGGATTGTACGCGGTGGGCCGGGCAACCTGCTCGCGAGAGGGCATCCGCTGGGTGTATGCCACTCTATTTGGAGAATGGCTGCCGTCCAGCGGCTTTCAGCCCGCCGTTCAGCCGCCTTACGAAGTATATCTGCAAACTCCCGAGACCCACCCGCAGGGCTTGTTTGAAATTGAAGTGTGTATTCCGGTTGTGGAATTGTAAAAAGCGGCCAAGAGCGCAAGAATTGCAAAGTGCGGCGCAAGCGCTGAAAAGCAAGAATGTGACTCCGGCGGTATGATCAATGCGTTGACACGAACAAGATGCATACAGGAGATTGATCATGCAAACACGAAACGTTGAAGCGTATTTTGTAACACTGGAAGGCACGGACTACGCGATGGGCCGCGCCCAGGCCGAGATGGTGCGCCGCTCGCCGGGCTGGCTGCAGTTCTTCCGCTCCGCGCCGGACGTGATGAGTGAAGAACAGTTCAAAGGGCTGGCGAGCCTGTTTGATCGCTACTGCCCCGGCCTGAATGACGAGCTGCAGGGCATGGCGGATGGCATTGAGATTCCCGCGCGGCGGGTGATGTTTTACCTGGCGAGCTATTTCACGGCGGGGCACTGTTCGCAGTTTGCGGTGCTGCCGCAGGCCACCGCCGACGGGCATGTGCTGGTGGGGCGCTCGTATGAGTTTGGCGACCAGCAAGAGGATTTTCGCCTGACGCTGACCCGCCCGCGCGGGCGCTACGCGCACATCAGCAATTCGGCGCTGCTGTTCGGGCGCTATGACGGCTTCAATGAAAAGGGCCTGTCGGTCACCATGTCGGCGGGGGGCATTCCGGTGGGTAAGTTTGAGGGCGCGCGCCCGCCGGTGCAGGACGGGTTCCAGTTTTGGGCGCTGATCCGCAGCGCGTTGGAGAACTGCGCCACGGTGGACGAGGCGCTGGCGCTGACGGCCGAGATGCCGATGGCGGGTAACCCGATTGTGATCTTTGCCGACAAGGCGGGAAACGCCGCGCGCGCGGAGATCTACGGGCCGCAGGTGAAGGTAACCCGCGCCGGGGTTGACGAAGCGCAGCCGTGGATCATCGCAACCAACCACTTCCATGACGCGGAGATGCTCAAACTGCAGGGGTATGTGATGGGCAACTCGCCGGTGCGTGAGGCAACCATTCAGCAGTTTCTGTCCAGCCGCGCGCCGAAGATCACCCGCAAAGATGTGCGCGAGCTGCTGGCTGCTCCTTATCCGCAGGGGCTGACCTGCCACTACTATGACGAGTTCTTTGGCACGCTGCGCTCGATGATCATTGATCTGACCGCCGGTGAGTTGGAGATGTGTTTTGGCTCGCCGCTGGCCAACCGCTGGTACACCTTCAATATGGTCAGCGCGCCGCCGCTGGCTGCCTATGGGGTGACCCTGCCGCTGGAGAAAGCGGAGGCCAGCTTCTGGGCGCCGGCGCAGATACCGGTTGAGGGATAAGCTGCTGGTTGAAAAAGAAGTCACCGCCGCCTGCAAGGGCGGCGGTGCTGCATTGATGGGGCTGCTTGTGGTTAATCCGGGGCGGGGGACGGCGGAAGACCGGGCATGCCGCGCGGCGGCAGGTGCTGTGTAAAACGCAGCCCCAGCCAGCCAACCAGGTATCCGATTGCGGCCAGCAAGTAGAGCACGCGTCCGCCCATCGCGTCGTAGATGGCGCCGCTGAGGGGAGAGGCCAGTATGCTGACCAGGCCGGGCAAGGTAACATTGAAGATGGCCAGCATGGTGCCGCGCTGGCTGGTGAGGGCATGGTTGGTGATGGTGACTACAATGGCAACCATGTATAAGCTGAAGGCGATGCCGTTGAACAGGCGTGAGAAGAGAATCACAGGAATGGACGGCCAGACAAAAACCATGACGCGCATCACTACATGCAAAATCAGCGAAAGCAGCAGGATGCGGTCGTGGCCGTGCTTGCGGATGAAATGGTCGGCGAGGAGCATGCCGGGCACTTCGACGGCGGCGCTGAACATACCCGCCACGCCGATAAGCGCTTCGCGCGCGCCCAGGTCGTCCATATAGACGGTTTCAAACTGCAGCACCCCGCTGTTGCCAATGCCGGTCAAAATGAGCATGCCGCCCAAACCGAGGAGGGCGGGGGATGCCCATAGGCTTTGCAGCACCGAGGGCTGGCTGGCGGCTTGCGTTTCTTGGCGCGTCTGCCGCGGGCGGGATTCCAGGCCGGGCAGAAAGAAGAGAATCAACGCCGAGGCGCAGTAAGCGGCGCCCGTGCTTAAAAAGCCGATGGAAAGGCCGGATCGTTCAATCAGCCAGCCGCTGACCAGTACAAACACCGCCCAACCCACCGAGCCCCACAAGCGGATTTGACCGTAACCAGCGCGCGAAGAGCCCTGCAGGCGCAGGGCCAGGTCGTCGGAGATGGGCCAGATGCCGGCCGCGGGGATGGTGCGCAGGGCGCTGATAATGAAAATCCAGCCAAAGAGGTCCTGGCGGCCCAGCACGATCCAGCCCAGACCGGACAGGATGAGAGCCGCCTGCAGAACGCGGCGCGGGTGGCGGCTGCTTTCGCTCCAGCGCGTCCAGAAGGGCGAAGCGATGAGCAAGGCCAATGAAGACGCGGCAGTTACCAGGCCAATCTGCTGGCCGTTGAGTCCCTGGCGGGTGAAGAAAATGTTGAGAAAGGGGTAGATGAAACCCGGAGCGCCGACCCAGGCGAAGTAATACAGGCGCAGCAGCCAGGTTGTTTTTTTGTCGGGTAGGGTGTTCTGGTTCATGGCCTGCTCTTCGTGGAATTAAGGATGATTATAGCGGCAGCGGCGGGGGAATGGAAGAAAGGTGGTGTAGTTTGCCCAAAAAGAGATGTTTGCGAAGGATGGATGTGGTAGGATGGAGTAAATTTGGGTGGGTGAGGAGACATCATGCTGGATATCGCGGAGTTGAAAGAAATCGTCAAGCGGGATTTCGCGGCGCCGCAAGGACGCCAGGCGGCTGATTTGTTGGCGGAGGTGATGGAAGGGCTGGGGTCGGCCGACTCGGAGCAGCGCGAGACCAGCCTGGATGTGCTGTGGGCGTGGATCACCCGCGGGATGCTGAGCGAGGATCAGCTTGTTGCGCTGGGCGAGCAGATGGTTAACAATCTCTCGGTGGGGTTGGGCGAGAAGGATACGGACAGCGTGTTTCTGCGCGCGTTTTCGGCGCTGATCGTGGGGCTGGTGGTGGAGGTGGACCAGGAGCGGGCCACGGGTGAACTGGCTTGTGAGCCTTTCCTGGCGCGCGAGCAGGTGCTGGACTGGTTGAAGCGCTCGATGATCTGGTACCGGAAAGAGGCGGATCTGCGCGGATATGTGCCCGCTGGAAAAGGCTGGGCGCACGCGGCGGCGCATGGCGCGGATTTGCTGAGCGATATGGCTTGCAGCCGTCACCTGGGAAGCGAGGAGAGAAAGGCGATTCTGGGGTTAAGTGTGGAACGCCTGCTCGACCCGGCGGGTTTGCCGTGGCTGTTCAACGAATGCGAGCGCCTGGCGGTGGCGGTGTACGCGGCGCTGCTGCGCCTGGAGCTGGGGGAAGCGGAATTAAAGACCTGGCTGGCGCCGCTGACGCGCGCGCCGGGCGGAGTGAGCTGGAGATCGGCGTTTTTAGACGGGGCGCGAGCGGATTATGAAGAAGTGAACCGGGCGCGAGTGAATGGAAAGGATTTTCTGCGCAGTTTGTATTTTCAGGTGAAGCTGCCGGCGCGGCACCAGGACGCAAATCTGGTCGCGGCGCGCCGGGCTTATCTGGATGAGGTGCTGCTGCCGGTGCTGGCGTGGGCGCTGTTGGAAGTGGACGGGGGAAGTTTTTTTCAGGTGTGAGATTGTGCTTGGCTCAAAGCAGGAAGATGGTGGGTTTCGGGCAGATGGTTGGCCGCCCTACACGCCAGCCTAAGGCAAGAATTGGTTTGATGGTATCAGAAGAATTAAAGGCGGGTGCAGGCGTCGACGGCCAGCCAGAAGAGGGCGGAACGAGAATCCTGGCGTTGATCCCAGGCGCGGCTGTCCCAGCCTTCGGCCACGACCAGGTCGCCGCCATAGAGTAGTTGGCCAAACTCCACGCCGCGGAACTGGGCCACGGCAAAGAAGGCAGCCGCTTCCATTTCAACCACCTCACAGCCTTCGGCCACGCGCTGGTCGCGTTTGGTGGCGGTTTCGCGGTAGATGGCGTCGGTGGTCCAGGTTTTCACCAATTCATAGGGCACTTTGTGTTCTTCAAGGCTGGCCTGCAGGGCGGCGGTGACGCGCGGAGAGGGCTGAACTTCGCGGGCGGCGGGCAGATAATGGTAAGAGACACCCTCGTCGCGCACGGCGGAATTGATCACAAAGGCGTGCCCGGCGTGGGTGCGCGCGTTGAGCACCCCGGCTCCCCCGCAGGCGACGAACTGGTTCACGCCCAGGGCGATCAGCTCTTCCAGAAATCCGGCAGCTAATGGCGCGCCAACCCCGGGGTGGGTCACCAGAATCGACTGGTTGTTGATCTCCAGGGTGTAGTAAGGGCTCAGGCCGATTTCCGATTTCAGCGCGCCAGCGGGCTGCAAGCGGCCTTCATCGATCAGGTGCTGGAGCACTTCGGCAAAGAAACACAGCACGGCGCGGTTGGGAATGGGCTGGGTGGGGGGAAAGGGCTGCGGCTCAAGGATGGCGCGCGGCGCGGGGTCAAATTCGAGGATGGGGGCGTTTGACGGCATGGGTTTCTCCAAAGGACGAGATTAAGAACGGGCGCGCAGCTCGCGCAGAGCGTCGGCGGCGACCCAGCGCGCAGCGGGGGAATCCTGCCGGGCGATGCGCTCGGCGGTTTGAATGGCGCGCTGGCACAGGGCGGGGCTGCGCTTGCCGATCTGGCGCAAGGCCCAGTTGACGGCTTTCTTGACAAAGTTGCGCTCGTCGCTGGCGTACTGCTCGATCAGCGCCAGGTACGGCGCAAAGGTTTCATCGGGCAGCTTTTTGCGGTGGATGGCCAGGTAGGCTATCAGGGCGAAACCGGCGCGGCGCTGGTACTCAGGTTTCAGGTGCGGCCATTCCAGGGCGCAGTCCAGGGCGAAGGGGGTAGGCTCAAAGAGATTGCAGCAGGCCTGGTCGCAGATATCCCAGGCGTCGAAATCCTGAATCCAGGCGTCCATCTGCTGGCGGGTGACCTGTTTGGGGTCGTCCACCATGGTTGCCAGGATGCGCGCCTCGTGGATACCGGTCTGCCAGAGCTGCTGGGCGAGGGTGTGGCTGCGGTTGCCTTTGGCCAGGGCGCGCAGGTCGGGCACGCGGATGCCCAATTTTTGGGCGGCGAAGGAGCCGAAACGCTCGTGCTGCTGCGCAAAAGCCGGGTTGGCCATACGCTGCAGCTCGGTGAGGATTTCTTCAAAGGTGAGGCGGGTTTCTGCCATTTAATCCTCGGCGGGCAGGCCAATCCAGTTGATATCGGATACGCCTGTGAAGCGCTGGCGCATGACCTGGATGGCCTGGGGATTATTGTCGATCAGCAGGAAGCGGCGGTTGAGTTCCAGGCAGGCCGCACCGAGGGTACCGGAGCCGGCGAAGAAGTCCATCACCAGGTCACCGGGGCGCGAGGAAGCCTGGACGATGCGGCGCAGGATGCCAAGCGGCTTCTGGGTGGGATAACCGGTTTTCTCTTTGCCGTTGGTGGGCACAATGGTGTGCCACCAGGTGTCGGTGGGTAACTTGCCGCGGGCGGCTTTCTCCTCGCCGACCAGGCCGGGGGCCATGTAGGGGATGCGTTCAATTTCATCCACGTTGAAGGTGTAGTTTTCGGGGTCTTTGGCGTAGTAGAGAATATTGTCGTGCTTGGGCGGCCATTTCTTTTTGGTACGCCCGCCGTAGTCGTAAGCCCAGATGATCTCGTTGAGGAAGGCGTCGCGGCCGAAGATCTCATCGAGCAGGATTTTACAATAATGCACTTCGCGATAGTCAATGTGGAAGTACAAACTGCCGTGCGGGGCAAGCAGGCGGCGCGCTTCGATCAGGCGCGGTTCGAGGAAGCCGAGAAAGTCGTCGAAACGGTCGCGGTAGGCGCGGTTGGCCAGCTCGACGGTGCGGTAGCTGCGCCCGCCAAAGCCCACCCGGTCGCCGTTGGTTTCGTCGCGCACAGTTTGAATCTGGGTGCGCCCCTGGGTTTTTCCGGTATTAAAGGGCGGGTCGATGTAGATGAGATCGACTGATTCATCCGGCAGAGATTGGAGGATGGGGAGGTTATCGCCGAAGTAGATGGTGTGGGTCATGGAGATATTTTAACATGAAAGCTTGCCGGCGCAGGGTGTGCGGCGGGCGGAAAAGCCCCATCCCCCGGCTGCGCAGACCCCTTCCCCGCTCGGCGGCGGAGAAGGGGTAAATTGATGTCATCAAGCTGGGTGAATGGCGGCGGTTACGCGAACAACGCAGCTAGTTTCTCCGCGGCCTGCTGAATTTGGAAGAATATCCCCCATCCCCCGGCTGCGCCGACCCCTTCCCCGCTCGGCGGCGGAGAAGGGGTAAATTGATGTCATCAAGCTGGGTGAATGGCGGCGGTACCACAGAAGGCGCGGATAGCCGTGCGGCTTGCTGAGTACGGCTTTTGAATCATTGATGTCTTACTTCAAATTTCCACCAGCATCTGATCGATGCTGATCAGCAGAATTTGTTCGCGCCCGGCTTGCTCAAGCAGGGCGGGAGTGAAGCCAGAGCGGGAGAACAGGCAGTAATGAACCTCCCGCCACTCGCCAGTTTGGTTGAGGACACTCACTTTGCGCTTGAGATCCTCCACAATGTTTGTTCCTACGGGGTTGACAGACCACTTGCACTCGCCGGCCAGCAGCGCGCGCTGCGCTTGGCTGACGGCCAGCACATCGATTTCGCTTTCACGGTCCCACCATCCCCCGATGCGCTCGGATAAAAATGGCAGCTTCCCGGCCCGCGCCAGCGCGGCGATGTGCTCGCGGGCTGCTTCTTCGAAAGCAGCCGCGGCAAAGTGTTCCAGGTCTGTTAAGATGCGCTGTTCCAGGATGGCGTCTGCCAGACCCAAGTCGATGGCGGCCTGGTTGGGGTGCACATAGCGAAACCAGAAACGCAGAAAATGGTCGTCGATCTGGTAAAGGCCTTTTTTGCTTTTTTCAGGCTGGCTTTCGGTGACGGGCACGCGGCGGGTGACGAGGCGCATTTGCTGGAGAATGTCCAGATAGCGCGCCACCGTGCTGGCTGGGCCCACGCCAGAGGCCAGAGCAATCTCGTTCAGGCGGGTGCGGCCCTGGGCAATCGCGCGCAGAATGGAAAAGTAATTGCGCGGTTCGTGCAGCTCTTCCATCAGCAGCAGGCGCGGCTCGCTGTAGAGCGGGGCGGTCTGCGGGTCGAGAATGGCGCGGCGGATGTTGGTGGCAATATCCATGGCGGGGTCGAATGCCAGCAGGTAGTAGGGCATGCCGCCCAAAATAGACCAGGCCAGAAAGCGCTGGTCGGGAGGGTATTGAGGGAAGAAGTTGGCCGAGGAGGGAAAATCCAGAGCGCGGAGCAGTGTGCTGGCGGTCCGGCGGCCGTAAAGCGGGGCGCGGTATTCCAGTACTTCTGATTCCATCATACCGATATAGGAACCGCACAGCACCAGCATGATGGATGCGTTCTTGAGCTGCTGGTCCCAAACTTTTTGCAAAATGGAAGGAATGGCTTTATTACCGCTGATCAGGTAGGTGAACTCATCCAGCACCACCACAGGCCGCCCAGGCAAATCTGCCAGGGCGCGGAAGGCGGCTTCCCAAGACGCGAAAACCGGTCCCTGCCCACCTTCGGGGTGGAGGAAATTCCAGATTTGATGGGAGAAAGCCGCCAACTGGTCACTGTCGGAACTGAGGGTGGCGATGAAATAGATGTGGGGTTTGCCCTGGCAGAAGACGCGCAGCAGCTCCGTTTTACCCACCCGGCGGCGGCCGTAAAGGACGAGCAGCTCGGCCCGGTCGGATTGGTAGAGACGGTTGAACTGGGTGAGTTCAGACTGGCGGTTGATAAATATATCTGCTCTCCTGAATTACAAATCTATATTATTATAATAATGATTTGTAAAATATTTTTCAAGACGCAAAGAAGCTCACCTTTCCACCCGCCATGAATCCAGCTGTTTAAGCAAACAGCGCAGAAATGCCCCATCCCCCGGCTGCGCCGACCCCTTCCCCGCTCGGCGGCGGAGAAGGGGTAAATTGATGTCATCAGGCTGGGTGAATGGCGGCGGTCACGCAGAATGTGCGGCCAGTTAATACACGGATTGCTGGAATTGGTAAGAGGGCCTATCCCCCGGCTGCGCCGACCCCTTCCCCGCTCGGCGGCGGAGAAGGGGTGCTGGGTGCCATGAGGCTGAATGGATTGAGTGCTTACGCAAACAGCGCGGACAGGTTCTCCGCGGCCTGCTGGATCTGCCGCCCGCGGGTGAGGGAGAACCAGGAAACGCTGGCGGAGCCGAGGATCTGCGCGCCTTTGGACTGGGCGATTTCGCTCATTTTGGCGATGGCCTGCACGCAGCCCCATTGGGCGGGGAAGAATCCGGTCACCAGGCAGGCGACCCGTTTGCCCTGCAGGCCGGGAGTATGGTTGAGAAAGGTGAGGAAGGGGGGAGCGGGGTGGCCGCCCCAGACGGGCGTGGCAAAGATGAGGGCGTCGTAGGCTTCAACGGAGGGGATGGATTGCAGCGGGGCTTGCGCGTCCTGGCTGAAGCCGGGCTGGCCGACCGACTCCAGGGTGTGGAGGGTTACGGCGTGTCCGCTGGCGTTGAGTTTATCTTGCGTGAGGAGGGCCACTCTGCGGGTGTGGCCGGTTTGGGAATAGAGGATAATGCCAATTTGCATGAGATTTTCCTTTTGAGATAGGTGTGTGCAATAATTTGATTATAGATGAAGAATGGAAGGTCAATGAGTTTTTTGTTAAGATGAACAGGTAGAAAACGCTAGGTTTAGAAAGGAATTCTTCGCTGATGAGTTTGGAGATTGTGCTTATTGGGGCGTCGCTACTTTTATTGTTGAGTATTTTTGCAAGCAAAGTGTCGGACCGGTTTGGCGTGCCAGCGCTGCTGTTGTTTCTGGGTGTGGGAATGCTGGCCGGCTCAGATGGAATTGGGGGTATCTATTTTGATGACGCGCGAGTGGCGCAGGCGGTGGGAAGTGTGGCGCTGGTGCTGATTCTGTTTTCGGGCGGGCTGGATACGGACTGGAAGCAGGTACGCGGAGTTCTGCGCGAGGGGCTGACTCTGGCAACGCTGGGGGTGCTGCTGACGGCGGTTGTAACCGGTTTCTTTGTGCATGTGCTGCTGGGTTTCAGCATGGTCGAAGGGCTGCTGGTGGGGGCCATTGTGTCTTCGACAGACGCGGCGGCTGTATTTTCGGTGCTGCGCTCCAAGGGGATTCACCTCAAAGGAAATTTGAAGCCGCTGCTGGAGCTGGAGTCGGGCTGCAATGACCCAATGGCGATTTTCTTGACAACGGGGTTGATTCAACTGCTGCAATCACCCGCTCTGACGCCCCTGAACCTGGTGGGGCAGTTCTTCATCCAGATGCTGGTGGGGGGCGCGGTTGGCTTTTTAATGAGTTGGGTGGCCTTGTTTTTGATCCGCCGCTTGAAATTAGGATACGAAGGGTTATACCCGGTGCTGACGCTGGCGCTGGCGTTTTTTGTGTTTGGGCTGACGAATGTGATGGGGGGAAATGGTTATCTGGCGGTGTACCTGGTGGGGGTGTTTTTAAGCCGGCACAGTTTTATTCATCGGCAGAGCCTGCTCAACTTCCATGATGGTATGGCCTGGTTAATGCAAATCGCCATGTTTTTAACGCTGGGATTGCTGGTGTTCCCTACCCGATTGCTGGCGGTCTCTGGGGTGGCACTGGTGGTGGCGTTATGCCTGATGCTGCTGGCGCGGCCGTTGGGGGTTTTCATCAGTCTGCTGCAGTTTGGGGTACCGTGGCGTGATAAGCTGTTTATCTCATGGGTGGGGCTGCGTGGGGCAGTGCCAATTATCCTGGCCACCTACCCAATGTTGGCCGGTCTGCCCAATGCGGATTTGATTTTCAATGTGGTCTTTTTTGTGGTGCTGACCTCGGTGTTGCTGCAGGGGACAACGCTGCCGCTGGCGGCGCGGTGGTTGAGTGTGGACGCGCCAGCGGTAGAGAAGCGGCGGTATCCGATTAAGTTCACGCCGATGAGCGGGCTGAAAAGCGAGTTAAAGGAACTGCTGGTGCCGGAAGGTTCGGCGATGGCGAATCAACAAGTCGTAGATTTGGGCCTCCCAGCGGAGTTTTTAATTGTGATGATTGCAAGGGGAGAGGATTTTTTGATATCGAGTGGGGGAACGAAAATTTTGGAGGGGGATGTGTGTAATGGACCCCAAAAACTGGACACCCCCTAAAGGGGTAGAATAAGATTCAAGAAAGAGGTCCAGAATGGGAGAACGCAGGAAATTTACCGCGGAATTCAAAGCAAAAGTTGTTCTAGAACTGCTCACCGGTCAGAAGGGATTGATGCAAGCCAGCCGGGAATATGAAATCAAAGACA
>NZ_LGCL01000015.1 GCF_001306115.1 Ornatilinea apprima | reverse complement strand
GGGGGTGGGGGTGGGCCGGGTGGGCGTGGGGGTGATAGTTTGGGCAATGCGCTCTTCGGCGGCGGCGCGCCATTTCTCAGGCACGGCGTCTTGCGGCAGAGCGAGCAGGGCGCGCCATTCGCGCAGCGCCACTTTCACCTCCCCCAACGCATCCAATGATTGGGCGCGCCAGAAGTAGACTTCGGCCTGGTCGGCGTCGCTGTTGGCAAAGGCTTCGGCTTCGCTCAGCGCCTGGTAAGCGTTACCGGCGCGTTCCACGGCCAGGTAAGCGCGCCCCAGGGCAATATTGGCGGCAAAGGTCTTTTTATTGATGGAGCGGGCGCGTTCCAGGTCTTCCACGGCTTTTTCAGGCTGCTCCAGCTCCAGGTAAAGCAGGCCGCGCTGCACCAGCAGGTCAAAATCGGAACTGCCACCGGCCTCCAGGCGGGTGAGGGCGGCCAGCGCGTCTGCCTGGCGCCCGCTGAGCTGGTAGGCGCGCGCCAGCAGAACCCAACCTTCCGGCTGCTGCGCGGCGTGCAGGGTGTAGGTTTCCAGGGGAGAGATGGCCTGTTCGGCTTCGCCGGCTTTGAGCAGGGCTTCGCCCAGCAGCAGGTAGGCGGGCAGCGAGGTCAGGTCTGCCTGGCTGGCCTGGCGCGCCCAATCCACGGCGTCGGCGGCCTGGCCCAGCGCCAGGTGAGCGCGGGCGCGCAGCTGCATCGCCTGGGGATTGGCCGGGCTGTAGGATTCCAGCGTGTCCAGCCAATCCAGGCTGGCTTGCGGGTCGCCGCGCAGCTGCTCCAGGCGCGCCAATTCCAGGTAGGTTTCAAACATGGCCGGGTCGAGGGCGGCGGCGCGCTGCAGGTCACGCGCGGCTTTGTCGAGGGCCGGGGGGGTCTCTGCCAGCCAGACACGCGCCCGCCCCAGGTAAGCCGGGGCGAACTCGGGGTTGGCGGCGATGAGTTTTTCATATTCCAGCACGGCGGCTTCCAGCTTGCCGGAAAGCCGGTAGGTTTCCGCGGAGAGATAGGGCAGGTCGAGCGCGTTGGGTTCGAGGGTGGCCACCTGGCTGAAGTAGCCGCGCGCGGCGTCCCATTCCTGGCGTTGCATGGCGCGCAGACCGGTGCGGTAGGCCTCGGAGACGGAATGAGGTGTATTCACATACAGCGGGGTGGGTGTGTATGTGGCGCCCAGCAGGGCCTCCAGCGGCGTGGGCTGCCCGGCAGGGGCCGTGGAGAGCGGGGCGGTGGGCGAAGGCGTCTGCGGGGTGAGGGTGGGCACGCGGCGCAGGGTGGGAGTGGGGCGCGGCGCGAAGAGGAAAGAAAGCGGTGAATTTTCCGGTCCCAACAAGCCCACCAGCAGCAGGGCGGCCACGATCACCAGCGCGCCAGCCCCGGCGGCCACTCTCAGCCACAGCTTTTTCCCTGGCAGCCCGGTTTCGGGCAGGTTCTTTTGCAGTTTGGGCGCGCTCCACTTGCGGATTTGCTGTTCGTAGGGGAAATCGGGGGTGGAGGCGGGCGGCGCTTCGCCGAGCATGCGCAGGCCGCGCAGCACTGCCGGGTGATTGGGGGCCAGCTTGTGGGCTTCGCGCAGGCAGTAAAGGCGCTCTTTGGAGGTTTCCACGCAGGCGCTCATCCACAGCCAGTAATCGGCGTTTTGGGCATTGATGCGCAGCAGGCGCGTAAAGAGATCGCGACCGCGCGCGTAGTCGTGCATGGAGACGGCGTTGAGCGCCTCTTTGTACATGGCTTCTTCGGGATTCACGTTTTGAGTTTAGCACAGGCTTGGACGCGGGGCAAGGCTGGCAAAATGGGCGCGTGTTATAATCGCAACGATGAAAACATTTCTTCGCTGGCTGGTGTTGGTGGGTTTGTTGTTGGGCGGCTGCTCTCCCGCCGTGCCAACCGTTACCGATGCGCCCGCGCCGCCGCTGCCCACCCAGGCGCTGACGCCCTACAGCAGCCCAACGCCGCGCGCCACCCTCACCCCCGGCTGGAGTGCTGGTACGCCCACGCCGTTTCCCTCTCCCACACCCACCCCGCGCGTGCATACCGTTACCCGCGGGCAGGATATGGGCGGCATCGCCTTTTTGTACGGCATCACAATTGAAACATTGATGGACGCCAACCCCGACGTGGATCCGCGCGTGATGTCGGTGGGCACGCAGCTGCTCATTCCGGCGGCGGCAGAGACCTCCACGGATGTGATCCCCAGCCCCACGCCGGTGGGAGTGCTGCTGGGTCCGCTGAATTGCCTGCGCGGGCGCGATGAGGGGGCGTGGTGTTTCATTGAGGTAAAGAATTCACAGGCGGTGGATGTGGAAAGCGTGGCGCTGGTGGTGCGCGCCGCGAACAACCAGACCGGCGATTTGATCTCACAAACGGCTTACTCACCGCTCAACCGCATTCCCGCCGGGCAGTCTCTGCCGCTGGCGGTTTCCTTCCCACCGCCGCTGCCTGCCAGCGTCACTTTTGGGGTGGAGCTACTGACCGCGCTGCCCGTTCCGGCGGACGCCAGCCGTTACCTGGACGTGGAAATGAGCGATCCGCAGGTTGAGGTGGAGGAGGGCGGCAAAAGCGCCCAGGTGAGCGTGGAACTGCGCGTGCTGGGCGGCCTGCCCGCGCGCGAGGTGAGGCTTGCGGCAGGCGCGTACAACGCGCTGGGCGAGGTGGTCGGCCTGCGCACCTGGCAAAGCGGCGATCCGCTTGAGCCGGGCGGCGTATTACCGGTTACAATCAATGTGTATTCCAGCGGGGGGGAGATTGAAACCGTGAAGGTGTGGGCGGAGGCGCGCCCTTAAGGTTGAGGGGGTAAGTTATCCCTTTGGGTCGAGAGAATTTACGGCCCGCTCCAGATGAGATAGGATTCGTAGACGCACACCGCGGGCTCAATATCCAATTCCAGGCATACCTGGTAGCTTACCAGGCTGCCGTTTTCCACATCGGGCATGGGCGGGATGGCCAGGCTGGTGCGTCCACCGCTGCCGGTGGAGGGGGTGTAGTAAACGCTTTCGCCGCGGGGTGTAACCAGGGTGATGCGCGCCACAATGCCGGGCACCGGCTCGAGGTTGAGCGCGCGATGCACCAGAATATACAGAATTTGCGACTGGTCTGGCGCAAGTTCCTGGCGCTGTTCGGCCACGCGCAAGATCAAGTCGCCGGTCATCTCCGGGAAGGGGGTGGGTTCGGGCGGGGTGGTTGGCGTGGGCTGCTCTTGAACCGTTTCTGCCGCCTGGGGGGCGGTTTCTGATTCTTGCGGGCCAGTGACGGGCGCGGCGGGCGGGGCCGAGTCCTCAACGGGCGCAGGCGGGGCTTGCGGACCGGCATCAGGGGGCGTTTCTTCCGCGGGGAGGGAAATTACGGGGGTTTGGCCCGCGCCGAATTGTTTGAGATACTGCGAGCCGAGCGGGGCCATGCGCACCCGGCGGCTTTCTTCTGCGCTTTGGTGAAAATCCAGACAGTAGGTTTCGTAGCACTGGCGCGGAAGGTTGTCTTCGTAATAGGTGGTGTCGGCAATAGGCTGCCCAGACAGCTCGTAGCCGCCGTGTTTGGCAATGAACTGATCGAACAGCACCGGAACGTGATAACCGTTCGGGTCGTCTGGCGGATTGATAAAGATGACATTGTTTTCCAGCCCCCAGCGCTTGGGCCCGGGCGGGGTGCTCACCATGCCCAGCAGGCGCGGAAGCGGGCGCAGGCGCACCTGCGAGAGATCATCGGGGGGGGCGTAAAGCACCGCGTTTTCGAAGACCTGTTCCACATAGCCGTCGCTGGCCAGATAATCATCGGTGAGCGGCGCGCCGAAGGTTTCCACTCCGCCCAGGCGGTTGAGCGAGGCCAGGAAAGGCATGTTGGGCTTTTCGCGGTGGGGGGCAAATGCCACATATTCCGTTGAGCGGCAGTGGCGGTCGCAGATGTAGGCGCCGTAGGGCAGCAGGCGCACTTCACTCTGACCGTTTTTCAGGTTGGCGTAGAACCCCAGATTTTCAAAATACTGCTCGATGCGCTGCAGCTCTTCATCGTAGCGGATGCCGGTCAGCGGGCGGCCGACGTTGATGCTGCCGTTCAGGTCGTGGTATTTTTCCAGAAAGTCGGGGTAAATTTCGTAACCGTAGAGGTGGTTGGGGTCTTCTTCAGAGAGGGCGTTGGCGGGGGATTCGACGATGTTGAGCGCGCTGCCCAGCGGGTAGAGGAAGAAGCGGTCTGTGCTGGTGTCGTAGGGGTTGAAGCACATCAACGCGTTGACGGTGAACTGGCAGGTGTTGCCGCCGTCGGCAAAGGGCGGCGAGATGGGCGCTCCCAGAGTATCCACCCCGCCCAGATCGAGGTAATACTCGCGAAACACCGGGTCAACGTCGCGGACGGCATTGTCTAAACCGGTGGAATCTGGCCCCGTTGCGCAGGCTGAGAGAATCAGGCAGGCGGCGGTCAGGATTAAGATATGCAGCATTTTTTTCTTCAATGGCCGCATTCCCACACTCCTGAAAGAATGGATGATTGATTCTTGGCTGCCAGAAAACTGGCGCCCCAGGTTCGGAAAAAGATGTTTGTTCTGACCACCCCAGTCATTTTCATCTTTCTCATTTCACCGCGTTGCTGTGTCTTTATAAGGAATATTGTAATAGAATCTATCTTAAATTTCTATAAGGTAAGCCAATGTTTCAAAAATTGGTCCACTTCATCCGCGAAAACCGCGCGGCGGCATTCTAATCGAAAAGGAGGCACCTGTGCCAGAAGCAGTGATCATCGACGCGGTGCGCACGCCAATAGGCAATTTGGGCGGGGCGCTGGCGGGCATACGCCCCGACGACCTGGCGGCCCTGGTTTTGCAGGCGCTGGCGCGCCGCAGCGGGCTGGACCCCGCCCTGGTGGAGGAAGTGTACCTGGGCTGCGCCAACCAGGCCGGTGAAGACAACCGCAACGTGGCGCGCATGGCGTCTCTGCTGGCGGGCTTTCCGGTGCATGTGGCGGGCGTTACGGTCAACCGCCTGTGCGCTTCAGGATTGACGGCGGTGAATATGGCGGCGCGCGCCATTCGCTGCGGCGAGGGAGAGGTCTTCATCGCCGGCGGGGTGGAAAGCATGTCGCGGGCGCCGTATGTGGTCTCAAAGGCAGAGCGTGGATACGCGTTTGGCAACCTGACTCTGTGGGATACCGCCCTGGGCTGGCGCCTGCCCAACCCTAAAATGGAAATCAGCTACGGCACACACCCCTTGGGCGAGACCGCCGAGCGCATCGCGGACGCGTATGCCATCCGCCGCGAAGAGCAAGACGCCTTTGCGCTGGAAAGCCATCGCCGGGCAATCGCGGCGATGGACAGCGGACGGTTTGAAGCGGAAATTGAACCGGTGCCGGTTCCGCAGCGCAAAGGGGAAGCCCTGCTGGTGACGCAAGACGAGCGCCCACGGCGCGACACCAGCCTGGATTCGCTGGCGCGCCTGAAGCCCGCCTTCCGCCCGGATGGCACGGTAACCGCCGGGAACTCTTCTGGTATGAATGACGGCGCCGCCGCCCTGCTGATGATGAGCGCCGAGCGCGCCCGCCAACTGGGGCTGCGCCCCATGGCGCGCGTGGTGGCCTCGGCAGCGGCCGGGGTGCAGCCCGACATGATGGGCATGGGACCGGTGCCGGCGGTGGGCAAGCTGCTGCAGCGCAGCGGCCTTTCCATCGAGCAGATCGGTCTGTTTGAGGTGAATGAGGCTTTTGCCGTGCAGTCGCTGGCGGTAATGCGCGAGCTGAAGATGCCTGTCGAACGGACCAACGTCAACGGCGGCGCGGTGGCGCTGGGCCATCCGCTGGGCTGCTCGGGGGCGCGCATTCTCACCACCCTGCTGCACGAGATGCGCCGCCGCGCCCCCGGCCAGGTACGCCCATTTTACGGGCTGGCGGCTCTGTGCGTGGGGGTGGGCCAGGGGGAAGCCTCTCTGGTGGAATGGCTGGAGGACTAGCCCTTGAAAGCGCTGGTAACCGGATCAACGGGATTTATTGGCGGGGCGATCTGCCGCCGCCTGGTGGAGCAGGGCGTGCAGGTGCGCGCCTTTCACCGCGAAACCAGTTCGCTCAAATTGCTGGCCGACCTGCCCGTGGAACACGCCCTGGGCGATTTGACCCAGCCGGAAACGCTGGAAGCGGCTGTGCAGGATGTGGATGTGGTCTTTCATGCGGCGGCGCTGCTGGGCGGGCGCGAAGACCCCGGCCGCATGTACACGGTTACGGTGGAGGGCACGCGCGCGCTGTTAAAAGCGGCGCGCAAAGCCGGGGTGCGTCGCCTGGTGTATACCAGCTCGGTGGCGGCCCTGGGAGTGCCAGAGGTCTCGCGGCTTCACCCGCCGGTGCGCGGCCTGCTGGACGAGAATCACGCCTGGAACTGCCCCCCGGCAATTTGGCCGTACGGCTATTCCAAATACCTGGCCGAATTGGAAGTGCAAAAAGCGGTGGCCGGTGGATTGGACGCGGTGATTGTCAATCCCGCGCTGGTGTTCGGCCCCGGCGATGTGTACCGCAAGACCAGCTCGGTGGTGGTGCAGGTGGCGAGCGGCAAGCTGCGCCTGTCGGTGGAAGGCGGGGTGAATGTTGTGCACATTGAGGATGTGGTCAGTGGGCACCTGGCGGCGCTGGAGCACGGGCGGCGCGGCGCGCGGTACATTTTAGCTGGCACGAACCTGCCTCTGCCGGAGATGACACGCGCCATCGCGGAACTGAGCGGCATGCCGGTTCCCTTTGTTGTTCCTGGGAGGGTGGTGCGGTTGTCTGCCGGGCTGCTTAAACGCCTGGAGGACTTTCTTCCGCTGCCTGTCTCGGCGGAAATGCTCAATCTGGCCGGGCACTATTTTTATTATGACGGGCGCAAAGCGCAGCGCGAGCTGCGCCTGGAAGCGCCCCTGCCGGCGCGCCGCGCGCTGAAGGACGCCTACGACTGGTTTGTGAGCGAAGGGGTTATCCGCCCGCGTCAGAATAAGGCTGCGGCCTGATGATGATCAGGAATTAATGTTTGCAGGCGCGGGGTTCATTCCGCGCCTGCTGTTTTTCTTCTCCATCCTTAGAAAAACGCGAAAGCCTTAACCGTTGGCCGGACTGCGGCCGTAGAGTTTTTCGCGAATCTGGATAATTTGGCGGCGGAAGCGGTCGTCGCGCTCGATCAGGTCGGCCACTTTATCGCAGGCGTACATGACGGTAGTGTGGTCGCGCCCGCCCAACGTCTCACCGATTTGCGGCAGGGAGATGTTGATCTCTTCACGCAGCAGGTACATGGCCACCTGGCGCGGCAGGGCCACCTCACGCGAGCGCTCGCGCCCCAGCAGGCGGTCGAGCGGCATGCTGAAGGCGGCCGCCACGGTTTCCAGCACCTGGTTGGGTTCAATCGAGCTGCGCTGCGGAATCAGGTCGGCCAGGGCGCTGGAGACCAGCTCATTGGAGAGTGGCTGCCCGCTCAGGTCGGCATAGGCCAGCACGCGGGTCAGCGCGCCTTCCAGCTCGCGGATGTTGGATTGAATGCGCCGGGCGATTAAATCCAAAATTTCGGGCGGAACCTGGCGCCGGGCGCGCTGCGCTTTGGAGCGCAGGATGGCCACGCGGGTTTCCAGGTCGGGGGGCTGAATGTCGACGGTCAGGCCCCACTCAAAGCGCGAGCGCAGGCGTTCTTCCAGGGTTACCATGGCCTTGGGCGGACGGTCAGACGACATAACGATTTGCTTTTCCTGGCCGTGCAGGGTGTTGAAAGTGTGAAAGAACTCTTCCTGAGTCGATTCCTTGCCGGCGATGAACTGGATGTCATCAATCAGCAGCACGTCCATGCGGCGGTATCGCTCGCGGAAGGCGGCGGTGGTGCGGGTGCGGATGGCTTCCACCAGGTCGTTGGTGAAGTCTTCGGAAGAAACATACAATACCGTCAACCCCATGGCGCGCGCTGAATTGCCGATGGCGTGCAACAGGTGCGTTTTCCCCAGCCCCACGCCGCCATAGAGGAACATCGGGTTGTAGGCGTGTGCGGGGTTCTCGGCCACGGCCATGCAGGCGGCGTGCGCCAGGCGGTTGCTGGGGCCGACCACAAAATTATCGAAGGTATAGCGGTTGACCGTCTGGCTTGAGGAAGATTCGCTTTCTCCCTGCGCGCTGGCGGGCGCTTCTGCTTCTTCTTCCAGCTCGACAGGCCCGTCGTGGTAGTCTTTTTGATAGACAATGAACTCGACCTGTTGGGGCTCGCTGAGCATTCCAGAAATGAGACGGGTAACCGTGGAGGAAAGCCGGCTCTCCAACCAGTCGCGCGCGTAGGCGTTTTGCACGCCAATGGTGACGGTATTGTTTTGATGGCCAACAAATTCCGCGCTGCGCACCCAGGTGTCAAAGGCCGCCTTTGACATTTCCATCTGAAGTTGTCCTACTGTTGCCTGCCAGGCCTGCTGTCCGTTCATGGGCTGCTTTCTCCCAAAGGTATGATGATTCGCAAACGGCTTCGCCTCTGAAGCCACCAATAAGTTGGTTCTTTCTTTTCGTGTTCCCACCGGCAGAGGAATACACTCCACCGTTTTTTCGATCCCCCGTCTGTTCGGGTGGGTCTGGATTGGGCGCAGGAATATGAAGCCCACTGCAGAGATTTGCAATGGGTATGATGTGAACCGCTCAATTAGCCCGAAACGTGGAAAATAAAAGGGCGAAGTTTCTGGCTCTGTTTTCCGTTTGCTACTGCGATTCTAGCAGAAAGCCGCCGATCCAACAAGTTGAAAGCCCTACGGAAACCTAAAAAAAGCCTGAATTTTAAGACAACCTAATGTTAAAAAACGATTAAATTAGTTTTTTGTTCTACCTCTTTACAAAGCTTATGCGCGTTTCCCACAGGTGGGTTATCCACAGGATGAAACCCCCATATATGGGTGATTCTTAATCAATAAGAGGGGTGCCCCAATTTATGGATTCAACTTGAAAGAATGTTGTGTGCATTTATCCACAGGTTTTCTCCACAGTTTTACCAGAAATGGAATCTTATCCACAGGTGGGCGGAAAACAGGTGGAGGGCGCCCCGGCTTTCAAACAAAAACCGGCCCTGGTGGACCGGTTGGGTGACTCATTATTTACGCGGCTGGTGCCTGGCTGTCTTTCAACATCATCTGAGCGGCTTCGCGGCCAATTTTCACCGCGAAGTTGGTGCCGCGGTCCCACGGGTAAACCTGGCTCATGCTGGCGAAATACAGCCCCGTGATGGGCGTGCGAATACTGGGGATGTTGGCGGAATGGTTGACCAGCGGAATGGGCTGGGCGTAATGGGTGCGGAAGAGCCAGCTTTCTTTGACCCAATCGGGTTTGAAATTGGGGTTAATGCGCTGGAAGCTGGGCAGGAAGCGCTGCAGCAGCTCTTCTTTGCTCAGCTGGAAGTATTCGTGATCGGTTTCCAGGTAATCGCCGCAGTAGAGGATATGGTCGCCGCCGTAGTGCTCGGTGGGGAGGAAATTGGTGTGTTCCACCAGCGCCAGGAAGGGGAAGCCGGCCGATTTGGGCAGATTGAACCAGTAATAGCCCTGCTCGGAGAGCTGCTGGCGCAGCGAAAGCACCATCACCACCGCGCCCATGCTTCTTAAGTTCAGCAGGCCTTTGAGGTAGTCTGGCGGAAGATCGGGCGCCATGCGCGCCATCAGCGCGGGTGAGGTGGTATTGAGCACCTGGTCAAACACCAGGCTCTCGCTGGTGAGCTGCAGGCTCACCTTGCCTTCGGGCGCGGCAGAAAGGTTCATCACCGCCGTTGAAAGCTGAATCTCCACCCCCATGCCGCGCAAAATATCAGCGAACTGGTCGCAAAAGGCCTGAAAGCCGCCCTGGAAGGTGCCCAGGCGGGTGGTGCGCGCGTGCAGGCGCGCCCACATCCAGGCCATGTTGACCTGTTTGGCGTACTTCTCGCCAAATTTACCGACCATCATCGGCTCCCACATCTGCTCGTAGACACGGTCTCCGGCCCATTTGCGCATCCATGCGTCGACAGTGGTCTTTTCCAGGGCGCGCCAGTTTTTGGTCAGACGCAGATAGAGGCCCACCAGCCCAAAGCGTATTTTGCCCAGTCCCCAGCCCAAACCGGGGTAGAGCAGGGCGGCCAGGATCGAATCGAAGGGGTAGAAGCGCCCTTCGTGGTACATCACTGTTACCGGGCGCGGGAACATGACCTTATCGGAGAGGCCCAGTTCGGCGATCAGCCCCAACATGGATGAGTCGGTCTGGAACCAGTGATGGTAGAACTTCTCTACTGACCAGTTCCAATGCGGTTGTTTGAAACCCGCGGCCAGCCCGCCGGTGTGATCGGCGGCTTCAAAGATGGTTACTTGGTGACCCGCTTTGGCAAGGTCGTAGGCGGCGGACATGCCGCCCACACCGGCACCGATGACAGCGATTTTCATGATTCTTGCTCCAGGGTTGGAATTTTCTCCCCCCATTTCAGGCCTTCGCGCAGGAAGTAAAACGCGCCTACCAGCGTAATCGGCAGCCACAGGGTGATGTGCAGCACGACAGTATACCCCGCGGCGACCCCGCCTGCCACGCCAAATGCCTGCAGCAGAGCAATTCCCGGGGCTTCAAAAATGCCGATGTACCCGGGCGCTGAGGGCAGCATGGTAGCCAGGTTGACCACACCGTTGATTAACATGAGGGCAAAGAAGTTGATATTGAATGCAAACGCCTGCATCACCAGCCAATAAACCACTGTTTCAATCAGCCAGATCAAAACAGATGTTAGAAAGATCATTAACGCTTCCCACGGCGAGCGCAGCGACTCGAGGCCGGAGAGAAAGCGCAAGGCAAAACCGCGCATTTTTTCGCGCCAGCGCGCAGGCACCAAACGGTCGATGAAGAAGGTTGCCAGGCGCTCGGCGAGGGCCGGGAACATGGCCGCCAGTAGAAAAACGATCAGCGCGGCAGCAAACGCCGCGCCAGCCCACAGCGCCAGGTTCTGAATGTTGCCCACAAATCCGGTGGTGCCCTGAAGATGCGCAAGCTGCCCCAGGTTGAGAAATACGAACCCCAGCATAACCACGCCGTCAAAAATGCGCTCAACGATGATGGTGGCCAGGGAGGCAGACACCGGCACCTGCTCGCGCCGCCGCAGCACAAAAGCGCGCAGCACTTCTCCGGCGCGCGCCGGGTAGATGTTATTGCCCAGGTACCCGATGTTGACCACCGGGAACATAACCCGGTTGGGTATTTTCTTCAGCGGGCGCAGCAGATACTGCCAGCGCCAGGTACGCACCCACACCCCCACAAAATAAACCAGCACCGCTGGCAGCAGCCAGAAATAGCGCGCCGATTGAATGGTTTCCCACACATCTTCGAGGTGCAGGCCGCGCACAGCGATATACAAAAATATCACGCTGATGAGGATACCCAACCAAATTTGCCATTTTTTCATGGGGTTAATTTTACCATGTATGCCATTTTTCCCGCTGCCCGCCGGCCGCAGATGTTCAAGGTTTTGCACTGCATAGACAAACGCAGGCGTGTCGCGCTATGCTGTGTGTATAGATAGAAAGCCCTGGAGGTGAGTTATGCGTTTCCCGAAGGTGAGCGGCGCCAACCTGCTGCGCCAAAAAAAGCACCTGCCCGAAGATTTTGAGGGGCTGATGAATGTGGTACTGATCGCGTTTTGGCAGTCACAGCAAAGCGATGTGGACACCTGGCTGCCGCCGTTGGAACGATGGGAAAAGACCTGCCCCGGGCTTGAGCATTATGAGCTGCCCACCATTTCCAGCCGCGGGCGGCTGGCGCAGTTTTGGATTGATGAAGGCATGCGCATGGGCATCCCTGATCCGCAGACGCGCGCGCATACCATTACGCTGTATCTGGAGAAGGCTGCTTTTCGCCGGGCGCTGGAGATTGAAAGCGAAGACGAAATCACCGTTCTGCTGTTGGATGGGCAGGGTGAAGTGATATGGCGCGGGCGGGGCGTGTGGGATGCCGACCAGGGACAGGCTTTACAGTCGCAGATCGAAGCCGGCTGCGCCCGGCTGTAAGCGGCTGCCTTTCCACCGATAAAAATCCCTTCTCCGCAATCGCCGGAGAAGGGAAGGAGAAGATCAAGCCCGCGGGCGCTGAGAACCCCCGGGCTTTCTGGTTTTCTTAACTGTGGCAGCCTTCGGAGGCCAGGGCGGCGCGCGCGGCGGGTTGGCGCAAGGGGCAGTCCTGGCAGGCCGGGCGCAGGCTGCACTGCCACACCTCGGCGTCGATAAAGCGCAGACCCATCGCTGCGGCTACCGACACGCGGTGATGACCGTCCAGCACATAATACTCGCTGCCAATTTGATAGACCTGGATGGCCTCCCAGCCGGGAGAGTTCCAGGCCAGAGCGACGGTTACCCAGCGCGATTGCATGTGTTTGCGCAGCGGGCGGAAGCGCGCGTCAAAGTCGTTGGCGCGCCCCAGGCTGCCGCGAATCGCCTCCAGGGGAATGGCGGTGATTCCGGTATATTTTTTCTCTTCGCTCACCAGAGGAGCAATATCCTCATAGTTCTTAACCAGTCCATTTTTGCCTGCCAGGGCGCCCAGCCAGCGCTGCCTTATGGCCTTTAACCGTTCGGAATCAAATCGATCGGCAGCCTGGTGGCGGGTATGAAGTGCGAGATTCATGGCGATTTCCTTTCTTTAATGCAACCGGTTGCATTAATCGGTAAAAAAAATTAACTTGAAGAGCGTACAATCAATTCAACGGGCATGGTCAGCTGGTGGGTGATGCCGTCATCCAGATAGGCGATGAGGCTTTGTACCAGTTTTTTGCCGATTTCGGGAATGTTCTGGCGGATGGTGGTGAGGGGCGGGGTGGCAAACGCCGCCATCGAGACATCGTCGTAGCCCACCACAGCCACATCTCGCGGCACGCGCCGCCCGTGCTGCTGGAGTATCCGTATGGCGGCGATGGCCATTATATCGGAGTTGACAAAGACGCCATCCAGGTTGGGCTGGCGCTCCAGCAGTGCCTGCATGGCGGCTGCCCCCGATTGGCTGGAGAAATCTCCGTAGGCAACGCGCTGCGGCTCGAAGGGCAGCCCGGCCTGTTCCAGCGCCTGGCAGTAGCCCTGAAAACGCTGATTCACTTCAATATCGTCCGCGGGGCCGCCGATGAAGGCGATATTGTGGCGGCCGCGTTCGATGAGGTGCTGGGTGGCCAGCCGTCCGCCGCGGATATTGTCGCCTTTGATATAGTTAAACATCTCAAGCGGCAGAGGGTTGCCCCAGGCGATAAAAGGCGCCTGGTGCTTGATCAGACTGCGAACGTGGCTGGTTTTGTGCACGGAGGTCATCAGAATGAATCCGTCAACCCGGCCGGTGAAGTAATAATCCTGCACCCAATCCTGTGCGTCAGGGGCAATATTGACCATCAGCAGATCGTAGCCCTGCTCGGCGGCAGCGTTGGTGATGGCCCCCAGAATCTCCAGCGAGAACAGGTCTTCCACCGAGAACTTGGCGCATTCGCACTGCATCACGAAGGCCAGGGTGCTGCTGCGCTGCTTGGAAAGGCGGCTGGCGGGCAGGTTGATCTGGAATTGGTGCTGGCTGGCGATGGCTTGAATACGCGCGCGGGTCTCTTCGCTGATCAGCGGACTGTCACTTAACGCCCGCGACACCGTGGATTTGGAAACCCCGGCGATTTGGGCGATATCGGCGATGGTGCGCACTTTTTTCTGTTCCATCTAGTCCATCCTTTTGATCTTTGCAACCGGTTGCATTATAGCAAATTCGCGGTGTTTCGTCAATACGCAATTCTGCCTGAACGCGAACAGTGTGCGTGGTTCGCCTCGCGGCAGAGTGCGATTTCTCGCCGCTTTGCCTGTTGTCTTGAAGTGTTTTTTCCCCTATACTTTAATCTGTACCGGTGTTTGGCCGGTTCTGTGTTCTTTATTGAGCAGCGCGCATGATGCCCACCCGCGGCTGCCTGAACGGTGACATGGTGGATTGTGGATCAACGGAGGGTAGCACCTTCTCCGTTTGAATTAATGGTTGGTGCAGGGATTATCGTTAACCGCGTTGTTGCCTGGCAGGTCTGGGCGCGGCAGGGAAATGACAACCTCACTACATCTCGCATCCATGTAAAACCATTGAAACCCTTTCTGTTGGCTGCCTGGAATCGCCATTATATTCATCCAAACTGCAGGTTCACTGCAGCCTTGAAATGTTGATTCTTTGAGGAGAGAGGCATGATTCGACTGGCACTGCAGAAAGACGTTTCACAGATTTATCAATTGATGAAGAGAGTCCCCGGTTTTTGGCGGGACGATTGGCGCGATGATGTGGTGGAACGGGGCATCGATGTTTCGGACGGCCTGGCGTTTGTGTGGGAGGAAGAGAAGCAGATTAAGGGATTTGTCTGCGCTCACGACCTGGGTTTCCGCTGCTATATGAGCGCGCTGGTGGTATCACCCGATGTGCAGGGACGCTCTATTGGCACGCACCTGGTGCGGTATGTGGAGCGCGAATTGTGCGCGCGCGGCTGCACGGTGTTAATCGCGGATGTATGGAATGAAGCCGAGAGTTACTTCTTCAAGGAACTGGGTTGGGTACGCCCGACTTCGGTTTTGATGCAGCAGAATCTATTCGGCCGTGATATGGATTGTGATGACAAGTGATCGGCCACCTTTGGGGTTGAAGGGGAACACATGCATTTCCGGGCATCTTCCACCGCTCCGCCTGCCCCAGTCGATCCAGACAGGTTGTGCCGACGGCCAGCACATTCTTGCACGGGAAAATACAGCAGATAAAGTGATAAGGAGAAATGATGGCACACGTTTATAAGAAGATTGAGCTGGTTGGCACCTCAAAAGTGAGCATTCAGGACGCTATCGAACAGGCCGTGGCCAAGGCCGCCCAAACTGTGAAGAATATGCGCTGGTTTGAGGTGGTGGAAACCCGCGGTGAAATTGAAGACGGCAAAGTGGCTTACTGGCAGGTAACCGTAAAAATCGGCTTCACGGTGGAGTAGAAGCGGATCTTTCGCTGGCAGCCGTTAAGCGTGAGCTGGCCTGACCGGATAGTCTGCACGCTGCGCTGCCGGCTGGTTTGCCTGGAATGAATCACCAAAACACCCTTCCCTGGCGAATGCGCGGGAAGGGTGTTTCTTTAATATTCAGATGACTTCTATTTCACCAGTGGTTAATCTGCCAGCGGGGCGAGGTGATCCATGTCTGCGTAGCGCAGCAGGCGGCCGGGCGCGAAGCGCCCGTTCATGCCAGGAAATTCCACCTCGGTTACCGCGCAGTTGCGCATCTGGCGCATTTCCACCAGGTTTTTGGATACGCCGGTGGTGTCTTTGAGCGTCAGCGCCACAATGGCGATATGCGCCACAATGATGATGCAGCGATTGTCTTTGCCGCTCAGCACCTGTTGCAGGCCGCGCAGCATGCGGTCGCGCAGGCCGTGATAATTTTCGCCATCGGGGAAGGACCGCTCGTGGCGGCCCTGCACCCATTCGTTCAAAATCTCATCGTGCAGCGCCCAGTTCTCGTCACTCACCGGCCTGCCCTCCAGCGAGCCTACGTTGATCTCGCGGAATTCTTCGATAATCTGCACCGGCAGGTGATTTAGGCCGGCGGAGATGATCTCGGCGGTTTCCACGGCGCGCTTGAGCGGCGAGGTGTAAATTTCATCGATGGGCTGGCCGGCAAAGCGCTGCGCGGTGAGCTGCGCCTGCCGCACGCCCAGTTCGGTCAGCGGATAATCCACCATTTTATAAGAGAATTGGTGGGTGAGATTGGCCAGGTTTTGACCGTGGCGCACAAAATAAACCAAATTACTCATAAAGCTTCATCAACCTCTTTCATTTTCAATCCATGAGAGTGAGATCGTCCCATTGATATGGATTGCAGGTCAGTGTGTCGTTTTCCCAGGTGGTTTGCCACAAATCATTTCCGTCTTTGCTGAGCTTTACCGTTTCCCACAGCGCCGTTTGCTGGGTGAGGATGGACTGGGCGCGCTGCTCGCTGAGGCTGAAGCTCTGCCAAGTGGACGGGTCTTCCTCTTCCAGCAGGCGGGCGCGGCAGGCCAGGTTAGAGGCCAGCCTTCCGCGAATATCTTGCGGCAGGCTTTCGTCCGCGGCCAGGCGGGCCAGCGCCGGCACCGCGTCGCTGCTGAGGGTGAGCAGGTACTGGTTGTCGAGCGGTTTGCCGCTCACCGAGCGCAGAACGTTCTGGCGGACAATGAAGCCGTCCACGTTCATCATTCCCATGGTGGTGATGAAGCCAAACGCGCTGATCAGCAGCGCCAGGGTGAAGAGGTGGCGTTTGCGCAGCACCTCGAACACGGCGGTGGCCAGCAGCAGGGCGGCCAGCCAGGGGATAAAGAAATGCGTGTAGGTGCGCAGGCGGGAGAAGCCGTAGGCGTTTTCGTACAGCCCCAGGCGCAGCAGGCTGGAGGCCAGCAGGGTGAGCACCAAGCCCACCAGCAGAAGGCTGAGCACGCTGAAGGCGGTCTGCGTTTTGCGCTTGTCTGTGCGCGTTACCGCGCTGAGCGCCAGGTAGGTGAGCAGGCTGATGACAGCCACGGCCACCAGCTCGCCAAAGCCGCGCCGCGCGTATTCGGAATAGGTGAAGCCGGTGATGTTGATATTGGCCTCGCCGCCGAACAGGTAGCGGAACTGGATGGCGACAAACACCGCGAAGAGCAGGTCCACTGCACCCAAAATCACCGCGCTTTCAATAAAGCCCAAAAAGGGCTTGATGCGTTCTTTTTGCGGGTCGGGCGCCGCGGCTTGCTGGCGCGGGCGCAGGCTGTGCAGCAGCGCGCCGGTGAGCAGATAGGCGAACAACAAAATGTAAAAGAAGCGGAAGATGTACTCTCCCCAGCGCGAAAGGTCGAACCAATCGGCAATTTTTTCCAACTGCTGGGCAAAGATCAGGTCTGCCGAAGCCAGCAGGGCGGCCAGCACCAGCAGCAGCGGCAGGGCCAGCAGCAGACCGCGCAGCACAGCGAAGATGGCGCCGCGGGCCGACTGCCAGGCGGTCTCCTGGCCGTCTTCAGCGGCGGCGGCTTTCATCTCACTGCCCAGGGTGAAGGGCCGCGCCAGCGCGCCGCCGATCAGGTTGAGCAGCGGCATCACAAAATCGAGCAGGCGCAAACGCCACCAGCAGCCGTTGGTGTAGGTGGCGGCCAGCACAGCCAGCCCAAGGAGGCTGGAAGAGATCGCCAGGAAAACGGTGAAGCCTTCGGCGCGCAGCAGCGCCCAGGCGGCCAGCGACAGGATGGCGGCCTGCAGCACGGCGCTGGGCAGCGCAAGCGGGATGCCCTCCATACGGCGCAGGGCTTCCAGGCCGGCCAGCAGCAGCGCGGTCCACAAGATAAAGTTCAACCCGGCAGACTGGTGCCAAAACAACAAATCCACTGCCCAGGCCAACCCCAGTGCAATGGCGATGAGGATGAGGGGTTTGCGCGTCATGGTTAGAAGATCACAGCCGAGAGGATCATGGATACGATGATCAGCAGCGCCAGAGCAGCGAAGAGAATCTGCTGGGCGCGCCGGCGGCGCTGTTCCGCAGACAGTTTTTTATCTTTGATTTTTTGGTTGCTCATAGGATTGTATTCTCCACAAGAGATGATTGTAATAGCCTTTGCGCATTTTTGCAAAGCGGCGCCGGTCGGCGCATCCTGTATAATAGAGAGGCAACACTATCAAAACCGATCAAATTTGACCAAAGGCTCTGAAAATGTCATTCTGGACGTCTGTTTTTTGGGGGAATCCCACCCGGCAGTGGGTCGCGGGGTTGATTGCCGCGGCGGTGAGCTTTGGCGTGCTGATGCTGGTCAAGCGCCTGGTGATTAAGCACATCAAACGCGCCGCTGAGAAATCGCAAAGCGACGTGGCCGATTTTCTGGTTCGCCTTTTTGAGCAAACCAAAGACCTTTTCTTCCTGGCGCTTTCGCTGTACATCGGTATGCAATACCTGATTCTGGTGGACAATATCTCGCGAACCGCGCGGGTGATCATTCTGCTGATCCTCATTTTGCAGGCTGGTTTTTGGGCCAGCAGCCTGGTGAGTTTTTGGGTTAACCGCGAGGTGAAAAAATCGCTGGATAACGGCAGGCGCGACTCCAACACGCTCAGCGTGCTGGGGCTGGTGATGAAGGGCGTCATCTGGGCGGTCGTGATTGTACTGGTGCTGGATAATATTCCCGGCGTAAAGGTCGACACGCTGATCGCCAGCCTGGGCATCACCGGTATTGCCGTGGGCCTGGCGGTGCAAAATATTCTCGGCGATTTGTTTGCTTCGCTTTCCATCGCCCTCGACAAGCCCTTTGTGATTGGCGATTCGATTGTGGTGGACGACCTGACCGGCACCATCGAAAAAATAGGCCTGAAGAGCACGCGCGTGCGCAGCCTCTCCGGCGAGCAGATCATCTTCTCCAACTCTGATCTGCTGAAGAGCCGCATTCGGAATTATCAGCGCATGCAGCGGCGGCGGGTGGCGTTTATGCTTAATGTGGACTACAACACCCCGCCCGACCAGCTGGATCGCATTCCGGATATGATCCGCGAATGCGTGGACGGGGTGGAAGACGTTACGTTTGCCCGCTCACACCTCGCCGCGCTGGGTGAATTCGCAATCCAGTTTGAAACGGTGTATTGGGTGGAAAGCGACGACTATGTCCTCTTTATGGATGTGAAACAGCGCATTCTGCGCGGTGTGTTGGCACGCTTCCAAACCGAGGGCATTCGATTGTCGTTCCCTACACAAACCTTACACACTCATCTTCATTCCTGAACCCATTCTCTCTATACTGTGACGAAACCGGCTGTTTGGGGTTATACCAGACAGCCGTGCTTGTTCAGTTTTATCGGGTTTTCTAATCTTATTTTAACTTTTATTCGGGTATAATTTCCAAGATTTCGCTTTTTTACCGGAAAGTGGAAAGAGGCAGAGATCGCTTAATGGTGAAGCACTGCGATTGCTTGGCAAACTGGTAAGCAATACAGCTTTCACAGAAAAGGAAAATATGACGGTCCGCATTCAATTAACGGATGTAACGCTGCGCGACGGCCAGCAAAGCCTGGCTGCCACGCGCATGACCACCGCCCAGGCGCTGCGCGTTTTGCCCATTTTAGAAGATGCCGGGTATACCACACTGGAATTGTGGGGCGGCGCCACCCTCGACAGCAGCGTGCGCTTTCTTGATGAGAATCCCTGGGAACGCCTGGAACAATTTTCGGCGCGGCTGAGCCGCGCTCGCCTGCAGGCCCTGCTGCGCGGGCAAAATTTGTTTGGCTACCAGCCCTACCCCGACGACCTGGTGATCGCGTTTGTGCGCCAGGCGGTAGATTCGGGGGTGCAGGTGATGCGCATTTTTGACGCGTTGAACGACCTGCGCAACCTTGAGACGGCGATTAAAGCTACCAAAGACAGCGGAGCTATCGCAGAGGCGGCGATTTCTTACACCACCAGCCCGGTGCATACCCCCCAGCTCTTCATCCAATACGCGCACCAACTGGCGGCCGCGGGCGCGGACCAATTGGTGATAAAAGACATGGCCGGCCTGATGCACCCCTGTGACACGCTGGAGATGGTGCGGCGCATCAAGCGCGAGATTAACCTGCCGCTGGCTATTCACAGCCACACCACCACCGGTGTGGGCCTGCTGAACGCGGTGGTGGGCATGGTCTACGGCGCGGATTCGGTGGACTGCGCGATTACGCCTTTCGCCGGGGGCACATCGCATGCGCCGGTGGAACTGCTGGTGGTGTTTGCCGAGGCGCTGGGGCTGGATCACGGGCTGGATAAGGGCTTGCTTTTGCGCGCCCAGGCCGAGCTGCACAAGATCTTTGGCGAGCTGCGCGGCAGCATCCCCGATTTTGAGAAATTCTCACGCCGCCCGGTTACCTTTGAAGATGTAGACCTGCGCAGCGTTGAGCGCGTGCTGCGCCTGGTGCAAAACGGCGATGATGAGTCGCTGGAAGCGGCGCTGGATATCTCGCGCGAGATGATGAGCGAGCTGGGTTACCCCGATTTTGACGCACGCATGTTCGAGTCGCAGATCCCCGGCGGCATGCTGACCAACCTGCAGAACCAGCTGGCGCTGATGGGCAACCCCGGCGCGCTGGAGGCGGTGATGGACGAAATTCCGCGCGTGCGCGCTGATGTGGGCTATGTGCCGCTGGTTACTCCCACCAGCCAGATTGTGGGTTCGCAGGCAGTGTTTAATGTAATCATGGGCGAGCGCTACGCGTTTGCTTCCAATGAGTTCAAAATGCTGCTGCGCGGTGAATTTGGTAAAACACCGGTGGCGCCCAACAGCGAGGTGATGAAAAAAGTGCTGGGCGAGAGCGCCGATGTGCTGGTTCACCGCCCGGCGCACTATCTTCAGCCGGTGATGGACAAGGCCGTTGACCTGCCGTATGTAAAGACTGGCAAGGATGTTCTGCTGCACCACATGCTCGGCCAGGCCGCCGATGAGTACCTGGCGCGCCATCACCAGCCGACCATCAACTGGGACGCGCTGGTAAGTTACCTGGAATTTTAACCGCCCGCCTGGGCGAGAGACAAAAAGAGGTTTTTGAGCCATAAGAGCGCTCAAAAACCTCTTTGGTTTTCATCAGTGTGTCCGCTTTACAGGGGAGAGCAGGCGGCCTGCCCTGGCTGGTTGATGCGCATGGACATCGCCGGACGGGTGAAGGCCAGCATCTTTTTGACGAGGAACAAATCGGACAGCTTTAAGATCAAGTAGTTCATGCGGTCCATTTGCCAGGTGCTCTCTGGCAGTTGGCGCAGGCGTTCGGCGTCGCGCCCGGCGCGCAGCGCGCTTTCCACGCGCGCGTGGTGATGGGTGAGAATGAGTTGTGGAGATGTGTACAGCATAGCGGCCCTCCTGTGTTTCTATTGTTGACAATCTTATTGTAGAGCCGCGGGTCTGATTTGGGATGAGGCGCATGGTCAGGCTTTGCATGGCCAGCCGGTCTGAAAATGGGCTGGTCAGGTGGGCAGGACATTCGTATCCAATTTTGATGATTGAATTTCCATTGGCTTTTACCCATCCCCCAGCCCCTTCCCGAATTGGGAAGGGGAGAATGTTTTTTCCTGTGGTTTTGCCCCGCTTTGCGGGGCAAAACCACAGCATCTTACTCTCATTCCCCGCCCTGGGGCAGGATTTTAACGCAGTACACCTTTGGCGAGGGCGGGGATAAAATCTTTCAGTGTTTGTAACATCGTTTGTGATGCGATTGCCCTGCTGAAAGGGGTTCACTCTCTGCAAAAATGGGCTGTCCGATATATAATCAAAACGGCTTTGTCCATCATTCCACATCGCGAACAGGACCGTATGCTCAACCTAAAATTTTCCCCGCGAACTTTCTTCATCGCTCTGGCGGTGGTCTGCCTGCTGGCCTTTGGTCTGCTGATCCCCTGGCTGGGATACTATTGGGACGACTGGGAGACGATTCTGGTGGGGCGGCTTTTTCCGCTGAGCGAGTTCTGGAAGTATTTCAGCGGCGACCGGCCGTTTGCCGCCTGGACGTATATGATTTTCGCTCCGCTGGCCGGTTCCACGCCCATCACCTGGCATCTTGTTTCGCTGGTGCTGCGCTTCTTCACCGCGCTGGGTTTCTGGTGGGTATTTGGCATGGTCTGGCCGCAGCGCCGCCGCCAGATGGCCTGGGCGGCCCTGCTCTTCGCGGTGTACCCGCTCTTCCGCCAACAGCCCATCGCGGTATCGTATCACCAGCATTGGGTGGCGTTTGCTTTGTATTTTGCATCGCTGGGCTGCATGCTCAAGGCGGCCCAGTCCACGCGGCGGCGCGGGCTGTGGCTGGCGCTATCAGCAGTGGGTGAGCTGCTGCACCTGGGCACACTGGAATATTTTGTGGGCATTGAACTGCTGCGCCCGGTGCTGCTGTGGCTGGCGCTGCGCGAGAGCACGCCCAACAAGGCTGAGCGCCTTAAGAAAACTTTGCTTTTCTGGCTGCCTTACCTGCTGATTCTGGCGGCTTTCTCCGGCTGGCGGGTGTGGTATGCCCAGCAGGGGTTGAAGGAAGTGAACAGCCCGGTGCTGCTGTTTGAGCTGGTTAAGAACCCAATTGCGGCGCTGACCAAACTGATCAGCCATGTGATGCAAGACGGGCTGTATGTGCTGGCCGGGTCGTGGTTTGATACCCTCGACCCCGCCATCGCCGCCGACTTCCCGGCGCCTTTCTTTTTGATGACCGCCGCGGTGGTAGTGGGGCTGGGCGTGGGGCTGTACCTGTATCTCTTGAACCTTGATTTTCCGGAAGACCACGAAACCCCGCGCGTGTGGACGCTGGAGGCGTTGGGCGTTAGCCTGCTGGCGGTGCTGTTGGGCGGCGTGCAGATCTGGATCACCGACCGCCAGGCGTTCACCGCGGGCGGGATGTTCTCTGATCGCTTTATGCTGCCGGCTATGTTTGGCGCGGCGCTGGTGTGGGTGGTGCTGATTGACTGGCTGGCGCGCAATACCCGCGCCAAAATTCTGCTGATCTCTTTTCTGGTTTCCATCGCGGCCGGCCTGCACATGCGTACGGCCAACAGCTACCGCTGGTCGTGGACGTACCAAAAGCGCGTTTACTGGCAGCTCTACTGGCGCGCACCGTGGATTGAGCCTGAGACACTGATGCTGGAGGATGATCTGCCCTTCCCGTTCGTGCTGCCGACTTTCTCTTACCGTTTGCTGTACAACCAGCCGCGGCAGGCCAGTGACCTGTTCGGCGGGTTTTACCGCCTGGAGCGCGAGTTTGCCCCCGATTCGCAGGCCTGGCTGGAAGGGAAAGAGATTTACAATGAATACCGTAATATGCGCATTGGCGGAAACACGCTCGACAGTCTGGTGATGTACTACAATCCCCCGCACGACACCAACTGCCTGTGGATTTTGGACACGCAGGACACCGACCATCCGCTGCTGCCGGATGTGGTGATCGATGCTCTGCCGCTTTCAAACCTGGCACAAATTAAAACCGAGAACCCCTACGGCGAGGCCCCGGATGCCCGCATTTTTGGCGCAGAACCGGCCCCCGACTGGTGCTATTACTACCAAAAGGCAACGCTGGCGCGCCAGTTTGAGGATTGGGGCGAGGTGGTTCGCCTGGGCGACGAAGCCCAAAACCAGGGATATAACACCGCCAATCCCTCCTCCAATTCACCCTATGAGTGGATTCCCTTCATCCAGGCGTACGCGCGCGATGGGCAGTGGCAAAAGGCGGCTGATCTGCTGCAGAATACCTACCAGACCGACACGCGCTACCAGGGCATGCTGTGCCGGGTGTGGGGCGATCTGGAGGCGCAATTGGACGAGGCCGAGCGCGCGGTGTTTGATGAGGCTGCCAGCCGCCTGGAATGCGCCCCATAAAGGGCAGTTAAGATATCAGAAACGCCGCTCCCCAACGGAAGCGGCGTTTTTATTTGCATGTGAGGGTTTTGGCTGGCCTACGGCTGGCTGCCCGGCTGCGGGATGAAACTCTCGCTTTGAATAAGCCAGCCGGCCAGCGGATGGCCAAGCGCCTCAATGTCCTGTTTGCTTAAGCCGCTGAAGTCGAAGCGCAGCTGCCCGCCCAGTTCCACTGTCTCTCCGCCGCTCAGCCCCAACCCTACCGGCACGGCCTGCAATTTACCGAGCAGGCGCGCCGCATAAGCCGGGTTAAGCTGTGGTGTAAAGGCCAGCAGCAGGATATCCTGCTGGCTGGTATTTTCCAATACAAAGGTATAACTCAGCACCCCAATCTGTTGTTGGTCGCCTTCCGCGCCCAGCGCGGTGGTGCTGGAACGGATCACCAGGGCAGGTTGGGAAAGCGGTTGGGCCTGGGCAGGGGCGGCGCAGGCAGTGAATAACAGCGCCAGGCAGATGGTGAAGATGATCGGCCATGGTTTGGTAACATGGTTCATTTTTATTGCTCCGCTACTGGCTGGCCAACTGCTCGCTGAGGGTTTTGACCACTTCTTCGGCAATTTGCTCGCGCAGGTGGCGCAGGTACCAGGGCCGCGACATTAACCCCGCCGAGCGGTCGCGCAGCGCCAGGCAGGCTTCCACCCGCACCACCGGCGGCTGGCCGTCGCGCATTTCAATATGGTTGCTCTGCCACTGCCCATCGCTGGCGAAGGTCATCTGCGCGTTGGTTTCAGCAGTGGCAAAAAAGCCCAGCCAGAGCCGGTTGTGTTCGGGCAGGGTGACCACCAAAACGGCCTGGCCGGTATGTTCCGGCAGTTCAGAAACGATCTCAATTTGGTCAATCCCGGGGGCTTCTTTGATTTGCCGCGCGAGGAGCTGGCTCAATTTGGGGTCTGGGGTGTACAGGCGCAGCGGTGATGTCTGCGGTGGGAGGGGGTTGGGATTTTGCGCGTCTCCCGCGCCGCCTGAGATGCGCGAAACGCTGATATTTTGCGCCGTGCTGCTGATGCTGAGGTGAAAATCCAACAGCAGCAAGGCTGCGAATAAAATAGCCGCGCCCAGCGCGGCGATGATGATCCATTTACGCATGGAAACTCCTGATCTTTTGTTATTGCGCTGCGAAGCTCAACTGCGCCAGTGGGCGGTTGGCCACATATTCAACCAGCACCTTGTTCAGGTTTTGGGCGGCCAGGCGGCCGAGCGAGTCGCGGTAGCCGCGCCAGGTCATAATCCCCAGGCTGGATTCACGCAACCACAGGCTGCCCAGCAGCGAGCTGCTTGCCTTCATGCTGACGTGCATGGGCTGGATGGCGACCCCCGCGCTCTGGTTGTCGGCATCTGTGAAGCGCACGCGCCACTCAATGCTGGCGAAAGACATCACCGGCGTCCAGACGATGCCGTGCGGCACCAGGTCAACTTCGAGGGTGGGCATGCCGGCGGGGTTTTGGCCGGGCTGCAGCAAAACCACCGCGCGGTTCAGTTCCTGGTCCTCAGCCACCAGACGGGCCAGTTCTTCGCGCAGCGCGTCGGCAATCAGCCCCGAGCCATTGATCACCACGGCCAGCGGAACCTGATTGTGCGGCAGCCGCAGAACATCGGACGCCTGCGCGCCTTCTTTGGAATAGAAATTCGTCTCGGAAACACGGTTGGTTACATGGAAGTTGAGAAAGATGATCACAACCAGAAACGAGGTGATGGCGGCGGCGGTTACGATCCACGAATTTCGGCGGTACATCGAAGGTCTCCTTGTCGCATGAAGGGCAGTTCCCTTTCTTAGCGCATTTTAAGAATACCAGCCGCCTGGGGGCGCGTCACCCTGCAAGTGGATAATTTGCATCCTGGCCGGTTGGTCAGGCGAATACTCACCGTTTGGGGGAAGAAGCAAACATCCCCCCGATGTTCTGGGGGGATGTTGAAGGTTGGTTTGCTAACCGGACTATTTCTTGGTGAGATCGATGTCCCACTTTTCGATGTGCTGCGTGCCGGTGTTGGAGTAGGTGCGTTGGACATACGGCTTGGTCAGCTGCACCGAGGTGTACCAGTAGATCGGGATCATGGCCGCGTCTTCGTAGACCAGGATCTGCTCGGCCTGGGCGTACAGGTCGATGCGTTTCTGGGGATCGGTTTCGATGGCGGCCTGGCGCACCAGTTCTTCAAACTTCTCGTTCTTCCACATCAGACCACCAGCGGGATTGCCTTCCGTGTCGGTCGGGTTGTCGTTGCCGCCCGAGGCGACCACTTCGCGGGTGAAGTTGTTGGCATCCGGGTAGTCCAGGTTCCAGCCAGAGCGGTAGATCTGCGGGGTTTCGAGCGATTTGACGGTCTGCAGGAAGACTTTCCATTCCTGGTTGGTCAGTTTCACATCGATGCCGAGAACGTCTTTCCACATAGCCTGAATCGATTCGGCGATGCGCTGGTGGGCAGCCGAGGTGTTGAACATCAGGGTGATGTCCATATCGGCGGCGGTGATGCCCTTCTCATCCAGGTATTCCTGCAGCAGGGCTTTGGCAGCCTCGGGGTCGTACTTGACGCCCAGATCGGGGTATTGGTCGAGGGTGGGGCAGGCCACCAGGCCGGGGCGGCAGAACCAATGGGCGGGTTCCTGTTCCTGTTTGGTTACGTTGTCAATGATCGCCTGGCGGTCAATGGCCATCGAGAGGGCGCGGCGCACGCGGGCGTCATCCACAAAGGGAGCGGTGGTGTTGAAACCGTAGTAGTAGGTGCTCAACTGCGGGGCGATGACCAGTTCGGCGGAAAGGGTGGGGTCGGTCTTGATGCGGTCCATGTCAGCCAGGGGCACGCGGGTGTAGTCCATGTTGCCGGCTTCGTATTCAGCGAAGGCGGGCGGCTGGTCGAGCATGTGCCAGGTTACCAGGTCAATTTTCGCCTGGGGAATTTCTTCGGTGCCAGGCCAGAAGGGGTTTTTGATCAGGGTGATGTAGGAGTCATGAATCCACTCTTTCATCACGTAGGGGCCGTAGCCCTGGAAGAAACCGGTCTCGGTCCAGCGCTCGGCGCGCGCTTCGTTGCAGTCGTCGCCATCGATCAGCCAGGAAGGCAGGGCAGAGCCGATCCACATGCCGGCGATGTTGATGTTGTAGGCCGCGGGGTTGGTGAAGGTGATCTCAAGAGTGGTGTCGTCAATGGCTTTCACACCCACCGTCGAAGGATCATCGGTCTCAGCGTTGTTATAAGCGGCTGCGCCTTCAATAGCGAAGGAAAAGACGTAGGAGTAGTCCGAAGCGGTGGCCGGGTTGATGGTGCGCAGGAAGCCGTATTCGTAGTCTTTGGCGGTGACCATGCGCGGGTTGCCTTCGCAGTCGGTTACCTGAACCACTTCATCGGCGATGGCGTCGTATTTGACCCACGGCACGTTCGGCAGCAGCTTGAAGGTGTAGGTCAGACCATCATCGCTCACCGTCCACGATTCGGCCATGCCTGGCACGATTTCGGTGGTTTCTTCGTTCATGCGGGTGAGGCCCACGAAGGTCTCTTCAATCACCTGCAAAGACGAGTTGTCAGTGGCCAGCGAGGGATCGAGGGTGGGAATGTCGCCAGGGCCGATTTCGCCGACCAGCACTTTGGGCTGGGCTTCATCAGCGGCCGGTTGGGAGGCCGCGGGCTGGCAGGCTGATAAAACCATGCTTGCCAGGATCAATAAAGATGCGAGTGTAAAAAGTTTAGTACGCAATTTTCTCCTCCATTTCAAGGAATACAAGTTTCTTTCTCGGTTCATCAAGACCGTTAAAGACAAAAAAGAATGGGACCAGCGGATTGTTCCATTTCGCTGCGGTTAAAGCCTGGGATGGTGTTTGCTTGAAATTCCGATGATCCATACAGATCAGACCTGTTGTTGAGCCTGTTCTTTTGTTGGTGGGATTTTCCCAAATCGGGGCGGTATCAGCACCGCCCCAAGGGAAAGAAGGAGGGAAAGAAGATCAAAACCTTGCGGTTTTGTTTGGGTCGGTCACTGCCTCGCGGGATTCTCCCGGCTGGCGCTCGATGGCGGTCGAAAATGACTGACCTGAAATCACCCCAAGTATAGAAAAAAAACCACCTGCCGCCATCGGACAGGTGGATGGAATCAAACCACGTCTCGGGTAGGGTTTTAACCTGGACAAAGGTACAGGGCGTGGTTCATTGCAGCGCGCCGGCCAGCAGCTCTTCCAGCCAGATATCGGGGAGGAAGTAGCTTTCCTTCCAGTTGGGGGCCAGCCGGTCGAGCAAAAAGGCCTGGGCCATGCCGCTGTAGTAGAACAAGGTCTCGCTGCCCGCTGAGCGAGTGATCTGGCCCACTTCGTTCTGCCAGCGCCCATTGAACCCCCGGTACTGCTGAAAATCGCGCAGCAGGCTGGTCGCGGCGATGGGCGCGTACTGCTCGTCCCGCGCGGCGGCCTGCCAGATGGCCAGCTCGGTGTATTTGGCGCTGCCTTCCAACCATTCACGCTGACGTTCCAGGTCAATTTGTTCGGCGGTGAGCTGCAGAGCGGCGCGGCGCTGGGCGCGCAGGGTTAAGAACGTTTGGGCGTGGCGCGCGGCTTCTTCGTCTGTTTTGGCGCGCAGGGCGTCTTGCAGGGCTTGCAGTTCCGCCTGCCAGGCGGCCTCGTCTTCAAACGGGTAGTCGTTTTCGTGGTTATTGAGGGCGAACTCAGCGGCGTACAGGCGTTGTGGGGCGTTCTGCCCCTGATAGGCATGGAAGCTCTCGTGCAGCAGAGCGCTGATGTACCAGTCGCTGTTGAACAGGCGAATGGCCAGCCCAAAGGGAATCACGGCGCGCAGCACGGGCGGCATTTGCTGGCGAAATTCATCCACCAGGCTGATATCGCTGGCCTCTTTGGTCATCAACGAGGCCGCCCAGGCCTCCCCCACTTTGACGGTGAAATTCTGCGGGGTGATTTGCGGGTCGGGCAGGGTTTGGCGGTAATATGGCTGGCCCAACGCTTCAATCTCTTCATCTACCCGCGACCAGGCACCGCCCCGCTGCTGCTCGCGCGGCACGCTCACCCAGCCGTCAGCGGGTGGTTCGGTGGCGCCGGTGAGGAAAACGCGGCTCTCGTTGAAGGCGATCAGGGGAATTGGCGCGGCATCCCACCCCGGCCAGACCGTTCCGCCCAGGCTGGCGCGCAGGTGCTGCGCCTCTGCCATGAGGGCTTGCTGCTCTGCGCTGAGCCGTTCTTGCCCGCGCGAGGCTTGCGGCAGGCACAGGTTGCTATAACTGCTGCCGGCCAGCCCAAACAGGCAGGCGCCCAACAGCAGCCAGAGGATGATGAGGATGTACGGTTGTTTTTTTGTTTTTGCGGTCATTGCATGGTTTCCCGGTTACTATTTGCCCCTATTGTAAAAGGCAACTCATCACCCGTCACCGGGTAAGTGGGGAGAAACAGGCTGGCCAGGTGGGTAGGGTGCGCCGCGCTCAGCGCATGTTGAGGCGCAGGGTGAGGGGCTGGTCGTAGCGCAGGTCCATCACCACTTCCATTAGCCCGCTGGTGTTGTGGTACACCACTGACCACTGCGTATTGGCCTGCGATACCTGCTGCAGCAGGCGCATGGCTTCTCCGGGCGCCAGGCGGCCGCCAGCGGCCTGCAGGGCCTGGTTCATCGTTTCCAGACGCGGACAGGCTGGCTGCTGTTCGGGCGGGTCGGTGAAGTAGTGGTTGGTGGCTGTCTGATAGGGGCCGTTGGGCGCGCTCTGGAAAAACCCGTCCGCGGTGATTTCGACCAGGGCAGATTGGCCGCTTGAATCGGCGATGAGATAATGGATGGAGGGTCCGCTGCCCATGTCAATATTGTGAGCGGCCAGCAGCTCAACGGCTTCGGGTACGCTGGCGGTTGTGTCCAGCAGGGCGCGCATGGCCATTAACGAGTCGAGAGTGGGTTTTTGCGCGTCAAACAGCTCGCCGCGCTCGGGCACGGCGGCCATGCCCACCACCAGACCGCGGTTGTTCATGCCATCGGTCAACAGGGCGGGGCTGGCCAGCAGCGGCAGGCGCTCAACCAGGGGAAGCTGGTCCAGGTGGGCGGCGCGCTGCACCGAAAAGCCCATCCACTGTGGGTTGGCAATCGAGATGGAGGTGCTGCCGCCCGGCTGATGAACGACCACCACCAGCGCCGGAGAATACTGCCAGTCGAAGTTGCGCCCATACTGCATATCGGCGGGGTCGGCCGCGCTGAAGAACAGCGAGCAGGCGAAGCCCGCTTGCGGTTGGCTGGCTATCGCCTGTTCCCAGCTTGCAAAAAAATGCTCCAGCGCTTCGGCTTTAGCCAGATTGCTCTGCATGTCTCCGTAGTAGTCCAGCCGGTAGAGCGGGTAATCGTTGAGTTTACGCAGGCTGAGCAGGGTGGCCAGCGGCTGAAAAGCCCAAACGCACGCCGCGATTACGCCTGCCATCACCATCCAGCTCAATACCCATGAAAGCACCCGAATCCACTTCACGCGCCGTTTTCCCTTTCTTTGCTGATTAACATTATGGTAAGCAAGCGCGCGGCGCGAGTCAACTATGGATTTGTGGATGAGGGGCAGGCCAGGGAAAGGGAACGCGGCTATTCTTTGGATGCCCATCGAATCTGTATCAGACGGTTGCTCTATGGGTTGGGATGACCTATACTATTAATGATTAAAATAAAATGAGGAGGGGACTTGTTATGATTGGTTGGATTTCCAGTTTGCTCATTCTTCTGGCCGGGGTGGCGATCTGTGTGGCGGGGATCAATTTGATTCACGAACAACCGGCGCTGGGCGGCCTGCTGCTGGGCGGCGCGTTGGGCTATTATCTCTTTTCTTTCTTTTTCATTCCGCCGGCGGGGGTGGGCGCGTGGTTCCCGTTGATCGGTTTTGCGATTGGCGGTGTGATCGGTGCGCTGATTGCCCGGCCCTTGTATATGGTGATTCTGGTTCTGACCAGCAGTATGCTGGGCGGGTTGGTGGGGCTGGTCATCTCGTATGTGCTTCAATTGGGGGGCAGCCCGGAACGCTGGAAGCAGCTTTCGCTGACCATCAACCTCAACGACACCTTGCAAGTTTGGCTGATGATCATTTTTGCCCTGGCGCTGGGCTTTTTAGCCCTGCCGTTTGAGGAATTTATGACAATGGTATCCACCGGCTTTGTTGGCGCGGCGATGTTCGTCTCCAGCCTGGTGGTCCTCTTTTCGGGCAGTGTGGCGCTGCTGCGCAACCCGGTGTTTATCTTTTTCTTCTGGTTCGCGGTGGGCATGGGGGGCCTGGCATGGCAAAACCACAGCCAGCAGATCTAAAAAAAACCGCCCTTTTGGGGCGGATTGGCGGATCAAATGGAGTCGGGAGAATGGTTTTCTCCCGGCTTTTTTATTCGTGGCGCAGAGCGTTTAATGGGTCCAGGCTGGCGGCGCGAATGGCCGGGTAGACGCCGGAGGCCATGCCGATCAGGATGGAGAACACCAGTGCGAAGATCACCAGCCAAACCGGCATATACAGCAGGGTCAGGTTCATGGAGCCGTCGGTGGGTGCGGGGAACAATCCGCTGCCGGCCAGCAGCGGCCCGCCAATGGAATTACCCAGCGCGGCGAGCGCCAGCGAGACCAGCACCCCGCCAATACCACCCAGCAGACCAATGCCGCCCGCTTCTGCCAGGAAAACCAGCATCACGTCTGCGTTGCGCGCCCCCAGCGACTTCATCAGCCCGATTTCCTGGGTGCGCTCGTAAATGGCCATGATCATGGTGTTGGCAATGCCCACCGCCGCCACCAACAGCGCGACCGCGCCAATGCCGCCCAGCACGGCCTGCACAATGAGGAAGAAGCGGTTCATGCTTTCGATGAACTGGCGCGGCGACTCGACCATGTAGCCCATTTCGGTAATGGCTTTCTCCACATCCAGGGCGGTGCTGGGGTTGGTGGTTTTGACCCACACGCTGTTCGACCAGGGGTCTTTGCTGGGTACGCCGAAAGTGGCCCACAGGTTATATTTTTCCACTTCTTTGATGGGCATGAAGATGGCATAATCTACCTGCCCGCCCGATTTCTTGATCACGCCCACCACGCGCAGGCGCACGGTTTGCTCTTCCACCTCAGGGGGCTGGGTGGGGTCGTAGCTGTTGGGATCAGGCTCGGGGTAGCGCTGCAGCACCAGTTCCAGGTTTTTATCTTGCAGGTCAATGGTGGTGGGGTCTACCTGTTCATAGGTGCGCGGATTGTAAAAATTGCGGGCGATTTCTGCGCCGACGATGACCTGCCCGGGGGCAATGCGCGCTTCGCCGCTGGCCATCTGGAATCCCAACAGCTCCAACTGGCTGGGCTCAACGCCCATAAAGCTGCCGTAGCCTTCATATTTCTGGTAGCGCATCATGGACCCGCCCTGCAGGTAAGCCTTGCGGGTAACCGCTTTAACGCCGGGCAACTGCCGGAAGGAATCCACCGTATCGTTGTCCAACTGGTTGTCGGTCTGCGGGTTGGTAGAGGCTACCGGACCCATATCGTAGGATTGGCGCACTTCCAGCAGAGTCAGGTCGCCAATTTCGCCCAGGGATTGGGTGAAACTGCGCTGCAAGCCCAACCCCAGCGATACCAGCAGGATCACTGCCACCGATCCGATCAGCACGCCCATGGCGGTCATCACCACGCGGGCCTTCATGCGTTTCAGATTGTTGATCACCAGGTAAAACAGATCTCTTGCGTTCATAAGCGTAACCGCTGGTTAACTTCCCAGCCCGAGCAGGCCTTTCACAATGCGCAGCAGGGTATTCAGCAGGCCGCCCTGCGGGCCTTCGGTTGGCATTTCACCTTCGGGGGTGATGGGCATGCCATCCGGGCCGATCTCGCCTTCCATGGGCATGGGCTCGGCTTCCATCACTTCCACCTGCAGGGTTTGGGTAACCGCCTGGGTCTGGTTGAAACCGTCCAGGTACTTAACGGTTACGGTAACCTCCAACATGCCGGGCTGGTCGGCGTAGCCCATCGCGTCCATCGAGAAATAGCCACCGCTTTCCAGCCGCCCCACAAAGGTGGTGCCGTTTTCAATGGTCATGGCATCGCTGGTTACTTCCATGTTGAGCAGGTTGGCGCGGTCAGAGGCCAGATTGATGATTTGAATCGGCAGGCGAATGGGCATGCCCATTGGCATGGGGTAAAGCGGTTCGTAAAAGCCGATCTCCAGCAGGGGTGGTTTTTGCACCATCAGGCTGATCACCTGCGTGTCGGTGAGGGCTGTGCCGAACGGGTCGGAGTAACTCAGGTCGACGCTCAGGTTGTAGATTCTGGCTTCCGCGCTGCCGTCGGGCAGCAGGGTGAAGCTGATCTCGCTGGTTTCGCCAGCGGGGATGAAGGGTGTGAACTTGACATTGCTCGAGTTGACCGGTGAGAAGGGTTTTAACCCCGCGCCGTCTTTGCCGCCCAGGGTCAGGGTGACGCCATCAGCGTCACCGCCGCCCACGTTGGTGAGCAGCAGGGTCAGTGTAACCGGCACGCCGGGGCGGATGACTTCCGGGTCGCTCTCGTAGCCGGCCAGGATCAGCCTGGGCTGGGTGGAGAGATTGGATTCAAAGTTGATACCCACCGCCTGGGTGTTGGTCTCGGGTGGGTTGCCGTGCTCCAGGGTGAACTGCACCGCCATGGTGCCGGCTTTGACGGTGGAGTTGGCGACCATCGGCACTGATATTTCCACCTGCTGGCCGGCGGGGATGTTATTAATCACCAGGTTGTTGCGCCCGCCAGAGAGCATGACGCCTGAGGCGCTGTCGGGGTGGAGCAGAATATTATAAGCGGGGCGCGTGCCCATGTTGCGGATGGAGAGGAACAGCTCGAACTTCATGCCCGGCTGCACCACTTCGGGCGCGCTGCGGCTGGAGACGATCACCAGGCGCGCGCCGGTGGTGGTCGAATCGACCGGCGGGGTGGGGGTGGGCTGGAAGACTTCCACCGAGACGGAGTGATCCCAAGCGTACAGCTTGCCGCTGGCGTCTTTGGCGTTCAGACTCACCGGCAGGCTCTGCACGCCGCCCGCGGCGGCCGAGGGCACGCGGAATTTGATCTCAATGCTGGTGGTGGCGCCGGGGGCAATTTCGCCCAGGGGGTGGGTGGTTTGCCCCACCGGAATGAAGGCGCCGCTGCCAAAGGAGATGAAGGTGTCGCGCGCGGCGGCCGAACCGGCGTTGAAAACGTAGAAAATGATGCGGAAAGTGTCGCCGGGGCGTGGCTGGTCGGGGTCAGGTTCGTACTGGGTGATCATCAGCGAGGGTTCGCTGGCGCTCTGCGAGCCGGTGAGGGTAACTGATACATTGCCGCCGAATGCAGCGCCGGTGTTGGGCACAATGATCACCGGGTAGGTTCCCGGATTGCTGCCCGGTGGAATGGCAGCTTTCAGGTAGCTGCTGTTGACAAAGGTGGTATCCAGCAGTCCCAGCCCTTCGAGGCGCACTTTGAAACCGCTTTCAAAGTCTGCGCCGCGCACGGTGATCTCTCCGCCGGTGGCGGCGGGCAGGCTGGTGGGTTCTACCGCGTCCAGCGCCGGGTCGGGCTGTGGCGCGAGGGTGGGTTCGGCAGTGGGTTCTGGAGTGGGTCCGGGGGTAGGCGGCGCGTCTTGCGCGGCCAGCGCGCTGGTGTTGATCATCCCCAGCAGAAGGAACAGGATTGAACATACCCTGATGGTGTTGGTGAAAATGGAGTGTTTCATTTAGCTCTCCGAGTGTTGTATCTGCCCATCCTGAAGCTGGATGTGGCGGGTTGTGGAAGCGATGACAGCCGGGTCGTGCGAGACGATCAGCACGGTTACACCCTGGGTTTTGATCAGCTCGTGCAGCAGCTCTACCACTTCGGCGCCGCTGCGGCTGTCGAGGTTGCCGGTGGGCTCGTCGGCCAGCAGCACTTCGGGATGGTTGGTCAGCGCGCGGGCGATGGCCACGCGCTGGCGCTGCCCACCAGACATTTCGGTGGGCTTGTGCTGCATGCGGTTGCCCAGTCCGATCTTTTCCAGCAGTTCGGCGGCCCGTTCACGCCGTTCTTTGCGCGGAACCTGGCTGAAAATCATGGGAAACTCCACGTTCTGCAGGGCGGTCATGGTGGGGATGAGGTGAAAACTCTGATACACAAAACCCACCATGGTGCGCCGGAACGCCGCCAGTTGATTTTCGTCCATCTGGCTGATGTCCTGGCCGATTACCTCAATCCGTCCGGCCGTGGGGCGGTCCATACCGCCCACCAGGTACAGCATGGTCGACTTGCCAGACCCCGACGGGCCGGTGATGCCAAAAAACTCGCCGCGGCGAATATCCAGGTCCACGCCGTCTAATGCGTTGACGGTTTCAAACCCCACTTTGAATTGGCGGTGAACCTGCCGCAGGCGGATTACCGGCTGGGGTTGGTTGGCTTCAGGGTTCATGATATTTTCTCGCTCACATGCCGAGCATGCCGTTCTGAATACCGCCGGCCACCTGGCCAATGAAAGCCGGTAAAAGCAGGACCAGCAGCAAGACCAGGGCGCAAGCGCCTGTGAGGATGAACGCCTTTTTACGCGGCAGCCGCCCGTAGACGCTGATGCCCAGCGCCAGCAGCTGCAGCGTCCAGATGAAATAGACATCCATGTAGCGCAGCAGGGCTTGCAGAGCGGTGAGGCCGATGGAAGTGGGGTTCGCCACCAGCCCGGAGAGGCCGGGGTTGCTGATGGGCTGCCCGCTGATCAGAATGTAGATGGTCTGGATAACCGAGCGCAGCGCCAGCGGCAGCCAGGCCAGCATGACCATGCGCAAGACATTTTTGAAACCGCCCCGCCCGCCCGAAAGCAGCGTGCCCACATACAGGCTTACACTCCACGCCAGCCAGCCGATGGGGATGATGAGCAGCTTTCCGGCGGTTTTCAGGGCACTCAGCGCGCCGTTGGCCCCGGCGGCTTGCGGGCCGGGGTAGACTTCGCCGCCGTAGCCGTTGGATACCACCACACCTTTACCGCCCATCATGGAGGGGTCGGGCATGGCCGCGGCGGCTTCCTGCATGGCGATGCGCGCTTCGGCACTGTTGGATACCAGAATGGTCAGCAGGCTCAGGGCCAGAATTACGAGGGCCAGAATCCACCAGCGCTTCATGGGTTTGTCCACTTGCTGGCTGAAAAATTCATGCGGTTTCAGAACGTACTGCCGGGTGGTGGCCAGCAGTGATGTCATTTTGGATGTAGGTGCAGCGTTGGTTGTTTCGGCATTCATTGTGTTTTCCTTATTCACTTCAGATGATTCCATGCCGTGCGTCCTTATCAGTTAATGTCCATTCTACTGAGTTTAGCAGAGTTGCGGACTGGTCGGCTGGCCAGGTTTGAGTCTGCCCAGCTGGTTCCGCGCGAACTGGCTGCCTGACCGATGGCAGGCGCTTGCATCCGCTGTATCCTATAGTCGTAAGAAGGGTTCAGAAAGTTCCACAAAAAACTGAACTCCAGTACCTGAAAAGTCATTATAAACCCGATTTCCTGGTAAGAAACCAGCCACCCGCCTGGCGCTTGTAAGCACAGGGGCTGCGCGGTGCAAGGCTTTCTTCTCCTTCCTCCTCTTTCTTCTTTATTGGTAGGCGGTCTCATCGACTGGCAGTTGGCAGCAAGCAAACAAGCAACATCCTTCTTTCTTCCTCTCTCCTTATTCACCACCCCGTGAGCTTACGGCAGCCCGGGTTGGTGAAGGTTTAAGCAATAGAAACGGGCCTGGCTCACCATGAGCCAGGCCCGCGTTGGCGCAGTTCGCAAAAGACGGCTATTTTTTATAGATCTGTTTGAATTTTTCCAGGTCGACCGAGGCGATGTAGGGCAGATTGCGGCCTTTTTCGTCAATATCCAGGCCGTAGCCCACCACGAAGTAATCGGGGATGCTGAAACCCAGATAGTCGATGTGAATATCCACTTTGTGGCGGTCGGGTTTATCCAGCAGGGCGCACACTTTGATGCTGTTGGGTTTGCGGTCGAGCAGCAGCTTGCGCACGGTATGGACGGTGAAGCCGCTATCGACGATATCGTCGACCAGAATCACGTCCCAGCCGTGAATATTGGTTTTATGGTCTGAATCGATGCGCACAAAACCGCTGGATTCGCTGCCGGCGTACGAGGACACCGACATGAAGTCCATGGTCATGGGGCGGTGAATTTTTCGCATCAGGTCGGTGATGAACATCACGCTGCCGCGCAGCAGGCCCAGCAGCAGCAGATTTTCGGAATTGGCGTAGTCGCGGGTGATGGTTTCACCCAGCTCACACACGCGCTGGTCAATTTCTTCCTGGGATACGATGATTTTATCGATGAAGGCATACGGGAATTTGGGTGCGTCGCGCATCTTTTTTCAACCTCTCACATCTTTCGGGTAATTTTCCTCAAACCGATCAATCTTACTTGAAAGCGGGTGGCTCCGCAAGGGGAGATTTTTTATTCACCCCAATACCAATAACCCATTCCATCATAATCCAAATTGCGCGCTTTGCAACCCGCTGGCAGAGATTGCGTATATGATAGTGAATTTGAAACAGTATAGAACGAATCAGGAGATGAAACGATGAGCTTTCTTGGTAATGTGATCTGGCTGCTGTTTGGCGGCTTTGTTACTGGCATGGGGTATATTTTGGGCGGCCTGGCAATGTGCCTGACCATTATTGGCATTCCCTTTGGCGTGCAGTCGATTAAGCTGGGCGTCGCCGCGCTGACCCCCTTTGGGCGTGAGATTGTGGTGACCGAGCGCGCCAGCGGGTTTGTGGCTGTGGTATTCGACGCGCTGTGGCTGATTTTGTTCGGTTGGGAAATTGCTCTGGTGCATTTGGGGCACGCGTTGATTTTGGCGATCACCATCGTTGGGCTGCCGTTTGCCAAACAACATCTCAAGCTGGTGCCGCTGGCGTTGTTCCCCTTTGGGCGCGAGCTGAATTAGTTTCGGGCACACATGATTAAAATGACAGGGCGCGCGTTTGGCGCGCCTTGTTGTTTAACAATGCCTGTTGGTGTGGGGGGGTATGCCGAATCCAAACAGTATAAAAAAAGTAGGGTGGGTGAAGGGGCGTGAGAATGAACATGATTTATCATGACAGCCGCCCCGGAACCCACCCATCATCATGTTTGGATTCAACGGTGGGTTCCGGGCGGTGTGAATCCGCTTCGAACGCATTCCATCGGGTCGCCCTGCACCCACCCTACGCTATGGTGGACACTACCCCTTTGCGCTTTCTACTTGGGATGGGACAGGCTTTGATGCACGGCGCTGAGAGCGCGCACCTGCTCGGCGGCGTGGTAAGAGGATCGCACCAGCGGGCCGCTTTCCACCCATCGGAAGCCCAGGTCCAGCCCGAACTGCTTCAGCTCATCAAATTCTTGCGGGGTGTAATAGCGGGCAATAGGCGCGTGGCGGCGGCTGGGCTGCAGGTACTGGCCGATGGTAAGGATATCCACGCCCCATTCGCGCAGATCGCGCAGCACGGCTCGCACTTCTTCCATGCTTTCACCCAGCCCCAGCATGATGCCGCTTTTGGTGAGCACTTCGGGGTCCATGCGTTTGGCCCCGCGCAGAATGGCTTCGCTCCATTCCAGGCGGCTTTGTGGCTGGATGGTTGGATAGAGCGAAGGTACGGTTTCGACATTGTGATTCAAAATTTCCGGGCGCGCATCCATCACGATCTGCAGAGCCTCCAGCGAGCCTTTGAAATCGGGGATGAGCACTTCCACCGAGCAGCCCGGCTGCAGCTCGCGGATGCGGCGAATAACCATGGCAAAGATTGGCGCGCCGCCGTCTTTGCGCTCGTCGCGGTTGACGCTGGTGATGACGGCGTGTTTCAACTGCATGGCGCGCACGGCCTGCGCCACTCGCTCCGGTTCATCCCAATCGAGGGGCGCGGGGCGGCCGTGCTTCACATCACAAAAGCGGCAGGCGCGCGTGCACACATCGCCCATCATTAGAAAGGTGGCGGTGCCGCTGCCCCAGCATTCGCTGATGTTTGGGCAGCCGGCTTCTTCACACACGGTGTGGAGGGTTTTCTGCTTCATCAGGCTTTTCAGCCACTGCAGGGTTTCGTGGTCGGTGGGCGGCACGCGAATCCAACCCGGCCGGCGCGCGGGGCGCGCGTCTGGGCTGCTGGCGGGGATCCGGTCTCGGGTGGGGGGGCGGGTGGTCATGTTTACCTCGCTTACTCTGCCGCTGGTTCAGCAGCGGCGCGCGCGTCGCGTTTTTTGCGGCGTTTTTCTTCGTACATCAACAGGTCAGCCTGTTCCAGAGCGTGCACCAGCGGCATTTTTACCTCGGCTGTTGCCCCGCCAATGGAGAGGTGTATCTGTTCTTCTTCATCGCCTTTGGCGTTGGCGTCTTCAATTTTTTCGCGCAGGCGCTGCATGGAGCGCTCCAGGTCTTCGGCACGGGTGCGCGGCAGGATGACGGCAAATTCATCTCCGCCGATGCGCGAGATGACGTCATCTCCGCGGAAGGAGTCTTGCAGCACTTTCGCCAGGCGCTTGAGCAGAGCGTCTCCGGACAGGTGGCCGTAAGTGTCGTTAGTTACTTTGAGATTATCCATATCCATGACAAGGATGCTGACCGGGAAGTCGCGCCCGCGCTCCAGGCGCTTCAACTCTTCTTCAAAGAAGAAGCGGTTGTAGAGGTCGGTCAGGCGGTCGTGCGCGCTGAAGTAGCGAAGCTCTTCTTCCATCTCTTTGCGCTCGGTAATGTCGCGAAGGACGGCGAAGCTGCCCATGAACATACCCTGGCTGTCAAAGCGCGGCGTGGTGGTGATAATCACATGGCGGCTTTCACCGTCGGGGCGGTCTATGGTCATTTCATAGCTGGAAGAGCGGCCTTTTTTGCGCTCACGCACCTGTCTTTGCAGCATTTTCTTGCCGCTTTCATCGGTGAACTCGTAAAAACTCATCTGGCTGAGGGTTTTCATGCTCGCGCCGAGGATAGTTTCGGCGGCCATGTTGACATATTCAAATCTGAGCTTTTCATCCACGATCACCGAACCTTCGCCCTGGTTTTCCACCAACAGGCGGTAGCGTTCTTCACTGCGCTGCAGAGACTCTTCGATGCGCTTGCGGTCGGTTACGTCTTGTTTAATGGCAAAAAAGTGGGTGATTTCTCCTGTGCCGTTGGCGCGCACGGGGGTGATGGTCAATTCTTCATAATACAGGCTGTTGTCTTTGCGGCGGTTGATCAACACGCCCTGCCAGGTGTTGCCGGACAGGATGGTGCCCCACATGTTTTCATAAAATTCGCTGGTCTGCTTGCCCGATTTGAACACGCGGGTCGATTTTCCGATCAGCTCACCTAACGTGTAATGCGTCATCTGGCAAACGGCATTATTCACCCACTGGATCGTCCCTTTGCGGTCGGTGATCACAATTCCAGAGGTCAGGGCTTCGAGGCCGGAGCTTAACAACTGGATGCGGCTTTCGCTTTCTTTCAAATCGGTAATATTCTCACAGATCGCAATTACAGACCGCGTTTTTTCATTTTCCTGCTGGGGCATGAAATGCACTTTGAGAATGCGGCGCCTGCCTTTCAGGTCTGGCGCTTCCACTTCCGCTTCCACTGTCTCACCCGCCAGGGCGCGTTCCACCAACCCTTGCAGGCGGTCCATAATGGAGTGCTGAAAGACCAGCGAGATGGGTTGGCCGATCAAATCTTCCTGATTCATGTGGAAGAAATCGGCGTAGGCCTGGTTTACAAAGATGTGGTGCAGGTGGCGGTCGATGTTGGCCAGCAGAATAGGGATGGAATCGACCAGCACCTGGTAGTTTTCAAAGGTTTTTGCCAGCCGGTACTGGTCTTTGTAAATGGCGTCGAACTGCAGCAGGATACTCTCCAATACTTCATTTTTTTTCGGCGGCCGGGGTTGCGAGACGCCCTGCAAGGCGTAGGGGTTGCGAATGGTGCGCGTGCCAAGAATATAGGCGGATTGGTTGAAGAGGGCAGGCATGAGCAGCAGGTGATCAACCCGGTCGCGCCGGTACTGCAGCACCGTCAGGGCTTGCAGGCGGGCCGAGAGGCGGGTCAGGTCGTTCTGGAAGGCGAGCAGTTCCAGCGCGGACAGGCTGGCGCGCTCCAGCCAGCCCATTTCAAACAACACAATCAGGCTGTGATACCCGATCTCCAATCCGGCAGCGTGTTCTTTTTCGATGATCTCCAGCCAGCTCGCGGCAGAGAAAGGCTCCAGCCCCGGCAGCCAATCTTTTAAGGTGATCGTGCTTACCTGTTGCGGCTGGGGAGCGGGGACCACGTCGACCAGGTATTGTTCAAACGTGGATGGGGCATGGTCGGCGCAGAAGATGAGCACCCGCGCTTTGATGCGCGCGGCGGTTTGCAGCAGGTCGGTGGTGACCATCTGGTGTTCTGCCTCGGCCTGGTAATAGTGGCTGAGCAGCATTCCCTCGCGCCGCAATGGATTGGTGTACGCTAAAAAATTGGAACTGTTGAGCATGTTCGCGTGGTTAACCTCAAGTGGATGCCATTAATGCAGGTAATAAAACTGGTTCTTCGCCACCCCGCTTGCCGGCCGAACCCTGTGAAGACGTGATATACTCCAGTCAAATCGTTCAACTATATTTTATCCATAATGGGGAATTAAAACCATGCTGTATCTTGTCGCAACCCCAATCGGCAATCTTGGCGATATCACTTTGCGCGCGCTGGAAGTCCTTAAAACCGTGGACCTGGTGGTGAGCGAAGACACGCGCAAAACGGGCATCATGCTCAAGCACTTTGAGATTAAGAAGCCGCAGGTCTCTTTCTTTGAGGGCAACGAGCAGCGCAACTTGCCGCGCATTATGGCTGCCCTGAACGAAGGGAAAGAGGTGGCTCTGGTTACCGAGGCGGGCAGCCCTTCCGTCTCTGATCCCGGCTTTACGCTGGTGCGCAGCGCGCTGGAGGCAGGGATCAAAATCACCGCCGTGCCCGGCCCGACCGCGGTGGTGGCAGCGCTCAGCCTTTCGGGGCTGCCGGTGCACAGCTTTACCTTTCGCGGTTTTCCCCCGCGCAAGCCCGGCCCGCGCAAGCGCTTCTTCGCGGTTGACGCGGACGCGCCCCACACCCTGATCTTTTACGAAAGCCCCTACCGACTGAAGGCCTTTTTGCAAGACGCGCTCGAAGTCTACGGCGACCGGCGCGCGGCAGTGGCGAATGACCTGACCAAGCTCTTTGAGCGGGTAGACCGCGGCAGCCTGAGCGAGCTGGTGAAGCAGTATGAAACCGAAGAGCCGAAAGGCGAGTACACGGTTGTGATTGAGGGTGTTTCCACGCGCGGTGGGCGCGCCGCGGACGCGGAGGAGTAGCCGCGTGCACCGCTTTTTTCTGCCCCCCCAGAACTTTTCTGCCGGAACGGTTTTCTTCACCGAAGAAACCGCCTTCCAGATGCACCGCGTGTTGCGCCTGAAACCCGGCCAGTTGGTGGTGGCCCTCGACGGCCAGGGGCGCGAGGCGGAAGTGCGCCTTGAATCGCTTTCCAGCCGCGAGGCCAGCGGTTCAATTGTTCGGGAGACGGCGGCGCGCGGCGAGCCGCGCTTTGCGCTGACTTTGCTGCTGGCGCTTACCCAGCGCGAGAAGTTTGAGTGGATGCTGCAAAAATGCACCGAGCTGGGCGCGGTCCACTTTGTGCCGGTGATCTGCGCGCGCAGCCTGCAGCAAGATGGCAAAGACGCCGAGAAAAAGCTGGAGCGCTGGCGGCGAATTGTGAAGGAAGCGGCCGAACAGTCGCGCCGCGGGCGCGTGCCTGGTGTCAGCCAGCCGATGCTGTTTTCGGCGCTGGCCGCCAGCGAGGGACCAGTCCCTTCGCTGAAGCTGATTGCCTGGGAGGCGGAAGAGGCGCGTTCGCTGGCGGATGTGCTGCGCGCCAGCGGAGATGGGTACGCGCGCGGGCGGGTGTTGATTGGCCCGGAGGGCGGCTTTGAGCCTGCCGAAGTAACTGCCGCGGCCGCTTGCGGCTTTCAACCGTTCAGCCTGGGGCGGCGCATTCTGCGCATGGAGACGGCTGCCATCACCTGCACGGCGCTGCTGATGTACGCGCTGGGCGAAATGGAACCGGGGGAGTGAACCAGCCGCTCTGCCCACCGCATTTCACTCCAAAAATCTCAGAGGAAATAAAAGCGGCTGCCCGCGCGGGCAGCCGTTCAATCATTTTAATATCCATCGTCTTCCGGCGGGGCCATGTCGCCGTAATCGAGCACTTCGCGCACCTGGGTGTGTGGCAGGGTGGCGCTGACCACGCCCATCTCTTCCATTTTGTCGATCAGGCGGGCGGCGCGGGTGTAGCCGATGCGCATGCGGCGCTGCAGCATGGTGATCGAGGCGCGCCCCTGGCGGCGCACCAGGTCAATGGCTTCATTGAGCAGCGGGTCGCCTTCTTCTTGCGGTTTCATCTCCTCAAACAGCGCGTCCTGCTTGAGCGGCACGCCGGGCGGCAGGCTGTCGATGGGTGTGTCGGGGTGCGAAGAGACGTAGGTGGTTTGCATCTCGTAGGCGGCCGCGCGCCAGTAATCAACCAGGCGGCGAATTTCGCTGTCAGAGACGTACACGCCCTGCAGACGCGCCGGGGCCGAGGCGTCGGGGGCCTGGAAGAGCATGTCGCCGCGCCCCAGCAGGCGTTCCGCGCCGGGCTGGTCGAGGATCACGCGGCTGTCGATCCCCGAAGCGACGGCGAAAGCGATGCGCGCTGGGAAGTTGGCTTTGATCAGGCCGGTAACCACGTTCACCGAGGGGCGCTGCGTGGCTAAAATCAGGTGAATACCGGTGGCGCGCGCCAACTGTGCCAGGCGGGTGATGCAGCGCTCGGTTTCGTCGGGGGCGAGCATCATCAGGTCGGCCAATTCATCGATGATCACCACAATATAGGGCAGATGCTCGCCGGTCTGCCGCGCGTTGAATTCGATGATGTTGCGTACGCCCAGCTTGGAGAACTTGTGGTAGCGGCTGTCCATTTCGCGCAGCATCCACTGCAGCGCGCCCACCACGCGGTCGGCGTCGGTGATGACCGGCGCCAGCAGGTGCGGAATGCCGTTATAGCCGGTCAGCTCTACCCGTTTGGGGTCGACCAGCACCAGGCGCAGGTCCAGCGGGGTGTTGTTCAACAGCAGCGCGCACAAAATGGAATTGACGCACACCGATTTACCCGAACCCGTGGTACCCGCGATGAGCAGATGCGGCATGGATGACAGATCCGCGGCGACGGGGATGCCGGCCACGTCTTTGCCCAGCGAGAATCCCAGGGACGTTTTAATTTTATGAAATGCTTTGCTTTGTAAAATGGAGAGCAGTGAGACGCGCGAAGTCTCTTCGTTGGGCACTTCGATGCCCACATAGCTGTGGCCGGGCACCGGCGCCTGAATGCGGATGCGCGAGGCAGCCAGCGCCAGGGCCAGGTCATCGGCCAAGTTGACGATTTTGCTCACCCGCACGCGGGTGCGCCCGGCGCGCGTTTCCACATAGTCGGGTTCCACGCCGTAAAGGGTGATGGCCGGGCCGCGCTTGATTTCGACCACGTGCGCCGGCGCGCCAAAGGAGGTGAGGGTGTCTTCGATGAGTTTGCCGCGCTCGCCCTCGGCGGTCTCTTGCATGGCTTCGGGGGAGGGCGGGTCGAGGATGTCTTCGGCTTTGGGCAGCACCCAGTTCTGCGGAATGGTGGCGCGCACTTCCTGAGCGGGCGCTTCCAGCGCGGCGTGGGCAGCTGGCGCGCCTTCGCCGGCGGCGGATGCGATGGGCGGGTTGGCCGGGTTGGTACCGGAGGCCAGCGGCGCGCTCTCCAATGAGGGCTGCTGGGCGGGGACCGGATCGCTGGCGCGCAAGGGTTTGAAGCGCCCGGCGGGAGCTGTTGTTGGTGGGGTAGAGACGCGCGGCGCGGCGGCCGGTGTTTCTTCGGGTGGGGTGAGGAAGCGGCTGATGCTCTCTGCCAGAGAATTGAACAGCGGGCGCAGGCTCTTGAATAACTCAGGGATGGAGAGGTTGAAGGTCAGTGCCAGGCTGATCAACAGCCAGGCGAGCATGGCCACAATCGCCGCCGGTTTGCCCAGCCCCACCACCAGCAGGCGCTCGAAGACCGCGCCTAGATGGCCGCCGCCTTTTCCGGCGCGGGCCGCGTCCCAGCCGCCGCCGGAGGCGAGGTGCAGCCAGGCCAGCAGGTTGAAGAGCAGCAGCAGGCTGCCGGTGAATTTGCCGGCGCTGAAGGCTGGCAGGCGCTCGATGTTGCGAAAGACCAGCCACAAGCCGTAGATGACCAGCACCAGCGGCAGAATATAAATGCCCCAGCCAAACACCCAGGCCAGGGCGTTAATCCACCCGCTGGTGACCGCGCTGCGCTCGGCGGAGACCAGCGATAAGAAGGTGACCAGCCCCAGCAAGGCCAGGATGATGCCAAGAATGTCCAGCCGCCGCTCGCGGGGGATATTACGCAGCGAGCCAAGCAGCACCCGCCCGGCAGAAGACACCGGGCGTGCGGAGGGTTTGGCCTGCGCGCGTGTGGATGGTTTTCGGGCGCGGCTGGCCGTGGATTTGGAGGGGGTTGATTTCGATGATCGGGTTTTTGCCAAGGTTATTCGCCTGTGAACGGTTATCAGAACAAAAGTACCACTTCTTTTATTCTAACATAAGCGGCAAGGTTGGGAACCAAGTTCCGCTGAAATTGACAGGGGGTAAGGCAGGTGAAAGAAGGTGGCGGGTTTTCACAAGGGAATCCCATTCTTTAGTGTGGGCGGACGGCTGTCCGCCCGAAGAAACGGGCGTAGACACCCAAAAACATAAGATTGGGGTTCGGGTTCTTCTCCAGGGTGCAGCGGCCATACAACGCCGCCCTACAAGAGAACCTCATTCAAAATTGGTGGGTTTTCGAATGGGATTAGATGATGCCTTTGCGGCGCAAGGCGAAGGCGGCCAGCGCGCTGCCGGCTGCCAGAAGGGCCAGGGCGATGGGCAGGGCCAGCACAGAAGGGGTGTGGGATTCTTTTGCCAGGGTGTCGGCGCTCTCGGCGCTGGCGTCTGCGGCTGTCTCACTAGCGATTTCGCCCTGCTTGTCGCTGGGGGCTATGCCCAGGATGGGGTTGAGCGGTTCGGTCTCTCCAGCCGCGGATTCGGCCTGGGGCAGGCTTTCGGCTGGCGCCGGCGCTTCAAGCATTGGGGCGGAGGTTGGCATGGGCATTAAGCTGCTCTCTTCTTCGCCGCCTTTGAACGCGGGGACTTCTGCGGCAGGCGCTTCGGGCGCCATCATGGTATCGGGCGCGCCCCCGCCGGTGAAGGGAGCACCCCCGCCGCCGTAGGGGGTATCGCTGCCGCCGCCGCGTCCATTCGCGATGACCTGGCCGGGAATGAGGTTGGAATCGCCCCAGATGATGATGACCGGGGCGCTGGTTGGCAGGGCATCGGGCGCGGCGGGCGCTTCGGCCATTTCGGCAGCCGGTTCAGCGGCCAGCATTTCGGCTTGCGGCGCTTCGGCAGCCGTCAGCATGCGCAGATTGGCGGCAGGCGAGAAGCGCGTCAGCAGGGTGAGGATGAGCAGCAGGGCGGAGATGGCGGAAGAAAAGCTGAGCGCGGGAAACCAGAAGGACTTGCGGCGCGCGGCCTGGCGGGCCTGTTCGGGGCTGAGGGCAAAACTGCGTGGAGCTTTGCGCTGCGACACCGCGCGCAGCAGGGCGCGCGTGCGGCGCAAGCTCTCCAGCTCTGCCCGCAAGGCCGGGTCTTTCTGCAGGCGGGATTCCAGGGCTTGCTTTTCATGCGGGGCAAGCTGGTCATCCAGGTACGCAGACAGACTCAGTCCGTCTTGAATCGTCAAGATCTCCTTCATCGTGTTTCCTCTTCTTCTAGACGAAACATGGAAGGCAGAAGTTCCCCAAAGCGCTGCAGGCAGTCGCGCAGTTTTAAGCGCGCGCGCGCCAGACGGCTCTTGATGGTGCCGAGCGGCTTGCCAATCGCGTCAGACGCTTCCTGATAATCCATGGCTTGCAGGTCGACCAATACAACGACCGCGCGAAATTCATCTGGAAGGTGGTTGATGCAGTCCTGAACGGCTTTCTCCAGGTCCATTTCTTCAATTTGCTCTTCCGTCGAAGGGCTTTCGTCCGCCAGCCAGGATGGGTTTTCCAGTTCTTCTTCGCTCTCCGGGTCGAAAGGCTCAAGGGGAACGGTGGGTCGGCGCTTGCGGCGGCGCAGTTCGTCATAACATTTGTTGGTCACCATGCGCAGCAGCCAGGCTTTGAACGAGCCGCCGCGGTACTGCTGCAAGCTGCGGTAAGCCGAGATGACCGCCTCTTGCAAGGCGTCGGACGCGCCATCGGGGTCGCTGAGCAGGCGATAGGCAACGTTATAGGCCATATCCTGGTATTCCAGAATAAGGCGGTTGAACGCGTTGAGATCGCCATCTTTTGCGGCTTGCGCCAGCGCGGCTTCGTTTATCATGGTCTTTGCCTGGTGACCGCCACCGGATGAGTATCTTCCCCGTTTGATTATAAACCCGAGCGTGCCTGGTTAGCTCTGACTTTCGAGCTGTTGAATCGCTTTGCGGTAGGCCGCCGCGTTGGGCGGGTTGAGCCGGACGATTTTTTGCAAGACGGATATAGCGCCCCCCCGGTTGCCGCGGGTGAGTAGCTGGTCGGCCAGGCCGTCGAGCAGTTCGATGGCCTTTTCGGTTTGGCCATGCTGTGCCAGGGCGTCTGCGTGCCGCAGGGAAAGCTCCATGCTGGCGGGGTGCTCGCTGGTTACCGCTTCCAAAAAGGCGATGGCTTCGGTGTGCTTGCCGGCGCTTTGCAGCATTTCAACAAATTGGTCCACTTCGGTGAGCGCGGCGGGTTCGTTGCCAAGCATCATCTTCAGGTTGACTAATTTGGCGCGCGCTTCCACGTCTTGGGGTTCGAGGGTGCAGATTTGCTCAAAGATGCGCATCGCCTGGCGCCAGTCGAGGCGCTGTTGGTCGATATCGGCCAATTTGAAGAGGATTTGCACCGTGAGACCGCGCACGCCCTGCATTTGCTGGGAGAGGCGCAGCGCCGAGGCGTAATGCTTGCGCGCCATATCCAGCTCGGCCTGTTGGTAGTAGACGTTGGCCAGTTCCATGTATTGCGTGATGGCTTCTTCCTGCTCTCCCTGTTCCGTGAGCAGGTCGATGAAATAGCTGCGGATGGGGATATCCATAGGCACGGCGCGCACCACGTTTTTCATCAATTGAATGGCCTGTCCGTTTTCGCCGCGCAGGCTGTACAGGCGCGAGACCAGCATGAACTTCTCCACGGCCAGGCGGGTTTCACCCTCGCGCAGCAGAATCTTGGCGATCTGCACGTGCAGGGGCAGGTAGGTGGGGGCGTCGGCCAGGGCGCGGAAGGCTTCGTCCATGGCAGTTCGGAACATGCCATTGTTGGTGAGCTGGCGCACCTGTGCCAAAGCGTCGACCACCTGCCCGCCGCCGGTTTCCAGAATCACTTCGGCAACCGGCACCAGCGCGCCGGCTTCCGCTTCGGGCATTTGCTGGCGCACGTTCTTGATGTGTTCGCGCCAATCGGGGCGCAGCAGATGGTTGGAGACATTGGCACACAACGCCTCCAGCTTGGCGGCGTCTGTTTCGCGGGTCTGAAACTCGATCATTGGCTCGTAGAGCTGGCGCAGTTCTTCGCCCTGCTTGGCTGGCATGGTGCTGGCGTCGGCATAGCTGAGCGCCTGAAGGTAAGCGCTGGCGGCCTCTTTGCTGCTGCCCAATTTGCGGTAGGCCTGGCCAATCAGCAGGCTGGAGGCCAGCGCATATTCAGGCCGCCGCACGGCGGTCTGCAAAAAGCGCAGGGCTTTGCGCGTGTCGCTTTCCATGTAGAGCAGCCCCAGGTCAAAGGTGGCGGCTGGGTCTTTCAGGCCGATTTCCACGGCGTGTTCCAGCTCTGAGATGGCCTGGGCGTTGTCGCCGTGGGTTTGCGATTCGATCGCCTGGCTCAGATGCAGCAGCATGCGGGTGTGGTCGGCGGCCGAGAGCTTGCGCCCTCCGTTCAGACTGCCCAGTCCGCGTTTTTCGGCTTCCTGCATCTGGCTTTCTTCTTCGGCTTTTTCAAACAACAGCGCGGCCAGAGTGACCAACGCGGTGGAGCGGGCTTCGGCGACCGGGTCGAGCTGAGGTTGTTTGCCTTCTTCATCGCTTCTGGATGAACTGAGCTGTTTGACGCTGGCCATGCTCACCGGGCCTGTGCCGCCCCTGGGGCGCAGGGGTTTGGGCAGGGGCTGGTTGTTCAGCAGCAGCGATTTGGCCGAGCGGGCGTCAATGCTTTCTGGGGCCAGGTTGAGGGTATGCTCCACGACCTGCATGGCTTTATCGCGCAGGCCGCTGTGCTGCAGCAGGCTGGCCAGCGCCAGGTACTCGCTGACCGCTTCGGCTTTGCGCCCCATGCGTTCAAACACCATTGCCAGCCGGGTGCGGGCGGTTTGATTGCCGGGGTTGAGCTTGATGACCTGCTGCCAGTTTTCGATGGCTTTTTCGACCCCGTGGGTTTTGAGGTGCAGTTCGGCGGCCTGGAGCGAGCTTTTGATGGCTTCTGAGAGGCGGCCAGTGCGCTCAAAAATGCGCGCGATTTTTTCAAACGGAACCGGGTCGTTGGGGGTTACCTGCGCGGCAAGCTGGTAATATTCCAGAGCGCGATCGTACTGCTGAAGCTCGAAGAGCGCCAACCCCATGCTGGTCAGCGCCATGGGATGTTTGGGAAATTCCTCCAGCGCGCGCTGGTAGTGGCTGGCCGCCTGTTCCCACTGCTGATCCCAGGCTGCCGAGTGACCTTGATTCATGGCTTGTTGGAAGGTTTGTTGATTCTCAGTCATGGCTATTTACCCCGCTCGGAAGGTGTATAAGGCGTGAGGTTGCCCCAATCGGCGCCGACTTTGGCTTCGGTGGCCAGCGGAATGGAAAGCGGGTAGGCGTTTTCCATTACTTGCTGCACCAGGGCGGCGGTCTGCGGCAGTTCGGCTTGCGGCACTTCGAGGATTAACTCGTCGTGTACCTGAAGCAGCAGGCGCGCCTTGAGACCGCTGGTTTTGAGCGCCTCCGCCAGTTGGATCATGGCCAGTTTGATGATGTCTGCGGCGGTGCCTTGAATGGGGGCGTTGATGGCTTCGCGCTCTTCACGGTTGCGCAGGTTGACGTTGGTCTGGCTGCTTAAGTTGGGGAAGTAGCGCCGCCTGCCCAGCAGCGTTTCCACGTATCCTTCGCGCGCGGCGCTGCGGCGGATGCCGTCGAGGTAGGTTTTGACGCCCGAAAAGTGGTTGAAGTAGGCGGATACGAAGTCTTCAGCTTCAGCCAGGGTCAGGTCGGTGGTGCGGGTGAGGCCAAAGGCGCTCATGCCGTAGATCAGGCCGAAGTTGATGGCCTTGGCGTGACGGCGCATGTCTTTATTGACCGCATCCAGCGGCACATTGTAAATAGCGGCCGCGGTGGCGGCGTGAATATCCTGCCCGGCGCGAAAGGCGGCCAGCATGTCTTCATCGTTGGACATGTGGGCCACAATACGCAGCTCAATTTGCGAATAGTCAACGGCCAGAAGCTGGCAGCCCGGCGCGGCGACAAATCCGCTGCGCACCTGGCGGCCCAGCTCGGTGCGGGTGGGGATGTTCTGCAAATTGGGTTCGGAAGAGGCCAGGCGGCCGGTCACCGAACCAGTCTGGTTATAGGAGGTGTGCACGCGCCCGGTGCGCGGGTTGATTTGCCCCGGCAGGGCGTCGATATAGGTGGACTTGAGTTTGGCCAGCTCGCGATATTCCAGCACCCAATCAATCACCGGGTGCAGGTGGCTCATTTCTTCCAGCACACCGGCCGCGGTGGAATAATGCCCGCTGGCGGTCTTCTTGCGGCGGTCGGGCGGCTGCAATTTAAGGGTTTCAAACAGAGCTTTGGAGAGCTGCTGGGTGGAGTTGAGGTTGAAAGCGTAACCCACGCCCTGGTAGACACGCTCTTCGAGGGAGGCCATTTGCTGGCTCAATTCGCCGGACATGCGCTGGTAGGCCTGGGCGTTGAGCAGGATGCCGGTGCGTTCCATGCCGGTCAACACCGGCACCAGCGGCATTTCCATTTCGCTCATCAGGCGCGCTGCGCCTTTTTTCTGCAGCTTTTCGGCCAGCAGATCGCGCAGTTGGAAGGTAACTTCGGCGTCGGCCACGGCGTAGGGCGCGGCCTGCTCGATGGCGACCTGGTCCATGGTGATCTGGTTCTTGCATTTGCCGATCAGCTCGTCAATATGGGTCATTTGAATGCCGAGGTAGATTTCGGCCATGTCTTTCAGTCCCAGCGCGCGCGACTCGGGGTTGACCAGCCATTCGGCGATCATCGTGTCAAACGAGCAGGGGGTTACCGGCAGACCGGCATTTTCCAGCATGATGCAGTCGTATTTGATGTTGTGGCCGATTTTCTCTTTAGCAGGGTCGCTGAAGGCGGGACGCAGCGCCTCAATGACCTGCGCCAGGGACAGTTGCGGCTGTTGGCCGCGATGCCCCACCGGAATGTACCAGCCTTCTCCAGCGCGGGTGGCGATGGAAATGCCCACCAGGTCGGCGCGCATGGGGTCGGTGGAGGTGGTTTCGGTGTCGAAGGCGATGCGCGGGGCGGCCGCCAGCTCTTCAACCAGCGCCCGCAGGCTGGCCTCATCGTTGGCCAGGCGCACGGTGGGCTGGTAGGCGGGCGGGCTGCCGATCTGCGTGATGGGGGTGGAGAATAGTGTGAGCTGCTGCCCCTGCGCGGGGATGTTGAGGGTTTTGGCCATGTCGCGCAGGCGCGCGGTGAGGGTCTTAAACTCCAGCTCGCGGAAGATGGCTTCCACTTTGGATACTTGCATGGTGTGCACGCGCGCGTCTTCCAGGCGCAGCACCAGGTCTACATCGGTGCGGATTTTGGCGAGCTGGTAAGAGAGGTAAGCCGAATCACGCCCGGCTTCCAGCTTGGTGCGGTAGCGGGTGGGAATTTCTTCGAGATGGGCGTAGATGTCGTCGAGGTGGGGGTATTGTTCCAGCAGCGAGACGGCGGTTTTAACGCCAATGCCCGGCACACCGGGGATGTTGTCGGAGGTGTCTCCGGCCAGGGCTTTGTAATCGACCACCTGATCGGGGCGCACGCCCAGGTACTCGACCACATCTCTGGCGGTGTAGTCGCGCGCCTCGGCCAGTGATTTACCAGGCAGGTTGACGATGACCCGCTCGGTAACGAGCTGCAACAGGTCGCGGTCGCCGGTGATGATTTTGACGCCAAAGCCCTGCTGAACGGCCTGGCTGGCAATGCTGCCCAGCACGTCGTCGGCTTCAAAGCCCTCTTTTTCCAGGCGGGGAATGTCGAAGGAGTCGACCACTTCGCGGATGCGCTCAATCTGCGGGCGCAGATCATCGGGCATTTTCTCGCGTGTGCCTTTATAGTCGGCAAAGATGTCATCGCGGAAGGTCTTGCCGGTATCAAAAGCAACAGCCAGATACTCTGGTTTTTCTTTTTCAAGAATGCTAATCAGCACGCTGCAAAAACCATACGTTCCGGCAGTGGGTTCGCCTTTCGACGTGCGAAAGCGGTCTCCGCCGGCAGCGCTGAGGGCAAAATAGGCGCGGTAAGCCAGCGCGTGTCCATCGATCAAGTATAAGATAGGCGGCATACGTTTTGTCTCAAGGGTTAGATGGATGAGTCAAACCAGTTGTTCTGGTCGTGCTGGGCTTTGTCCACAAATTCCATTAATTCAACAAACTCGATGGGATGCTCTCCATTATAAACCAAGTGGCTGGGCGCCCAAAAATCATCCGAGCGCAGCTCTTTCTTTACATTGGGATGGTTGTTGAACAAGCGGCGCGTGGTGTGGGTGCGCAGGGTGTTGATGACGAAGGCGCTGGTCATGGTCGGCTGGGCCAGGATGGTCATCAGCACATAAGATGGCTGCACGCTGATGCTGCGCAGTTCCCATTGGTGGGCGTCGCAAACCTCCTCAAACCATTCGTGCATTTTTTCAGCCAACTGCCCGGTGAGGGTGTGGCGCTCATTCTGGGGGGCCAGCACAATGGTAAAGAGGCCGTCATCGTCTTCATACAGGATCAGGTCATCATTTTCTTCGCGAAAGCTGTTCAGGTCAAAAGCAGGGGTGCTTTGCTCATCTTGTTGAAGAAAAGGCGCTTGCAGCGGCGCGGCAGCGGAAGGAGGTTCAGCTTCCCAGGGGAAGCGCAGTGTGGTTTCCGCGGTTGGTTGTTCTTCCGCTGGGCGCACGCGCACGGGGCGGGTGTCTTCCAGGCCGTCTTCATCGGCGACGACGCGCCGCAGACGCTGGAGGGGCGAAACCTCCGGCGCGGCGGGATGATCGCTTTCGCTGGCGGGCAAGTCCTCTTGGGAGGGCGGCGGTGAGACGCGAACTGGTTGGGTGTCTTGTTGCCAGAAGCCATTTTCCGCTTCCACGGCAGGCTCTACGGTGCCGTCCAGGGTCGGGACGGATTCGAGGGAAGGCTCATCCAGCTCGTCTTCCAGCGGCGGCACCCATTCATCATCGCCGGTGATGTTCACTTCCGCTTGGGCCAGCAGTTGGGCGAAAACGGAGTCTTCTTCGCTGATTTCGCTTTCAACAGCAGGCGGCTCAACGGAAGGCGCCTCTCCAGGCGCGGATTCTTGCATGCTTGGTGGTTCGGTTTTCGTTTCGGTTTCCCAGGGGAAAACCAAGCCAATTTCTTCCCAGGTGTCTGGGACGGCTTCAAGCGGCTGATCGGGGTCGGGGGAGGGCATTTCTTCCAGCAGGGATTTCAAGTCGATCTCCATGCCGTTGTCTGGCGCTGCTTCGGCCGTCTCTTGCAACGGCGTGGATTGGAAAAGCTCGCTCAGGGTGAGCGGCCCAGATTCTTCTTCCATGCGGAAAAGGTCGTCTTGCTCCAGCGGCGCGGGGCTTTGCAGGGAATCGGCATGCTCTTCCGGTGCGAAGGCGAGAAATTCGCTGTCTGGCAGGGATTCTATCCCGCTGGGCTGCGCTGCTTCGGCGGGGGGCTCTTCGGGCAGGGCGGGTGAGGTTTCCAGCAGACCGCGGCGCAGCTGGTGGGTGTGCGCCCGGCACTGGCTGAGCGATAGATCGGGGGCGAACAGGCAGCAGAGCACGCTGCTGCCGCTGAGCAGCGTGGCGTAGAGGAAGTATTCCTGGCGGTCTTCTCCGATGGTGATGTAGCGCGCCAGATCGGATGGATTGGTTTCATCCCAATGCGCCAGCAGAATCTTGGCTACCTGCAAGGCAGCGCTTTTTTCCAGGCTGCCCGCCAGGGCGCAAATGATGCCGGAGAGATAGATGAGCGCCGCGTCTGCGGAGGTGGCGAAGAACTGCTGCTGCAAATGGCTGCTGGCGGCTTCATAGTTGCCCAGCCAGGGCAGGGAGGCGCCGGGCAGGGGCTGGTTGCTCTCGGTAGAAAATTGAGGTGAGGTAGGTTTCATGATGAGAAGGTCGTCCAGATAATCCAGAAATTCGGGGAGGTACACCGGGTAATGGAAGAAGCAGGCGGGGTGCAGGTTTTCCAACACGTCGGGGGTTTTTCTCCCCCCGCGCCCAACCACAACCAGCCGGGGACCGCTGTTCTCAGGGAAAAGATGGTTCCAGGCAGCGGTGAGCAGTTCTTCGGTCATGTCGCCGTCAAGAATGACCAGATCGATCTCATCTGCCTTCAACCGCGCCACCGCTTCGCTGCCCGATTGGGCAATATGTGGCTGGTAACGATCACTGACCTCCAGCCCAAGACGCAGTGAATTGGCTATGTCGGCATGGGGGGTGGCAATGAGTACGTTTCTGGGCACGTTAAGAGTTTATCACGTTGATATGATGGAAGCAAGCAAGGCGGGGCAGGCCCAAAATCTTCACAAACCCAAAACCAACCGAAAATAAGATCACTTTGCTGAATGTGGGCGCATGTTTTTGCCCGGCAGGCGGGTAAAAGCCGTGGGGATGAGCCGGGCTTGCCCAGCATTTGCCAATCGCCGTGCCAGATCGTGTTAAAATGAAACGCAAGCCACAGAGAAAAACATGACCCAAATTTGCATTTACCCCCCCATTCAAGGTTCCGGCGGCCCGGCGGCTTTTCAGGCGCGGTTGAAAACGGCACTGGCGGAAGAAGGCGTAACCGTTCACCACGATCCGCGGGCGGCCTGCGACGCGCTGCTGTTAAGCGGGGGCACGCGCCGCCTGGATTTCATCTGGCAGGCGCGGCGGCGCGGCGTGCGGGTGGTGCAGCGCCTGGCGCAGTTGAATTGGGTTCACCGGGTGAGGCCGTCCAGTCTGGGGCATACGCTGCGCGCCGAGCGTAACAACTGGCTGCTGGCATTCATTCGCCGTTACCTGGCCGACCGGGTGGTTTACCAAAGCCAATTCGTGCGGCAGATGTGGGCGGATTTTTACGGTGAGGTTTCGGCGCCGGGGTATGTCATCTATAACGCCACCCAATTGGATGTGTACCGCCCATTGCCTGGCGAGCTGCCCGCGCTCGATCGCGCGCGGCTGCTGGTTGTGGAAGGGGATTTGGGCGATACCAACGCGGTTTACCTGGAAAACGCGGTGCGGCTGGCGCAGGCGGTGCAGGCGCGCGCGCAAAGGCCGGTGGAGTTGATCGTGGCCGGTAAAGTTCCAGACGCGCTGCGCCAGCGCTGGACGACAGAGGCCGGTGAGATGATCACCTGGGCGGGTGTGGTGGCGAGAGAAGATATTCCCGCTCTGGATCGCTCGGCGCACCTGCTGTTCAGCGCGGAGCTGAATGCCGGCTGTCCCAACTCGGTAATTGAGGCGCTGGCCTGCGGGCTGCCGGTTGTGGGCTACGCGACCGGCGCGCTGCCCGAACTGGTACAGGACGGGGCTGGAGAGCTGGCAGCCTATGGAGGGAATGCCTGGCGGCTGGAGCCACCCGACACGGCGCGCCTGGCTGATCTGTGCCTGCGGGTGCTGGATGACCAGGCGGGCTATCGCGCGGCTGCCCGGCGGCGGGCTGAGGCACTGTTCGACGCGCGCAAGATGGCGCGCGCCTACCTGGATGTGCTGCTGGGGGATTAACAAATAAAAGCCGGGCTGTGATTTGCCCGGCCATATCCGCTGATTTTATTCTTCCACATACCCTTTAAGGAATGCGCCTTCAAACCCGCGTTTGATCTCCCACGGGTAGATGATATGCGCGTCGGTAACGGCCGCGTAATAATCGGGGCGGGCGGTGCCAAACAGGTTGCGATAGGGGTTGAAATGCAGCACGCAGGTGTAGGGCAGGCTGCCCATGGCGGCAATGCGGTTTTTTACGGCGGTGATGGTGCGCCCGGAACCCCAAACATCGTCTACCACCAGGGTTTTGCGCCCGCGCAGCAGGTCGCTTTCAGGAAATTGGATGAATTTGGGCCAGGCCAGGAGACGGGCGCTTTCACTCTTCTTTTCCAGTTCCATCTCCGCCGGAAAGTCTACCGCGGCGGTGAACAGAGTGGTCAGATTAAGGGCTTCTGCCAACAGACCGCCCGGGATGATCCCGCCGCGGGTGATCATGACCATGGCTTCAAATTCGATTTCAAATTGGGGAATCAGGTGATCGATGAGCTTGTCTACATCTTCCCAACCGAGCGCTTCTCGCCGCATAGCCGTGTCCCTGCCTGTAATTAATTTGCTTCATAAATTATAGCAGGGAATTGGCCGCGCGGCGAAGAAGTTTATCAGGTTTTCGTGGGGCTGTTGCAAGCCGTTTTCTTGCCGAACCTGACGCTGGCAGCAAATAAACACCGGTCCGGGGATGCCCGCGGACCGGTGTTTTGGATGACCAGAAAGGATGGATGGTTATTCGGCCGGCGTCTCGACCACAGGAGCCGGTTCGACGGCGGGTGCGGCGGCGGGGTTGCGCCAGTTTTGGAACACCAGCCACATTCCACCCAGGCCGAAGATGGTAACCACCAGGCCAAACAGCCAGCCGAAGATCGGGATGGAGCGCAGGATGATGTAGATGACAACGCCGATCACCATGGACCAGACGGCTTTGTTGCGCGCCTGCGGGGCGATCTTGCTTAATACCCATTCACCCGCCAGGTAGGCAATGACCAGCTTGCTGCCGTAGACCACCAGCAGGCGGAAAGCGGCAAACGCCAGCGCCAGCGCGGAAAAACCCATGCCAAAGATGGTGGAAGAGATTCCGGTCAGGGTGAGCACCGAGAAGAGCAGGCCCGCGATCAGGATCAGGAAGAAGACAACAAACGCGCCCACATGCCCGCCCAGGTAGACCAGCGCGCCAGTGCCCGCGGCCGGGCCGGGTTTTGCCTTGACGGCTTCAACGGTCTTCTGGTATAGCGCGGGGATCAGCCAGACGCATAAGCCGCCCAACAGAAGCAGGGTGATGAGGTCGCGGAGCAGCTTCCAGAACCATTTCAACACGCGCGAAGCAAAGAAGCCAAAGGTGCCGCGTTCGGGTTCGGCCGGCTTCAGCGCCGTTTTACCGTCCGCGCTGGTTTCGGCCGGAACGGGAGTCTGGTAGACCACGCCGCCTTGCAGGGCGGTTTCAATGGCCTCGGCCTGTTCCACCGGGCTGGTGTAGACTAATTGCCCGCCAATTTCGGCGCTGTCAGAAATGCGCAGGCCGGGCTTCATGGTGGGGGGGATTACTACGCCGTACTGCTGGGGCATGAACATGAACGGCGAGAACGGCATTTCTTCGCCGCTGCCGGGAGCTTCCACGTCTAGTACGGCGTTGCCGTTGACTTTGCCACCCAACTCCAGGGCGGCCGCGCTCAGGTTCACGTCGCGGTCCACTGTGCCGTTGAGGATAATCTGGTACGCGCCGCCGTAGACGCCGCGCGCGATGCTGGTGCGGGCGTCATCCTGAAAGCTGTAGGTGCCAAAATACACATTTCTGCCCACCTGCGCGCCTTCCATGTAGATCACCTGGCTGCCCATCGCCACACTGCCGCCGACCTGTCCGTTGACTTTGACCTGCGAAGCGCCGCTGAAGACATTGCCGGTGATGACGGCTTCTTCAGTTACTTCCACCGTGCTGCCGAGCAGGATGGCGTCGCCATTGATCTGGCCTTTGATGGTAACCGTAGCGCCGGTTGCGATCAAAAGACCATTAACGGTGCCTTCGATGACCACTTTTTCGCCGCTGATGATCAGATCATCATCAATGACTTCGTTGGGGCCAACATAGCCGTCATTGTCGATGTCGGCCGCCTGAACGGGGGCGGCGATCCCGGCGAAGAGAACCGCCACCAGCATCAGAGCCAGGCTGATACGCAGCCCGGTCGATTTCCAAAACGTACTCATACAACATCTCCTTGGTATAAAAAAACGATTTCTTTGTAGCCTATATCCAATATACGAAAATACCGGCGATAAGTTGCTGGCCGGTTGGGAGAATTTTTATGGACAAATAATAAATGTTGACGGAAAAAACGAAATTAGTGAGCCGGGCGCTTGCGGTTGGCGCGCCAGATGGCGCCAAAGGTGCCGATGACGACAATGAGAACCAGCAGCACACCCACCAGGACGACTTCGTTGGTGTTGCGGTAGCTCTGCAGCCATTCTTCGGGCAGGGGGGTGACTGAAGGGGTCAGGGTTCCATCGGGTGTGGCGGCCAGGGCGGTGGTGTTGGCCGGGGCTGGGGTGGGTTGGGTCTGGAAAGGGCTGGTCCAGGCCAGTGCGGTGAGCAAGATCAGCAACCCCAAAATGGCCAGCGCCTGGCGGGTAACCCCGGCCGGGCGGTGGGAAGAGCGGGTTTGGGAAGGTTTCCTGGGGTTGGGCATACCTACGTCTCCTATCAGGGGGAGTTCAACCGCTCCGCGACGGTTGCGGCCGCCTGGGCAGGGTCATTCAGGCGTTCAATCATCGCCAGGGTGGATTCTTGCAGCAGGGGGCCCACGCCAGTGATCAGATCGTTGGTGGGGCGCACGTTGGAGGATTGGATCACCTGTCCGAGCAGGGAACGCAGCGACTGGTTGGTGATGGCGTTCAGCCCGCTGGGGCGCACCGGCAGTTGGCCGGAGACGGGCGACCACTGGGCCAGGTATTCGCTTTCGGTAAGGTATTCAGCCAGTTTAACGCTCATGGCGCGCCGTTCGGGCAGAGGGTCGGAAAGCGCCCACATCCAGCCGGTGGCAAGGGTGTAGTCTTTGTCGTCCAAGGCGGTGATGGCAACCGCGGAGGTGTCGACTGGCAGCTCGCTTAAGTAGCGCGAAGACCAGGTGATGACCATGTTGGCCGATTTGTCCCGGTAGAACTGCCAGGCCTGCGCATCGGACTGCACATCCGCGATCATGTTTGGAAACGTGCCCTGGGCAGCGCCTTCGGCGTACAATTCGAGTACGCTGGTGAGGGTTTCGGCGGAAAGGGTTGGCCGGCCCTGCGAGTCGACGATCTGCCCGCCCGCGGAGAGATAGAGCAGCAGGGTGAGCAGAGACTGTGGGTCGGCGGCAGGGAAGGCCAGCGGCTGCCCGCGGCTGAGGATTTCTTTCCAGTTGAGTGGGGATGCGCCCACCCGCGCCGGGCGGTAGAGCAGCAGCATGGCGTCGCCGGCGAAGGGAATGCCGTAGGTGGCGCCCTGCAGTAATGCCAACTGGCGGGCGTAATCGAACCAATCGCTCTGGTCAATTACCGAGGTGTAGTCGTCCATGGGGAAGATCAAACCCTTCAAGGCCGCGACTTCCATATCCGAGCGGGGTAAGGCGACCAGGGCGGGCAGGCTCTCTGGCGTGGCGGCAGCGTTGGCCAGGGTCAGCGATTCAAGCAGGCTGCCGGAGCCAGCGGCGGCTTTGATGCGCGTTTCAATGATGACGCCCGGGTTTTCATTCATGAACTGGTTGATGCGCGCCTGAAACTGCTGCCCGGCGGGTGTGCCGCTCTGCGGGTCGAACTGCGGCGGAACCCAGATAGTAAGGGTTTGCGGCCCGCTGGGAGTGGCGGTGGGGGCAGGAAGGGTGGCGGTCTCGTCTACGGGGATTGACACGGTTGCCTGGAGCGGGCTGTTGGGCGCGGTTTGGGTGGGAGGGATCACGGTGCGCAGCAGCCCGGGCAAATTGAGATTGCCGCAGCCTGCCAGAAGGAGGCTGGTGATGACCAGGCTGGCAGCCAGTGGAAAAATCCGTTGAGAAAGGGATGATTTTGAGGCTTTCATGCGTTTAACTCCGGCGGATTGCCGCCGAGCGGTTAATACAGGTGAACCGGCGCGGAGAGCAGGTGAACCATCAGGTTGACGGCATGTTCCACGTCGCCCAGGTCGACCATCTCGGAAGGCGAGTGGACGTAGCGGCAGGGGATGGAAAGGGTGCCGGCTGGCGCGCCAGCGCGCTGCGCCTGCATCCAGCGGGCGTCGGTAGTGCCGTTGAGCAAGATCTCGCGCTGGGTGGGAATGTTGAGCTTTTCGGCGGCGCCGGCCAGCAGGCGCACCACACGCGGATCAGCGATCATGCCTTCATCTTTAACTTTGATGGCCGGGCCTTTGCCCAGTTCCACGGCCATGCGCGCGCTGTTGGGGGTGTCGCCGGTGGTGGTTACATCCAGGGCGATGCCCAGCTCGGGCTGCAGGTGATAGGCCGCCACCAGCGCGCCTTTTTGCCCGACTTCTTCCTGCACCGAAAACACAAAGTGAATTTCGTGCGGCGAGGTGGATAAGCGGCGCATGATCTCAATTTGGGCGGCCACGCTAATGCGGTTGTCCAGTGATTTGGCGGCCACACGCTGGCCGAGATCAAGGAACGTATTCTCAAACACAGCCGGGTCGCCGACCTTAACCGGGCAGTCTTCACGCGAGGTGGCGCCAACGTCGATGAACATGTCGGGAATGGCGGGCGGCTGGCTGCTGCTGGTGTAGCGCGGGCTGCCGATGAGGCCGCGCGCGCCGTTGAGAAAGCGCACGCGAGCGCCAGGACAGTTGTGGGCGTAGACGTTGCCCAGCGGGGCAAAGCGCACAAAGCCGTTTTCGTCAACATGGCTGGCGATGATGCCAATTTCGTCCATGTGCGCCGAGAGCATCACCCGTAGGCCGTCTGGCCCGCGCTGGCCTTTGCGCGCGATAAGGTTGCCCAGCGCGTCGACCTGAATTTCATCAGCCAGGTTGGTAATTTCTGCACGAACCGCGTCTCGCATGGCGCTTTCATAGCCAAACGGGGCGGGAATTTGGACCAGTTTTTTGAGCAGTTCTTTCATTCTGTATTCTTCCTGACGTATGGGCGGTGATTAGCGGCGGTTTTTCTCCATCCATTGTACTCCATAGTCAACCAGCGGGCGCTGGCGCATCAGGCGCGCCTGGGCGTAGCCGGTGGTCGCCACGGTTACGTTGGCGGTTTCGCGTTCATAGTCCGCGCCGAGCTGTTCAAAGTCATCGGAGTTTTCGTCCACGCCTTCAAACCAGACCCATTCGCGCTGGCCGTTCACCATCAATGGGGTGCCTCGGCGCACAATTTTGCGCGAGGGAAAGTTGGCGCGGTGTTCGCACAGGTGTAAAGAGGTGTTGTTCTCGTGCGTAACGCCCAGCAGCAGCACAAAGCCGTCCAGCTCGTAGACGCGCGCCAGGGGCGACTGCTCGCCCAGGCTGGAGTGCAGGCTGTGGTTGGCGGTAATCTTCTCGGCCTGGGGGCCGCGCGCGGCAAACGATAACTGCGGGTGCGCGCTGCGTAGCACACCGGGCTGGCGGCGAAAAGTTTCCACAATGGCGCCCATGCCGCGTGTCGGGGTGAGGGTGGGGTCGTAGGCGGGCATGGACTGGCGGATGACCTCTATCCAATCGGCCGGCACGGGCGGGTGCGCCCATTCGGCCGGGTCGCTGAGGTCGCCGGAGTGAGTGGGCATCACCAGGGTGCCCTGCTCACCGAGGGCGTCTTCCAGGGCCAGCACCACGGCAACCGCGCCGCCGCACACCCAGCCCAACGCGCTGAGAGAAGAATGCACTAAAAGGGTCATGCCGGGGCGCACGCCCAGGCTGGCCAGGTCATGTACCAACGATTCGCGGGTAACGGGGCCGCGGTCGCAACGGGCAATCACGTCGGCTTCGCTCATGGTCTGCGTTCTTCCTTGAGAATATCCGTGGTTAACGTTTGCAGGCTGGCCTGCAGCAAGGCCATCGTCGCGCCCCAATCGGCTGCGCGAGCGACCAGGCAGGCGGTGTGGGCGTAGCGCCCCGGCACCGATACCGAGATCACCGGCACGCCGCTCTGGGCGCGCAGGATGGCGCCGGCGTCGGTGCTGCCGCCGCCCGGCTGGCGGTACTGGAAGGGAATACCCTGCGCTGCGGCGGTTTCCGTCAGGTGGCGCACCAGGCGCGGGTCTGAGATGGTGGCTCTGTCAGCGACATAGATGGCCGGGCCAAAGCCCAGGCGGGTGTTGTAACGGGTGTTCTCCTGGCCATCCGCGGCGGGCAGGTCGTTGGCGGGGGTGCTGTCGACGGCAATGGCGAGGTGCGGCTGAATGCGAAACGCCGCGACACGCGCTCCGCGCAGTCCCAGCTCTTCCTGGACGGTAAAGGCCGCCCACAGCTCAATATGGCGGGGCGCGGTTTTGAAAATTTCAATCAGGCTGGCCACCCCCAGGCGGTCATCCAGGGCTTTGCCCATCAAGCTGGGGCCTGCCTGCTGGAAGCGCGTGGCGAAAGCTGCCAGGTCGCCGGGTTGAGCCAGCTCCGAACCGCCCGGCCCCAGATCAATGCGTAACTGCGAGATGGGTACGCTGTGGCGCATTTCTTCGTCGCTGGAGAGGTGGTAGGGGCGCGCGCCGATGACGCCGGGGTGGTGCTGGCGGCCAACCCAGACGGGCTTGCCCACCAGTTGGCGCGGGTCAATGCCGCCCATGGTTTGGAAGGAAAAGAGGCCGTCGCCGTCGCTATGAATGAGCATCAGCCCGACTTCATCCATGTGGGCGGCCAGCATGACGCGCAAGGGATTTTCCACCTGGGCGCGGCGCACGGCAAGCAGGTTGCCCATCGCGTCCACAATGATTTCATCGGCGTGCGCTTCGATTTCGGCGCGCACGATCTGGCGGACTTCATGCTCATCGCTGGAGACGGCGCAGGCGTTGGAAAGCCGTTCCAGCAGCGCAATCTGCTGCGCGGACGGCTGGACGTTTGTGTTGGAAGGGTTGGTGAGGCTCATGTCATTCATCCCAGGTGATGGTCTCCAGCGCGTTGGGATCGAGCTGGCAGATGAACTCGGCCAGCAGGCGGCCGGTGCGTTCTATATCTTTCAGGGCAACCACTTCGACGGGGGTGTGCATATAGCGCAGCGGAATGCTGACCAGCATGGTGGGAATGCCTTCCGCCGCCACTTGAAGATCATCCGCGTCGGTGTGCGTTAATCCGGTCATAATCTCTTTGGAATAAGGGATTTCCAGCCGTTCGGCGGCGGCGCGCACGCGTTGGAAGAGCGCCGGATGCAGCACCGGGCTCCAACCCAGAGCAGGACCGCTTTTCAACGCGAAGGTATTGGGGTCCGCGGTGCCGGGGCCAGTGGCAAAGGTAACGTCCACGGCCATGGCCAGGCTGGGGCGCAGCTGGTAGGCCGACGTGGCTGCTCCAAAATGGCCGATCTCTTCCTGCACGCTGGCGACTGCCCAGACATCCCAGGCGTGTTCGCGGGTTTGCAGGATTTCAAGACAATGGGTAAGCGCCGCGACCGAAGCGCGGTTATCGAGGCTGTGACCGGCCAGGGTTTCTCCGGCCAGGTCCATCCAGGGCTGGCTGAAAGAGATAAAGTCGCCCACGCTGACCAGTTCTTGCAGCTCAGCGGCGGGCAGGCCGGTATCCACCAGGAGCTGGTCGAGGGAGACCGGTCCGTCTTGTTCAGAGGGGGGCAGCAAATGGGCGGCCGGCTGCACAACCACGCCGGGCAGGTCGCGTTGGGCGTGCACCAACACCGGCTGGCCGGGTAAAATGCGCGCGTCTACCCAGCCGATCTGGGTAACGCGCAGCCATTCTTGTTCCACGGCGCTGACCATCAGGCCAATGGCGTCCATGTGGGTGGATACCATAATGCTGGGGCGGGGAGATGGGCCGCTGCCTTTCTTCAAGGCATGCAGGCTGCCCATCGCGCTGGCGCTGATCTCATCGGTCAGCGGCTTCCAGGCGGCCTGAATGGCTTCGCGCAGAGGCGCTTCTGCCCCGGAAAGTCCGGGGAGGGATATCCACTTTTTCAGATGACGGGTTGTTTCTTGCATGGTTTGTCTTTCAGTGCCCGCAACAGCCGCAAAATTAGCCGGGGGATTCGGAAGTTTGTTCCGTCGCGCTCGGCTCAAGGTTGGGAGTTTCGGTAGGCGGAGGCGCGGTAGTTTCAGTCGGCGGGATGGTGGCCGTAAAGGTGGCCGTTGGCGTGCGGGTGGGGGTCATAAACTCCGTGGGTGTGGGAGAAGATGTGAACGTCGGCGTGGGTGTAACCGTCTCGGTGGGAGTGGGAGAAAGGAACAGAGTGGGGGTAACGGTTCCCGTGGCCGGGAGGGGCGTTTCTGTGCCAGTGAGGGTGGGGGTAAGGGTAGGTTCTCGTGTGGAGCGGGTCGAGCCGAGCATCAGAATCCCCAGACAATAGCAAGGCAGGGTCGCCAGGATAATGATAGCCAGAACAGTGCGGGTGCGCTCGCGTTTCGAATCGCGGTTAAACATGAGACTTCTACCTCCGGTGAGATCATATCATCGCAAAGCCGGGCTGGCAAGCGGTGATCCTTTTTCCCCCTCCCCGGCGCGGGTTGGCGGATTATTTTATTTTATCATCAGGGGCGCGAAGTTGGTTCATTTCCTTGCGCACCGTCAGATACAGGGTTTCCGCGCGCAAATCGCTAATCTGGTAGCAGGGGCCGTGCAGGTGATCGGCGAGCTGCTGGGCATAGCCCTGGTCGAAGGTGGTGTTTTCCAGGTTGACCACTACGGTATGAATTAGCTTTTCAGCGATGAGATCGGCAATGCGGTAGGCTTCTTCTTGCGGCGGGAGGTAGCCCATAGTTACGTTGGCGGCTCCGTCGGTGAGCACAATCAAAAGCGGCATAATGTCGGGGTGAAGGTTTTTCTCGCGCTCCAGCACATCGTGGGCCATTTTTAAGCCGGATGAGAGGGGCGTCTTGCCGCCGACCGGGATGTCGGCCAGAGCGCGCTGCGCCAGGTTGACCGAGTTGGTGGGCGCGAGAATGAGCGTGGCGCGGTCTTTCTGGAAGGTGATCAGCCCCACCCGGTCGCGGCGCTGGTAGGCGTCGGTGAGCAGGGAGAGGATGGCTCCTTTGGTAGCCTGCATGCGCTCGGTAACGGCCATGGACCAGGAGGCATCCACCAGGAAGAGCACCAGGTTGGCCGCGCGGCGCACGCGGATTTTTTTCATATAATCGCCGGGGCGCACGGCAAAGGCCACTTTCTCGCGCTGTTGTTTGCGCTCTTTTTGGAAGGGTGCCGCGGCGCGCAGGGTGGCGTCGAAGGCCAGGTCGAAGGTTTTGCCCTGGGCCGGGCGGGCCTGGATATAGCGCCCGCGTTTCAACTTGGTGTAGGTTACGGAACGGCGCCCAGACCCGCGGCGCAGCATTTTGTCCAGCGGGGTATCGAGCCGCCGGGTGGAAAAAGCCTCGCCGGTGGCTACTTTTTGCCCGCCCTCCCACCACATGGGAGACTGGGTTTGAAAAATATCGCGGCTGGCAGCCGGGTCGGGCTGCCCGGTATCGGGAAGGGAATCGCTGACCTGGCCGGTGGTTAATTCATGCCCTTTTTTTTTAGCATTTCCTGGCTGTCAGAAAGGTCGGCTGTCTGGGTCTGGTTCTCTTGCACCGTCTGCCCGCGGAGCTGCTCAATGCGCTCCTCAAGCTGTTCCATCGACATGCTGGTATGGTCGAAGGGGCCGCGCTTCATGCGATGCGGCAGGGCCAACTCGGCGGCCAGGGCAATATCCAGTTCGGTGATGGCCGTGCGTCCGTCAAAGGCGGCCTGGGCGCGAGCGGTTTTGAGAATCACCAAGTCGGCGCGGTGACCGTCTACATTTAAGGAAGAGGTGAGCTGGGCGATGGTGATGAGGTCGCGGCTGGAATGGGTAACCTGATTGACCAACTTGCGGGCGCTGGCAATGCGCTGGGAAAGCTCTTCTTCACGCGGCAGCCACATGGTGCGGAACTCGGCGGGGTCGGATTCGAACATTAAGTTGCGTTCCATAATCTGCACGCGCTCGCGCGTTTCGCGGATGCCCAGAATGTCTACGGAGAGGGCGAAGCGGTCTAAAAGCTGCGGGCGCAGGTCGCCTTCTTCGGGGTTCATGGTGCCGACCAGGATAAAACGGGAAGGGTGGGCAAAGGAAATGCCTTCACGCTCGATGATGTTCATGCCCATCGCGGCCGAGTCGAGCAGAATATCCACCACATGGTCGTCCAGCAGGTTGACTTCATCGATATAGAGCAGGCCGCGGTTGGCCGCCGCCAGTACGCCGGGTTCAAAGCGGCGCTCACCTTTTTGGATGGCTTTTTCAATGTCCAGGGTTCCCACCACTCTGTCTTCGGTGGCCGAAACAGGCAGGTTGACAAATGAAGTGGGTTTGTAGGTAACCGGCAGCTCTTCGCCTCTTGCCAGGCGTTCCTGGCATTCGGTGCACAGCCGGGAGGGTTCGTCGGGGTCGCAGTTAAAGCGGCAGTCTTTCACCACTTTCACTTCCGGCAGCAGAGCAGCCAGCGCGCGGGCGGCGGTCGATTTGGCGGTGCCGCGCTCGCCGCGAATCAACACACCGCCGATGCGGGGATCAACGGCATTTAAGATCAATGCGCGGCGCATGCGCGCCTGGCCAACGATTGCGGTGAAAGGAAAAATAACTGCCATCCAGCTTACCTCAATTTGATTGATGAGTACCGACTGAAGTTTACCACCAGAACGGGAAGGGGGCAACTAGAGTAGGCCGGGGGTATAGCGTTTTCTTCAACTCGAATTGACCTGCCAAAACCCGGCCAGACGAGGAGCCTTTCAACAAGTGATACATTAATGAAATTGTTAAGATGTTTGCCAGCATGGGAAGGAGGATAGCAGGGTATAATCTAAATGGTGTTATTCTAGAATCTCACGGAGAGCGGAATGACAGAACGAAAAATCAGAGTTCTGGTTGCCAAACCCGGCCTGGACGGACACGACCGGGGAGCGAAAGTGGTGGCGCAGGCGCTGCGCGACGCGGGCATGGAAGTGATTTACACCGGCCTGCGGCAGACGCCCGAAATGATTGCCGAAGCGGCGCTGCAGGAAGACGTGGATGTGGTTGGCCTGTCCATTCTTTCAGGCGCGCACATGGCGCTGGTTCCGCGCGTTTTAGACCTTCTGGCCGCCAACGGCCAGTCGGATGTGCGCGTGTTTGTGGGCGGGATCATTCCCGAAGCTGATGTGGCTGCCCTGCGGAAAATGGGCGTGGCGGCGGTCTATGGACCGGGCGCGGCGACGGGCGAAATTGTGGCTGACATTCAGGCATTGTTTGCCAGCGCAGCGGCAGGCTGAACAAGACGGCCCGGCAAGCGATGAACCTGGTGGATGGCGTGCTGGCAGGCGATCGGTTGGCGCTCTCGCGTTTATTGACCGCCGTGGAAAACGATACGCCCGCCGGCCGGGCGGGGCTGGACGCGCTGTTCGCTCGCACGGGGCGGGCTTACCTGGTTGGCATTACCGGTTCTCCGGGGACGGGCAAGTCTTCGCTGGTGAACCGGCTGGTAAAACTATTTCGCAATCCGCCGGATGGGCGGCCTGCCTGGCGGGTGGCGGTGGTGGCGGTTGACCCCACCAGTCCCTTCACCGGCGGGGCGGTGCTGGGAGACCGGGTGCGCATGCGCGACTGCGCTGGTGACCCCGGGGTGTTCATTCGCTCTATGGCTTCGCGAGGCGCGCTGGGCGGGCTGGCAGTACAAACCGCTGCGGTAACGCAGGTGTTTGACGCGGCCGGTTACGATGTGATTTTGATTGAAACGGTGGGCGCCGGGCAGGCGGAAGTGGATATTGCCAGCCTGGCGCATACCACCCTGGTAGTGGAAGCGCCGGGTCTGGGTGACGATATTCAGGCGATTAAAGCCGGCATTCTGGAAATCGCGGATGTGCTGGTGATCAACAAGGCAGACCTGGCGGGCGCGGACAATACCCGGCGCGCGCTGCAAACCATGCTGGAACGGGCTCCGGCCAAACCCTGGCCGGCGCGGCTTGTCAGCACGGTGGCGGTGAGCGGCGCGGGAATGGAAGAGCTTTTTTGGGCCATTCTGGATCATTACCAGTTCTTAAAGTCCAGCCAGGAGTGGCAGCGGCGCGATGCGCAGCGCCTGCGCGCCGGGTTGGATGAGTTGATCCGCGCCGAGTTGGTGCGCCGCTGGCGCGAAGATACCCCGGCTGAGGTTTATGAATCGGTTCTCAACCGCATGGCCGGGCGAAAGCTCTCGCCGTTTGAGGCGCTGGATGATTTATTAACGACCAGGAAACAGGCGGCTGCCTGAAACGGGCCGGCTGGTGTTCCTGAAAACGGTATACTTCTTTTTTTGGCACTTAATCTTTGTCTTGAAGGAGAACAATCAGGATGGAACGAACCCTTATTGGAGACTTGCGCCAGGCGATTGGCCAGAAGGTGAAAATCTCAGGCTGGCTGCAAGTTTTACGCGATCAAAAGAAAATGCAGTTTCTGGTGGTGCGCGACCGCACCGGCGCGGTTCAGGTGGTGTTTGAAAAGAAAGCCGACCCGGAACTGGCTGAAGTCATTTCCACGTTAGGCAGCGAGAGCGCTATTACCCTGACCGGCATGGTGGTGGATAACCCGATTGTGAAATTGGGTGGGTTGGAGCTGGTGCTGGAAACCCTGGACGTGGTCAACAAGGCCGAAGCCCCGCTGCCGTTTGAGCCGTTCAACGATACGCTGCCCAGTGTGGACTTTCGCATGGACTGGCGCTACCTGGACCTGCGCCGCCAGCAGTCGCTGCTGACCTTCAAAGTGCAGACCACCGCAGAAATGGCCATGCGCGACTACTGGATGAAGCAGGGCTTTATTGAGATGCACTCGCCCAAAATTATGGGCACGCCCAGCGAAAGCGGCGCGGAGCTGTTTGAGCTGGCCTACTTTGACCGCAAAGCCTACCTGGCGCAGTCGCCGCAGTTTTTCAAACAAATGGCGATGGCGGCCGGGTTTGAAAAAGTGTTTGAAATCGGCCCGGTGTTTCGGGCGGATCCTTCCTTTACTTCGCGCCACATGACCGAGTTCACCGGCGTGGATGTGGAGATTTCGTGGGTCGACTCGCACGAAGACGTGATGGCCTTCCAGGAGCGCTGGCTGCAGTATGTGTACCAGCAGGTGAAGGATGCCCACGGCGAAGAGATTAAAGAGGTCTTTGGGTTTGATTTTGAAGTCCCAAGCGTGCCCTTCCCACGGGTGACGATGGCCGAGGCGATTGAGATTTTGCGCTCGGTGGGTTACGAACTGCCGGCTGAACGCAAAGGCGACATTGACCCGGGCGGCGAGCGCGCCCTGGGTGATTACATCAAACAAAAATATAATCACGATTTCGTGTTTGTAACTGATTGGCCTATTTCGGTGCGGCCGTTCTATCACATGCGGCACCCCGAGAACCCCGGCCTGACGCGCAGTTACGACCTGATCGCCAAAGGCCTGGAAATTACCACCGGCGCGCAGCGCGAGCACCGCTTTGAGGTGCTGCGAACGCAGGCGTTTGAAAAGGGACTGACCGAAGGGCCGATCCAATTCTACCTGAACTACTTCCGCTACGGCTGCCCGTCGCACGGCGGCTTTGGGTTGGGCCTATCGCGCTTGCTGATGGTGATGTTGAACCTGCCCAACGTGCGCGACGCGGTTTATCTCTTCCGCGGCCCGAACCGGTTGGAACCATAGAGCAGGGAAGCGACCATGATCTACGCCGAACGAATCCGCTTGAGAGCGGTTGAACGCAGCGATTTGCCATCTTTTGTGGCTTTCTTCAACGACCCCGAAGTGCGGGCAAACCTGTCGGTTTATCTGCCCATGTCACTGGCTTCGGAAGAGCAGTGGTTTGAAAATAACCTCAAGCGCCAGCCTGAAGAACAGCAGTACGCGATAGACGCGCGCGATGGCGAGGGCTGGAAGTTGATTGGCAGCTGCGGTTTTTATAATTTGAGCATGCGGGATCGTTCGGCGGAAATTGGTTTGTCCATTGGCGATAAAGCTTACTGGAATCAAGGTTACGGCCAGGAGACTGTCCGATTATTACTGCGGCATGGGTTTAACACACTGAACCTGAATCGGATTGTTCTACAGGTATTAGAAAACCATGATCGCGCCATTCACATCTATGAGAAAGCCGGGTTTGTGCTTGAGGGGCGGCAGCGCCAGGCCCGCTATCGCGATGGCCAATACATTGACGTGTTATTAATGAGTGTGCTCAAGAGCGAATGGCTCGATCTATTATCTAAGCAGGAGTTGTAGAGGTATGCCTATTTCTTTTCAACGCCACGAACGCATGCTTTACGGGGACGTGAAGCTGTATGCTGGCACCGCCTGCCCTGATCTGTCTCAGGGAATTGCCAAATATCTGAACCAGCCGTTGTGCGAGCGGGACGTGATCCAGTTCCCCAATGAGAATTTATTTGTGAAGCTGCACACCAGCGTGCGCGGGCAAGACTGCTATGTCATTCAAACCGCCGCCCCGCCTATTCACCGCAACCTGATGGAACTGCTGATTATGCTGCAAACCCTGCGGCTTGATTCGGCGGCGCGCATCACGGCAGTGATCCCATACTTATGGTACGGCCGTTCAGATAAAAAAGATCAGCCGCGCATTCCGATTACCGCCAGGCTGCTGGCAGATATGATCGAGGTGGCAGGGGCAGACCGTTACATCACCCTCGATTTGCATGCCGGGCAAATTCAGGGCTTCTTCTCCATCCCCGGCGACGTGCTGACGGCATTCCATACGCATGTGGATTATCTTGAATCGCTGCTGCCCGATATGGTCAGCCCGGTTGTGGTTACCGTAGACCTGGGCTTTGCGAAGAAGGGTCGCAACTATGCCGCGCGTCTGAACCTGCCCATGGCGTTTATTGAAAAACGCCGCCTGCGCAACGATTCGAACGCGCAGGCGCTGACCGTGATCGGCGATGTGGCCGGGCGAGATGTGATTCTGGTGGATGATGAGGTGGATACGGGTGGCTCGGTGGCGCAGGCCGTGAACCTGCTCAAAGAAAGCGGCGCGCGCAATGTGTATGTGGTGTTTGTGCATCCCATTCTGTCGCTGAACGCGGCCGAACGCCTGGGCGCGCTGCCGGTAACCCAGTTTGTTACCACCGACACCATTCCACTGCCGCCTGAAAAGGCCAAGTTCTTTGGCGACCGGCTTAAGATTTTAAGCATGGCCCCTCTGATTGGCGAGGTGATTTTACGCGCGCATGAAGGGCGCAGCGTGGGAGCCATGTTCAACGAGTAGAGGCGGATTAAGTGCCCGAACTTCCTGAAGTGGAGACGATTGTTTGCGCGCTGCGAGAGGGCGGCCGGGGCGGAGACGCGCTTCCCGGTCAGCGCGTAGGCGGTGCCTGTATTTTGTGGCCGCGCGCGCTGCAATCGCCAGCCGTGGATGATTTTGCCCGGCGCATCGTGGGTCAGTCTGTTCGCGGTGTGGAGCGCAGAGGTAAATATATTCTCCTGCCGTTGACCAGCGACACACTGTTGCTGCATCTGCGCATGAGCGGAGACCTGCGGGTGGAGCGAAGTCCGGAAGGCGGGCCGCTGGAAGGTTTACAGCCACACGACCGCGCGCTGTTCTGGTTTGAGGACGGCTTGCGGTTGGTGTTTAATGATCCCCGAAAATTTGGCCGGGTCTGGCTCACAGCCGACCCACAAGACGTGGTGGGAGAGCTGGGCCCAGAGCCGTTCTCTCCAACCCTCACAGTGCAAAGCTTTTACCAGCGGCTGGTTTCAAAGAAACGCCAGTTGAAACCGCTGCTGCTCGATCAGACTTTTTTGGCCGGGCTGGGCAATATTTACACCGATGGAGCGCTGCATATGGCCCGGCTGCATCCTTTAATGGCATCCGATCGTTTAACCGTTGGGCAAGCTGAAGTATTATTAAATGCGATCCGCTGGGTATTAGAGGAGGGAATTCGCCGGAACGGCGCCAGTATTGACTGGGTGTACCGCGGCGGCGATTTCCAGAATTACTTTCGAGTGTACCAGCGCACCGGCAAGGCCTGCCCGGTCTGCGGGCATGCGGTTCAGCGGATGGTGGTGGGGCAGCGCGGCACGCATTACTGCCCGGTCTGCCAGCCAGCCGTTTAGGAAGTGAAAGTTGAGGTCTTTTTTCTGATTCGAGATTGCAAAGTGAGGGAATATGCCGTCTCTGGGAAGCATCTTAATTCTGGCGTTGGTTTTTGTAACCGTTGGGTTCATTGGCGGAGCGTTGGTGGCGATTGCCTGGTCAAACCGGGAAAAAACGGAGGAAAAGGAAGAACCCCCCGCGCGAAAAATTCCGAGCCGCCTGGAGCCCATTCTGGAATTGTTCCGTCTGAGGACCAACCAGCAATTGGTGGTGTTCATTGATGAAAAGTATTACACTAAGTCTTCAGAGATGGAAGAGAGCCTGAAAAGCGAATTGCGTGGCCTGGCCGAAGATTGGCTGCGCTGGCTGGGTGTGGAAAGGCCCACCCAACCGGTTGCTCCTGAGCTTCAGGCGCCGCCCGCGATTGATATCGCGCGGGAGAGCGAAGCCCGTCTGAATGGGATCGTGGGCATTTCCACCGAAGAACCGCCCTCAGCGGCGCCGCAAGCCGGTTCTGCGCCGGTGATGGCCGCCGAGCTTGGGCAAGAGCTGCGTCCCCGCCCCACCACCATTGTTGGCCAGATTAACGAGATTTTGCAGGAGAAGCTGGCCGGCACCAATAAAACCATCAGCCTGGCTGATGATATGCACCGCGGGGTGATTGTGTGGGTTGGAATTGAAAAATTTGATGGAATCGATGCTGTTCCCTACCCGGACGCCCAGAAGTTGATCCGTGAGGCGGTAAAGGAATGGGAACAGCGCAACGAAAGCGCGACCTAACAGTAGAGGCAGGCGAATGACCACCAGCGAAGAGCGGATGAAAATTTTGAATATGATCCAGGAAGGCAAGATCAGCGCGGAAGAAGGCATGCAGCTGCTCAACGCGCTTGACCAGGTCGACCGGAAGGCAGCCAAAGCCGAGAAAGCCGATAAAGTTAGCGGAGGCCCGGCAGCAGCCCGCTTCTTTCGTGTGATGGTAACGGATGTCGACTCGGGAAAAACGCGCGTCAACGTTCGTTTGCCAATCAGTGTGGTGATGGCAGGCGCAAAAATGGGGGCGCGCTTTTCGCCAGAGGTGGAAGGCCTGGATATACAGCAACTGATGAAGATGGTGGAATCGGGGACAACCGGAAAAATCGTGGACGTGTTTGACGATCAAGACGGAGAACACGTGGAAGTGTTTATTGAATAGAGCGCGGAGCATAGCGCAGTGAGAAAACAACACGACGGCGCCAGCGCGCCGTCGTTTGATCTCCAAAGGGGGTTTTATACTCGTTCAATCGATTCAATTTCCGGGAAGAATTGTTTGATCGTCCCGGCTACCCAGCGAATGCCAATTTCGGGGGAAACCGGGCATTCTTCGCACGCGCCGCCCATGTGGACTTTGACTTTGTTATCTTTGAATTCTACCAGCTCCACGGAACCGCCGTGGTATTGGGCGATATAAGAATCCAGAGTTTCAATCAACCCTTTTAACTGCTCTTCGATGGTGAATTTCTCAGTCGGTTTTTCGCTCATCTGTTCAGCCCTCTCCCTCTTCCTGACAATCTGAATTGGTCTCCATTCCCTGGGTGAGAATGGCCAGCACCTGGTCATGGGTGTTTTGAATTCTTTCGGCGATAACACCCGCCAACCGGTCTAAAAAGGCCGAGCCAATTTGAGGAGATTTTTCGCAAAGCTGACGAAGATTGGCGACGCTCAGGCGAATGGCTTCTCCATTCTCTGTGCTGATGGCGGCAGATGTATACGCCTCACGGCCCAGGGCGGCAGACCACCCAAACACGCCGCCGTCGTTGATCCGCGCGACAGTGAGCGGTGGGCCGTCGTATGGTTTATACACTACTTCCACTTTGCCCGTCAACAAGATGTATAGGTGATTTGCATCGCTTCCCTGATCAAACACAATCTGCCCGGCCTTGAAGTGGACGCGCTCGAAGAACGGCTCCAATTGCGACAACTGGCCTGTGGTTAATCCGTCAAAAATGGCAAGCTGAGAAAAGTCTTGTCTGAACATGAATATCTTCGTAATCTTGAGGCAGGTGAACGGGTAGCGGTGAGCTTTCTTGAAAGCAGGATCATCACCATCCTGAAAGGAAAATCCACCCCGCGAGAGTAAGACAAGCTAAGTTGATTGAACTCATTATCCTCTTTTTTTCCGCTTTGCTTAAAGTGGATAATGTAACTTTTTTATGCGACATGCATCAAATCAACAATGTGAACAAAGTTTATAAAAAATATTGGAGATGAGCAAAATGGAAATGATCGTTGATTTCCCCGGCGGCGCGCGAGTGGATACGCACTTCGGACCTTACACTGTTAAAACTGACCAGCCCCCGATGGGCGGCGGCAGCGGATCGGCACCGACTCCCTTTGCGACCTTTCTGGCTTCCATTGGCGCCTGCGCCGGCATTTATGTGTTGAGCTTCCTGCAGCAGCGCAACCTGCCCACCGACGGCGTCCGATTGGTGCAGCGCGCTTACAGCGATCCGATGACGGGCATGGTGAGCAAGATTGATCTGGAAATCCAGGTGCCAGAAGGCTTTCCGGAACGATATTTACCGGCACTGATCCGCACAGCCGACCTGTGTGCGGTGAAGAAACACCTGCAGCACCCGCCAGAAATTGAAGTGACTGCCAAAGCGGTTGCGACTGCATAATTCCATTTCGTCCATAAAACAATCTACAGGTCTCCTCTTTTCCACCACCCCGAAGCACCGGGGTGGTGGATTTTTGTCATCAAATGTGGAAATTTTTATCATCCCTTTCTGGTAAAATTGAAACAGGTCTCATCCCGTTTTAACCTGGCTCAAAATGGAAGGTCAGTGGAAAACGGGGGTAGAGGTCGGGAATTGATTGAATGGAAGCTCCCGGAATGGGTTCAATTTGAACCCGCCGATTTCATAAAGAGCGAAAATATCAAACTAAATTGAGGAGTTGCGTGATGCGAAAACCATTTGTAGCCGGTAACTGGAAAATGAATAAGACAGCCGCAGAAGCGGCCACCCTGGTGGGCGCGATGCTGCCTGAATTGGACAAGATTGACGCGGTGGAAATTGTGCTGTGCCCGCCCGCGACCGCGGTGCCGGCCGTCTCTGGCCTGGTGAAGGGCAGCAAAGTGGGTGTGGGCACGCAAAACCTGCACTGGGAAGAAAGCGGCGCGTTCACGGGCGAGCTTTCTCCGGCGATGGTGGCCGAGTTCTGTGGTTATGTGATTATTGGCCACTCCGAGCGGCGCGCGTACTTTGCCGAGACCGACGAGACGGTCAACAAGAAGGTCAAAGCCGCTCTGGCGCACGGCCTGACGCCGATCATGTGCGTGGGTGAAACCCTGGAAGAAAACGAAGCTGGCCGCACCAACGAGGTGGTGGTTGGGCAAGTAAAGGCCGATATGGCCGGTTTGAGCGCCGAAGAAGCCGCCAAAGTGGTGGTGGCCTATGAGCCGATCTGGGCGATTGGCACCGGCAAGGCTGCCAGCGGCGACCTGGCCAACAAAGTGATCTTTGAGACCATCCGTGTGCCGTTGAAAGAGATGTTCGGCAGCGCGGCGGCTGAGGCCGTGCGCGTGCTGTATGGCGGCAGCGTGAAGGGCTCCAACGCGGCGGAATTCTTTGGACAGGCTGAGATCGACGGCGCCCTGGTGGGCGGCGCGAGCTTGAAAGCTGAAGACTTCCTGGCGATTGTCAAGGCGGCCGCGCTCTAGTGTGGTTTTCCGCGCTGGATGGTTTCATCTGGCTGGCGGCTTGCGCCATTCCGTTTTGGTTCGCGCAGCGCTGGCTGCACCGGGAGCTGCAAGGTGTATTGGTGCTGTTGACCCGCCGCGAGGAGATCGGGTTGGCAATGTATGCCTTGCTGTTTTTTCCCGGTGTGCTGCTGCATGAATCCAGTCATTTTCTGGCTGCCCGGCTGCTACGCGTGCGAACCGGCAAATTTTCGCTGATTCCACGCCTGCTGCCCGGCGGCCGCTTGCAGCTTGGTTATGTAGAAACTGAAAAGTCGGATCTGTTCCGCGACGCGATGATTGGCGCTGCCCCACTGTTCACCGGTGGGGCAGTCATGTTGTGGCTGGGCGGGCAGCCGCTGGGGCTTGCGCCGCTGGCGGGGCTGCTCAGCGCGGGGGATTGGGCAGCGCTCTGGCAGGCGTTGATCAGCCTGCCGCGGCTGCCCGATTTCTGGCTGTGGTTTTACTTGGCCTTCACCATCAGCGCCACCATGCTGCCCTCGGCATCAGACCGTTACGCCTGGCTGCCGGTGCTTCTGCTGGCGGCCGCGCTGCTGGGCGCCGCGCTGCTGGCCGGGGCGGGCAACTGGCTGCAAACCTGGCTGCTGCCGCTGGTGAACCGCGCCTGCGGCAGCCTGGCGGTGGCATTTGGCGTGAGCCTGGTGCTGCACGCCATTCTGCTGCTACCACTGGGTCTGCTGCGCCGGCTGCTGTGCCGCTGGCTGGGGGTGGAGCTGGCTTATGAGACGTAAAACAGCTTCTTTTTACTGGCATGGCTGATTTTCCTATATCCTTCTGACAATTTATTAATAAAGGGTTTACAGTTTGGGCCTAAAGTAAATAGATGAAGCCTCCATCAACGCGATGGAGAAGTTTTATTTGTTGATTGGGAGGAGTGAACCATGAATCTGGAACGTTACACAGAAAAGGCGCAAGAAGCGCTGATGGACGCGCAGCGCCTGGCGCAGGAACTTCAACATCAGACCATTGAACCGGCTCATTTGCTGCTGGCGCTGCTGCGTCAGGCAGATGGCGTGGTGCCGGCGGTGGTTACGCGGGTGGCCGGCAGCGCGGTGGCGCTTCAAGAAGAAGTTGAAAAAGACCTGGACAACCGTCCCAAAGTGTACGGCGGCAATGTGCAGGTGGGCCTGTCGCGGCAGGCCAGCGACGTGCTGACGGCCTCAGAGCGGATTGCCAAGGGCATGAAAGATGAATATGTTTCCACAGAGCATATCTTATTGGGGTTAAGCGAATCGGTGGAAGGAAAACGGTTGGGAGAGTATGGCCTGACCAAAGACAATATTCTCAAAGCGCTGGCCAGCGTGCGCGGAACGCAGCGGGTTACGTCTCAGAACCCGGAGAGCACCTACCAGGCGCTGGAAAAATATGGCCGCGATCTGACGGCCATGGCGCGCCAGGGCAAACTAGACCCGGTGGTGGGCCGCGATGAAGAAATCCGCCGCACGGTGCAGATTCTCTCGCGGCGCACCAAGAATAACCCGGCGCTGATTGGTGACCCCGGCGTGGGCAAAACCGCCATTGTGGAAGGATTGGCGCAGCGGATTGTTAAGGGCGATGTGCCCGAAGGCTTAAAGCGCAAGCGCCTGATCCAACTGGATATGGGCGCGCTGGTGGCCGGGGCGAAATACCGCGGTGAGTTTGAAGAGCGCCTGAAAGCGGTGCTGAAAGAGATCACCGATTCGGCGGGCGAAGTGATTTTATTTGTGGACGAAATGCACACCGTGGTTGGCGCTGGCGCGGCTGAGGGCGCGATGGATGCCGGTAACATGCTCAAACCGATGCTGGCACGCGGCGAGCTGCATCTGATCGGCGCGACCACGATTGATGAGTACCGTAAATATGTGGAAAAAGACCCGGCGCTGGAACGGCGTTTTCAGCCGGTGCTGGTGGAAGAGCCTTCGGTCAGCGACACGATCAGCATTCTGCGCGGGCTAAAACAGCGCTACGAAGTGCATCACGGCGTGCGCATCACCGACCCGGCGGTGATCGCCGCTGCGGCATTGTCTCACCGCTATATCACGGACCGCCATCTACCCGATAAAGCCATTGACCTGATCGACGAGGCCGCGGCGCGCCTGCGCACTGAAATCGATTCGAAGCCGCAGCCGCTGGATGAAGTCGACCGGCAGATGATGCAGTTGGAAATTGAGCGCCAGGCGCTGCAAAAGGAAAAAGACAAGGCATCTCGCGAGCGGCTGGAGAAGATTGAAAAAGAACTGGCCGACGCGCGTGAAAAACAGAGCCAGCTTAACACCCGCTGGAGAACCGAAAAAGAGGCCATCGCCGCTTTGCAGGCCATCAAGGAAAAGATGGAGCAGGTGGATACGCAAATCGAGCAGGCCGAGCGCCAGGCCGACCTGGAACAGGCCGCGCGCCTCAAATACGGCGAGCTGCCCGCTCTGCAGAAACAGCGCGCGCAGGCTGAGCAGCACCTGAAGGAGCTGCAGGGGGAAGGCGCGCTGCTGAAAGAAGAAGTGGACGATGAAGAGATTGCCGAGATCGTCTCGCGCTGGACGGGCATCCCGGTCTCGCGGTTGATGGAAGGCGAAATGCAGAAACTGCTGCACATGGAAGAACGCCTGCACCAGCGCGTGGTGGGGCAGGATGAGGCCATCGCGGCTGTCTCGAACGCGGTGCGGCGCTCGCGCGCCGGGCTGCAAGATCCCAACCGGCCGATTGGCTCCTTCATCTTCCTGGGGCCGACTGGCGTGGGTAAAACCGAACTGGCGCGCGCGCTGGCGGAGTTTCTGTTTGACGAAGAGCACGCCATGATCCGCATTGATATGAGTGAATACCAGGAGAAGCACACCGTCTCGCGCCTGGTGGGCGCGCCTCCCGGTTATGTAGGTTACGATGAAGGCGGCCAGCTGACCGAAGCCGTGCGGCGGCGGCCGTACAGCGTGGTGCTGTTTGATGAAATTGAAAAAGCCCACCCGGAAGTGTTTAACGTGCTGCTGCAGCTGCTGGATGACGGCCGCCTGACCGATGGGCACGGGCGCACGGTGGACTTTCGCAATACGGTGGTGATTCTAACCAGCAACCTGGGCGGCGAGCTGTGGATGAACAGCGGGCGCGAGGTGAAGCGTGAGGAAATTATCCGCGTGCTGCAGGCGCACTTCCGCCCCGAGTTTCTCAACCGCCTGGATGAGGTGGTGGTCTTCCATCCGCTGACGCGGGAAGACCTGGCGCACATTGTGGCGATTCAACTGCGGCGGGTTGCGGCGCTGCTGCAAGAAAAGGGCTATCAATTGGAGGTGACTCCCGAGGCCAGCCAGTACCTGGCAGACGCGGGCTATGATCCCGATTTTGGCGCGCGCCCGCTGAAACGCGCCATCCAGCGCGAGCTGCAAGATCATTTGGCGATCAAAGTGCTTTCGGGCGAATTCCACAGCGGCGATACCATCCGCGTGGACGTTGGCCCGCAGGGGCTGGTGTTTGTGCCGGTGATTAACGCTGAAGTTGTGGAAGAGTAAGCCCTGCAGAAGCAGAGAAAAAGGCGGGGGCGGCTGAGGCCGCCCTCGTTTCAATTAACGCCTGGTTAGAGTTTCCGCAAAAATGAATTTTTTTTGGAGTCGCTGCATCTGATGGATGGATACAACGTAAACAAATGTTTTGCTCTTAACTTTTTAAGGAGAGAAAAAATGAAGAACATGGTTAATGAAGCCTCTTGGGATCGTATCTTACGGGTAGTTGTTGGAGCCGTTTTACTGTGGATGGGCTGGGGCGGCGCGGTCAGCGGCGGGCTGGCATGGGTTTTCAAGGTGGTTGGGTTTATTCCTTTGCTGACCGGCCTGGTTGGTTTTTGCCCGGCGTATGCTCTGCTGAAAATTCGCACGAACAAGAAATAAACCTGGTGAAACAAATGGTAAATCCGCTGGATGAAATTCGAAATAATCCACGACCGGTGATTGTGGATCTGTGGGCGCCGTGGTGCACGCCCTGTAAGGCCATGGCGCCCGCGTTTGAACGAGTGGGCAAGCAGTACCAGGGCCAGGTGGATGTGGTAAAAATCAACGCTGACGATCACCCGGAAGTGCTGCAAGAGCTGAGAGTGATGGGGATTCCCACCATGGTGGGGTTTCGAGACGGGAAAGAAGTGGCGCGGCGGGTGGGCATGCAGCCTGAGCCGGAAATTGCCGCCTTTTTCGAGTCGGTGCTGACTGGCGAGCCGGCGGTGAGGGGCATGTCTGCCTTTACGCGCCTGCTGCGGCTGGCATCCGGGTTGGCGCTGGCGGCGATTGGCTGGTTCAGCGCGCAAAACTGGCTGCTGTTGGTTTTGGGCGGCGTGGTGATGTTCAGCGCGGTGTATGACCGCTGCCCGGTTTATAAAGCCGTGTCGGGACGAATCAAAGAGATGTTGAAGGGGTAAGTATTATATAGCCGGACCCCACCCCAAGCCCTCCCCAAAATGCGTTTTTCAGCATAGGGGAGGGTGGTTTGTTTTCATGAAGCCGATGGCCGTCCGACCCTGCGGAAGAAGAAAATTCTCTTGTCGGGCGGCGGAGAGGGCGGATCAACTACTGCGCGTCAAACCGATTTCTAAACCGCCGGGAACCCACAGCCGAAGCAGTTTAATTAACGGATACGCCGTCAAACAAATCTTTGGCCAGGTAGCCATCGGGCGGGGTGGGGTAGGCCTGCATGAACCGGTCTACTTTGGAATTCATCATGCGTTGGAGAATGCGCACCAGGCTGTTACGGTTCTGCTGGCCACCCTGGCTGGCGTGGCAGGCGGCGGCGTCTTCCTGCTGGCGTGCCACGCGCTGGTAATTGATGGCCACATGCACCGGGAAATTAACATTGGCCAGCGCGGTCAGGTCGATGTCTTTGTTGCGTCCGTAGCGGCTGGGGTCCTGGCCGAGCAGACGCATCAGGCGCACCGCGGCGCGCAGATATCCACGCGGGATGACGTGAAAGAGCAGTTTCTGGGGCTTGTAAGGCGGCAGATTCTCTTCCACGCGCACCTGCGGGTCGGCGGCCAGGTCAAACGCCTGGACGGTGGCCAGGTGCATGGCAATGTGATCGGGGTGGCGGTAACCGCCGATGGGGTCAAAGGTCAGCACCACCTGCGGGCGCAGCTTGCGGATGTGGTAGACGATTTTAAGGGCCACTTCTTCGGTTGGTTGGGCTACCAGGGCGTGGGGGTGGCGGTTATCGGGAGAGCCGGGCATGCCCGAATCGCGGTAGCCCAAGTATTCCACGCTGGCCAGGCCGAGGGCGTTGGCGGCGCAGCTCAACTCGTGCATGCGCACCTCGGCCACCGAATGGAATCCGTTCATGTAAACGGGGTCCACGTCTCCGGCCTCGCCGCGCGTGCCACACACCAGATGAACGTCCGCTCCCTGGCGGGCATATAAGGCCAGCGTGCCGCCCATGCCAAAACTTTCGTCGTCGGGGTGGGCCAGGCTGGCCAGGATGATTTTCTTTGAATTTTTCTGCTCTTGCATACCAGACCTCTACAAATAAAAAATGCAAGCGTTATTGTATCACCAAGCCGCGCTTATCGCGGAATGTTGTGTAGAGGGCTGGTCTGGTGGATCAGGTCGTTTAACTGGCTGTACTCTATGAGCACGGTTTGCGGCCCGGCAGCGTAAGGGGCAACCTGATAGGCGTCGAAGGTGATCAGCAATCCATCGGGGGTGATGTTCCAACTGCGGTAGTTTTCGAGCGTGGGGTCGGCGCCGGTCAAATAGTCGATGTACTCGCGGGTGCTGAGATCGGCTTTACACAGGTTGGCGATGCGCCCCAGGTAGTCCGCGCCGGGGGTGAAGAGGTCGGCCAGGGCCAGGTCGCGGCCGCGGGTGAGGTCAAAGTTGAGTGTGATCGAGAAGGGAGAGGGATGCGCCGCGCCGGCGACGTAGACATCCAAATTGATCAGAATGCTGACAATGCCGTTGTCATTATAGAGCAGCGAATAGTCGAAGTGCATGGTACTCGCCATGCCGGGCATGTTCTCCGCGCGCCATTCTTCGATGTCGGCCAGATTGGTGGTAAAGCTGTTGACCTGCTCGTCCAGAATTTGCTGCACCAGCGTGTTGAAGGTGTCTCCGGCGGTCCCGGCGTTTTGCATCAGCGGGCGGCTGCCTTCGATGACGTAGTAGGGGGAAGCGCTTTCAATATAGATGGGCTGGGAAACAATCTGCAGAGCGGGCGGTTCAGCCTGAGTGGGCATGGGCGCGATGGTGGGCAGGGGCGTGAAGACGGCGGTCGCGGTGTCTGCTGGCGCGGGGGGATCGGTTGGAGCCGAGGTAGGCGAGAGTGTGGCTGGCGGTTGGGGCGTGGCAGTGGGGTCGGTAAGCTGCATGCTGAAGGAGCAGGCCAGCATCAGCGCGGCAATCAGGGTGATGATGGCAAACGGTCTTTGGTGGCGATTCATGGGGCATTCTCCTCAGGATGGGAATTATTTATGCTGCCCGCAGACCGGGCAATTGGGCTGTTTTTGCAGGTGGATGGTCTCGAAGGTCATTTCCAGAGCGTTGTAGAGCAGCAGGCGGCCGATGAGCGGTTCACCCACGCCGGTGATCAGTTTGATGGTTTCACTGGCTTCGAGGGTGGCGATGGTGCCGGGCAGAGGGGTGAAGATGCCATTGGGCGGCGCACCGGCCTCGTCCCGCGGGGGCTGGCCGGGGAAGAGACAGCGGTAGCAGGGCCCGCGGCTGGCGTCGAACACGCTGGCCTGGCCTTCAAAATGGTAAATCGCGCCGTAGACAAACGGGCGTTGGGTTTGCACGGCCAGGTCGTTGATCAGCAGGCGGGTGGCGAAGTTGTCGGTGCCGTCGACGAAAATCTGATAGCCTTCTGCCAATGCATGGGCGTTTTCCGCTGTGAAGCGCTGGGTGATGGCGGCAACTTCAATTTCCGGGTTGATGGCCAGCATTTGCTCGCGCGCCGATTCGGCTTTGGGCATGCCCAGGCGCGGCGTGGTGTGAATGACCTGGCGCTGCAAATTGGAGAGGTCTACCGTGTCGGCGTCGATCACGCCGATGCGTCCAACCCCCGAAGCGGCCAGGAACATGCAAATCGTTGAGCCTAAACCGCCCGCTCCCACCACCAGCACTGAGGCGGCTTTGAGTTTTTGCTGCCCTTCCAGCCCGATTTCAGGCAGGATGAGGTGGCGAGCATAGCGTGTTTTTTCGTGTTCTGAAAGGGATTCCATACGCTCCTCCTGTTTGAGAAATGAACCGGGGCTGTTTTTATCATCATACCAGAAACACGACCCGAGCGAGGGTGAGTTTATTTGGGAAAGGAAGGCTGTCATGCGCCCGCGCGCATGCCCAGCCTGGAATTGAGATGTTCGTCTGATAAAACAGTGATAAACTTCACGATTCAGGGCGCAGCAGTCTTCGGGCTGCCTGGCTGTGGTAAAATTTGAATGCCACCGAAGCTGTCAAAATTAGATCTGCCTAAGGAGCTGGAATGCTGCGAGACACGTTTGGACGCCAGATCGAATACCTGAGAATATCGGTTACAGACCGCTGTAATTTGCGCTGTGTGTACTGCATGCCGCCGGAGGGGGTTGAGAAACTGGGGCATGAGAAAATTATGCACTTTGAGGAAATCGCCGAGGTGGTGCGCGTAGCGGCCCAATATGGGGTGCGCGCGGTGCGATTAACCGGGGGCGAGCCGTTGGTGCGCAAGGAACTTCCGCGCCTGGTGCGGATGATCGCGGAGACGCCGGGAATTGAAGACGTGTCGCTGACTACCAATGGAATTTTACTGGCTGACCTGGCTGCACCACTGGCGGAAGCGGGGCTGAAGCGCGTTAATGTAAGTCTCGATACGCTCGACGCGGATAAATTCACCCGCATCACCCGCGTTGGCAGCATTGAGAACGTCTGGCAGGGCATTGCCGCCGCAGAGAAAGCTGGCCTGGCGCCGCTCAAGATTAACGTGGTGACCATGCGCGGGGTGAACGATGATGAATTGATGGATATGGCTCTGCTGGCTAAAGAACACCCCTGGACGGTGCGTTTTATTGAGTTGATGCCGGTGAAAAACCAGGCGCCGTGGGGGCCGGGCTTCCCAGAACCGGAAAACGCCTATATTTCCATTCAAGAGATGCTGCAGATTCTTGAGCCGCTGCACCTGGAGCCGCTGACGCGCAAGGTGGGTTTGGGACCGGCGCGGGAATATTCTCTGCCGGGCGGAATGGGCAAGGTGGGCTTCATCTCACCGGTGGGTGACCATTTCTGCGCGGAATGCAACCGCCTGCGTCTGACGGCGGATGGGAATATCCGCCCGTGCTTGTTGAGCGATGTGGAAATTCCGCTACTGCCGGCTCTGCGCGCCGGGGAGTCAATTCTGCCCCTTCTGCAGCAGGCGCTGCGCGTAAAGCCCGAAGGCCACACCCTGGCGGAGCACATCACCCCGCACGGGCGCTGTATGCAGCAGATTGGCGGATAGTTTTTCACCCCCACACGATTCGTAAAAACAGCCCCCAACATCTGATGATGAATGGGGGCTGATCTTTTTTAAGGGGATGGGTCAGGCGGTGCCGAACTGGCGGTCGCCGGCGTCTCCCAGGCCGGGGACGATGTAGCCGTTTTCGTTGAGGCGTTCATCGATGGCGGCCAGGTAGATCGGCACGTCTGGGTGGTGCTTCTGCACTTCGGCGATGCCTTCGGGCGCGCCAATGAGGCCGACGAATTTAATCTTTTTCGCGCCCCAGCGTTTGAGAACGTCCATAGTGGCAACAGCCGATCCGCCGGTGGCCAGCATGGGGTCGAGGATCAGGCAGACCGAGACGGTTGGCTCGAGAGGCAGCTTGTTGTAATATTCCACCGGGCGCAGGGTGCGCTCGTCGCGGTAGAGGCCAATGTGCCAGACTTCGGAAGAGGGCATCAGTTCCCAGACGCCTTCCACCATGCCCAGGCCGGCGCGTAGAATCGGCACCAGGCCAATTTTTTGTTCCAGGTGCGCGCCGCTGGTTTTGGCCAGGGGGGTTTGCACTTCAATCTGGCGCGTGGCCAGATCCTGGGTGGCTTCATAGGTCAATAAAATGGCCAGCTCACGGACGACCTCACGGAATTTCTTGGGTTCGGTATCGACGCTGCGCAGCAGGCTTAATTTGTGCGCCACCAGAGGGTGGTTAGAAACATGGACGTTTGACATGGACCGCTCCAATTAGGGGATGACTGCCCCTATTATAAAGGAGAATGGCAGATTCGATGCGGATTAATTTTGGTAGAAATGGAAACCCCATCCCCGCGGCTGCGCCGCTGCCCCTTCCCCGCGCTGCAGGGACGGGGCAAAGACCCGGCGCAAGATGTCTGCGTGAAGAGCGGGAGTTTGTGGGGTGCGGTGCTCGGAATAGGAAGCCAACCCCCCGCGTTTTTTGTAACGCCGGTTCTTCGGTAGGGGCGGACGGCCGTCCGCCCAGGCGGGTGGCGACACCCCAAAAACGGGCGCGACACCCCAAAAACGGGCGCGACACCCCAAAAACGGGCGCGACACCCCAAAAACGGGCGCGAGGCCTCGCGCCCCTACCGGGGAATTAGATCATTCCATGATTCAAAGCAATTGATCCACCCGCAATACCAATCCACAGCGGAATCCCAATCTTCGGTAGGGGCGGACGGCTGTCCGCCCAGGCGGGCGCAGGCAGGAAGATAGGGATGCCCCATCCCCGCGGCTGCGCCGCCGCCCCTTCCCCGCGCTGCAGGGACGGGGCAAAGACCCGGCGCGTGATTTCTACGCGATGAGCGGGGGGCTTGCAGGGTGCGGCCGCAACCTTGAATATTTGTTCGATAAGATCGTTTGCGGTATAATGTTTGGCATGACAGAAGCCAACAATCGCCTGATCAGCCCGGAAAACAAGCCCGATGACCGCGTGGATGCCGCTTTGCGCCCGCGCTCGCTGGAGCAGATTATCGGCCAGGATACGGTGCGCGAGAATCTGGCGATTCTGATCGAGGCGGCCAAACGGCGCGGCGAGGCGATGGACCATGTGCTCTTTTACGGCCCTCCCGGCCTGGGCAAGACCACTCTGGCGCATGTGCTGGCCAACGAGATGGGCGTGAATATCAAGGTTACCGCCGGCCCGGCGATAGAACGCGCTGGCGACCTGGTGGCGGTGGTGAGCAATTTGCGCGCCGGGGATATTCTCTTCATTGATGAAATTCACCGCCTGGGGCGCGCCGTGGAAGAAGTGCTGTACCCGGCGATGGAAGATTTCGCCCTGGATATCGTCATCGGCAAGGGTCCGGCGGCGCGCTCGATCCGCCTGAAGCTGCCGCGCTTCACCGTCATCGGCGCGACAACGCGCCTGGCGCTGGTAACGGCTCCGCTGCGGGCGCGTTTTGGCGCGGTCTACCGCCTGGATTATTACGACCAGCCGGCGATGAAACATATTGTGCGCCGGGCGGCCAGCCTGATGAATGTGGGCATTGATGAAAGCGGCGAGGACGTGGTGGCGCGCCGCGCGCGGGGAACGCCGCGAGTGGCGCTGCGCCTGCTGCGCCGTGCGCGTGATTTCGCCCAGGTGCGCGCCGAGGGTTTCATCAACGGCCGGGTGGCCGAAGAGGCTCTGAGCCTGCTGAATGTGGACGCGTTGGGGCTGGATGAAGTGGACCGGCGTGTGCTGAGCACAATCATTGAAAAATACAACGGTGGGCCGGTGGGGCTGGGCACCATCGCGGCCTCAATCAGCGAGGAAGCGGATACCATCATGGATGTGGTCGAACCCTATTTGTTACAACTGGGGTTTTTAGACCGCACGCCGCAGGGTCGTGTGGCCACCCGTCTGGCGTATGAGCATTTGAACCTGCCCTATTCTCCCAATTCGCAACAACCCAATTTATTTGATCGTGAAAACATCTGATTTTGATTACGACCTCCCCGAGGAATATATTGCCCAAACCCCGGTTGAGCCGAGGCATGCCTCGCGCCTGCTGGTGCTGCACCGCGCCAGCGGCGAGCTGGAACACAAGCAGTTCTGGCAGATCGGCGAGTACCTGCGGCCGGGCGATCTGCTGGTGATTAACCGCACGCGCGTCATCCCGGCGCGCCTGTACGCGCATAAAGAAACTGGCGGCAAGGTGGAACTGCTGCTCTTGCGCCGTGTGGACGAGCTGCGCTGGGAGGCGCTGGTGGGCGGCAAGCGCATGCTGCCCGGCAAAAAAGTGAAGCTGGAAGACGGCCTGACCGCTGTGATTGAAGCCGAACTGGACGGCGCGCGGCGCATGATCCGCTTTGAGGAGGCGGTGGAAGGGCATTTGGAGCGGTTGGGGCACATGCCCCTGCCGCCTTATATTCACGAGCGACTGGATGACCCCGAGCGCTACCAGACGGTTTACAGCCAGACGCCCGGATCGGCTGCCGCGCCCACGGCGGGGCTGCATTTTACCCCTGAATTGATCGCGCAGCTGGAACAGCAGGGCGTCGCGTTTGCCGGGGTAACCCTGCATGTGGGCCTGGATACCTTCCAACCGGTGCATGAGGACGACCCGCGCGAGCATCAAATCCACACGGAGTGGTGCGAGCTGGGCGAAGAAACCGCCGCAGCCATCCGCAAGACGAAACAATCGGGCGGGCGGGTGATCGCGGTGGGGACGACCAGCGTGCGCACGCTGGAAAGCGCGGCGCGCCATGCCAAAGCAGACGAAATTGTGTCCCCGTTTGCCGGCCCAACCGATTTGTTTATTCTGCCGGGTTACACCTTTCGCGCGGTGGACGTGATGATCACCAACTTCCACTTACCCCGCTCAACTTTGCTGATGCTGGTTTCGGCTTTTGCCGGGCGCGAGCGGGTGCTGGCGGCGTATGAAATAGCCAAACAGCATGGCTACCGCTTTTTCTCGTTTGGCGACGCGATGTTGCTTGACTGACGACCATGGCTATCTCTGATAACGACAACTGCTCAGACCCCGAAACCTGTCTTTCACTGGCGGAATTGGAAGCCTGCCTGGTGAACTGCCGGGCCTGTCCGCGGCTGGTGGCCTGGCGCGAAGAGGTGGCTGCCACGCGGCGGCGCGCCTTCCGCGAGGAGACCTATTGGGGCAGGCCGGTGCCCGGATTTGGCGACCCCCACGCGCGCCTGCTGGTGGTGGGGTTGGCGCCGGGGGCGCACGGGTCCAACCGCACCGGGCGCATGTTCACCGGCGACGCTTCGGGCGATTTTTTATACCCGGCATTATTTCGCGCCGGGTTTGCCAGCCAGCCAACCTCCAGGCGGGTGGGGGATGGGTTGGAGTTGAAGGACGTGTTCATCACCGCGGTGGGACGCTGCGCGCCGCCGGACAATAAACCTACCCCGCACGAGCTGAACACCTGCCAGCCCTATCTGCAAGCCGAGCTGCGTCTGCTGACCCAGATGCAGGGCGTGGTGGCGCTGGGACGCATCGCTTTTGAGCGCCTTTCACGGTTGTGGGGGATCAACCGGCTGGAATTTGTCCACGCGCGCCTGCACCGCCTGCCGGGTAGGCTGCCGTGGGTGATCACTTCTTATCACCCCAGCCGCCAGAATACCCAGACCGGCCGTCTGACGGAAGTGATGTTTGATGAGGTCTGGCAGACCGCAAGAAGCCTGCTGGAATAAATTCTCCAAATTGTACAAACTTTGTATATAATTTGTCTTGTGCCCGCCAATAGGTGGGATTATGATTATGGATGAGACATCGAATGAGGAGAAGGCAGATGAAGTTGAAAAAGGTGCTGGTCATCGCTCTGGGAATCCTTTTGCTGGCCGTGGTGGGGTTTGTGGTGTGGGGGTCTACTCCGCTGGGGCCCGATGATGCCGCGCTGGCGGCGCTGCAGTCCGACGCGCAGGTAACGGTGTCGCAGATGCCGGGGGTGATTGTCTTCGCGCCCGTTGGGGATTTTCCCACAAAAGGATTGGTGTTTTATCCGGGTGGGCGGGTGGATTACCGCGCTTATGCCCCGACGTTGAAAGAAATCGCGCGCGGAGGGGTGCTGGTGGCGCTGCCGGCGATGCCGCTCAACCTGGCGGTGTTCAGCCCCAACCGCGCCCAAGAAATCATCTACGCTTATCCGCAAATTGAGCAGTGGGTGGTGGGCGGGCATTCGCTGGGCGGGGCGATGGCGGCTGAATTTGCAGCCGACCGTGCTGATCAGGTTGATGGGTTGGTTTTGTGGGGCTCGTACCCCGCCGATCAAAACGACCTGACCCAGAGCGGTCTACACGTGTTATCGGTGTATGGCAGTGAGGATGGACAGGTGGAAAAAATCCGGGCTTCCAGCGTTTTGCTGCCTGAAAACGCGGTTTTCCTTGAAATTGAGGGAGGAAATCACGCACAGTTTGGTAGCTATGGAACGCAACCCGGTGACGGCGCGGCGAGCATTTCGGCGGTGGAGCAGTGGCGGCGCGCGGCAGAGGCTGTTTTAGAATTGATGGAAAGTCTGGAAACGCAAGATTAAGAGGTTGGGTTTAAGATTTCCTCAAACTTTGGATAAAAAATAACCCAAATAAGGGAGAAACAATGGCTAATCAACTGCAAGAAAATGTAATGGCACCAGATTTTGAGCTGGTGGATACCCGCGACCAGACCATCCGCCTGTCGGATTTCCGCGGGCAGATTGTGGTGCTGGTGCTGCTGCGCGGGTTTGTCTGACCGTACTGCAGGGCGCACCTGGCCAGGTTGAGTCAGGACCACCAACTTTTTGAAGAGCGCGGCGCGCAAATTCTGGCGATGGGACCAGATGGTCCGCTGGGGTTTAAGCGCTACTGGGCTGAACACGAGATTCCCTTTATTGGCATGGCAGATGTGAAATCAAAAATGTCTGACCGCTATTACCAGGAAGTGAATCTGTTCAAGATGGGCAGAATGCCGGCTGTCTTTGTCATCGACCGCCAGGGAATGATCCGCTACGCCCATTACGGCGATTCGATGAAAGATATTCCTGAGAACCAGGAAATTCTGGATGTGATTGACCGATTGGAGAAAGAAGATGACTGATACAGCCCTGATTTGGGGTGCGTCGGGAGGAATTGGACGCGGTTTGGTTGAATCGCTGGTGGATCACGGCTGGCAGGTGGCGGCGGTGGCGCGCCGGGGCGATTCATCCGTTGGGCCGGCAACCTGGACGGCGGAAGCTGACGCGAGCGATGAAGCCGCGGTGCAAAGAGCAGTGCAGGAGCTGGCCCAGCAGGCCGGTGAAGTGAACTGGTGGATCTACGCCGCCGGAGATATTCTCTCCAGCCCGCTGGAGAAAATGGAACTCAAAGATTGGCAGCGTATATTACAAGCCAACCTGACGGGCGTTTATCTGACGGCCAAATACAGCCTGCCGCTGCTTGCACCTGGAGCTCCCCTGTATATTCTGGGCGCGGTGAGCGAGCGCATGCGCCTGCCGGGCTTGAGCGCGTACGCGGCAGCCAAGTCCGGGGTGGAGGCGCTGGCCGAGGTGATGAAAAAGGATCTGCGCCGGACGGTGGTGGTGGTGCGCCCCGGCGCGGTGAAGACCGCCTTATGGGATAAAGTGCCCTTCAAGGCGCCGCCCAGCGCGATCAGCCCTCAGGATCTGGCCAAGAAAATGCTGACGGCCTACCAGCAAGGGTATAAAGAATTAAAACTGGATTTGTGATTCTCCGCGCTGATGGCATGAAAAAAGCGCGCGGGATTGCCCGCGCGCTTTTTGATTCTTGCGGCAGAAATTACTTGTGAGCCTGTTTGAGGGCGTTCCAGCCGGCGAAGACGGCGGTTTCACCCAGTTCGGCTTCGATGCGCAGCAACTGGTTGTATTTGGCCACGCGGTCAGAGCGGGCGGGGGCGCCGGTTTTGATTTGGCCGGTGTTGAGGGCCACGGCCAGGTCGGCGATGGTGGAGTCTTCGGTTTCGCCGGAGCGGTGGGAGGTCACGGTGGTCCAGCCAGCGCGGTGAGCCAGTTCCACGGCTTCGATGGTCTCGGTCAACGAGCCAATCTGGTTCAGTTTGACGAGCAGCGAGTTGCAGGATTTTTCGGCAATGGCGCGGCGAATGCGGTTGGGGTTGGTAACCACAAGGTCGTCGCCAACGATCTGGATGCGCCCGCCCATTTCGGCGGTGAACATCTGCCAGCCTTCCCAATCATCCTGGGCAAAGCCGTCTTCGACCGAGACAATCGGATACTGGTCAACCCAGCTCTTCCAGAAGGCAACCATTTGCTCGGAGGAAAGCTTCTTGCCTTCTTTGCGCAGGTTGTATAATTTTTCATCAGCGTCGTAGAACTCGGAGGCGGCCGGGTCGAGAGCGATGGCAACCTGTTCGCCCGCTTTGTAGCCGGCTTTTTCGATGGCTTCGAGGATCAGTTCGACCGCTTCGGCATTGGATTTGAGCGCGGGGGCGTAGCCGCCTTCGTCGCCGACCAGGGTGGTGTAACCGTGGGCTTTGAGAACGCCTTTGAGGGCGTGGTAGATCTCAGCGCCCCAGCGCACACACTCAGAGAAGTTGGGCGCGCCCAAGGGCATGACCATGAATTCCTGGGCGTCGGTGGACTGCCAGCCGGTGTGCGCGCCGCCGTTGAGGATGTTCATCATCGGCACGGGCAGCACGTGGGCGTGCACGCCGCCAATATAGCGGTAGAGCGGCAGGGCAACGGCGCTGGCGGCGGCTTTGGCCACGGCCAGGCTGGTGCCCAAAATGGCGTTGGCGCCCAGTTTGGATTTGTTGGGGGTGCCGTCCAGCTCGAGCAGGGTCAGGTCAATGGCGCGCTGATCGGTGGCGTCAAAACCGAAGAGGGCTTCCGCGATGGTATCGTTGACGTTTTCAACGGCCTGGAGAACACCTTTGCCGAGGTAGACGCTTTTGTCGCCGTCGCGCAGTTCGAGCGCTTCATGAATGCCAGTGGAGGCGCCGGAGGGAACCGCGGCACGACCCCAGCTTCCGTCTGTCAGAACAACCTCCACCTCAATGGTGGGATTTCCTCGTGAGTCGAGGATTTGCTGAGCAGTGATCATATCAATTGTGGTGTCCATTTTTTTTACCTCTCAGTTATTAATTATTGGGCGGTCTCTTCACCGCAGAGACTTGTTGAATTGACAGAATAAGTATAATATGGTTTTTCTTTCGTGGAGGGGCGGGGGCAACTTTTCAATCTTAAAATATTGTGAAAAATATCACCAACGCCTTTTGCCGGCTAAGATCAGGCGGATTCGTCTGGCATGCCGATGGCCAGTGGGCGGGTCTCCACGCCAGCACGCTCGCACACGGCGGCCACAAAGGCGCTGAACAGGGGATGGGGGCGGTTCGGCCGCGAGAGAAATTCGGGGTGGAACTGTGAGCTGATCATGAAGGGGTGGTCCTTGAGTTCGCAGATCTCCACCAGCGTGCCGTCTGGTGACAGGCCGGAGAAGAGCATGCCTTGTTCTTCATAAACCTGGCGGTAATCATTGTTAAATTCAAAGCGGTGGCGATGACGTTCTTCCACCTTTTCCACCTGGTAGGCCTGGGCAGCGCGGGTACCTGGCTGCAGGTGGCAGGGGTAAAGACCCAGGCGCATGGTGCCGCCCATATCGCTGATGGTGCGCTGCTCGGGCAGCAGGTCGATCACCGGGTGGGAGGCAGTGCGGTCAAACTCGGTGGAGTTGGTTTTGTCGTCGCCGAAAATGTGGCGGCCAAATTCCACCACCATCAACTGCATGCCCAGGCAAAGCCCCAGATAGGGGACTTTGTTTTCGCGGGCGTGGCGAATGGCCATGATTTTACCTTCAATGCCGCGGCTGCCGAACCCACCGGGAACCAGCACGCCGTCGGCGGCGTAGATATCATCCCAGCCTTTGTTCTTTTCCAGGTCGGCGGAATGCACCCACTGAATGTCCACGTCCACGCCCAAGTGCAGGGCGGCGTGTTTAAGGGCTTCGCGCACGCTCATGTAGGCGTCGTGCAGTTCAACATATTTGCCCACCAGGGCGATTTTAACCACCGGTTTTTCGCGGTGGATCTCTTCCACCAGTTTCTTCCAGCTGTTCCAATTGGGCTGGGTGCGCGCTTCCAGGCGCATGCGCTCCAGGATGTATTCACCGATCTTGACCTGCTCGCAGAGAAGCGGCACTTCGTAGAGGGTGGAGGTGGTAACCATGGGCACCACGGCGCGTTTTTCCACGTCGCAGAAGAGGGCGATTTTGTCGAGCAGCGAGGGTTCCACGGGGAAATCGGAGCGGGCGACGATAATATCGGGTGAGATGCCGATGGAGCGCAGCTCGCGCACGGAGTGCTGGGTGGGTTTGGTTTTCAGCTCGCCGGTGGCGCCAATATAGGTGAGCCAGGTTACATGGATGTAGAGGGTGTTCTCGCGCCCCAAGTCGCCGCGCAGCTGGCGAATGGCCTCCAGGAAGGGCTGGCTTTCGATGTCACCCACCGTGCCGCCCACCTCAACCAGCACAATCTCGGCGCCGGTGGTTTTGGCCACCAGGCCGATGCGGCGCTTGATCTCGTTGGTGATGTGGGGGATGACCTGAATGGTGCCGCCCAGGTAATCTCCGCGGCGCTCTTTTTGAATCACCTCGGCATAGACCTGGCCGGTAGTGATGTTGCAGACGTGGTTCAGGCGAATATCAATAAAGCGTTCGTAGTGACCCAGGTCCAGGTCGGTTTCGGCGCCGTCGTCCAGCACGAAGACCTCACCGTGCTGGTAAGGGCTCATGGTGCCGGGATCGACATTGATGTACGGGTCCAGTTTTTGGACGGCAACCTTAAAGCCGCGTTCTTTTAATAACCGGCCGACGGCAGCGGCAGTAACGCCTTTGCCCACCGAACTGACTACGCCGCCGGTGAAGAAAATATATTTTGTTTCCATGCTTGTCTCCTCTAAAAACAATAGATTTCAGATCGACCCCAGATTAACAAGGAAATGGGGAGGGCCGTTTTATCGGCGCCTCCCCATCGTGTGGTTGAGTCGGTTCTTATGGTCAAACTGTTGATGTTGTAAAAACACATTCATACGCGCATCACCAAAAATAAAGCCTGACGTGTACCGTTTTTTTTTACCGGTTTCGGTCAAGCTTTAGAACTTGCGGGGTTGTTTGACTTAACAGAGTTAGTTTACCATACTTCAAGCAGTTTGCAAGAGCGTTAACTCGGATCAGCGAATCCCGTCGGGGTAGGGCTCTTCAAACCCATACCACGCATCCCAGGGGTGCGCTTCTCCCAGCCAGGGGCAGTCGAGGGTGGCCGGGTCGGGCCAAACGCCGCCCCAGCACAGTTTGGGCGTCCAGCCGCGGCGGAAGCGCACCGGGCTTTCCCACAGGGTGTCGCCGCCGGCCGAGCGCAGGACGAAATTGTAGTCGATGGTCCAAAACGGAGGATCGATGACATACGGATTAACCGAATAGGCCAGGGCCTGGCGCGGTTCGTCTGGGTTGGTTTGCAGCTCAAAACTTAAGAAGGGCGTTTCGCGGGTGTCGTACATTTCCAGCACCAGCCCTGCGGGGGCAGGTTGGTTGAACTGGAACAAAAAGGTGCAGCTTTTCACTTCGGTAATCAGTTCGGGCAGGCCGTCTACGATTTGTGCCACCTGCGCGTATTCGGGCATGGCAAAGCTGGCCGGGTCGTCCAGAGAGTCTTGCGGCAGGCACCAGGCCGAGAAACCGTCCGCTTCCAGGGCCAGTTGAGGGGTGGGCGTGGGTTCGGGGGTATCGGTTGGCAAAGGGGTGGCGGTAGGGGGAATAGTGGTTGGCGTTGATGTAGGCGCCAGGGTGGCGGTGGGAAGCTCTGCCGGTGGGGCGACAGTAGGTTCCACGGCGGGCGCGGGGGCCGCGCAGGCTGCCAGCAGCAAGCCCAACAAAAGGGCGCCCGCAAGGAGAATGGTATATTTCTTCATTGTGACTCCTGAGTGGGTAGGCACGAATTGATAACTCGCTGCTTATTGTAAACCCGATTGCTCTACGCAAGCGCACCTGTTTTGCAAAAAACTGAAAAGAGAGGACGTTGGTGATACTCGGCCTGTGATGTGAGGGTGATAAAAGCAAAAGCCCCGAGTTCATCGGGGCCAAATTGCTTTGAGCGAATGGGAGTATGTGGTTTGATGGCGAGTTGGGGGCCATCTTCCCCAGATGTTACTCTTCGGTGCTCTTCTGTTCCAGCGTGCGAGCCAGAATCTTCTCTTGTTCGGAAGAAACTGATTTTTCGCGTTTGGATCGTTCAGCCTGCTGCTTGCGGCTCTTGGCGCGTTCCATGGCTTCGCGCATGGCGATTTCCATGAAGGTCGGCTCGGTTTTGCCTTCGGGCGTGCTGTTGAACTCGTAAGAAATCTCGCCGCCGTCAAATTTTTCACGCTGTTTGCGGGGTTTCTTGGGGCGCGGGGCGCTGGTGCGCGGAGCGCGGGCGGTTCTTTCACCAGTTTCAAACGCCTGCTGGCTCTTGCCGGCAGAAACGGGGGCTTCTTCTTTTTCTTCGGGCACCGGCTGGAGGGCCTTCATGCTCAGTTTGATTTGTTTCTTGCGGCGGTTGACTTCCAAAACTTCGGCTTCAACTTCATCGCCTTCTTTGAGCATGTCGGAGGGCTGGCGGACGTAGCCGTGAGCCATTTCACTGATGTGAACCAGGCCAGGGCGCTCGGCGCCGATCTCAACAAAGGCGCCAAATTTCTCCAGGCGCACCACTTTGCCTTTGACGGTCATGCCTTTTTTGATCTCGCGCCATTCCAGGTCCAGCGGTTTGATCATGGTCAATTCGATGTGGTCGTCTTTTACGCGGTGAACGTAAACTTCAACCTCGTCGCCCTCTTTGAGGACTTCGTCGACACGATTGACCACCACTTTGGGGTCATTCGTGTTAATCATCTGCGAGACATGCATCACCGCCGGCGTTCCCACACCGACGTCGATCAATGCTCCCGCCAGGCTGGTTTTCATCACCTTACCTGTAAATTGCATCTTTGGCTTGATTTCTGGGCGATCTTCATTCGCCACAACGTTAGATTCCATATTAAACACACTCCCATCGATTTTTTTCAGCGAGGATCAATTATACACTGCTGACCCTGAACTGTCAATTAAGAAACGCAGAATACCGCTGGAGAGAATGCGCGCCTTGACGTGCGCTGCGGTCTTGCGGGTGATCCACCAACTACGATTGAGCCTTAAGCAGCTCGACGGCTTTTTCAAGCTGAGGGTCGAGGTTGTTCTCAACATCTTCTTCCGTAATTTCCACTGAAAAATCGGGCTCAATGCCCACTTCATGGATCTGGCGCTCATCAGGAGTATACCACCGAGCGATGGTCACGCGCACCGCGCCCTGTTCATTTTTGAGCGGAATCCAATTTTGGACCGAGCCTTTGCCAAAGGTGGTGGTGCCTACCAGCAGGCCGCGCTCCAGGTCTTGAATGGCGCCAGCGGTGATTTCGGAGGCGGAGGCAGACCCCTCATTGACCAGCACAACCAGAGGAATCTGGGTGGCCAGGCCTCCGCCGCGCGAATAGTACATCTCGCGCTGGCCGTTGCCGTAATCTTCAATCATTACCAGTTCGTCTTTGGGGATGAACTCAGAAATCACGTCGATGGCGGTATTCAGGTAGCCGCCGCCGTTGTAGCGCAGGTCCAGAATCAACCCATCGGGGTTCTGCGCCAAAAGCTCTTCCAGCGAGCTGCGCAGTTCTTCTCGGGTGCGCTCGCCGAAAGTGGTGAGCTGGATGTAGGCAATATTCTCGCCTTCCACCATTTCGCCATATACGCTGGCCAGCTCGATTTCCGCGCGAGTGATGGAAACATCAAATGGTTCGGCCTCGCCTTCGCGCTGGATGGTCAACACCACAACCGTTCCAGCAGGCCCCAGCACGCGGCGCAGAACCAGATCGGGAGCCAGCTGGGTGATGTCCTCTCCGTCCACGGCGATGATCTGGTCATCGGGTTTAAGCCCGGCTTTTTCCGCGGGGGAATTGGGCATAGGGCTGATGATGGTCAGGTACTCCTGCGTGGTGTCAACAAACGCGCCAATGCCCTCGTAGCTGCCGTTGAGCGGCTGGTTGGCCTGTTCAAATTCAAGCGGGTCCATGTAACTGGTATGCTGGTCGCCCAGGGCAGCCAGCATGCCGCGGATGGCCCCACGCATGAGGGCGACGTCATCAACCGGCTGGTCGATATAATCCCTGTGAACGATGTCCCATGCTTCCCAAAATGGTGCAAAGATTTCCTCGGTGGTGGGAGCATCGCCTTCACTTTTGTTCCAGGGGAGTTGTGAGAATAAGGACCCCCCATTGAGATTTGCGGGGCTGCCGTTCTGGTACGCCAGGTATGCCCAGCCTGCCAGTGCCCCACCCAGAAATGCAGCCAGGGTGATGGCGGCCATGAGCAAGATTAAAAAAATGCTGCGAGTTTTCATTCAGCGTATCTCCGATAATTTATCAAGCATTGTACTGCTTAAGCCTATCATAAGATTCTAAATTATGGATAAGAGCATGCAAAAGGTTATTCGGCAAAGTATGGATTGGGCTCCATTTCCAACGACAGGCTGGCCTGGGGCGATAAGCGCAGGGATTTGGCGCTGAGGAAAGACGCCAGACGCTGCAGGGCGGCCTGAAGCTGAGGCTGAAACAGCGCGCGTGGCGGACGGGTTTCTTCCCACCACCAGTTGAGGACCACCAGCTCGCGGGTTTTCTTCTCCAGGCGCGGCTCAATGCGCGCCACCAGGTTCTCGCCGAACAGAACCGGGAGAACATAGTAGCCGTATTGGCGTTCTGTAACCGGCTTATACACCTCCCAGCGGTAATTGAAATTGAACAGCGCCTGAATCATGCGCCGGTCCCACAGCAGGTTGTCGAGCGGAGCCAAAAACGAGACCCGGTCGGGCAGGCCGTTCTGATCAGGGATGGATTCTAACAGGGGCAGGCTTTCGGTGGGGGCGTAGAAGGGGTAGGGAATACCTTCCACGGCTATCTCCACCAGTTGCTTGTCTGCGGCCAGGCGCTGCAGCGCGGCTTCGCGTTGACTCGCTTTCAGGCCGAGAATGCCCAGCCAGGCGTCTCCGGCGCGGTTCCAGAGCAGGCCCACGCTTCGCACGCGGCGGGCGACGTGCCAGGCGAAATAATCTTCATCGCGTGGGTTGGGATCGGGAGTGTTGAGCAGGCCGGCTGGCAGGCAGCGGTGGGCAAAGTCGTAGACCTTGCGGGTGTGAATTTTGTGGTGAATGACCAGCTCGCCCCAATAGTACATGCTTTCCAGGGCGGCGCGCGCGGCGCGGGTGGGGGCCCAGAACCAGTCCACGGTGTGGTTGATATCCAGGTCTTTGGAAGAGAGCGGACCGCGCTCTTGCAGGGCAGCGCGCACCTGCGGCAGCACGTCCGCGGCCGGGCGGTGCGGGGCGTTCAGGCGGCGGTGATAATGGTCGCGATAGCGCTGGAAGTACGGCCAGTCTTCCACGCAGTAAATTGACATCATCTTGTCCCAGCCGTCCAGCAGGCGGCGGTCTTCATATAAAAGGGATTTCAAATCGGCGGGGGAGAAATCTTCGACGCGCGCGTGCAGCACCAGCTCGTGGTTGTGGCCGGCAATGTTGAGCGGGTCGAACTGCACGCAGCCCACTTTGCGGATGAACGCCATAATACCGCTTTTCCCCTGCCATTTGGCCGCGGGGTAAAGCCCCTGGTATTGGAGCAGGTATCGGCGCGCTTGGGAGGGGGTAAGCTGGAGGATGGCCATAGACTGTGAAAAAACAGGGCGTGAAGGATTAGGCTTGGTTTTGCAGGACGGCGGGCAGGTCTTCGATGCGGGCAATGCTGCGGTGGGCGGCGGCGGGTGCTTTTTCTGGCGGGCCCACATGCACGCTGAACAGCCCCATTTGCGCGGCAGCCTGAATGTTGCGAACGTTGTCGTCGACGATGGCGCAGGCGGAGAGATCGGAGACGCCCGCGATGCGCAAGGCGGCTTCAAAGGCCTCAGGGTTGGGCTTGCAGTAAGGGGCCACGTCCAGAACGTCGATAATGCGCTCAAAATATGGCCGGATATTGAAGAAATCCAGCACGCGGGTCGAGTGGTTGCGGTCGGAGTTGGTGAAAATGATTTTGCGCTGCGGCAGGTTGGAAAAAACGTCTTGCAGGCGCGGGTTGGGGGTGAGCAATTCCTTTAACGGTATATCGTGGACGTAGTCCAGATATTGGTGGGGGTCAATGCCGTATTCGATCTGCAGGCCGCGCAGGGTGGTGCCGTATTCAAGGTACAGACGGTCGCGAAGCTGGGATATCTGTTCGGGAGGGAGATGGATCTGGTTATGAATGAAGGAGTTGATGCGCGTGCCGATGGCGTCCCAGATGCCGTCGCGGGGCGGGTAGATGGTATCGTCGAGGTCAATCAGTAAGGTTTGGATGTGCATACTGCCCAAGTATACCGCGAACCGCGCCGGCGGCGAGAAAGGAATTGGCGGGTAATTCTCAGGACGCGCGCGAGGCCGGCAAGATGGCTGCCTGACCGCTCTGCCGGTCGGCGATGACAATGAGCGGAATCTGGTAGGCGCGGCTCAACAGGCTGGCGGTGAGCACCTTCGCGGGGGTATCGAGGGCTTCCAGGCGGCCGTCCACCAGCAGGGCCACGCGGTCGGTGTAGCGCGAGACCAGGTTGAGGTCGTGCAGGGTAAGCAGAATGGTCAGCCCGACTTCGCGCGCCAGGCGGCGCACCAGATCGAGCAGGTTGTACTGGTACTTGAGGTCGAGGTGGGTGGTGGGCTCATCGAGCAGCAGCACAGGCGATGACTGGCACAAAGCGCGCGCCAGCAGCAGCCGCTGCTGCTCCCCGCCGGACATTTCGGCCACATGGCGCTTGGCCAGGTGCAGGGTATCGGTGCGCTGCATGGCCAGGCGGGCAATCTCCTGGTCGTGGGCAGAAAGGTTGCCCAGCCAGCCAATATGGGGGGTGCGCCCCAGCAAGACCACTTCCCAGCCGGTGAAGGCGGGCGGCAGGGCGCGGGCCTGGGGCACAACGGCGATCAGGCGGGCGCGCGCGTCTGTGGGCAGAGTGGAGACATCTTGCCCCAACACGGTTACCGTCCCCTGCTCAACGGGGATGGACGCGCTCAGGGCGCGGATGAGGGTCGATTTGCCCACGCCGTTGGGGCCGATCACGCCCAAAATTTCCCCGCGCGCGACGCGCAAGTCGATATGGCTGAGAACGCGCTGGCCGGAATAAGAGACACTCAGGTTTTTTACATGGAGCATGGCATCACCAATAGTTCTGTTGTTTCGCGCGGCGCAGCACCCACAAAAAGAAAGGCGCTCCGGCCATCGCGGTGATAATTCCCACCGGCACTTCGCGGGGGGCGAGCACCAGGCGGGCGAGGATATCGGCGCACAACAAGAGCGTCGCGCCGTTAACAATCGAAAGCGGGATGAGGCGGCGGTAATCGGGCCCCCAGATGAGGCGCACGGTGTGGGGCACAATCAAGCCCACAAATCCAATGATGCCGGCAAAGGAAACCGCCGCGGCAGTGGTGAGCGATGCGGCCAGAATCACCAGCCATCGGACGCGGTTGACCGGCAGCCCCAACTGTTGGGCCTGTTCATCGCCAAATTGCAGAACATTCAGGGCGTGCCCCAAACTGGCAAGAATGCCGAGGCCCACAAGAATGAAGGGAAAAATAACCAGCACCGGCTGCCAGCCAGTCTGCGAGGCGCCGCCCAACAACCAGACCAGGGCGCGGCGCAGCTCACCGCTGGCGTTGATCATCAGGTAAGAGGTGAGAGCGGTGGTAAAAGAGCTGATAGCCACGCCAGCCAGAATCAGGTTGGTGATGGGCAGGGTAGCGCCCACCCGCGCCAGCTGGTACACCACCAGCACGGTGAGCAGGGCGGTAAGAAAGGCAAAGGTGGGAATGGCCAGCAGCCCCCACAGGGTATAAGGCCAGCGCACGCTCATTGCCAGAACCGCGCCCAGCCCCGCGCCAGAAGCCACCCCAATCAGGTAGGGGTCGGCCAGTGGATTGCGGAAAAGCCCCTGGTACGACGCGCCGCTGCCTGCCAGGGCCGCCCCGGTGAGGGCGATGAGAACCGTGCGCGGTAAGCGCAGGTCAAAGATGATGGCGGCAAAGGGCTGCCAGTCGGCGGGGATGGTTTGGCCGCTGAGACGAGCGCCCAATAACCCCAGCAGGGTGGTGGGAGGAATGAAGACACTGCCCACCGCCACGCTGGCGATCAGGCAGGCTGCCAGCAACAGCAGGGGAATGAGCGGGATACGGCGGGCAGTGAGCATGGGCATGTTTATTTCACCAGGTCGGGGTGGAGGATTTTGGCCAGTTCTTCCAGGCCATCCACCAGGCGTGGCCCGGGGCGGCCCACCAGATCGTCATTAAAGGGCAGCACTTTTCCGTTCTGAACAGCGGATAAGGCATTCCAACCGGCGCGTTCGGCCACCATTTCGGGGGTTACGCCGCCCCAGGTGGAGTCGCCCAGCAGAATAAAATCGGGGTCGGTTACGATCAATTCCTCCAGCGAGAGTTGCACCCAGGGGCTGTCTACGGTTACGGCGTTTTGCCCGCCGGCCATGTTGATCAGCAGGTCAATAAACGTGCCGGGACCGCTGGTCCAGGGTTTGGCGGGGTCGGAGCCGTCCAGCTCATAAAAGACGGACGGACGGGTTTCCACGCTGGCCACCGCCTGTGTAACGGCTTCCACACGGGCTTTCAGCTCTTCCGCCAGGGCGGCGGCTTCGGCTTCGCGACCGGTCATCTTGCCCACGTTGACCAGGTTGGTATAGAGGCCTTCCAGATCGGTGGGGTTGGGAACCATGTAGACGGTGAGGCCCAGGTCTTCGAGGGCTTTCACATCTTCGGCGGTGTTGATTTCGGCCACCAGCACCAGGTCGGGCTGTAAAGCGGTGATGGCTTCCAGGTTAAAGCCGCTCATCCCGCCCACCGAGGGCAGGTCCAGGGCTTCGGGGGGGTAATTGGTGAAGTCATCGCGGGCGATGACCTGCGCGCCCGCGCCAATGGCGAAGAGAATCTCACTGTTGGAGGGGGCGGTGGAGACAATCTTTTGCGCGGGCTGCGCCAGGCTGACCTCACGTCCGAGGGCGTCGGTGAGGATGATTGGCTGGACAGCCGTTGGACTGGTAGGCGCGATGGGCGCGCAGCTGGCCAGCAGCAGGCTGAGCAGGGTAAAGAGTAAGACAGGCACAAAACGGCGTTTCATTTTTGACTTTTCCTTTTCATTGGTTTGATGTTCTCTGGCGGTTGGTAACAGGTCTCGTTTTTGTGCCCAGGCGGCTGTGCAAATAAAAATCCCTGCCTTGGAAGACAGGGAGGTTGGACAATGCGTTTCTTGCGTGGGAAAATCTGCGCCGCACGGTTCCCACCTCCTTTCTGCGAGGTTGTGGCGAACAGCTTATTGAAGGATGACCTGGCTTGGAGAGGGCGTCTCCTTACAGTTGCGCGACAGCACCGGACTTGAACCGGTTTCACCTTTTATTAGCCTTCCCATCCGGGGGAGAGGCGGTCAATAAGCGTTATTCAATTGTATTTTGATTCTACGAGCATCAAGGGCGCGCGTCAAGGAGAAGCCTGTCCGTTTTACGCGCCAGCCTGCTTATTTGGGGGCGCGTGTTGAGCGGCGCGGGGCGCGCTGCTTTTCGCCGGCGGGGCCGATGTGGTAGGGCGGCACCAGAATTTTATTGATCTTGCACAGGCGCTCGTCCAGCAGGCGGCTGCGAATGCGCGCGTCGATCTCTTCCATCGAGTAGACGGTGGTGATGACGGTGGGCTTGCGCGCGTAGTAGCGGTGGTTGAAGATCTGGTAGAGCTTTTCGCGCGCCCAGGGAGTGGCGGTTTGCGTCTCCAGGTTGGTGAGGATGAGCAGGGGCGCGTCGCGCACCTGGTTGAAGATTTTGTCGTACGACACCGGGCTGCGCGGGTTGAAGGTGGCGCGCAGGTGATCGAGCAGGTCGGTTACCTCCTGCATGATGGGCTGCTCGCCCATGCCGGCGCGCCAGTTGCCAATGGCGGCGGCCAGGTGGGTTTTGCCGGTGCCGTAATCGCCCATCAGCACCAGCCAGCCCTGCGGGTTTTCGGCAAATTCCTGGGCGGCGATGAAGGCTTTTTCCAGACTGCGTTTTTCATCGGTGGAGAGGTTTTCTTTCTCGCGCAGGTTAAAGGTGCCAAAGGTGCGCTCGCTGTGCTGGTAGAGAGTAGAGAGCTTCATCTGCTCGGGCTGCTCTTCGGTGGAGATGCGGTAATCGGGGGCGAGGATTTGAACCTTGTTAACCAGGTCTTTATCTTCGAGGCGCGAGCGCACGCGGCCTTCGATCTCGTCCAGCTCGAGGTTGGTGGTAACGACCAGCGGCAGGCGGTTGGTGTAGCGGTAATTGATGATTTGGTAGAGCTTTTCTTGCGCCCAGGCGGTGGCGTTTTGGGTGCCCAAATCGTCCAGCACCAGCAGGCGAATGTTGCGGATCTCTTCAAAGCGCTCTTCAAAATTGGATTCGGTGCTGCCGTACGAGTAGCGCAGCCAGTCCAGCAGGTCTGGCACGGTGAGGAAGAGGGTGGGCACGCCCTCGCGCACGGCCTGGTTGGCCACAGCGGCCGCCAGGTGGGTTTTTCCGCAGCCATAGCCGCCCAACAGCAGCAGCCAGCCGGTGAGTGATTGGGCAAAGAAGCGCGCCTGGTTGAAGGCAAGCGAGAGAGACGCGATCTGCTTATCGCCCAAGCCGTGCCTGCCGGTGGGGCTGAAGGTTTCAAAGGTCATATTGGAGAAGGCCTCCAGGTTGCTGAGGCGGAAGAGCCGTTCCAGGTTTTCTTGCGCCACGGCCTGCTGGCGGCAGGGACAAATGGTCAGCTTGCCAAAGTCGGGGTGGTCGATGGGCAGATCACGGCGAATAAAGCCAATGCCGCCGCAGAGCGGGCAGTTCGGGTCGCCGGGGAAAGCAGATGCGCGGGGAGTGTTTTCAGTAGTCGCCGATGTCTCCGTATTTGCCCTGGACGTAGCGTTGGCGATTTTCTTGAGAGTCTCGTCTATTGGTTCCATCGCGTTGTTCCTCCTGCCAGGATTTTAAGATGGCTTCGATATAGCGCCAGCGGCGCACATTGTTTTCCACGGCAATGCGAAAGGCATCTTCAATCCATTGGGTGGGGTAGGTTTTTTCGGCATCTTCGAGCGCGTTGGCAATGATGGGGGTCAGCGCGCCGATATTTTCTTCGTAGAGGCGGAAGATGTTGGGCCGGTCGGCGGTGAGGTGAATGTGAGCGTGCGGGATGCTTTCGGGCGACCAGGCGCCTTTCTCCAAACCTTTGATCGTCGCGCGGCCGCGCTCGGTGTTGAGCAGGTACAGCGGTTCTTGATGCGAATCGAAGGCGCGCAGCAGCGTTCCGCGGGCCACGGCCCGTTCCAGTCCTTCACGCAGGGCGGCCTGAGCGGACTGAGGCGTTTCGGCCAGACCGCTCATCAATAACTCATCGTCCAAAAAGTCGGCCTCGGTGATGAAGCGAATATGGCCTTCCTGCTGAAAGAGAAACCAGATGGTGTAGAGGGTTACCTTCAGCTCTGCCAGGTGATCAATCTGCGGCAGCAGTTCGCTGAAGAAGGCGGCCGGAACCGGGGTGGGCGCCTGATTGGGGCTGCTGGCAAAACCATTAAACACGTTCATGCCGGTCTCTGGGTCTGGCCGCGGGCGGGCGTGGCCGCGTTTTCAAAGCGGGCGGTGTTGTTTAAGAACACCAACTGAATACCGCCGTGGGTGGGGCCGTTGCGGTGCTTGGCCACAATGATCTCGGCGATGTTCTTGGTGGGGCTTTCGTTTTCCAGCATTTCGGGGCGGTGGATGAACATGACGATGTCCGCGTCCTGCTCCAGACTGCCCGATTCGCGCAGGTCGGAGAGGATGGGTTTTTTGTCGGCGCGCTGTTCCACGGCACGGGAAAGCTGCGCGCCCACCAGCACGGGAACGTTCAGCTCGCGGGCCATGATTTTCAGGTTGCGCGAAATGTACGAGACTTCCTGCACGCGGTTGTCGTTGCGCGAGTCACCGCTCATCAACTGCAGGTAGTCGACAATGATCAGGTCGAGGTTGTGCTCCATGTGCAGGCGGCGGCATTTGGTGCGCAGCTGCAGGGGGGTAATGGCGGGGGTGTCATCGAGGAAGATGTGGGTCTGGGAGAGAACTTCGATGGCGTGGGTGAATAACGGCCACTCTTCGTCGTTGAGCTGGCCTTTGCGCAGGCGCTGGGTGTCGATGCCGGTTTCCTGGGCGATGAGACGCTGCACCAACTGCTCGTTGGACATTTCCAGCGAGAACATGGCGACGTGTTTCTTGTGCTTCTGGGCGGCGTTTTTCATTACGCCCAGCATGAAGCCGGTTTTACCCATACCGGGGCGCCCGGCGATGATCAGCAGGTCCGATTTTTGCAGACCGCCCAGCAGGTAGTCGAGATCGATCAGCCCGGTGGGCACACCGTAGATGTCGTCATCGCGGCGCGAGAGCAGGTCCACGCGGTCGTAGACCTCGGAGAGCACGCGCGAGATGGGCTGCAAATCGCGCTGCACGCGCCGCTCGCTGAGACCAAAAATTTGCTTTTCGGCTTCGTTGAGGATGGTGTCGACCGAGTTTTGCTGGTTGTAGGCCAGGCGGGCCAGTTCGTTGGCCGAGGTGAGCATGCGCCGCCGAATGGCGTTTTCTTCAACCAGGCGGCCGTAGGCTTCGGCGTGCAGCGAGGTGGGGGTCTGGTTGATGAGCGAGAGAATGTAGGCCGGGCCGCCCATTTCTTCGAGATGGGCCTGTTGGGCCAGGTCTTCGGTGACGGTTAAATAGTCAATCGGCCGGCGGCTCTCATGCAGGCGGTTAAAGGTTTCCCAAATCCAGCGGTTGCGGATGATGTAAAAATCATCGGGCTGCAGAAACTGGGCCACATCGTAATACGATTCGGGGTTGATCAGAACGGAACCTAAAACAGCCTCTTCAGCCTGGCGGCTGTGCGGAGGGCCTTTTATCTGGTCGTCCAGGGGGATCTGTTCGTCGACAGGAATAGAATCGGTCATGTTTGATCACGCGAAGCGGGCGGAGTGTAAAAAACCGGGGTAAAGGTAACGCCCCGGTTGAATGGTTAAGCGCTGCTGCTCAGGATTTGTCTTGATCGTCATCCGGTTCGTCATCTTCCCCCGATTCAGATGAGTCGTCCAGTTCCAGGTTGGAGAGGAAGTCTTCGAATACGGAAAGCCGGTCTTCCGAGCTGCCGGAAGCGGGTTCTTTGGGAGCCTTGGATTCGGGCAGCTTGGGCTGTTCTTCGGCCGGTTCCTGGAGGTTTTCTTCGGGGATCACCCCGGCTTTATCCATCACTTCACGCGAAACCAGGATCGAAACATGGGCGCGCACGGCCAGGGCCAGCGCGTCTGACGGGCGCGAATCGATATTAATAATTTGCCCGTTGGTTTCAATGACCAGGTTGCCGTAAAAAACATCATCTCGCAGGCTGCTGACTTCCACCCGCACCAGGCGGGCGTTGAGCGAGGTTAAGAAATTTTTGAGCAGGTCATGGGTCTGCGGGCGGGCCACTTCAATTTCCTGCAAAGCAATGGTGATGGCTTCGGCTTCATAAGGGCCGATCCAGATGGGCAAATAGCGTTCCCGCCCCACTTCTCGCAAAACAACGATGCGCTGTTGGTTGGTGAGGGATACTCTTAAACTATCAATTACCACTTCAATCATACCGGTCATAAGCCAGTCCCTTCCCGAGATTTTCTCTCTGGAATTGTAATCTGCTTAATTCTAACACGCAGGCGAAGGGACTGCAACATTCCATGAATTGTTCTGCGGCGGGGGAAAACACCGGCGCGAACAAGATGGATGTTAATAAAGATGGTCAATATCGTGTATAATAAGTGAAACCTTTTAACATTTAAGAAATGTTTCTTAACCTTTTGCTGAATATCCCATCCTTAATGGGTTGGGATTAACAATATTGAAAGGCGTTCTTCCTTTTTTGGTTCGTTTCGAGTTCCCCGGCACAGGGGAAACGTGTATATAATACGTGAAAGTTTTCATCCCGCACTGCCGCGCGGTTTGCGCGGCGGTCGAGAAAGGCAAGCGTTCGATTGGCAAGACCGAGGGGAAAAATCCTGCTCATTGAAGGCAAACGTTCAGACCATCCTTCTTTCTTTTCCGGGCTAACGCGCAAAGGTTTCGATGTGGAAAGCGTGGGAACCGGAAAGCTGGCCTCTGAACGTCTGCAGACCAGCCTGCCGGACGTGGTGCTGGTTGATGCCGCTTCGATGCGCACCAGTGGAAAGCGGATTTGCCAATCCATTCGCGCCGACGCGCCGGGCGTGCCGATTTTGCTGGTGGTGGACGCGGATTACGATCATATGGAGCGGCTGGACGCGGATGTGGTTCTGGCCCAGCCGTTTACCCTGCAAAAGCTGCTCAACCGCATGCGCCCTCTGCTGCCCACCGACGACCAGAATTTATTAAAGGTGGGGCCGATTCATCTGGATGTGGAACACCGCTGGGCACGCTGCCAGGAACGCCAGGCGCAATTGACGCCGCGCCTGGTGATGCTGCTGCGCGCCTTAATGGAACGGCCGGGCGAGGTGATTGAGCGCACGGACCTGTTCCGGGTGGTGTGGGAAACCGAGTACACGGGCGACACGCGCACGCTGGATGTGCACGTTAGCTGGCTGCGCCAGGCCCTGGAAGAAGACGCCCGTCATCCGCGCTATCTCAAGACGGTGCGGGGCGTTGGTTACCGGTTGGATGTGGAGCCAAAAAAGCGGAAATAACGCCAGAAAACCAGCGCGCTTGACAAGGCAAGCCAGACAGGTATAATGCAGAGTATTCCAATAAAAGAATCTTGCCAGCCCGGGGATATGTTTCCCGCACACAGAGAGCCAGCGGTCGGTGCGAGCTGGCAAGCGGAAAATTCCACCCCGGCGTTCTTCCCGGAACGGCATCCCTCGCAGGAGCGATCCCCATCGCTGTAAGAGGGACGGAGGCATCCGTTATCGCCAGAATAAGGCCGCGAGAGACGCGGTAAATGCAGGTGGCACCACGAGTCGCCCCCCTCGTCCTGCACGAGCGGGGTGATTTTTTATTCAGAGTCAGGTACTTATTTCATCATAAGGAGATTAACATGTTAGATATTGCCCTGATCCGCGAAAACCCCGACGTGGTGCGCGAGGCGCTGCGCAAGCGCCAGATGGATACCGCCGCTGTTGACCAGGTGGCCGAGCTGGACGTGAAACGGCGCGGCCTGCTGACCGAGGTGGAAACCTTAAAAGCAGAGCGAAACCGGGTCTCGAAAGAGATTGGCCGGATGAAAGAGAAAGACGAGCGCGAGGCTAAAATTGCCGAGATGCGCGAGGTGGGCGACCGCATCAGCGCGTTGGATGAGCAGGTGCGCCAGGTGGACGTAGACCTGCAGGCGCTGGTGGCTGGCATTCCCAACCTGCCCGACGCGCGCACGCCCCTGGGTAAAGACGAAAGCGAAAATGTGGTGGTGCGCCAGCATGGGGAGAAACCACAGTTCAATTTTGAGCCCAAACCGCATTGGGACCTGGGAACCGAGCTGGACATCATTGATTTTGAAGAAGGCGTAAAAATCACCGGATCGCGCTTTTATGTGCTGAACGGGGCGGGCGCGCGCCTGCAACGCGCGCTGATTGCCTGGATGCTCGACCTGCACATTCGCCAGGGATACAAAGAAAAATACACCCCCTTCATGGTGAAGGGCGACACGCTTTACGCCTCCGGGCAGCTTCCCAAGTTTGCCGATAATCTCTACCGCGACCACGAAGAAGATTTCTGGATGGTGCCGACTGCCGAAGTGCCGCTGACCGGCATTCACATTGACGATGTGTTTACCGAAGACCAGCTTCCGCGCCGCTACACCGCCTACACCCCCTGCTTCCGCCGCGAAAAAATGAGCGCGGGGCGCGACGTGCGCGGCATTAAACGCGGCCACCAGTTCGACAAGGTGGAAATGTATATCTACTGCACGCCCGAACAATCGGACGCGGAGCTGGATAAGATGCTGGCCGATGCCGAGCAAACCTGCCGCGATCTGGGCCTGACCTACCGTGTGGTGCAGCTCTGCACCGGCGACCTGGGCTTTAACGCGGCGGTTACCTATGATGTGGAAGTATGGGCGCCCGGCTGCGGCGAGTGGCTGGAGGTCTCTTCGGTTTCGAAAGTGGGCGATTTTCAACCGCGGCGGGCGAACATCAAATACCGCCCGGCGGATGGATCGAAAACGCGCCTGGTGCACACTCTCAACGGCTCGGGCCTGGGGCTGCCGCGCACCTTGATCGCGGTGTTGGAAAACTACCAGCAGCCGGACGGCTCGATTGTGGTGCCCGAAGTGCTGCGTCCGTGGATGGGCGGCGTGGATGTGATCCGCGCAGAAAAATGAGGTTTCATGGTTGATTGGACTTCCGTCGGCACATTTACACTGCAGGTGATCACCTTTGCCACCATGCTGGGCGGCCTGTTCTCGCTGGTCGTGGTGGTCATTCCCGGCCTGACGATCATCTGGGCGGCAGCCCTGGTCTACGGCCTGGTTACCGGTTTCACCTGGCAGTCGGGCGTTCTCTTCGCTTTCATCACCATTCTGATGCTGGTTGGCAACGTGATCGACAATATCCTTATGGGCGCGGGCGCGCGCGCGCAGGGAGCCAGCTGGCTGGGAATTGGGGCGGCGCTGGTGGCGGCGGTGGCCGGCAGCCTGCTGGTGCCTCCGTTTGGCGGACTGGTGGCCGCTCTGCTGGCGCTGTTCGTGGTGGAGGTGATCCGCGTGCGCGACTGGCGCAAGGCGCTGGACTCGACGCGCAGCATGGCGCTGGGCTGCGGCTGGTCGGTGGCGGCGCGCATGGGCATTGGCGGAATGATGATCGGCTGGTGGCTGGTGTGGGCGCTGGTTTTGCCCCAAATTGTATGATTGGCAAAGGGCGGGGATACGTTCTCCCCGCTCTTTTTTTATCAGGAATAATGAACAACACGTTCTTATCCACGCGGCTGACCGCCGGCGCGCAGGTTACGCCGGTTGAGAACGGCTGGCGGCTATCCATTCCGCCGGGGGCGGCGGGCGCGTACCGCTGGGCGCAGTTGGATGATTACATGGATCTGCCGCGCAAGGCCTTCCGGCACGTGGCTCCGCTGGCGCTGAGCCTGCGGGCGCGCGTCTCGGCGCAGGGTCTGCCGGGCACCTGGGGGTTCGGCCTGTGGAATGACCCCTTCAGCATGGGGCTGGGTGTGGGGGGCGCGCGCCGCCGGCTGCCCGCCCTGCCGCAAACAGCCTGGTTTTTTCACGCTTCCGACGACAATTACCTTTCCCTGCGCGATGATTTGCCCGCCAACGGGATGCTGATGGGGGTGTTCCAGGCGGCGCAGCTGCCGGCCTGGAGCCTGCTGCCCGCCGCGCCCCTGCTGGCAGGGCTGGTGCTCCCTCCGCTGGCACGCCGGATGCGCCGCGCGGCGCGCTGGCTGGTGAAGGAAGATTCTGCGCGCCTGGAGTTGGATTTCACCGCGTGGCATGAATACCGTTTGGAATGGCGGGCTGAGGGGGTGCGCTTCGCGGTGGACGGTGAGATGCGCTTTGAAACGCGCCTCTCCCCGCGCGGCCGGATGGGGCTGGTGCTGTGGGTGGATAATCAGTTTGCGGCGTTCCGGCCGGACGGGCAGGTGAGGCTTGGCACGCAGGCGAACCCGGTAGAAGCCTGGTTGGAGATTACGAATGTGGAGTGGTGAAAACCCCATCCCCGCGCTTGTGGCGCGACCCTTCCCCGATGAAATCAGGGAAGGGTGAAGAACTCTCCAACCACCCAACCGGCGGGCGTAGGGTGGCGTTGGCTGCGAATCCGCGGCGAGATGGATATACCTGCGGTGCTGCGCGGAACATCCAACGCAGCCAACCCACCATTTTGCCCGAATTCCTGCTGTGAAAACCCCATCCCCGCGCTTGTGGCGCGACCCTTCCCCGATGAAATCAGGGAAGGGTGAAGAAAACACCCTTTCAATACCAGGTTGCTCATCCCTATGGAAGACGGAGGTTGGTGCGGAGAATGCTTTTAATACCCCACGTCGCTGAAGGCGCGGCGGGTGTTGCTCTCTTGGGGGCGAAACGGCAGGTAGATGACGCCTTCTTGCGGGTCGCCAAATCGGACGAGGTTTTCGGGGTGGTGGATGGAGCACCAGGCCGTGTAGACGGCGGCCCAGGCGTTTAATTCTTCGGGGGAGAAAATGCTCTCCAGCGGCAAAATTCCGTTGAGCAGGCGGTGGCGGGTGAGCTCTTCAAAAAAGCGCATCGGGTCGCTGACCGGCAGGCTGATCTGGTGAAGAACAAGCTGGCGCTGCAGGCGGCCTTCCAGGGTTTTTTCGTGAAAGGGCTGGGCGTGATTCATCAGTGACCAGTAGGCCGCGTTTGACTGAGTTTCCAGCCATTGGCGCTCGGCCTCGCCAGGGTACGGCTGGTAGCCCAACTCTTGCAGGTGATGGTAGAGCTTAAAGCCCAGGCGCATCCAGGCCGGGCAGTCTTCGGGCTGGCTGGGGGTGCGCGGGATGGAAATTCCCGCCTGGTGCAGCTCGTATTCGGCCAGGCGCAGCTGCGTCCAGCGCCCAGGCGACAGGTCGGGGAAGAGGCTCTGGCGCGTTTCCTGGTGGGCCATCACCTGCTGGTTGGGGCGGGGCGGGGCATTCACGGCCACGCGCGCGGCGGTCTGCCCGGCGCAGAAGGCCAACACATCTTCCAGGTGGCCGCTGCCCTGGGCCAGCAGCCGGCAGGTATCGTCGACCGCCAGGAAGGTGAAGGGATGCCTGCCGCCGGAAATTTCTATGCCAATGCTGGTGATCTCTTCTGGTTCCAACGTCCCCTGCCTTTTGAACGCGCAAGTAAAGGTTTGTTAAGAAAGTGTAGCCCAGTTCCCCGGCGGGCGCAACCGAGGGTTAAGGAGGGGGATGGCAGCCCCTGGCACGCCGCGTATTTTGACTTGCCATTTTGGCTGGGCTATACTAATGATGGTTGGATGCCAATCAGAGAGAAATTGACCGTGTGCAGTTCCTTTTCTATACGAGGAGAATGATCTCGAATGACCGCAGAAACAACCTTCAAATTAACCTATGCAACCATGTATAACCCCCCTGAAGAACTTCATCAACGCTTTGATGAAGCGCTGGCAGAGGCAAAAGCCACTCTTGGCCGCGAATACGGCATGATCATTAATGGCGAAGAGTACTTTGCGGCGGAAAAAGTGGAAGACCGCAGCCCGATCCATACCGATTGGGTATTGGGGTTTTTTCAGAAGGGCACAGAACGAGATGCCCAAAATGCCCTGGCGGCGGCGCGCAAGGCCTTCCCGGGCTGGGCGGCCACACCCTGGCAGGAGCGGGTGGCTTTGGTGCGCAAAGCTGCCGACCTGATCAACCAGCGCGTGTTTGAAATTGGGGCCAAGCTGGCTCTGGAGGTGGGCAAGAATCGCATGGAATCGCTGGGCGACGTGGCTGAGTCGGCTGATTTGTACCGCTACGCCTGCACGATGATGGAAGCGCACGATGGGTATGTGAAAGAAATGGGCATCGATCCCCTGGCCGGTTACCAGGTGTCCAACATCTCGGTTTTACGGCCTTACGGGGTGTGGGTGGTGATCAGCCCATTCAACTTCCCGGCGGCGCTCACTGGCGGGCCGGTGGCGCACGCCCTGGTGGCTGGCAACACGGTGGTGATGAAACCGGCCACCGATACGCCCTGGGTTCCGCGCATGATTGCCGAGTGCCTGCGAGACGCGGGCGTTCCGGCGGGTGTGTTCAACTATGTTACCGGCCCCGGCCGCTCGCTGGGGCAAGCGCTGATCGACAGCCCGGATGTGAACGGCATCACCTTTACCGGCTCGTATGATGTGGGCATGGGAATTTACCGCGATTATGCCAAAGGCAAATATATCCGCCCGATTGTGCTGGAATTGGGCGGCAAAAACCCGGCGATTGTCTCTCGGCACGCCAATTTGGACGACGCCGCGATTGGCATTGTGCGCTCCATCTTCGGCCTGCAGGGGCAAAAGTGCTCGGCTTGCTCGCGGGTATTCGTTGAAGCCCCGGTCTATGACGCGCTGGTGGAGCGGCTGGTGAACCTGACCGGCAAGCTGGCGGTGGGCGACCCCACCGAGCGCAATGTATATATGGGCCCGGTGATTAATAAGAGCGCCTATGCCGACTACCAGGCTTTCTGCACCGATCTGGGCCAGCACGGACGAATTTTGACCGGCGGAAAAGTGCTGACCGAAGGGGCGATGGCCAAAGGTTATTTTGTCGCGCCAACTCTGGTGGATGAGCTGCCGCTGGATCACCGCCTGTGGAAGCAGGAAATGTTCCTGCCGATTGCCACCATCGCGCGCGTACAGAGCCTGGATGAGGCCATGCGCCTGGCCAACGACGTGGATTATGGGCTGACGGCGGGCTTCTACGGCGCGGAAGACGAGCTGGCCTGGTTTGAAGATAAGATTGAGGCCGGGGTAACCTACATGAACCGCCCGCAAGGGGCCACCACCGGCGCGTGGCCGGGCTTCCAGCCGTTTGGCGGGTGGAAAGGTTCGGGCGCGATTGGCAAAAATATGGGCGGCTGGCATTACCTGCCGGTTTATATGCGCGAGCAGATCCGCACCCGCGTGCGCAAGGCCTGAATTGCTAGCAACGGCCAGCCGGTTCGCGCCCGCAGGGGTGGTTGAACCGGCTGGTTTTCTACCATGGGAAGGCTATGAACTTTTTTAACCGTTTTGGTTCTTTTCTGCTGATTCTGGGCGGGATGGGGATTCTCTTATTTTTGTTCTCGGATATCGCCCAGGCGCGCAATTATGCCTATCTGCTGGCGGGTGTGGCGCTGATCGCGGTGGGAGCGCTGTTCAAAAGCGCCGGACCCAAGCCAACGCCTGAGCCGTCGAGCCGTTTTTCCATGATCCGGCGGATTCGCCAGCAGCAGTTGGAACGGTCCAAGTCGCGCATGCAGAAGAAAAAGAGCAAGTGATCACGCATAAAGGGACGCTATGAATAAATTGTGCTCGCTGCAAGAAGCTATTCAACAATGGGTGCACGACCGCGACTGCCTGTACGCGGCCGGTTTTACGCACCTGATTCCATTTGCCGCCGGGCATGAGATCATCCGCCAGGGGCGGCGTGACCTGTGCCTGGCGCGTGCCACGCCCGACTTGATCTATGAGCAGATGGTGGCAGCCGGCTGCGCGAAGAAACTGATCTTCTCTTATTCCGGCAACCCCGGCGTTGGCTCGCTGCACATGGTGCGCGAGGAACTGGAAAAAGGCAGCCTGGAGTGGGAAGAATACTCGCATTTTGGCATGATCACCCGCCTGCAAGCCGGGGCGGCCGGGCTGCCCTTTATGCCCATGAACCAGACCGCCGCGGGCGACCTGGAGCGCGCCAATCCCCAATACCGGCGGGTGAAGGACCCCTACTCGGATGGCGAAGTGGTGGTGCTGCCCGCCCTGCGCCCGGATGTGGCGATTGTGCATGTGCAGCGCGCCGACGCGCGTGGCAACGCGCAGATCTGGGGAATTATCGGCGAGCAAAAGGAGGCCGCTTTTGCCGCCCAGCATGTGATTATCACCGCCGAAGAGATTGTGGACGAAGCGGTGATCCGCTCTGACCCGAACCGCACCCTGATCCCCGATTTTATTGTGGACGCGGTTTGCCATGTGCCCTACTGCGCCCACCCTTCGTACACACAGGGCTATTACGACCGCGACAACGAGTTTTACCTGGCCTGGGATAAAATTTCGGAAACGCGTCAGGGGATTGAAGCGTACCTGGATGAATGGGTCTACGGCACGCGAGACCGCGCGGACTATGTGACCAAACTGGGCACCGCCACGTTGGAGCGCCTGAAGGTCGCCCCGCGCTGGAGCGCGCCGGTCAACTATGGAGCCTATTAACATGGACTATACCGCCTCTGAATTGATGATTGTCAACGCCGCGCGCCTGCTGCGCGATGGGGATTCGGTGTTTGTGGGGGTGGGCATTCCCAACCTGGCCTGCAACCTGGCGCGGCGCACGCACGCCCCCAACCTGTTGATGATTTACGAAGCGGGGGTGATTGGAGCGCGCCCGGCGCGCCTGCCGCTTTCCATTGGCGACCCCACCCTGGTGAGCGGGGCGACCCAAGTGTGCGGCATGTTCGACATCTTCAGCCTGTATTTGCAGCGCGGTAACGTGGATGTGGGCTTTTTGGGCGGGGCGCAGATTGACCGCTTTGGCAACATCAATGCCACGGTGATCGGCGATTACCAGCACCCCAAAGTGCGCCTGCCCGGCTCCGGCGGTTCGATGGAGATTGCCGCCTGGGCCAACCGCTGTTACATCATGACGCCGCACCAAAAGCGGCGCTTCCCGGCAAAAGTGGATTTTTGCACCTCGGCCGGTTTTCTGGGCGGGCGCGCGCAGCGTGAGGCGGCGGGCATCCGCGGCGGCGGGCCGCAGGCGGTGGTAACTGACCTGTGTATTCTGGAGCCGGATGAGACCGGCGAGCTGGTGGTAGCCGCGCTGCATCCGGGGGCCACGCTGGAACAGGCGCAGGCCAATACCGGCTGGGAGCTGCGGCCGGCCCGCGAGGTGAAATTTACACCACCGCCAACGCAAGAAGAGCTGCGTATCTTGAGGGAAGAGCTGGATCCGCAGGGGATTTACCGCTAAACATCGACAATCATTCCCCGAACCACAGGCTTCATGGCATAATTAGCGCAACCAAAGCGGCGGCTGCGCGTTATTGTATTGGGAGGTGCTCGAAATGGCAGACGGTTCCAAAATTGAGGTGCTGATTACCAAAGACTGGCCAGAGACGCTGGTGGAAAGAATCCGGGCGGTTTCTCCGCGGCTGAATGTGCGCGTGGCCCCCGTGAAGAAGGCCGAAGACCTGCCGGCAGACGCGCTGGCGCAGTGCGAAGTGTTCTACACGGATATGCACTTTCCCCAACCCGACGCGATGCCTTCGCTGCGCTGGCTGCAGCTGCATTGGGCGGGCATTGAATACGCGCTGGAGTATCCCTTATTGACCAAGGCGGACCTGGCGGTTACCACGATGAGCGGCGCGGCGATGGGCCAATTGGCGGAGTTCGCGCTGGCGATGATGCTGGCGCTGGGTCACCGCCTTCCGGCGCTGGTGGAAAACCAGACCGCCGCGGATTGGCCGGTTGACCGCTTGAAGCGCTACGTTCCTCAGGAACTGCGCGGCAGCACGGTGGGAATTATCGGCTACGGCAGCATCGGCCGCGAGCTGGCGCGCCTGCTGCAGCCGTTCGATGTAACCGTGCTGGCCGCCAAGCGCGATGTGATGCACCCCGAAGATCGCGGTTACACCCCGCCCGGCCTGGGCGACCCGGAAGGCAATCTGTTCCGCCGCCTGTACCCGGTGGAAGCGCGCGGCTCGATGATCAAGGAATGCGATTTTGTGGTGGTTACCGTTCCGCTCACGCCGCAAACCCGCGGGCTGATCGGCAAGCGCGAATTTGAGTTGATGAAGCCCAACGCCTACCTGATCGATATCAGCCGCGGCGGGGTGGTGGATGAAGCCGCGCTGGTGGACGCGTTGACGACGAAGAAAATCGCCGGGGCAGCGCTGGATGTATTTGCCACAGAACCGCTGCCCAAGAATCATGTCTTCTGGAAGCTGCCCAATATGCTGGTTACGCCGCATATCGCCATCAGCAGCGTGCATTATGACCGCCTGGCAGCCGAACTGTTTATGGTGAATCTTGAGCGCTATCTGAGCGGTTTGCCGCTGTATAACCAATTCGACTTTGACAAGGGGTATTAATACAGGTTTATTTGGGAGATGAAAAGCAGGGTCGACTTTCAACAACAGCGCTTTAAGGCCGTTTTCTTTGATTTAGGCAACACGCTGATGTATTTTAATGGTTACTGGCCGGACGTGTACGCGCGCTCATACCTGGCGCTGACGGCCGAGCTGCTGCGCCGCGGCTACGCGCTCGAAGAAAAGGCCTTTCTACGCGAGTTCAGTGAGCGCATCAACGCTTATTACCAGCAGCGCGACCTGAACTGTATCGAACACACTTCTGAACATGTGCTGCGCTCTCTGTTGCTGGAGCGCGGTTATGCCAGTGCGCGCGATGATGATTTGCTGCCGGTGTTGGACGCGATGTACGCGGTTTCGCAGCAGCACTGGAATGTGGAAGAAGACGCGCACACCTGCCTGACCCAGCTCAAGCAAGCCGGGCTGCGGCTGGGATTGATTTCCAACGCGGCCTACGCGCGGGACGCGCAGCGCCTGGTCGACAAAGCGGGCATCCGCCCGTACCTGGAGCAGATTCTCATCTCGGCGGACGTGGGACTCCGCAAGCCGCACGAGCAGATTTTTCGGCAGGCGCTGGACGCCTGGCAGATCGCGCCGCAGGAAGCGGTGATGGTGGGGGATTCGCTGGCGGCGGATATCGTGGGGGCCAACCAACTGGGCATGGCCAGCGTGTGGATCACCCGCCGCGTGCCCAATGCCGAGCAAATGACCATCCCAAGCGCGGGGCAGCCCGACGCGCGGGTTAACTCTCTACTGGCGCTGGCCGACTTGCTGGTACAACCGGCGCCGCGAGTGCAGGAATAACTCCCGACTGGACCAACCCATAGGAAACACCCTCTTAAATAGAACATCTGTTATATGGTAGAATGGATGTATCATCCGAAGCGAACAGGCTGGGTAGAATGAGCGATTTATTTGATCACGCCATGCGGCAGCGTATGCGCCAGGAAGCCCCACTCGCGGCGCGCATGCGCCCGCGCACCCTGGAAGAGTTCATCGGCCAGGAGCATATTATTGGCGAAGGGAAATTGCTGCGCCGCGCCATTCAGGCCGACCGGCTGTTTTCTTCGATCATCTTCTTCGGCCCGCCCGGCACCGGTAAAACCACCCTGGCGCAGTTGATCGCCGCGCATACCCACGCCCATTTTGAGACCATCTCGGCGGTGTTGGCCGGGGTGCCGCAGCTGCGCGAGGTCATCGCCAAGGCCGAAGAGCGCCGCAAGCTGTATCAGACGCGCACGATCCTGTTTGTGGATGAAGTTCACCGTTGGAACAAAGCCCAGCAAGACGCGCTGCTGCCGCACGTGGAAAGCGGCATGATTATGCTGATTGGCGCGACCACCGAGAACCCCTATTTTGAAGTCATCCCGGCGCTGGTTTCGCGCTCGCGCATTTTCCAACTGGAGCCGCTCAGCGAAGAGCAGATCACGCGCATTCTGCGCCAGGCGCTGGCCGATGAAGAACGCGGCTACGGATCGCGCAGCGTGCAGATCAGCGACGAGGCCTTTCAGCACCTGGTCAACCTCTCCAACGGCGACGCGCGCAACGCGCTGAATGCGCTGGAACTGGCTGTGGAAAGCACGCCCGCCGACCTGGAAGGGAATGTGCAAATTGACCTGGAGGCGGCGGAAGAGTCCATTCAGCGCCGGGCGGTGATCTACGGCAAAAATGGCGACGCACACTACGATACCATTTCGGCTTTCATCAAATCGGTGCGCGGCTCGGACCCCGACGCGGCTCTCTACTGGCTGGCCAAGATGCTGGCCGCCGGGGAAGACCCGCGCTTTATTCTGCGCCGTCTGATTGTGCTGGCCGGAGAAGACATTGGCCTGGCCGATCCGCAGGCGCTGGTGGTGGTCACGGCAGCCGCGCAGGCGTTTGACTATATCGGCCTGCCGGAAGGCTACTTTCCCATTGCGGAAGCTACCCTCTACCTGGCAACCGCGCCCAAGTCCAACTCGGCGCTGGCTATCTTTGAGGCAATGAAATATGTTGAGCAGCACGGCGTGGGGCCGGTGCCCACCCACCTGATGGACGCCAACCGCGACTCGAAAGGGTTGGGACACGGCAAGGGCTATAAGTATCCGCATAATTTCCCCGGCCATTTTGTGGCCCAGCGCTACCTGCCGGAAGATGTGCAGGCACAATTCTACAAACCCTCCGATCAGGGCTACGAGGCCGAGGTCAGCGAGCGCGTCAGCCGCCTGCGCGCCCAGCAGCAGGAAGGCCTGGCGGGAGCGGCAGGCAAACCCTCACAAGAGAAATCGCAGCTGCCCGGGCACGTACGCCCGCCGCAAAAAGGAAAATAGACCATGCCCACCATTTTGCTCATCCGTCATGGTGAAAATGACATGTTAAAGAAAGGGTTGGCCGGCCGCCTGCCAGCGATTCATCTGAACGAGGCCGGGCAGCGCCAGGCGCAGGAAATTGCCAGCGCGCTGGCCGCCGCGCCGATCAAAGCCATTTACAGCAGCCCGATGGAGCGCGCGCTGGAGACTGCCCAACCCCTGGCGCAAGCCAAGGGGCTGGAGGTGCAGGTGCTCGCGGGGTTGAACGAGGTGGATTTTGGCGACTGGCAGGGGGCGAGCTACACGGATTTGCAAAAAGAAGCGCTGTGGAAACAGGTGCAGGAAGATGCGCAGGCCGTGCGCTTCCCCGGCGGCGAGACGCTGGTGGAGGTGCAGCAGCGCGCCGTGGCGGAGATCGAACGGCTGGCGGCTGAATCCGGTGAAAAGGACGTGGTGGCGTGCTTCACGCACGGCGACGTGGTGCGGCTGTTGACCGCGCACTACCTCAATATGGCGCTGAACGATTTTCAGCGCCTGCTGACCTTCACCGCCTCGATCACCACCCTGCATTTTGACGGGGTGCTGCCGCGCGTGCTGAATTACAACCAGGTGGTCAATTTTAACTGGCCGGAGGAAGAAGAAAAGCAGGGTTAACCCGCCTGGGTTTTGCGGGTGGGCGGCGGGAAGAAGATGGGGGTGAAACACAGCAGGTAGAGCAGCAGCAGGGTGGAGAAACAGGCAACGGACACGGCTTCGTTGACGCCAAAGGTGCGCGTCCAGTAAAGGTGCACGCCAATGGGGATGGCGAGCAGTATCAGCGTGCCGCCGGCAGCCAATACCCGGCTGTGAGCCTTGCGGTCCTCGATCCACACATACAGGACGCTGGTGACCAAAAGGATGACGGTGAAGGCCAGCATGAAATAGAACGAATACAGGCGGTCCATTTCGTCAAAATTGACCGCGATGAACAGTGGAAGGCAGCCCAGATAGGCGTAAGCCAGCACAGAAGAGTCGGCTTCCACCTGGCGGAAGGCTTGCTTCAGCGGCTCAAGCGAGCGGGTGATCAGCAGCGCGGCGGCGCAGGCCAGGCCCAAGGGCAGCCAGGCACGCCAGGACCACAGGTCGCGTGGCCCGAAGGTATAGCTGAAAATCTTCAGACCGGGAGTAGCCACGTTATGCATATAGAAGGACATGAGCAAGGCCTGAGTGGCGTAGGGGAAGACCCAGCGCGGGAAGCCCGCCAGCCAGCCGAGGAACAGCCCCAGCGGGGCGACCAGCAACTCGACGATCATGAATGCACCGGCTAACGCGCGGAACCAGGCTGGCAGGCTCCACTCATGGGGGATTTCCATCAGAATCAGTACCAGGCCGTTGACACCAAACAGGATCAGGGCGGAAAGCACCGCCCACTTTTTGTTTTGAGTGGGGGAAACCATGGAAAGCGCCTTTCACTACAGGCTGTTGGTTTCAGTATAGCAGGTTTGGCGGGGAGGAAGATTAAAGGCGGGTGGGTTGCGGGCGGATGCGTAGTGGTTTTGACGCAAAGAAGATTCACCGCCCGCAACACCACCCTACAACGGCGATGGTTTTTTTGTCGGGTTTCGGACTTTGCGTCCTCAACCCGACCTACAAGATTCTCCTAATATGCACGCCTGCACCCCACCGGGTTTTGATCGGTGGTGGGTTGCGGGCGGGAGCGAGGTGGGTTTGGTGTAAAGAAGATTGTCCGCCCTCCACACCACCCTACATAGGCGTTGTTTTTTTGTCGGGTTTCGGACTTTGCGCCCTCAACCCGACCTACAAGAATCATGTAAATATGCCCCGTCTGCACCCCACCGGGTTTTGATCGGTGGTGGGTTGCGGGCGGATGCGTAGTGGTTTTGGCGCAAAGAAAATTGTCCGCCCTCCACGCCATCCTACACAAAGAACACGTTTTTAATATACTCCCATTTGCTTGATAACAAAAAAGAGCCTGCTGAAGCCAGCAGACTCTCTTGGTTTCACATCATTTTCGGTTTAGACGGCCACCTGGCCTTTGAACTGGCTCAGGTAGAGGTGGTTGTAAAATCCGCCCAGGTCGAGCAGTTCATTGTGGCTGCCGCGCTCAATGATCTCGCCATCTTTGATCACCAGTACCTGGTCGGCTTCGCGGATGGTGCTGAGGCGGTGGGCGATGACGAAGCTGGTGCGGCCTTTCATCAATTCCAGCAGGCCTTTTTGAATTTTGGCCTCGGTGCGCGTGTCGACTGAACTGGTGGCTTCATCCAAAATCAGGATGGCGGGGTCGGCCAGAATGGCGCGGGCGATAGCCAGCAGCTGGCGCTGCCCCTGGCTGAGGTTGCTGCCGCGCTCGCTGAGCTGGGTCTGGTAGCCCTGCGGCAGGCGGTGGATGAAGGTGTCTGCGCTGGCCAGGCGTGCGGCCTGGTACACTTCTTCGTCGCTGGCGTCCAGCCGCCCGTAGCGGATGTTCTCCATGACCGTGCCGGTGAAGAGGTAGGTGTCTTGCAGCACGATGCCCAACTGGCGGCGCAGGCTGTCTTTTTGCACCTGGTCAATCGCGCGCCCGTCAATTTGAATGCTGCCGCTCTGAATATCATAGAAGCGGGTGAGCAGGTTGACGATGGTGGTTTTGCCCGCGCCGGTTGGGCCCACCAGGGCGATGGTCTGGCCGGGGCTGGCGTGCAGCGACATGTTCTTGATCACCGGCACGCCTTCGACGTAGTGGAAGTTGACGTTCTCAAAGCGCACGTCGCCTTTGATCTGCTCCAGGGGTGTGGCACCGGGGGCGTCCATCAGCTCAGGCTGGCGGTCGAGAATATCGAAGACGCGCTCCGCGCCGGCCAGGGCGGATTGGATGGTATTGTAGAGGTTGGCCATGCTGCGGATGGGCTGCATGAAGCGCTGCGTATAGTTAATGAAGGCCGCGATGGCGCCCACCGTGATCAGGCCGTTGATGGCCAGCACACCGCCCAGGCTGGCCAGAATGGCCACGGCCAGGTTGCCCATAACGTTGGTAATGGGCATCATCAAGAAGGCCAGGGTGTTGGCCTTGACGGATGCGTGGTAGAGAGATTCGTTCTTCTCATTGAAAACGCTGCGCACGCTTTCGGTGCGGCCAAAGGCGGTAACCACGCGCTGGCCGCTGATGGTTTCTTCCACGGTGGCGTTCAGGTCGCCCAGGCCTTTTTGCAGGTCGCGGAACCCGCTGCGGGTGCTGGAAGCAATGCGGGCGGTGAGGAGCATGATCAGCGGAATCACGAGCAGGGCGGCCAGCGCCAGCCACACGTTCAAAACCAGCATCATCACCATGATGCCGATCACGGTGAGCACGTTGGAGATAAGCTGGGTAACGTTCTGCGAGACCGCGCGGTTGATGGCGTCAATGTCGTTGGTCAGGCGGCTCATCAATTCGCCGTGGGGATTCTGGTCGAAGAAGTGCAGCTCCAGGGTTTGCAGGTGGCGGAAGAGGTCTTCACGGATTTTTTGCAGGGCTTTTTGCGAGATGCCGGCCATCACAAAGTCGGCAAACACCTGAGACAGCCAGGCGACGGTGTACGCGCCCAGCATCAGCAAAACCACGCGCCCCAGGCCAGAGAGGTCTTTATTGGCGATGAACTGGTCGATGGCGACGCCCATCAGGTAGGGGCCGGCCAGAGAAAAGGCGGTATAGAAGAGGGTCAGGGCAAAGACCCCGATCAGCGCGGCGCGGTGCGGCAGCAGGTACGCCAGCAGGCGGTTGACCGCGATGCGCGCGTCTCTGGGTTTTTGCAGGCCGGCCATGGGGTTGCCTGGGCCGCCGTGGGAGGGTCCGCGGCGGGGAGCAATGGGGGGGCTGACTGGGGCTGTGGTCATGAGTTTTTACCTCCGTTGCCCAATTGGGAATCGTAGATTTCGCGGTAAATGGGGCTGGTTTGGATCAGTTCGGCGTGCGAGCCGATGGCGGCGATTTGGCCGTTGTCCATCACGATGATGCGGTCGGCGCTGAGCACGGTGCTGATGCGCTGGGCGATGACAAAACTGGTGCGCCCGCGCATCAGGTCTTGCAGGGCGTCTTGAATGTGCGCTTCGGTGTCCACGTCCACTGCGCTGGTGCTGTCATCGAGAATGAGAATGCGCGGTTTGACCAGCAGGGCGCGGGCGATGGCAATGCGTTGCTTCTGCCCACCAGAGAGGTTGGTGCCGCGCTGTTCGACGGGAGTGTCGTAGCCGTTGGGCAGCGATTCGATGAACTCGTGCGCCTGGGCGGCTTTGGCGGCAGCGATCACGTCTTCATCGCTGGCTTGCGGCTTGCCGTAGCGGATGTTGTCGCGGATGGTGCCGCTAAACAGCACCGTCTCTTGCAGGGCGATGCCAAAGTGGGTGAGCAGCGATTCGTGGGTAAAGTCGCGCACGTCTCTGCCGTCGATGAGGACGCGCCCCTGGCTGGCCTCGTAAAAGCGCGGGATCAGGTTGACCAGGGTGGACTTACCCGAACCGGTGGAACCGAGAATGGCAATCGTCTCGCCGGGCTGCACCTTCAGGTTGATGCCGCGCAGCACGGGGTCGGCCTCGTTGCCGTTATATTGGAAGGTAACATTCTCAAATTCCACTTCGCCGCGCAGGCTGTGCGCCTCCACGGCGTCGGGCTGGTTTTGAATCTCGGGCTGGCTTTCCAGCACTTCGTTAATGCGCCCGGCCGAGGCTTCGGCGGCGGCGATGGAGCCGACCAGCATGGAGGCGATCAGCACCGGGAAGAGCGCGGACAGCAGGTAGTTGGTGAAGGCCATCAGCTGGCCCACGGTGAGCTGATCGTTGATCACGTCGATGCCGCCAAACCAGATGACAGCCACGATGCCCATGTTGACGAAGTTCATCAGGGTGGGCATCAGCACGGCCATCCAGCGTTGCACAGAAATGTTTTTTTGGGTCAGGTCTTGATTGACGACATCAAAGCGCTGGTTTTCGTAACGAGAGCGGACAAAGGCTTTCACCACGCGAATGCCGGCCAGGTTCTCTTGCAGCACGTTGTTGAGCGCGTCGAGCTTTTGCTGAACGGAGCGGAAGAGCTTTTGCAGGGTGGGCGAGAAAATGACGATGAGGGCCACCAGGGCCAGCATCAGCGGAATGATGCGCAGAGCCATTCTGGGGCTGGTGATGAACATCAACACCAGGCTGCCAATCAGCAGCAGGGGGGCGCGCGCGCCGATGCGCAGTGACATTTGCCAGATGAGCTGGACGAGATGCACGTCGCTGGTGAGGCGCACGATGAGCTGCCCGGTGCGCAGGCGGTCCAGGTTGCCAAACGAGAGGGTTTGAATCTTGTCGAAGAGGGCCGAGCGCAGGTCGCGGGCAAAGCCTTCGCTGAACAAGATGGAGTGCAGGTTGTTCCCTAACGCGAAGAAGGTGGAGACAATCGTCGCGCTGAGCATGATCAAGGCGGTGGTGATCACCGCGCTCATGTCTTTTTGGGTGATTCCCTGGTCTACCAGACGCCGCAGCAGGGCCGGAATGGCCAGGTCTGCGCCCACACCCAGCGACATCAACGCCAGCGAAAGCACGGCGGATTTCCAATATTTTTTTCCAAATGTTCCCAGTTTTAATAATTCAGACATTCAGCATGGCTCCATTATTCGGGTTTGTGGCAGTGCGGACAGGTGTTGGTCTCATCGGTAAAGATGGAGGCCAGTTGGTTCAACCCCTGGCGGATGGACTCTTGTTCGGCTGGGGAAAGCGGTTCCACCACGCTGGTCAACCATTCGAGGACGCGCGCGCGAATAATCTCTTTGAGCTGGCGGCCTTCATCGGTGAGGGCGAGGTGCACAATGCGGCGGTCTTGCGGGTCGCGCTGGCGGGTGACGAGGCGCTTGCGTTCCAGTTCATCCACCTGGCGGCTGACGGCCGGCAGGCTGATGCTGTCTTGATTGGCCAGGCTGCTGATGGTGTTGCGTCCGTGCGAGATTTGCAGCAAAACGTGGAACTGCGAGCGCGTCATTTCATATTCCTGCAAGATGGCGCGGTCGGCCTGCTGGTGAATCTGGCGGGCGAGCAGGGGCACCGTCTCCCAGATGACGTGCTGTAAGGGTTTATCGGGTTGAACTTGTTCGTTTGAGGTCACAGTTTCTCCAAAGCGATGGTTGGTGATTTAGTTAACATAGTTAATAGTTTACATTGTGAACTATTATACGAAGATCAGGCGGGACGTCAAGGGATGGCGGGGAAGAAAATTGTACATAATCGGCATCTGCCTCTCACAGCTTTTTTGGGGGGGCAGCACGCCTATCGGTGTGGATGGGGGAACGGTTGTTGGGCAAGACGCTGGAAAAATGGTGAAAAAGAGGGTATAAATAATAAGATAAAATTTATCCGAATTGTTTGTCCAGTCAGGCTGCATGCAATCTGGTCAGCAGTGATCAAGCCAAGGAGAAATGAAGATGACATCCAAACAAGTGAACCGGTCTGCGAAAGAGCGCGCCCGAACGCAAAAGACCCGCATCCCCTGGGGGTTGGCTGGCGGCGGCGTTGTGACAGTGTTGTTGGTGAGCTTTCTGGTGTTCCAGGCGCTTCAATCCACGCCGATGCTGGGGGAAGCCTACCCCATTGCCAGCCGCGAGCATATTCCCGATGGGCAAAAAGCGGTGGACTATAACAGCGATCCGCCGACTTCCGGGCAGCATTATGACCAGCCGGCTGAGGCGGGCTTCTATGAGGTGGCCCCGCCGGACGAGGCCCTGGTGCATAACCTGGAGCACGGGCATGTAGTGGTGTATTACAACTGTGAGTTGGTGGACGAGGCGGCGTGCGCGTCGCTGAAAGAGCAGATCAAGCAGAGTATGAGCCGGGCGGGTGTGGCGCGCGAGACGGGCACCATTAAGCTGGTGGCGGCGCCCCGGCCGGGCATGCCCAATTTGATCACCTACACCAGTTGGGGGCGGCTTTACCGGGCAGAGGGCTTTGACGCGAACGAATTTCAGTTATATGTAAAACAGAACCGCAACCGCCTGACGCCGGAGCCGCACGCTGAATAGCCAACCGAAGTTAATCGCAGCGCGCCCTGAGAAGTTTCTCTCTCTGGGCGCGCTTTTGTTGTACCCACCTGGCAGCGGTTTGGGGGAAGCGGCGTGGAAATTAAGAGTTTGATAAGAGCGGGAAAAAAAGAAGAACTTTCTTTGCCCGGGGCGGTTATAACCTTCAGTACAGCATCCGGTCACTATGACCAGCGCGTGACAGCGTCATGCATAGAATAGCACTCTTTCGAAGTGGAAATAGGTCGCGCGGCACTCAGCGAAACTCTGGATACCCGGTAAGATGGTACGAGGTTGAATAAAAACACCGCCCGCGGTTTGGGCACAGGCGGTGGATTGAATAAGGAGATCGAAACCCATATGTTAGAGAAAATGCTTTATTGGTTAACCCGCCCGACCATTACAGCCTATTCGAAGCTGATGTTAGACCTGGATATTGACCAGACTGCGGTGTTGCCCGCCGGCCCGAAGATTTTAGCGGCCAATCATCCTAGCGTCAGCGACCCCTTTTTGGTGATTCTGGCGGCCCGGCATCAGGTGAGCATTCTGATTGCCGAAGAGGTGTTCAAGGTTAAACCCTTTGGCACCTACCTGGCGCGCTCTGGGCACATTCCGGTGATCCCTGGGCGTGGGCAGGAAGCCATTGACCAGGCTATGCGGTTATTAGACAAGGGACGCACGGTTTTAATCTTCCCCGAAGGCGCGATCAGCCCGCGCGGCGGCGGTTTTCACCAGCCGCGCACGGGGGTTGCCCGCCTGGCGCTGGCCAGCGGCGCGCCGGTTATTCCGATTGGCCTGCACCTGGAAGAGCAAAAAATCACCCAGCTTGTCTCCCGCTCCGGGGATAAAGATGTGGTGGGGTACTGGTACCTGAAAGGCCCCTATTCGATCACCATTGGGCACCCCATGAATTTCCAGGGCGACGTGGAAGACCGCGACCTGGTGCGGGGCGTTTCCCGGAAGGTGATGGATAAGATCATTTTGCTGGCGCGCCAGAGCGAGCGGCGCATGCGCGGCATCTCTCATTTGCCGGCGCTGCCTTCAGAAATCTAACTCTGAAAGATCATCAGACAGACTTAAACACCACCCCTGTGGGTGGTGTTTTTTTGCTTAAGAAGATACTCATATTCTTTTTGAGTGCCAATAATATGAAAAGGGGTGACGCCCCGGCAGATTTGACCTGCCAGCCAAGTGCGTGGCCGCTCTCTACGCTGACATTTGTCATGGATTTTGATCACGACTTTGCAGCATGATTGAATCGCGCCTAACGATTATGCTAAAATAATGCCAGACAAATGGGTGGGGGATGGAGTGCCCGTTTGCGCGCAAGGGTTGACCGTTGATCCTGTGATCGAAGGGAATGGATCATCCATGGGAATGGATGTTTCTTGCCGAGTTCAGACATTTTTTGTCTGACTGGGAATATGTTTTGAACATGGCTTCGAAAAGGGATGGTTCGACCGCGTTGGTTTCCCTGCCGCTTCAAGATGATCGCAACGCCGAACTCATCTCCTGGTGATACTATCACTTTGTGATGCCGTCGCATATTGATACCATCACCTGGATAGGACTTTGTGACTTTCCAACTTTATTTGGATATTGTTGGGCAAAGCCATTTCTATGATGAGAAAACTGAGAGGAGAAGAGAAAGCGAGTCGAAAGAAAGACGCCGGAGTTTTTGCCCAAATCAGTTTTGAAACCAATAATCTGCTCGGATGCGATTTTTTTGGAATATATGGAGGGAACTGTGCAAAAAGAATTTGATGTGATTATCATCGGAGGCGGGGTTGTAGGCACCATGGTCGCCCGCTGGTTGTCGCGCTACCAGTGGGACGTATTGTTGATTGAAAAACAGGCGGATGTGGCCATGGGCACCACCGCTGCCAATACGGCCATTGTGCATGCCGGCTATGACCCTGTGCCTGGTAGCCTGAAAGCCAAGATGAACGTGCTTGGCAATAAAATGTTCGACCAATTGGCGGGCGAGTTGAATTTTGCCTTTGACCGCCGGGGCGATTATGTGGTGGCTGTTGGTGATGATGAGCTGCCCGCCCTGGAAGTTTTGATGGAGCAAGGCAAAAAGAACGGCGTGCCGGGCATGATCTTGCTCCCTGGCGCTGAAGTTCGCCGGCGCGAGAAGAACATCAACCCCAATGTGTCGGGCGCGCTGTGGGCGTCCACCGGCGGGGTTTGCGATCCGTTCCAGATCACGGTGGCCGCGGCCGAAAACGCGATTATGAATGGCGTAACCGTGATGGTTGAAACCGAGTTTCAAGATTTCATCTTTGACGGAAAACGAATCGTTGGGATGAAAACCAACCGCGGTGATTTCAAATGCAAGTGGGCGATCAACTGCGCCGGTCTGTATTCTGATGTGGTCATGCATAAAGCCGGAATTCGCCCCGATTTCAAGATTAAACCGCGCCGCGGCGAGTATTTTGTGCTGGATCGCGCGGAAATTACCATTGATAATGTGATCTTCCCCACCCCCAGTGATAAGGGCAAAGGCATCATGGTCACCACGACGGTGCACGGAAACACGATCATTGGTCCAAACGCGGTGGTTCATGAAGATAAAGAAGACAAATCGGTTACCACCGAAGGAATGGACGAGATTTGGGAAGGCGCGATGAAGCTGGTTCCCGGTTTGAAGAAATCGCATGTGATTGCCACCTTCGCCGGAAACCGCGCTTATGGGAACGGACCGAGCCGCGATCCTTCCCTTAATTACAACCATGATTTCATCATTGAGATTCCGGAAGAAGTGCAGGGGTTTGTTAACCTGGGCGGGATTGAATCGCCTGGGCTGGTCTCTTCCCCGGCGATTGCATTGGAAGTGGTGGAACTGCTGAAAGACGCCAAAGCATTGCCTCCTGAAAAACGCGAATGGGAGCCGGTGCGCATGGCTCGCCCGCGCTTCCGCGATTTGTCCAACCAGGACCGGCAGCTGCTGGTGGAACGCGACCCTGCCTACGGGCGCGTGATTTGCCGCTGTGAGAACGTAACCGAGGGAGAAATCCTGGCGGAGATCCACGCCCCGCTTCCGGCGCGCACTTATGACGCGATCAAGCGCCGCACCTGGTGCGGTACCGGGCGCTGCCAGGCTGGCTTTGACACCCCGCGCGTGGTTCAACTGCTGGCTCAAGAGTTGGGTGTCTCCCCGCTAGAGATTACCAAGAAGGGCCCCGGCTCTGAATTCTTGTTCCGGACTACAAAGGACGTGGAGGGTTAAGATGGCAATCAAAGACCTGTATGATGTAGTAGTGATTGGTAGTGGTCCGGGCGGGTTGGCTGCCGCGATTTCGGCCAAGAAAGCCGGCGCGGACGATGTGCTGATCATTGAGCGCGATGTGGAATTAGGTGGTATTTTGCTGCAGTGTATTCACAATGGTTTTGGCGTGGAAATCTTCAAGGAGGACCTGCCCGGCCCCGGATACGCGCAGCGCTTTATCAACGAAGCCCTGTCGCTGGGTGTGGAAACCATGCTGGATACGATGGTGCTGGATGTAACCCCGCACCGCAAGATCTATGTTTCCAGTAAAACCTACGGTTTTAAGGTGATTCAAGCGCGCGCGATTGTGCTGGCAATGGGCTGCCGCGAGCGCACCCGCTCGCAGATTCGCCTGCCAGGGACGCGCCCGGCAGGTGTGTACACGGCTGGCACGGCGCAGCGCTTTACCAACGTGGAAGGTTTTATGCCCGGCAAGAAGTATGTCATCCTGGGTTCGGGCGACATTGGCATGATCATGGCGCGCCGCCTGACCTTTGAAGGCGCGAAAGTAGAGCGGGTGCTGGAAATTATGCCCTTCCTCACCGGCCTGACGCGAAACTTTGTGCAGTGTCTACAAGACTATGATATTCCCCTGCAGCTTCAGCACACGATTAAACGCATCATCGGCAATGATCGGGTCGAAGCGATTGAAGCGGTGCGCGTAGATGACAAGTGGAATATGGTGCCAGGGTCGGAAGAAATTATTCCCTGCGACACCTTGCTGCTCTCGGTGGGCCTGATTCCAGAAAATGAGCTGTCGCGCATGGCAGGTGTGCAGATTGACCCGGTAACCGGCGGGCCGTATGTAGACGAAACCTTCCAGACCAATGTTCCGGGTATTTTCGCGGCGGGGAATGTGGTGCATGTGTACGACCTGGTCGACTGGGTAACCGAAGCCGGTTTTGCGGCTGGAGACGGCGCCGGCAAGTTCGCGGTGTCTCAGAAGAAGAAGGCCGCGCAGTCGATCGGTTTGCTGGCGGGGAACAACATCCGCTATGTGGTGCCGCACCGCATTGAAAAGGAAAGTTTGCAGGATGAGCCCATTAAACTGCAAATGCGCGTGCGCCAGCCCATGGAAGAACCGGTGTGGGTGGAAGTGCATGATGGCGAAAATCTGATCACCCGGCGCGGTGAGCGCTATGTGCGCCCTGGTGAAATGGTAACGGTTACGTTAAAACCCAAAGATTTTGACGCCATTCGCAATACCGACCGCCTTACGGTTCAGGTTGTTACCCGATAGCCGGGAAGGAGATAAAAATGCCAGAAGAAACTGTTAAAAAATTGATTTGCATAGCCTGTCCCAAAGGCTGTTCTTTGGATGTATCGATGAGTGGTGAAACCATCGTGAAGGTGGAAGGCGCTTCTTGCAAGCAGGGTTATGAATACGCTGAAAGGGAAATTCATGACCCGCGCCGCATGGTTGCCTCAACCGTTAAGGTCAAAGGCGCTGTGCATCCGCTGGTGCCGGTCTATACCCAGAGCGCCATTCCCAAGCGGCAAATCCACGAACTGCTGGCTGAGCTGCGAAAGGTTGAAGTGCAAGCGCCCGTAGAAATGGGCCAGGTTGTGTTAGAAAATGCTCTGGGAACCGGTATTCCGGTAGTTGCGAGCCGCTCTCTACCTAAAGTAAAATAATTAAGCTCTATCTGTTCAAGCCAGGCGGGCGTGGAGATGAGAATCTCCACGCTTGCCCTCTTTGTCTCCAACGCACAGGAGGTATGTTTGAGTCCTGTCGATCAGCGCGCGGCCTGGGAAGCGTTTGTGCATTCCCAGCGCGTTTTGGATGGCGTTCCCCGAAATATCGCCACTTCCTGGCAGCGATCACGCCTGCGCCTTGAACCGTTTCAACACGTGCGCTTGCAGCAGTTGAGCGCATATCATTTGCTTTCCACCCAATTGGCCAACTTCAACCTCATCTCGCTGGCGCGCCCGGTGATGGAGGAGATTTTTCAGTTTCTGGAGCATACCCAGAGCGCCATTTTCCTGACCAATAATGCCGGGTATGTGCTGGAAGTGGTGGGGCACAGCGATGTGATTCGCGAGCTGGCCGCGCTGGGTATGACGCCCGGCGGGCAGTTTTCGGAGGAGACCATTGGCACCAACTCGGTTTCCATGGCCATTCTGGAGCGGTTTCCCAGCGCTGTTCGCGGGTACGAGCATTTTCTCAAGCAGTTTCACACACTGGATGAATACGCCGCGCCCATTTTTGATCTGGGGGGGATGCCGCTGGGCACAATTTGTCTCATACATTATCATCATATTCCCAACCTGAATGGCCTCGCTCTGGTTAACATGGGCGCCAAGGTGATTGAAAGCCAACGGCAATCCGATTTGCTGCTAGCCGAACAAAAAGGGCAGCTGGCTCAGTTGAACAAGATTTTAAGCGCCATTTCGGAGAGCATTTTGGTGTGGAATGATGAAGGCATCTTGATCCATATCAATGATTCCGCCCAGGAACTGATTCACATCTCCGCGCAGCACGCCCTGGGCCGTTCCTACACCGAGTTCATCAAGTTTCCGTCGTTCATTCAAGAGGCGATTGCGCAGCGCCAACCGGTAACGGATGTTGAAGCGGCGTTTGCGGTAGAGAACCAGCAAATCGATTCAATCTTAAGTTTGCGTTTTATTGTTCACAACGACCAGGTGCAGTTTGTGATTCTGATTTTGCGGGCAGAAAAAGCCGTGCGCAAACTGGTGATCAGCCAGTATGGGGCTTACAGCTCAGCCACATTGGATAGTTTCATTGGTGAATCACCGCGCATGCAAGAGATCCGCCGGCAGGTGCGTATTTGCGCTGACGCGGATGGGGCGGTGCTGATTCGCGGCGAGGGAGGCACGGGTAAAACCATTCTGGCGGGTGCCATACACAACGAAGGCCGGCGCAAAGAAAACCCCTTTGTTACTTTCCCCTGTTCCGCCTACTCCAACGAAATGCTGGCAGTGGAGCTGTTCGGATATGAGGAAGAAGGCGAGCGTACCATCCACCGCGCCGGGCAGCCCAGTAAATTTGAATTAGCGCGCGGTGGATCGCTGTTTATTCAAGACCTGGACCTGCTGCCGTTGGAGGCGCAGGCCGCGCTGTTGAATGTACTCGAATTGAATATTGTCCAGCGGCTGGGCGGCTCGCGTCCTTTTCCGGTCGATACGCGGATCATCGCTTCTACTTCCGCGAATATGGAAAAACTGGTGGCGAGGGGCATCTTCCGCTCGGACCTGTACTACCGCATCAGCGTGTTTGAGATCAAACTGCCGCCTTTGCGTGAGCAGCCCGAAGACATTCCGCTGCTGGTGGAACGGATTTTAACGCGCCTGGAAAAACAATTGAATCATTCGCTAGAACTGGCGCCGGGAATGATGGATGTGCTGCAGCGGTATAACTGGCCGGGTAACATTCAGGAACTGGAAATTGTGCTGGAGCGCGCGGCGGCGTTTGCTGGTGAAGGCGGCTATATCGGCCCCATGCATCTGCCGGAGTTTATGTTTTACCCAAGCGAAGAGCTGGTGGGCGCTCCGATGTCTGAGAGCCAGGTTCAGCCGCTGGAGGAGATGGAACTGGAGCTGATTTTGCGGACGGCGCGGATGTGCAAAGGGAATCAATCGCAAATGGCACAAATATTGGGGATCAGCCGCACCACTTTGTGGCGAAAGTTGAAGGTTTTCCGGCTATCGCCGCGTGATCTGCGTCGAGCCTGATATGACTGTTTCAAAATGAAACGGTTTGTAAATGGTAGTGTTTCACTATTGAACAAAAAACTCAAGTGGTTTGACAAGCGCAAAAGATATGCCTATAATGATGATAAGTGTTTATTAATCAAATTTTAACAATACGGTGAAGCCGAATGTGGTATTCGCCTGGAGATTGGGCGCAAAGCGGGGAGGATAACTTTATTGTTGGTGTGGCGCTCAATATTTATTGCAAAAAAAGTAAAGAGTAGTGCACAATCGAATTTTCTTCTGCTGCCCTCTATTATTGGAATGGCTGGGGTGTGTATTTGTGTTCTCTTAACACATCTCATCGGGCGGCCCCTACCAAGGTGCGACCATCTCTTCAGAGATGTGAGATTAAAAAAGCAATTATTTCCATCGAATGTGGGTGAGCGAGGAGGAGCGACCTCACTCTGACGGAAAAAAATTGGGAGGAGGTGCAAAGAGGGAATAAAGAAAAGTGTTTTGTTCAATTGAATAGACCCTTTCGATCACATCATTTGTTTTGTTTTCCATAAAAAACCTTAAGGAGATGAGCCACAATGAAAGAAAAAGGATTGATGAGCGAGTTAGTTGGTGAAGTATTCGGTACCTTCGTCCTCTTGCTGTTGGGCGATGGCGTGGTAGCCAATGTGGGCCTTGCGCCCCGCCTGGCTGGAACTGCCTATAACTGGAACACCATCACCATCGGATGGGCGTTCGCGGTCATCATCGCGGTCTACATTTCGGGCGGCGTTTCTGGCGCGCACCTGAATCCGGCTGTCACCATTGCGTTGGCTGTCAAACGCGGCTTCCCGTGGGGCAAAGTAGTTCCGTTCATCCTGGCCCAGTTCGTGGGTGCTTTCTTGGGCGCTCTGGGTGTCTTCCTTGTGTACCGCGACGGCCTCGTAGCCGCTGGTATGCCGAATGTGTGGAGCACCGGCCCCGGTTCTGTGTTCGGCACCACTTTCTGGGGTGCGGCCAGCTCGGGTTCGACGGGTGGTTACTCTCTGGTTACCGCCTCTATCGCTGAAATCGTTGGCACCGCAGTGCTGCTGTGGGGTATCCTGGCCAGCGGCGACTCCAAGAACATGGGCCTGGGCAATAACCTGGGTGTGTTCATTGTCGGCTTCACGGTTCTGGCAGTTGGTCTGTCTCTCGGTGGCCCCAGCGGCTATTCGATCAACCCCGCTCGTGACCTCGGCCCCCGCATCTTCGGTGCGTTGGTTGGAACCAAAGGCCTCTTTGACGCCGGTTTCTACTGGCTGATCGCCCCCGTTCTGATGCCCGTTGTGGGTGGTATTTTGGGCGCCGCGACCTACGATCTGTTCGTCACCGCTAACCTGCCTCAGAAATAACCTGTTTGTTAAGCCTGGTGATTTGATTGTCAGCAGGAAGAAATTAGGGAAGGTAAATCCAGTATGAAGAAGTTGATCAACAAACCAGAAGATGTTGTAGTTGAAGAGTTGCAGGGTATTGCTCTGGCACACCCCGACCTGGTGAAAGTTCACTTTGATCCCAACTACATCGTGCGCGCTGACGCGCCGGTGAAAGGCAAAGTGGGTATCATCTCGGGCGGCGGCAGCGGACATGAGCCCATGCACGGTGGTTTCGTCGGAAAAGGCATGCTGGACGCAGCCTGCCCAGGGGCAGTTTTCACCAGCCCGACTCCTGACCAAATGTTGGAAGCCACCAAGGCTGTAGATGGCGGCAAAGGCGTTCTGCACATTGTCAAGAACTACACCGGTGATGTAATGAACTTCGAAATGGCGGCCGATCTGGCTCGCGCAGAAGGAATCGAAGTGGAATCGGTGCTGGTGGATGATGATGTGGCTGTGCAAGACAGCCTGTGGACGGCTGGCCGTCGTGGTGTGGGCCTGACCGTGGTATTGGAGAAGATCGTGGGCGCAGCGGCGGAAGCCGGCTACTCTCTCAAGGAAGTGGCTGAGTTGGGTCGCAAAATCAACAGTCTGGGCCGCACAATGGGCATGGCGTTGACTTCCTGCACCGTTCCGCATGCCGGAAAACCCACCTTCGATCTGCCAGAAGACGAGATGGAAATTGGGATTGGCATTCACGGCGAACCTGGCCGCAAGCGCATGAAACTGCAGCCGGTTGATGAGATCGTTGAAATGCTGATGGAGCCGATCCTCAAGGATATCCCCTACAAAGCCGGCGACGAAGTGATCCTGTTTGTCAACGGGTTGGGCGGTACGCCTTTGATTGAGCAATATCTTGTCTTCCGCAAAGCCCATGAAATCTGCGAGAAGAACGGCATTAAGGTTGTTCGCAACCTGATTGGACCCTACATCACCAGTCTGGAAATGGCAGGAACCTCGATCACCTTGCTCAAGGTTGACGAGGAAATGCTGAAACTGTGGGATGCTCCAGTCCTTACACCTGGCCTGCGCTGGGGAATCTAAATTAAACCGGTTTGAGGGGCTGGTGGTCAACACCATCAGTCCCTCAACCATGAGGAGTATGGTATGGCTATTACCCGTGATCAAGTATTGGCTTGGCTGAAGGCTTTTATTCAAGTTATCGCCGACAATAAAGATTATTTGACCGAACTCGATTCGGCTATTGGCGATGCTGACCATGGCGCGAACATGCACCGTGGTTTCCAGGCTGTGTTGGCGAAAATGCCTGGGATGGAAGACGCGGATATCGGCACAATTTTCAAACAAACCGGGATGACACTGCTCTCGACGGTGGGCGGCGCTGGCGGCCCGCTGTACGCAACGTTCTTTATTCAGGCCGGCAGCAAACTGGCCGGGAAAATGGAAATTGAACTGGAAGATTGGGCTGATGCGCTTGAAGCAGCGACGGCAGGAATTGTCAATCGCGGCAAGGCTTCGCTTGGCGATAAAACCATGATCGACGCTTTGTCTCCGGCTGTGGACGCACTGAAGCAGTCGGTTGCTGAAAAAGTCTCCCTATCGGAAGGCCTGAAGCGGTCCACCACTGCGGCAGAAGAGGGTATGAAAGCCACCATCCCGCTTGTAGCCAGGAAGGGGCGGGCCAGTTATTTGGGTGAGCGCAGCGCGGGTCATCAAGACCCTGGCGCAACGTCTTCATTCCTGTTGCTGGAAACCGCGATGAAAACCTGGAGTAATTCCTCCAAGTAGTTGACAATTGGTTCAATCTACCACAAATTCAGAATAAGGAGATGCACAAATGGCGAAATATGCAGCAGCTGTAGATCAAGGAACGACCAGCACCCGGTTTATGATCTTCGATCACAGCGGTAAAGTGGTCGCGGTTGATCAGAAAGAACACGAGCAGATTTACCCCAAGCCAGGTTGGGTTGAGCACAACCCGATGGAAGTTTGGGAGCGCACGCAGGAAGTGATTGAAGGCGCCCTCAAGAAAGCCAGCATCGATCCGAAGGACATCGCCGCGATTGGTATTACCAACCAGCGCGAGACCACCGTTGTGTGGGAAAAAGCGACCGGCAAGCCGGTTTACAACGCGATTGTGTGGCAGGATACCCGAACCGATACCATTTGCAACGAACTGGCCAAAGATGGCGGTCAGGATCGCTTCCGAACCAAAGTAGGTCTGCCTCTGGCCACCTATTTCTCTGGCCCGAAAATCGCCTGGATTCTGGCGAATGTGCCGGGTGTCCGCGAAAAAGCTGAGAAGGGCGAAGTGCTCTTCGGCAATATGGATACCTGGGTAATTTGGAACCTGACCGGCGGCCCGAAGGGTGGCGTGCATGTGACGGACGTTTCCAACGCTTCGCGCACCATGCTGATGAACCTGGAAACCCTGGAATGGGACGAAGAAATCCTCAAGATCATGGGTGTGCCGCGCGCGATGCTGCCCAAGATTATGCCCTCTTCGGCTGTGTACGGCCATGCGGCCAACACCGGCGTGGCGGGCGTGCCTGTGGCCGGTGACCTGGGTGACCAGCAAGCCGCTCTGTTTGGGCAGACCTGCTACAGCGTTGGCGAGGCGAAGAACACCTACGGTACCGGCTGCTTCATGCTGCTCAACACCGGCACCCGCGCTGTGCAGTCGAAGAATGGTCTGCTGACCACCCTCGGTTACAAGATTGGCGATCAGCCCGCTGTGTACGCTCTGGAAGGCTCCATCGCCATCACCGGCGCGTTGGTACAGTGGCTGCGCGACAACTTGAAGATGATTGAAAAATCGTCTGATATTGAAGCCCTGGCCAAGACTGTTGACGATGCTGGCGGCATTTACTTTGTGCCGGCGTTCTCGGGTCTGTTCGCTCCGTATTGGAAGAGCGATGCTCGCGGCGTGATTGTGGGCATGACCCGCTATGTTACCCGCGGCCACATTGCCCGCGCCGCCCTCGAGGCGACCGCCTACCAGACTCGCGAAGTTTTGGACGCGATGAACAAGGACTCTGGTGTGGAACTGACCGCCCTGAAAGTGGATGGTGGTATGGTCTTCAACGAATTGCTGATGCAATTCCAGGCCGACATCCTGGGTGTGCCGGTGATCCGCCCGACCGTTGCCGAGACGACTGCTCTGGGCGCCGCTTACGCGGCTGGCCTGGCCGTTGGCTTCTGGGCACAGGTGGAAGATCTGCGCGCCAACTGGGGCAAGGATCGCGAGTGGAAACCGCAAATGAACGCGGATACCCGCGAAGCGATTTACAAAGGCTGGAAGAAAGCCGTTACCCGCACCTTCGACTGGATCGAGTAATCTGGCGAGTTACAGCAAGCCAAGGGGCGGCGGTTCCGCCGCCCCTTTTGCTACCTGTTTCTTTTTCTATGATTGTGTTGTGAGGATACTTACCTTGAGCAATTCCAAAAAAAACAAATCTCAGGCTGGGTCTCGCAAGCAGGAAGAAAGCCTGGAAAAACAATTAAAGATCGGAGAACCCTGGATTGAGCGATCAGCTGGGATGAAGTGGCTGCTGATCCTCAGTCTGATTACGGCGGGGTACATTACATGGCAATTAGAGCCTTCCCTGGGTTTCTGGGAAGCTTTGTTGTGGGGGTTGGGCTTTGGGGGCAGCCTGTGGCTCATTTTCTATGGTATGCAATGGTTTCGGAAATTATTACGTTAATACATTGATTTTGGATTGAAAGGCGGGCGGGCTGTATGGTAAATCTGGTGCTTGTTTCACACAGCCGAAATCTTGCGGAGGCGGTTACCGGTCTGGCAAAGCAAATGAGTTCTGAAGACGTGCGGATCGTCCCTACCGGGGGTGTGGGCGATAACCGTGATGAATTTGGAACTGATGCGGTGCAAATTCTGGAAGCGATCCAGGAGGTATACACGCCCGACGGGGTGCTGATCTTAATGGATTTGGGCAGCGCGATTCTTAGCACTGAGATGGCGTTGGAATTTTTGCCCGATGAAATGAAAGAAAACATCCGGGTTTGCCCGGCGCCGCTGATTGAAGGTTCTGTGGCTGCCAGCGTGCAGGCCAGCTTGGGCAGCGATCTGGAAACGGTTTACCAAGAAGCCTTAGCCGCGCTGCAGCCCAAGCAGGAGCAGTTGGGGTACCAACCAGCCGGTGAGCTGACGACCGAGATGGCCGCTGCCGCGGGAGAAGCTGCTGAAGGATTAAGCGCAGACGTGCAGTTGATCAACCCGCACGGGCTGCATGCCCGGCCGGCGGCGCATTTTGTGAAACTGGCCAGCCAATTCGACGCCGATGTGCGCGTTCTCAACCTGACCACCGGCAAAGGCCCGGTTTCTGCCCGCAGTTTGAACGCCGTCGCCACCCTGGGCGCGGTGGGGGGCCATGTTGTGCGCATCAGCGCCACGGGGCCGCAGGCTGCCGAGGCCTTGAAGGCTCTGCAGGAAATTACCGCGGCCGGGTTTGGAGAAGCCGGAGAAGAAGAAAAACCCAAAAAGGCGGCCAGGCCGCAAGCCACCCCGCTTGAACTGCCTGCCGACCAGCGGGCGCACCCGGCGGTCAAAATCTGCGAAGGCATTGCGGCAGGCCCGATTGCGTTTTTCCACAAGGCAGCCATCGAAGTTCCCCGGCGAAGGGTTGAAGACGCGCCAGCCGAATTAGAACGCTTAAAAGCTGCTATGGCGAAGGTGGAAAAAGATATTCTGGCGCAGCGCAACGATCTGGAACGGCGCGTGGGGAAAAACGAAGCCGAGATTTTTGACGCTCACCTGCTGATTTTGCAGGACCCGGACCTGCAAAGCGGTGTGAAGAATCTGATCCACAACCAGCAGTTAAATGCGGAGGCGGCCTGGGATGACAGCATCCGCCAGATTTTCGAGTCGTACCGGCAGTTGGACGACGAATATCTGCAGCAGCGAGCGGTGGACGTGCGCAGCGTGGGTGACCAGGTTCTGGTGGAGCTGCTGGGCGCGTCTTCGCAGAAGATTTTGAGCTTTGACCAACCGGTGGTTCTCTTTGCCGAGGACCTGACCCCCTTTGAAACATCGCAATTAAACCTGGAAAAAGTACTGGGCATGGTTACCGTATTGGGCGGGCCCACCTCGCACTCGGCCATTCTGGCGCGCGCGCTGGGCATTCCCGCTCTGGCCGGGGTCGACGCGCGCCTTCAGAACACACCCGAAGGGACAATGGTGGTGGTGGATGGGTTCAAAGGGATTTTTTGGGTAGACCCAGACGCGCAGGTGCTGAACGATTACCAGCTACAGCGCGCGGCCTGGCTGAAAGAACGCCAGGAACTGCTGCAGGCCAGCGCTGCGCTGGCGCAGATGCAAGACGGCAAGCGGGTTGAAGTGGTGGCTAATATCGGCTCGGCGGCAGATGCCCGCACGGCGGTGAAAAACGGCGCTGAGGGGGTGGGGCTGCTGCGCACCGAGTTCCTTTTCCTCGCCAGAAATTCGGCGCCCAATGAAGAAGAGCAGTACCAGCAGCTGGTTGAAATTGGCAAAGAAATGGGAGACCGGCCGATTATTGTACGCACGCTGGATATTGGCGGAGACAAAGAAGTGCCGTATCTTCAACTGCCGCAAGAGGCTAACCCGTTTCTGGGAGTTCGCGCCACCCGCTTGATGTTAAAGGAAAAAGGCCTGTTCAATGCGCAGCTGCGCGCCATTCTGCGGGCAAGTCAAGCATACCGCTACCGGATTATGTTCCCGATGATTGCCAGTTTATGGGAGCTTGAGGCGGCCAAACAGGCACTGGAGGCCGCGCACCAGGAGTTGGAAGCCGAAGGCATTGGTCACCGCTGGCCGATGGAAGTGGGCATAATGGTAGAGATTCCTTCCGCGGCGGTATTGAGCGGGATTCTGGCCCCTGAGGTAGATTTCTTCAGCATTGGCACAAACGACCTGACCCAATACACGCTGGCAGCAGAGCGTGGTAACCCGCAGCTTTCGGGGTATGCGGACGGGCTGCACCCGGCTGTGGTTCAATTAATCGCCGAGGTGTGCGACAACGCCCATCGCGCTGGCAAATGGGTGGGGGTGTGCGGTGAGCTGGCCGGCGATCTGGAAGCCCTGCCGGTATTGATTGGGCTGGGGGTGGATGAGTTGAGCATGAATCCCGGTTCGATCCCCAAGGCAAAGGCCTATATTCGAAAATTGACCACCAGCATGGTGAAGCCGCTGGCGGAAGAGGTGAGATCGGCGCGCGACACGCAAGAATCGCGCCGGATCGCTGCTCAATTTTACAGAGGTCAAAACTGAGGCTGGCTGAATCGTTTGAGGGGAGACCACTCATCTGACCCACGAAAGGTTGGATGAGTTTGTTTGTTTCTGAGAAATTCAAAGTTTACAAAAAAGGGGAACATAGTGACATATGGCAATTTGTAATATTTCTGTTGGGAAAAACATCACCTTTCTTCATAGAACGGGGCAGAATGGTTGAATCTTCAAAAAAATTATGCAACAATACAATTGGAATACAACACTGCTCCTTTCATCGATTCGGTAGCACTCACCGGTTTTTTTCTTGTGAGGGTTCACTGTGAAAAATTTAATGATTGAGTTTTTAGGTGTTGCCAGGAATGTTACGGGTATTCGAAAATTCCCAATTAAAGTAAGCGAGCAGGCGACTTACCATGATGTTACGCGCCTGTTATCCGAGATGTATCCGACCTTAGTTGGAGAAGTCATCCACGAATCGGGTGATACTTTTATCGAGTCCAATGTGATTAGCCGTAACGGTCAGCAAATGATCCGCTCTGAACAATTTCACCAACAACCAGCTGACGGCGATCTGCTGTTGGTCATGTCCATTCTGGCTGGCGGATAGGAAGAAATAGCCGCGGTCTTCTGCGGTTTTTTATGGGTTGATTGTTGAGTACCGGATTGAGGGTTTTTGGAGTCCCAATTAAACAGTCATTTGAATGAGAAGCATTCCAGAACCACTTGCTTGGAGGAGGATGTATGTTTGGATATAGTGGAAAGATTCTGCATATCGACCTGACCAAACGGAAGTCTTGGGTTGAGCAGAAGCCGGAGAGCTGGTATAGAACGTATATCGGCGGTATTGGCATGGCGGCCCGGTTGTTATGGGAGAATATCGAAGTGGGCTGCGATCCGCTTTCGCCAGGAAACCCAATTTGCATTGCCAATGGTATTTTTACCGGAACGCCGGTGCCGGTCGGTGGCAAATATGGCATTGCCAGTAAATCGCCGCTGACGGGATTTATGGGCGACAGCCTTTCGGGAAGCTGGTTTGCCATCGCGTTGAAGCGCGCGAAATGGGATGGCGTGGTGATCCACGGATCGAGCCAGGAATGGGTGAACGTGTTCATTGATGATGACCGGGTTTCTTTCCGCAAGGCCGATCACCTGCTGGGTAAAACCACCTTTGAAACCGAGGAAGCCATCCGCGAAGAATTGGGCGACGACCAGGTGCGCTCGGCCACCATTGGAAAAGCAGGCGAAAACCTGGTGCTGACAGCCTGTGTGACCAACGACGGCCGCCAGGCGGGGCGCACCGGCCACGGCGCGGTGTGGGGTTCTAAGAAGCTTAAGGCGCTCTCGGTGCGCGGCACGCACGGGGTAACCGTCCACGATCCAAAGAAGCTTCTGGAGCTTTCTTACAAAATTTCGCAAGAAGCGCAGGGTCCGCATACCAAGAAATACCGTATTTATGGCACTTCAACCAACGTGTTGAATATGGACCGCCTGGGCCTGCTGCCCACCCGCAATTATCAGGAAGGCACCTTTGAAGGGGCAGAGACAGTCAGCGGTGAATACTTGGGCGAACATTTTCGAGAGAAAATGCTGGCCTGCGCGCAGTGTCCCATCGCTTGCGAGCCGTATTCAGTGGTAAAAGAAGGCCCGTTCGCTGGCGCAATGACCGGCATCGATTATGAATGTTTGCAGGCCGCCAGCTCGAACCTGGGCATCAGCGACCTGGCCGCGGCGATCAAGATTATTGATATTTGTGATGAGCACGGCATGGACGCGATGAGCACGCCGGTGACGATGAGCTGGGCGATTGAGACGTTTGAACGCGGCCTTTTGAAGAAAGAAGATTTCAAGTGCAAGAAGTACCCCGAAGGTTTTGAGCCGTATTTTGGCGCCTCAGAAGAGATTGTTACCCTGTGCGAGATGATTGTAGAGCGCGAGGGGATTGGCGATCTGCTGGCGTTGGGCTCGCGCAAAGCCAGCGAGAAATTTGACGCGGAGCACGGCACTGAGACCTACAAATGGGCCATGCAATCGAAAGGTTTGGAAACCCCTGGTTATGACGCGCGCGGGCTGAAGACCTTTGCTGTGGGCGTGGCTGTGGGCACGCGCGGACCGTGCCACAACCGTTCGGCGGCGTATGACCCCGACATTCAGGGTGAAGTGGACCGCTTCAGCGTGGATGACCGCCGGGGTGAGCTGGCCAAAGAGAACGAGGAATACGCGGCGGTTTATGATTCGCTGCCGATGTGCAAATTCATCCGCCGCTGCTTTACAGGCAAAGCAGACCGGGCAGGGGCGTGGCCAAGCATCGCAAATTTGATCAACGCCACCACGGGTTGGAATTTCGATTATGACGCGGTGGATCGGATTGGCTCGATTACGCATACGATTAAGAAAGCCTTTAATATTCGTGAAGGCTGGAAGAGATCGGATGATGTGCTTCCGTACCGCTGGCACCACGACCCGATGACCAGGGGAGCTTCTGCCGGGCATGTGGTCAGTGTGGATGAGCTGGAATACATGAAAGATCTGTATTACAAGGCCAAAGGATGGACCCCAGACGGATTGATCCCCAAGCAAGTGCTGATCGATCTTGATATGGCGGATGTTGCCGAAGAGATTGGTGTTTAGGAGGAAATGGATTATGACAACTTCATCCTCGAAGTTTAAGTTTATTACCTGTGATCCTGAATTGTGTGTTGGCTGCCAGTTGTGTGAATATATTTGTTCGTATACCAAAACGGGAGAGTTTAACACCTACCACAGCCGCATCCGCACGGTGCGAGCCGAAGAGATTCTGATCACGGCGGTGGCCTGCCGCACCTGCGAAGATGCCCCTTGCGTGATTGCCTGCCCGCGTGACGCGCTGATTCAGGACAAGGATACCGGCATTATTCATGTGGACAATTCCAAATGCGACGGCTGCGCCTGGTGCGTGGTGGCCTGTGATTTTGGGGCCATTTCCATTGACCCGGCCAGCAAGTTGGCGGAAATCTGCGACCAGTGCGAGGATGTGGAAGGCGGCCCGCAGTGTGTGATCTGGTGCCCCAAAGAAGCGCTGGAACTGGTAACTGCAGACCAACTGGCACAGAAAGCGCGGCGCAAGCTGGCGGTGAAAGAAGTGTTAGGCAAGTGATCTGTTTGAGTTGCCCGGGTTAAGATAGAAAACCTGCCGCGGCGAGGCGTTATTCTACTGTGGCAGGTTTTTCGGTTGAAATTTTCGGGTTACCGCATGGGTGTTAGCGATATGGATGCGGAACGACCTCAGGAGGAAAATCAACAAGATGACTGAACAGCCTGGAGATGAAGAATTAAGAGTTGGGGTTTATGTTTGCCACTGCGGCAGTAATATCGCTGGCGTGATTGACCCTGTGGCGGTTACGGATTATGTCAGTAAAATTCCGGGGGTCGTGCGAGCGGTTGATACTCATTATGCCTGCGCAGACAGCGGCCAACGGTTAATCAAAGAAGATATTAAGAAATACAACCTGAACCGGGTGGTTGTGTCGGCCTGTTCGGTGCGCATGCATGAGCCTACCTTCCGCGCGGCGGTGCAAGAAGCCGGGTTAAATCCTTTCCTGATGGAGATGGCCAACATCCGCGAGCAGTGCACTTGGGCGCACGGGCACGACCCGGCCGGCGCGCTGGAAAAGGCTAAAGACCTGACCGCGGCGGCGATTGCCAAAGCCAGCTTCTTGACCCCGCTGGACATGATCAAAGTGCCGGTTACCAAGAAGGCGATGGTGATTGGGGCCGGCGTAGCGGGGATCAGCGCGGCATTGGACCTGGCAGACCAGGGAATTGAAACCATTTTGGTAGAGAAGCAGCCGACCATCGGCGGGACCATGGCGCAGTTGAACAAGACCTTCCCGACGATGGACTGTAGTATATGAATTCTCGCACCCAAAATGGTTGACGCGGCGCGTCACCCCAAAATTGACATCCGGGCTTACACCGAAGTTGAGCGGGTTGAAGGGTTCGTTGGTAACTTCCAGGTTCAACTGCGTGAGAAAGCCAAATATGTGCGGGCCGATCGCTGCAATGGCTGCGGCGAGTGTACGAAGGCCTGTCCGATTGAAGTTCCCAACTACTTTGAGATGAATCTGTCGCCTCGCAAGGCGGCCTATGTGCCGATGAGCCAGTCGGTGCCGCTGGTTTACAATATCGACATGGATGCCTGCATTCACTGCTACAAGTGCGTGGATGCCTGCGGTAAGCTGGAGGCGATTGACTTTGGCATGGAAGATCAACTGAGCTGGCATGATGTGGGGGCGATCATCATGGCCACCGGCTACGATCATTTTGATCCTTCTTTGATCCCAGAGTACGGCTATGGGCGCTTCCCCAACGTGATCACCGCGATGGAGATGGAGCGGCTGAACAACTCGGCCGGCCCCACCCGCGGAAAAGTGGTGCGGCCCAGCGACCAGAAAGTGCCCAAAAAGCTAGCTTTCATCAACTGCGTGGGCTCGCGCGATAAGCGTTTCTATCCCTACTGCTCCAATTTCTGCTGTATGTACAGCATCAAGAACGCGGTGCTGCTCAAGCAGATGGACCCGGAGATGGATGTGACCATCTATTACATGGACATTCGCACCCCTTCCAAGGGCTACGAAGAGTTCTACGACCGGGCGCGAGAGATGGGCGTGCGTTTCGTTCAAGGCCGCCCCAGCATGATCACCGAAGACCCCAATACGGGCAACCTGTTTGTGCATGCCGAAGACCTTGCCCTGGGGCGGGTAACCGAGCTGGAATACGACATGGTGATGCTCAACCAGGCGGCCATTCCACAGCAAGACGTCAATGTGATGAGCTCGCTGCTGAATATTTCGCAAAGCCCGGGCGGGTGGTTTATGGAATACCATCCCAAGCTGCGCCCCATGGACAGCCCCACCGACGGTGTGTTCCTGGCGGGGGCCTGCCAGGGAGTCAAAGACATTCCATCTTCGGTGGCGCAGGGTTCGGCGGCGGCGGCGCGCGCCGGGCGTATTTTGCACGCCGATGAATGGGAAATTGAGCCAACCGTAGCGATGGTGTGGGAAGACCGCTGCGTGAGCGCGGACGGCAAGAAGTGCGGCATGTGCGAGAAAGCTTGCCCGTACGGCGCGATTATTTATGAGCAGGGTAAGGCGGCCGAAGTGATTACCGCCAAGTGCCACGGCTGCGGCGCCTGCGTGGCCGAATGTCCGCACAATGCCATTACCCAACTGCACTTTACCGACGCGCAGGTGCTGGCGCAGCTCCGCGCGCTGCTGGCTAAGAAGCCCGAAGAAAAGATTTTAGCCTTCCGCTGCCACTGGTGTTCTTATGGCGGCGCAGACCTGGCGGGCACCAGCCACTTTGAATACACCGCCAACGAGCGCGGTATTCGCGTGATGTGTTCGGCGCGTATGGATACCGACTTTATCTATGAGGCCTTCCGCCTGGGGGCCGGAGCGGTGCTGTATTCGGGCTGCCACCCGCAAGACTGCCACTACATTACCGGTCAGCGGGTGGGCGCGGCGCGCGCCGAGCGGATGATCAAACAGTTTGAAAAGATGGGTATGACGCCGGGGCGCTTCCGCGTGGAATGGATCAGCGCGGCCGAAGGCGATAAATATTCGGCGGTGTTGAATGAGATGCAAAAAACGCTCGACAGTATACCGCGCGAGGATCTGCTGCATGAAATTGAAGAGCAGCGCCCCACCATGGAACAGCGCTCGCGCCGCTTGCGTGAAGCACCGCGAGTAGATGAAGCCGATAAATACTCCGATCTGGTGATCGTATCTCTGTTGAATCAGAAGGAGGTGGCGAAGTGAGCCATGCCGTAAAGGAATCCTTTGCCGACCATGTGCGCTCCATCCCCGGCGGTGAATATCTGGAGATGTGCTACTCCTGCGGAACCTGCGTGAGCAAGTGCATGGTGCAGCAAAAGTCTGACCCCAATTACAATCCGCGGCGGTTGATCCGCAAGGCGGTATTGGGTTTGGACAAAGATGCGTTCAGCGATGTAACCACCTGGTTGTGCACGGCTTGTGATTTGTGCTACCCGGCTTGCCCGCAGAAGATCCATATTTCGGGGGTTATTCTGGCGGTGCGCGAGCTGGCTAAACAGAGCGGAAAGACCTCGCCGGTGAAAACAGCCAGAGTGAATGAGCAGACCTGTGTGGCTTGCGGTTTGTGCGCAGAAGCCTGCCCCTATGAGGCCATTCAACTGGCAGAGAAAAAAGTGCCCAACCGCGGCATGATCACGGTGGCGCAGGTGGACGCGGGTAAATGCATGGCCTGCGGGCTTTGCGGTGCGGTTTGCCGCTCGACTTCCATAGGCATCGAAGAAGACTTTTCGGATGACGCCTTGATGACCGGTTTGTGGCGCTGGTTAAATCCCACCGCGGAGGTGACGCCATGACCTCAACCTGGAAACCGCGCATTGTTTTGTTTCAATGCCAGTGGTGCCTTTTCTCGGAGGCAGACCAGAAATGGGTGGATACCCAGCGCCCCCGCAATGTGCGCCTGGTAAAAGTGCCCTGCACCGGGCGCATCAGCCCACTGTATATTCTGAACGCGCTGCAAGGCGGCGCCGATGGTGTTTTGGTGAGCGGCTGTAAACCCGAGATGTGCCATTTCAAAGAGGGCAATCTGGGCGCGCGCCGGCAGTTGGACGAGTTCGCGAATTTTTTGGAATACGCAGGGTTGGAAGAAGGGCGCGTGCATTTTGCCTGGCTGGATGTGCAGGAACGCGGGCGCATTCAACAAGAGCTGGCCGATATGGAAGCACGATTGGTGGAAATGGGCCCGTCTGAGCGCATGAAGACCCGCGCGCCGCTGAAAGAAGGAGGGCTGGCATGAGCAACCTGCAAGACGCCATCCGGCAAGAAGCCGCCCGCCTGCTGGCGGAAAAGATTGTGGATGTGGTGATTGGCTTTGAAAGCGAATCAACACCCCTCAAGCCGCAGCCGGCCTTTATTCGGCGGGCGGATGAGGCAGAAAAACTGGTTTTCAACGGTTTCTGTCAGAACAATCTGGCCACTTTTTTGAACCGTTACCCCAAAACCACCCGCATCGGCCTGGTGGCGCGCGGCTGTGAGAGCCGGGCGGCGCACGCCCTGCTGGTGGAACATCAGCGCAGCCGCGAGAGCCTGTATCTGATTGGTGTGCCCTGCCAGGGAATTGTGGACTGGCGCAAAGTGGAACTGCGGGCGGGTGAGAATATCCTCTCGGCGCAAGAAGATGATGGTGTTGTGCGTGTGATGACCCGCCAGGGAGAGGTCTCTTTACCCCGCGAGGAGCTGCTGCACGATTCCTGCGCGCGCTGCCTTCACCCCAACCCGGTCAACGCGGACGTGATGCTGGGCGAGCCGCTGTCAGAGGGAGACCCGGCGCGGGCACGGCAGCCAATTGACGCCTTTGAGGCCTTGAGCGGGGCAGAGCGCTATGCTTTCTTCACCCATGAGGCTGAGCGCTGTATTCGCTGTTATGCCTGTCGTGAAGCCTGCCCAATGTGCTACTGCGCGGAGTGTTTTGTGGATCACACCGCACCGCGCTGGGCGGAAAGCACCACGGCCGCTTCGGGAACGCAGGCCTGGCATCTGGTGCGCGCCTTTCACCAGGCGGGCCGCTGCGTGAGCTGCGGCGCCTGTGAGCGCGCCTGCCCGATGGATATTAAGATGACCTATCTGACCGACAAGCTGAATGAGGATATGCGCGCGCTGTACGGCTTTGAGCCGGGGATGGATGATACCCGCCAGCCGCCGTTTGCCGCATTCAGCCTGGACGATAAAGACCGGTTTATGAGCTAGGAGGCAGGGAAATGAACGTTCAAATCGCGAAAAAAGACCTGCCAGCCCTCCTTCAGCAGTGGGCGCAGTCCGCGCAGGTGCTGGCCCCGGTCAAAAAGGAAAACTTCACTGCCTTTGAAGTGATCGCGGACGTGAGTGAGATGGACCTGGAACAGGCCCACAACACCCGTTACCCACTTAAATCGCTGTTTCTGCCGCAGTCAGAGGTGCTGTTCCGCTATCAGAATGGGGAATATGTGCCGGCCGTGCCACAGAAAGGCCCGCGGGTGATTTTTGGCGCGCGCCCCTGCGACGCCCGTGCCCTGACCCTGCTGGATACGGTTTTTGAGGAAGAAGGCAGCCAGGACCCCTATTGGAAGGCGCGCCGCGAAGCCTCCACGCTGGTGGGCATGGGCTGCGATCAGCCGTGCGAGTCGTGCTTCTGCACCACGGTTGGTTCGGGGCCGTTTGATCGCAGCGGGCTGGATGTGCTGGTAACACCGGTGGATGGGGTGTATGCCCTGGAAGCACTGACCGAAAAAGGGCAGAAGCTGGTGCAATCTTTGCAGCCGCTGCCGGCAGAGACGCAGAAGCGCGTGGAAGAAGTGCAAAGCCGCGCCGCCGCGGAAATGAAACCGGCCTTTGAGGTGAAAAGCATTCGCGACAAGCTGTACGGGTTGTTTGAGAGCGAGTATTGGCAGCAGGTGCAGCAGTCTTGCCTGGGGTGTGGGGTGTGCACCTATCTGTGCCCGACCTGCTTCTGCTTTGACATTGTGGATGAAACCCAACGCGGCGAGCGCGTGCGCAACTGGGATACCTGCATGTTCAGCGTTTATTCGCTGGAAGCGTCGGGGCACAACCCGAGACCGTCACGCCGCGAACGCACCCGGCAGCGCCTGATGCACAAGTACGCTTACTGGTTGGACCATATTGACCAGATTGGCTGCACCGGCTGCGGGCGCTGCGTGCGCTACTGCCCGGTGGGGCTGGATATCCGCGATATGATCCGCCGCGCGCAGGCGTGGGAGGAGGCGTAGATGCATAATAACGGCAACAATCCTTACGAGCCGATGCCGATGCGCATCGCGCGGGCTTATTACGAATCGAATGACCGCTCGCTGAAGACCTTTGAGCTGGTGTTTGAGCGGGATGCAGACTGCAAGCAGTTCTTCGCGCACTATAACCCCGGCCAATTTTGCCAGCTTTCCATTTTTGGCAAGGGCGAAGCGCCCTTTGGAATTGCCTCGGCGGCCTGGGAAGGTGATTTTGTGCGCTTTACGGTGCAAAAGATGGGCACTTTTACCCAGGCCATTCACCGAATGAAGGCCGGCGACCCGATTGGCATGCGCGGTCCGCTGGGCAACGGTTTTCCGCTGGACGATTGGGGCGGTAAAAACCTGGTGATCATCGGCGGTGGCTGCGCTTTCAGCACGCTGTACGCATTGACCAAGCACATTCAGCACCCCGATCACCGCGGCGGATTTAACGAGCTGTGCGTGATCTATGGGGCGCGCAATTCGGGCTTGTGCATGTACAAGAGCGACATCCAATCGTGGTATGGGCGCGACGACCTGGAGATTCACCAGGCGGTGGACGTGCCGGAAGAGGGCTGGATGCACCATATCGGCTATGTGCCGGATGTGGTGAAGGAAGTGGCCCCGTCACCAGACAACGCCGTGGCGGTGGTGTGCGGCCCGCCAATCATGACCAAATATACCCTGCCGGTGCTCACCGATTTGGGCTTCGCACCGGAGACGATCTTCACATCGTTAGAGAAACGCATGAAATGCGGGGTGGGCAAGTGCGGGCGCTGCAATATTGGCCCGGAGTACATCTGTAAAGATGGACCGGTGTTCTCACTGGCCGAGCTGCAGGCTTTGCCTGCCGATTTATAAAAGGAGCGCGGAATGTCTGCAAGAGGACTGACAAAGAAACAAACCACATCCGCTGAGATTGTGTTAGAGCGCCCGATGGTGACCCGCCATTACAAAATGGTGTGGGATTTGGATCGCTGCGTGGGCTGCCAGATTGGTCCGGCGGTTTGCCCCAAAGACGCCGTGAAGCATATTCCCGCCGAGCTGGAAGGCGGCCGCATGGTGAAACGCGCCGGGGTGGATATTGACGCGGAGGCGTGCATCTTCTGTGGCATGTGCGCGGTGATGTGCCCCACCCAGGCGATCAGCATGACCATCAACGGTGAGCCGGAAATCCCGATTATCGATTATGAAGCCTTCCCCAAGCTGATCGAATCGACCGTTTTTGAGCGCGAGCTGTTTGATTTTGGGTTGAAGGATTTTGTGGTCAATAACTGCCCTACACATGTGATCTCGTATAACGCAGAAGCAGACACGATGGAAGTGGATGACGCGCACTGCATCCGCTGCCGGCAGTGTGAAGTGGCAAGCAGCGGCGCGTTTCAGGTGGTGCAGCCGTGGGAAGGCCTGGTGCGCTTGCAGCGCGATAAATGCGTGGAAGGCTGCCTGGCCTGTGCCGATATCTGCCCCACACGCGCTCTGCATATCGATGACGATGGTGAATTGACCCTGGCGGATTATTACTGCATCAAATGCGGGGCGTGTATGCAGATCTGCCCGGTGAAGCCCGAAGTAGAGAAGTACACCACCACCTTTGAGGTGAAGGAGATAGAAGTCAAGCGTGAGCGCGAGCGGGTGATGAACGCGCACGATTTGCCGATCTGGGTGGAGCGCTGGCGGGTGAAGCACTCGCCGGTGGACAGCGGCGCGTGGCGCGCAGCCTTATTGGATATGGCGGATGATAAAGCCGGGGCGGTTGAGATTGACCGCACCCGCGCCCTTCGCCGCCGCGACCTGTTGAAAGCGCTGGCCGGGGGAAAGGCCATGCTGGAACGAGCAAAGCATTAGATAGTTTGAAAGAACGTCTCAGGGAACGCTGCTGAAGCGCCTCACACTGATCCTGTGTGAGGCGCGGTTCTTGTTAATTGGTGCTTAACAAAAGCATTACCCGCCTTAATTTCTTCTCAACAGGATCTTTGTTACCATAAATAATGTCCAAATAGACTGAACTTCAAGACGAGAAGAGGTGTGAGATGGAAGATCAGAAACGGGTGCTTTTCTTATGCACGGGCAATTCGGCGCGCAGTCAGATGGCGGAGGCGATTCTGCGGAAGAAGGGCGGCGGCTTTTTTGAGGCGCGCAGCGCGGGGCTGGAGCCAAAGGGCATCCATCCCCTGACGGTGCGGGTGATGGAAGAAGCCGGTTACGATCTGACCGGCCAGTATTCAAAAGGCGTTAGCGAGTATCTGGGGAAAGAGTTCTTTCATTATTTGATCACGGTTTGCGATCACGCGGATAAAAATTGCCCTTCCACCTGGCCGGGTGTGCAGACGCGCTTTCATTGGAGTTTCGCGGATCCGGCCGCGGTGGAAGGTTCAGAGGAAGAAAGGCTGGCAGCCTTCCGTCAGGCTCGCGACCAGATCGAAGCGAAAGTAAGCGCGTGGCTGGCGGAACAGGGGTTTTAGGACGAAGCAGCCTCGCGGGGATTGAGGGTTTGCATCCGCGGGATGACCTCTCTATAATGATATTGGGGTAAATAAACCAATTTATTGATTAAAGGAGAGATCATGACGCTGATTCTGCCTTCCAAATCTGGGCGGGTAGTAACGATTGAGAGGCACATTCTGGAAACCCAGAAGTACTACCCGCAGGCCACGGGTGTGCTGACCAATTTGCTGTATGATATTGCCCTGGCTGGGAAAATGATCGCCTCGCAGATGTCGCTGGCTGGGCTGGCTCAAGTCTTGGGAAAGACGGGGGATGTGAATGTGCAGGGCGAGCAGGTGATGAAGCTGGACCGCCTGGCGGATGACATTATCTATCACATGACGGCCACCACCGGGCGGGTGGCGGTGCTGGCCTCGGAAGAGCACGAGGAGATCATCCCCGTGCCGGAGCAGACGACGCCGGGGAAATATATTCTGATGTTTGATCCGCTGGATGGCTCTTCCAACATTGATTATGACGCGGGTGTGGGCACCATTTTCGCCATTTACAACCGCGTTACCAGTGAAGGGCCGGGAACGGTGGATGACTGCCTGCAAACCGGACGTAACCTGGTGGCCGCCGGATACATCGTGTACGGTGTGAGCACCATGTTCGTGTACACCACCGGTCACGGCGTGCACGGCTTCACGCTCGACCCTTCGATTGGCGAATTTTTACTGACGCATGAAAACATTCGCATTCCACCCGAACCGGTGTATTACAGCACCAACACCGGCAACCAGGAAAAGTGGAGCAAGGGCGTGCGCGAGTTCACCAAGGCGCTGCACGGCGGCAACGGCAAGGCCAAGCCGCTTTCCATGCGCTATGTGGGCGCGCTGGTGGTGGATTTTCACCGCACGCTGCTGGCGGGTGGCATTTTCTATTACCCGGGAGATAAGGGCAAGCCGCAGGGCAAGCTGCGCCTGACCTATGAGGCGATACCGCTGGCGTATATCGCTGAGCAGGCGGGGGGGTATGCTTCGGATGGCTGCCAGGCGATTCTGGATATCCGACCGCAGCAGCTGCACCAGCGCACACCGCTGTTTGTGGGCAGCAGCAGCCTGGTGCGGGCAGCGGAGGCGTACATCGCCAAGTATGATAAGGGCGAGGAATGCCCGCCGCCGGTCGAATAATTTGGGTGAGCAGGAATGCAAATATTTGGCGCGCCGAAAGGCGCGCTAGTGTTTGGTAGCCCCTATCGCTTCACGGGCAGTGAAGAAGGCAGAGGGCTTGCGTGCCAGCCAGGGTGGTTTGGGATACAATAGAGCCAACTTTAATGAAAACAGGTGACGTGGATGAAGCTTTCCCATGTAAAAGGGTTGTTGATCGATGTGGATGGAACGCTGCTGCGCAGCAAAGCGGCACTGCCCGGCGTTGAGCTGTTCTTTCCGTTTTTGCGCAGCAAGGGCGTGAAGTTTTGCATCGCGACCAACAACTCAGTGGTGACCGCCGAGCAGTACCAGCGCTTCTTTGAGCAATTGGGCGCGCCGATCTCGGAGGCGGAGATTCTCACCAGCAGCGCGGCGATGCGGTATTATCTAGAGCGGCACTTTCCGCAAGGCGGAAAAGCGTATGTGATTGGCCGGGAGGGGCTGCGGCAGGCGGTGCGGCAGGCCGGCTTTGAGGTGCTGGAGGGGATGGAAGCAGCGGCGGACGTGGCGGTGGTGGGCGGAGACCCGCACTTTACCTATGATCACCTCAAATACGCCTGCCTGCATATCCAGAATGGGGCTGTCTTTTTAGGCACCAACCCGGATGTGCTCTACCCCTCGGATGAGGGGCTGCTGCCGGAGGTAGGCACCACCCTGGCGGCGCTGAAGGCGGCCACCGGCGTGGAAGCGCGGGTGATTGGCAAGCCGGAGAAACATCTCTTTGAAGCGGCGTTGCAGCGGCTGGGGCTGGAGGCGCGCGAGACGGCCATGCTGGGTGACCGCCTGGACACGGATATCGCGGGCGCGAAGCGGATTGGCATGGCCTCGATCCTGGTGGAGACGGGAGTGGATAACCGCGACAGTGCGCAGCAACACAATATCCACCCTGACATGATTGTGAGGGATCTGCCGGAATTGATGGCGCGCTGGGAGGATCAGTAAGTCTTTTTCCAGACGTGGCTTTTGTAGGCTTCGGTGAAGCCCATTGAGTCATATAGCTTATTAGCGGGGATCATATCGCCGGTGTCGACGGTGATTTGAATGGCTCCCAGGGCTTTCACGCGGCGCATGGCCTCGTACATCAGGCTTTGCGCCAGGTTCTTGCGGCGATGGTCGGGATGGGTGCAGACGGGCTCGTAGATGGCGCGGTGATTGTAGCTGTCGAAAATGGCGGCCACATGGGCGGCGTAGCTGCCGTCGGGGGCCACGGCTACCAGGTGCAGGTCTTGCCGGTAGCTGGGGGCGTGCAGGCCAAACTGCTGAAACTCGAGCGCGTTGTGTTTGGTGCGGTTAAAGGCGGCATTGAGCAGGTCGGCCATGCGCTGGCAATCGTGCAGGTCGTGCGGGTTGACTTCGGCGAGGGTATAACCTTCAGCCAGCGGCGCTTCGGGAATGGAGGGGGCAACCAGATACATGCGGCGGATGACCCCGCCGTCGTCCAGCATTTTGAATCCACGCGCTTCGAGCAGGCGGCGGCGCACGCAGTCGTGGTCAAACACTTCGGTTTGCAGGGTGGGCTGGCCGGTTTCATTGTCCGGGGCGGGGCCATGTTCTTCCACCCAATCCAGCATGGATTCCTCAATTTCAGCGCGATAGACCGGGTTGATCTGCAGCGAGAACCAGCCGGGTCCATCCAGATTGGCCGCCCCGGCCAGGTGATCGCCGGAAGTGATCCATAACTGGATGGTTTTCGGCCAATTGGGGTTAAGCTCACCAGTGGGGTTATGGAATCGCGATCCGTCCCAGCGGCGGAAATCCCAGTTAAAACCGAGGCCAGTGAAGGCGTACGATTGAATGCTCAGCTCGCGGATATGCCAGAAATCTTGCTCATCCTGAAATGGGCGGGAATGGATGGTTGAGTCGGTCATTTTGCACCTCGATTGGGATGGTGAGTGAAGGGGCCTGCCTTCATTATCGCCGATTTGGGACGGTTGGACAAGCAGGAGGGTGCAGGGCGCTTGCGTTGCTTTTTCAATTTATCTGACCTGAGGTGGGGTTATTTGCCTTCGCGCTTAAAGGCCTGGCCAGAGGCGGCGGGCCAGCTGGCTTTTCCGCTGAAGAGGATGAGTGCCAGCAGCGTAACGACGTAAGGGAAGGCGACCATGGCCTGATAGGGGATGGCGATGTTCATGGTTTGCACGCGCAGTTGAAGAGCATCGGCGAGGCCAAAGAGCAGGGCGCCGAGCAGCACGCCGAGAGGCTGCCATTTGCCAAAGACGATGGCGGTGTAGGCAATGAATCCGCGGCCGCTGGTCATGTTCTCTTGCCAGGTGTTGAGCACGCCGATGGAGAGGAACGCGCCTGCCAGCCCAGCGAAGGCCCCGGCGAAGAGCAGGGTGAGGTAGCGCACGCGCACCACCGAAATGCCCAGCGCGTCGGCGGCATGCGGGTGCTCGCCCACAGCGCGGATTTTGAGGCCCCAGGTGGTGCGGTAGAGCAGAAACCAGACCGCCGGGACGGTGAGAAAGGCCAGATAGACGAGGGGAATGTGGTTGAAGAAGATGGGACCCAGTATGGGAATCTCGCCCAGGAGGGGGATTTTCCAGGGGCTGAGGCTGGCGACCTGAATGACATCTTGCACCACGGCGCCGCTGCCGCCGCCAAAAACGAGGCCAAACAGAACGCTGGTAAGGCCCATCGCGCCCATGTTGAGGGCCACGCAGGTAACAATCTGGTGCGCGCCGATGGAAACCGCCATGACGGCGTAGGTGAGGCCAGCCAGCATGCCGAAAATGACGGCCAGCAGCAGGCCGCCCCACACGCTGCCGGTGAGGTGGCTGCCAATCACACCGCCCACCGCGCCCATGAGCATCATGCCTTCCATACTAAAGGTAACCAGCCCGGCGCGCTCGGCAACCAGCCCGCCCATCGCGGCCAGCAGAAGGGGTGTGGCCATGCGCAGCACGGCCTGGTAGAACTCCGGAGAGGCGAAGATGCTGAGCAGGTCGTTAAGCATGGGTCTCCTCGCTGGCGGGGGAAGAAAGGGCTTGAGGCGCGATCTGCTTGCTTTTGACGCGGGTAGAGATGTTGAAGGCGGCGCCGGCGATGGCAAACAGGATGGCGGCGGCCTGGATGACGCTGACCAGCGCGGTGGGAACGGCCGAGATGATCTGCATTTTGTTGGCTCCGGCGCGCAGAGCGCCGAAAAAGAGCGCGCCCAAACCCACGCCGAAGGGGTGAAGCTGGCCAATCAGCGCCACGGGTATGCCCGTGAACCCGGCGTCGACCAGGAAGCGGTCGATGAGGCGGTGAGAAGAGCCGAGAATTTCCACACCCCCCGCCAGGCCGGCCAGAGATCCGCTGATGAGGGCGGTGGTGAGAATGGTTTTGCGAACGTCAATGCCCATGTAGGCGGCAGCCTGCGGGTTGACGCCCACCGCGCGGGCGTGAAACCCGGTGGTGGTCTTGAAGATAATCAGGTACATCAGGCCGATGGCCAGCAAAGCCAGCACGATCCCCAGGGTGATGCGCCCCAGGGCGGGGGAGGCCGCCCATTCGAGGTAGGCCGGAGACTGGCCAAAGAGCCTGAGCATAAAGGGACTGTTGAGCCAGCCGCCAAGCGAGGGGAGCTGGGCGGCGAGGGGAATCTCGGCGGATTTGGGGAAGGGTTGTGATGCGTCTTTGATGCCGAGCCAGTTGATCAACGTCCAGGCCTGATTCACGCCGGGGGTGGGGTGGTCAACGCGCAGGGTCCATTCAAAATATTGGATGGCAATATAGTTGAGCAAGAGAGAGGTGAGGACTTCGTTGAAGCCGCGCCAGGCTTTCAGCAAGCCGGGAAGGAGGGCAAGCAAGGCCCCAGCAGCGGCGGCGGCAAGCATGGAGAGGGGGATGAGCAGCGCGGCAGGCAGGCCGGAAAAGGTGATGGCTGCCCAGCCCGCCGCCAGCCCGCCGACAAAGAGCTGGCCTTCGGCGCCGACGTTGAAGAATCCGCTGCGGTAGCCATAGGCAACCGCCAGGCCGGTGAAAACGAGCGGTGTGAGGCGGGTGAGGGTGGTGGCAACGGCGTTGAGACTGCCGAAGGCTCCGCTGAAGAGGGCGGCGTAGGCCTGGAGGGGGCTGCTGCCCCAGGCGAGGATGAGCAGGCCGGAGAGGAGAAAAGCCGCCAGAATGGAAAGCAGCGGAATGAGAACAAGCAGACTCGTTTCGAGCAGGGCGGCGAGCGGGCTGGTCTTCTTCATGCGGCGATCTGCCCTCCCGGCTGGCGGAAGACGCCGGCCATCATCTCGCCGATTTTGTGGATGGGCGCGTCTGCGGTGGCGAGGATGCCCATGATCTGGCCTTCGTAGAGAACGGCGATGCGGTCGGAAAGCGAGAGGATTTCCTCCAGATCAGTGGAGATGAGCAGAATTGCGGCGCCCGCGGCGCGGGCGGCGAGCATCTGGCGGTGAACGTACTCACTGGCGCCGATATCCAATCCTCGGGTGGGCTGCGAGGCGATCAGCAGGCGCGGGCGACGGCTGACCTCACGGGCGAGGACCACTTTTTGCTGGTTTCCCCCGGAAAGCAGGCGCACCGGCAGGCTGGCCTGCGGGGTTTTGATCTCGTATTCGCTCACGGCCTGGGCGGCAAAGCGGTTGATCTCTGCCTGCTGTAGAAAGCCGCGGCGCGAGAAGGGCGGCCGGGTAATGGTTTTGGCGACCAGGTTTTCGGCAATAGGCAACTCCATCAGCAAACCGGTGCGCTGGCGGTCGGGGGGGATGTAGGCGAAATTGAGGTCGAGAATCTCGCGCGGCGGGCGGTTGAGCGTGTCCTGCCCGGCGATGGTAACGCGGCCAGAAGCGGCGCGGCGCAGGCCGGCGATCACGTCGCCCAGTTCGGTCTGGCCATTGCCGTCGACCCCGGCGATGCCCAGAATTTCACCGGCGCGGATTTCAAAAGAAATATTGTTGAGGGCGGGCAGCCCGCGGCTGCCGAGGGCGCGCAGATTTTGCACCGAAAGGACCACCTCGCCGGGCTGCGCGGGGGGTTTTTGAAGGTTGAGCGCAACCTCGCGGCCAACCATGCTGCGTGCCAGGTCTTGCGGGGTGGTTTGGTCAACCGGGCTGCTGGCGACCACGCGGCCGTTGCGCAGCACGGTTACCTGGTCGCAGATAGCCATCACCTCTTCGAGTTTGTGGGTGATGAAGATGATGGACAGCCCGGCACGGGCCAGTTCTTTGAGGACGGCGAAAAGTTCTTCCACTTCGCCGGGGGTGAGCACGGCGGTCGGCTCGTCGAGGATGAGCAGCTCGGCCTGGCGGTAGAGGACTTTGAGAATTTCAACACGCTGCTGCGCGCCCACCGGCAGGCTCCAGACAGGAGCGTGGGGATCGACGTTGAGGTGAAAGCGCTGGCCGGTTTCAAAAATCTGGCGGGCCACGGCTTCGAGGTTGAGGAACGGCTCGCGGGGGGATTTCAGGCCAAGGATGACGTTTTCGGCCACAGTGAGCTGGGGGATCAGCATGAAGTGCTGGTGCACCATACCCATGCCGAGGGCAATGGCGTCGTGCGCCTGGTGAATTTCCATGGGCTGGCCTTTCCAGTAGATTTGCCCGCGCGTGGGGCGGTAAACGCCGAAGACGCAATTCATCAGGGTGGTTTTTCCGGAGCCGTTTTCGCCCAGCAGGGCGTGGATTTCTCCGCGCTGGATGGTCAGGTCAACGTTGTCGTTGGCCAGCACACCGGGGAAGGTTTTTTGAATTTTTTCCAGGCGGAGCAATTCAGGCATTGGGCAGCCCCATCCGTTCGCGGTGATCCAGCCCGCAGATTACAGGTCCCTGCGCACTACAAGATTGGGAAAGATGGAAGGGTCTTGCAGGTAATCTTGCAGGAGCTGGTTAAATTCGGATTCGACTTCGGCGGGCACAAGGCCATACATGGGGTTGGGGTAGACCACGCCTTCCGCGAGGCCAAAGGCGAAATGCCCGCCCGGCTCACCGGCGGCGATGAGCTGCAGGGTGGCGTCAATTTCGCGGGAGACATCTTCCGTCCAGCCGCCGAGAACAAATTCGGGGGCGAGGTGATTTTTGTCTTTGACCCAAGAGATGATGCGCAGGCTGGTGCTGCCGGCTGCGTAAGCCTCGCGCACGGCTTCAATCGCGCCAGAGTCGCCGGAATCGGCCATGAGGATGATCACATCTACGCCCTGTTCCAAGGCGGCTTTGGTCAGTTCTTTAGTTTTGGTGGGGTCGGTCCAACTGCCCACATAGGTTTCCAAAACTTTGGCCTGCAGGCCCAGGTCGGCGCAGGCCTGGCCAACCATTTGGGCCTGGTACTGAACGGCGGGGTACTGCTCGCCGATGATGAAGGCCACCTTGCCGGTTTGCGAAATTTTACAGGCCAGCCAGCCCATCAGGTAGCCGCCTTCGCCAATTGCGAAACCAACGGTATACAGGTTGGGAATGCCAGCCTCGGAGCCGTTGGTCTGGATGAAGTGAAGATCGGGATATTCGCGGGCAACCTCGCTGATCTGGTCGGAGTATTCGTTGCCGTGCGCCATGATGATCTGGAAACCGGCGTCGGCGTAGTCACGCATCACCTGGGCGGCGTCTTCCACTTTGACGTATTCGGTGTAGGCGATTTCAAGACCATACTTGTCGCGGGCTTCGGTGAGGGCCTGGTAAGCGTTGGCGTTCCAGCCGGCATCGTTGACCGGGCCGGAGAGCACAGCAGCCATCTTCATGCCGCTTAATCCGCTCAGCGGGGCGGCGGGCGTTTTTGCGGCGGGGGGCTGGGGGGCGGCGCAGGCGGATACTACCAGGGTGAAAAGAGTGAGCAGGACGAGCAAGTCCACCCATTTATTTTGATTCATGGCGATATATTCCTTGTCTGTTTCCAATTTCACCCGGCGGCGGGGACCACGACTGCTCAACGCGCCGTCCAAGTGGCAATCCGCTTTGATTTTAACCGAAAAAGACCAGTCGGATGAATTTTAGAAGAGGGGAGATTTCCAAAGGATGATTACCTGCTGCAGGCGGAGAAGGAAAAACGAGATGGTGATATTTAAGGTATTCTATGAGAGAAGTGTTAAAATAAAGTGATTATCCGATAAGCTGATTGATCTACGATTAGGAGTGGTTATGAGCCTAGTATCTTCTACCTCGGCCTGGGCGGCGCTGGCAGCGCACCAGAAAATGATGGCCAGCGTGAGCGTGCGCGGCCTGTTCGAGCAAGACCCGCAGCGCTTTGAGCGGTTTCACCTGCGGTTGGACGAGATTGTTTTTGATTATTCCAAGAACCGCATCACTGCAGAGACGCTGTCTCTTCTATTGAGCCTGACAGAGCAGGCGGGCCTGCGTGCGCGGATCGAGGCGATGTTCACGGGGGAGAAGATCAATCTCACCGAGAAGCGGGCTGTGCTGCACGTGGCGCTGCGCAACCGCGGCAACCGCCCGATTGTGGTGGACGGCCAGGATGTGATGCCCGAGGTAAACCGCGTGCTGGCAAAGATGAAGGATTTCAGCGAGCGGGTGCGCTCAGGAGCGTGGAAGGGGTACACGGGCAAGGCGATCACCGATATTGTCAATATCGGCATTGGCGGCTCAGACCTGGGACCGAAGATGGTAACCGAGGCACTGAAGCCCTACGCGCGTCCCGATCTGCGCGCGCATTTTGTGTCGAATGTGGACAGCACCGACCTGGTAGAAACCCTGAAGGGACTGGACCCGGAGACGACCCTGTTTTTAGTGGCGTCCAAGACGTTCACCACGCAAGAGACGATGACCAACGCGCAGTCGGCGCGGGATTGGCTGCTGGGGGCGGCGCAGGATGAAAGCGCGGTGGCGCGGCATTTCGCGGCAATGTCTACCAATACCCGCGAAGTGAAGAAATTCGGAATTGATCCGAACAATATGTTTGAATTTTGGGACTGGGTCGGCGGGCGCTATTCACTGTGGTCGGCGATTGGGCTGTCCATCGCGCTGTACCTGGGGTTTGAAGTGTTTGAAGAACTGCTGGAAGGCGCCTACCGTGTGGATGAGCACTTCCGCAGCGCGCCGTTTGAGCAGAATATTCCGGTCATCATGGCGCTGTTGGGAACGTGGTACAACAACTTCTGGGGAGCAGACACCTACGCGATTTTGCCCTACGACCAGTATCTGGCGCATTTCCCGGCTTATTTCCAGCAGGGTGACATGGAGAGCAACGGCAAGCGGGTTACGCGGCAGGGCGAGGTGGTCGATTATTCCACCGGCCCGATTGTGTGGGGCCAGCCGGGCACCAACGGGCAGCACGCTTTTTACCAGTTAATTCACCAGGGAACGAAATTGATCCCGTGCGATTTTTTGGTGGCGGCTAACAGCCACAACCCGCTGGGAGAGCACCATTCGATTCTGGTTTCGCACTGCCTGGCGCAGACCGAGGCGCTGATGAAGGGGCGCACAACCGAAGAGGCGCGCGCGGAACTGGCGGCAGCCGGATACACAGGGGCAGAGCTGGACCTGCTGGCGGCAGCCAAGACCTTCCCCGGAAATATCCCGACCAACACCTTCCTCTATCCGCGGCTAACGCCCCTGGTGCTGGGCAGCCTGATCGCGCTTTACGAGCACAAGATCTTCACCCAGGGTGTGATCTGGGATATCAACTCGTATGATCAGATGGGTGTGGAACTGGGTAAGCAGCTTGCCAAGGTGATTTTACCGGAGCTAAAGGGCGAGGGCGAAGTGCAGAGCCACGATTCTTCAACGAATGGGCTGATCAACCTGGTGAAGAAGATGCGAGCGTAAAAAAGAGAAGACTTTGATCTTGGCCTTCCCCCAGAGCTTGGGGGAAGGTGTTTTTAAGTGACCGCAAAACCCCCACACAGAAACCAAAACTTTGCTATCAAAGCAAGGAGAGTACACGCCAGCCGATGAACAGGGCGGCGGGAAGGAAGAAGCAGGGCAGGGCGAAGGCGGAACAGCAGCAGCAAGATCCGTTGGATGCGGCGGTGTGGGGCGGCTGCTCTTCTTCTCCGGTGTAGAAGGGGTCGTAGAAGTCATAGATGCCGTTGTAATACCCGTCGAAGTCGTTTTGATCGTCGTTATACATAATCCCACGTCCATAAGTGTCTGGCTGCAGCCTGATTGTGGTTCATAATGTAGTGGCTAAAACTTACCCTGTTGGCCCGTTTGCTGAACCGTCGGCTGTGGATTTTCACAATAGGGACAGCGAATCAGTTCGCGCTCAATTTCAAATCCACATACCGCACAGTGTTTCTTTTGACCGGATTTCTCGCTGGCAAACCAATCAAACAAGATTGTGTTGACCAGAATCAGGGCAGAAACGATGAAAATGGTGCCGGCCCAGTGGTCGGGTATAAATAGGAGATGGGGGAAAAACCGGGTGATGATATCTTCAGATAAGGACGACGCGATAGTGATGGTGAGGAAGAAGACCAGTTCTTTGATTCTTCCAAAGCGGTAGAGGGGGTAAAAATATAAAACCGCCACGCCCGATAGAAAGACAATGGCCAGGATGGTGCTGACGCCCGCAGTGGCAGTTTGAACCAGAATTGCGTTCGATTCAGATTCAAAAAAAGTAGAACAGCTTGTTTGAAGAATGGCATTGAATAGTTTTCTACCAGAATTTCACGCAAGGATTGATCAGCGGTGCTCTGCAGTGGCAGGGCGTTGATTTGATTCATTAATTGCTGGAGGATGCGGTCATGGATGGGGATGAGCGCCCGGGTGACGACAAATTGCCACAGGAGCAGGATGGCTTTGAGAATTTGCACAACCAAAACGGTGGCCAGTGGAACCAATGCAAAATTGACCAGGCGATGGATCAGAAAGCGCTGTAGCACAAAGGAGGGTGTTTGGGGTGATTTTTTCCAAACCTGGAACACATGGTCCACGTCAGCTTTAAGGATCAGAATAATGACAATGGAGATCGCGGCGAAAAGTGGCAGATAAAGGAACCGATATTCTTTCAATACGGCCAGAACCAGCATGGGGACGATGCTGAGACTCAGCACAATGACACCTGTGCGGGTAATCCGCATATGACGACGGGTGTCCATTTCTGACAGGTAGGTTTTGAAAAAGCGTTGGTCAAGTGGAGTATTAAAAAAATATCTTTCTGTCCATTCAGAAAATTTCGGCATCAGGTCCCGCGTCCACAAGGCCGCGCCCAGCACCGCCGCAAACAGACCGATCAGACTAGAAATCGCAAAGAAAAAAAGTAAAGCGCTGGTCAGTTCTGCAAGCTGAGCTGTTTTCCACAGAGCGGGATCATCGGCTGGCCAGATGAAAAATTTTGTTACGGTTAAAACGAGCAGGAATAAAGTTGCCAGCCAGAATAAAGCTCTATGCAATTTGTGCCGGATTTGGAATTGCTGTGAATAAAGCCGCCGAGTTTCTTGGACGGATTGCTGGTAAAGAACCGGAAAATCTTTTTCGGCAAGAATGAAAAGGACAAGTTGATGTTTAAGTTCTTTAGACTCTTCAATGATGTCGCGCGCGGTTTCGAGGCTGATGTGCTCAGCCAGGGAACTTTGCTCAAGGTGTTCAAACAAGGCGCGCGGTTTTTCGGAGGCGATGGATTCAACATTGGGATATCGTTGGACCAAAACCTGTGCCATCGCGGGCTGCATGCTTTTGATTCGCAATAGATCGGCAATACCGGCCCAGGCAAGTATCTGATTTGGTGATGCGCCAGACTGAATTGCCAGCTTTTCGCGTTGATCGGGAAAGGTGCTGGCTTTCAGCAAGGCGGCTGTGTCGAATATGCCAGCCTTATTCAGCTTGATCACAATTTCTTCCGGGATTTCCAGATGCTCTAGCAAGATTCTCAACGCATTTTCTCCTGCTTGATATCGGCGCTATCTCATGATTAATGTATTCCACTCCAAGGAAGAATGCAAGCCTGCACTATGTGAAACAAAAAAAGGGCTGCCCTGCTTGCGGACAGCCCCTGAGTGCTGATTTAGCCTTTGGCGGCGATGGTTTTGTACTGCTCGACCATCGATTCGACGGTGAGGGTGCCGGGGTAGAAGCCCAGGTCGGAGACGGATTGGGCAAGCTGGGTGATTTGCGGGGGTTCGATGTAGGTCTTGGCCAGAATCTCGGTCTGGGCGAAGACTTCGTCGGTGGGGCCGTCGAGGAGGATTTTGCCCATACCCATCGCCACCACACGGCGGGCGTAGCGCGCCACGATGGGCATGACATGCGAGATAACGATGATGGTGTGGCCGCGCTCCTGGTTAAGGCTGAGCAGAAAGTCCATAATTTCGATGGACTGGCGCGAGTCCTGGCCGGTGGTGGGCTCGTCAACGATGATGACCTTCGGGCGCAGGGCGAGGATGGAGGCGATGGCGACGCGCTGGCGCATGCCTTTGGTAAGAAAGAAAGGATGCTCGGTGTAGTTCTCTTCGGGCAGGCCGACAACGCGAGCGGCTTCTTCCACGCGGGCCTTAACTTCCTCTTCGCTTAACTCGATGTTGCGCGGCCCGTAGGCAATCTCGTCCCAGCAATTGCTGTTAAAGAGCTGGTGGTCGGGGTTCTGGAAGACGTAACCGACCCGTCGCACCATTTGCGCGATGGGAGTGGTGCGCGAGTTAAGGCCATCAACGAGGATATCGCCGCTGGTGGGTTTGAAGAGACCGTTCAGGCATTTGGAGAGGGTGGTTTTCCCCGATCCGTTCTGGCCGATGAAGGCGATAAATTCACCCTCGCCAATGGTGAGGTTGATGTTGTTAAGCGCCTGGGTGCCGTCGGCGTAGCGGAAAACAAGGTCTTTGACCTGAATGTAGGGAGTAGGTTCGGTCATGATTGGCCTCCAGCGGCGCGAGCGAGCGACGCGCGCAAAGATTGGGTGGCTTCTTCAACGGTGAGCGGCAAGGCTCCGCTGTACATATGCTGCAGGGCAAGCTGGTGGAAGAATTGCATGGCGTCGGGGGGGAAGATACCTTTTTCCATGAGCATGGCGATTTGGGCGAAGAAGGCGCGGGTTTCGTCTTCAAGGACAAGCTCACCGTTGAGCATGAAAGCCATACGGTCGGCGAGGGGAATAAGGTTCTCCAGGCTGTGTTCGATGACGATGATGGTGTTCTTCTGCTCTTTTTTAAGCTTGGCAAGAACGTCGAAGACGCGCTTGCGGCTGATCGGGTCGAGCATGGAGGTGGGTTCATCGAGGATCATCACGCGCGGGGTCATGGCCAGCACGGCAGCCAGGGCAACGCGCTGCTTTTGGCCGCCGGAGATTTCGTAGGGCGGCTTGAGGAGCAGAGGCTGCAGGTCGGTGAGGCTGACGACCCATTCGAGGCGTTCGCGGATCTCGGGAATGGACATGCCGAGATTTTCCATGCCGAAGACCAGCTCGTCTTCAACGGTCATGGCGGTGAACTGGGCCTCGGGGTCAGAGAAGACTACACCGACCTGGCGCTGAAGGGTGCCTTTTGCGTACGCTTCGACTTCTGTGCCATCGATCAGCACTTCACCTTCTTTGATCCCGTGATACTGGCCGGGGATAAGCCCGTTGAGCGAGTAGGCCAGAGTGGTTTTGCCGGAGCCGTTGGGCCCGATTACGCCGAGGAAGAGGCCTTCGTCGAGGGTGAGGTTGATGTTTTTCACGGCTGGCTGATTGGTGTAAAGATAGCGCCAGGTGTAGTTTTTTATATCAATTAGAGATGTCATGGGGTTCCTCCGCGCCTATCCGACCAGGCCTTGCAGCCAGATGTTGAAAAGAGAGTCTTCGAGGCCCAGCATGCCAAAGCCGTAGCGGGCAACCAGCAAGGCGACAAAGAGCAGGCCGATGGTGGCGGTAATGGCGATATCGACGGGCTTGAAGGTGTAGTGGGTGAGAATGTAGTCGGCGCGTTTGACGCGCGCGGCCTCGCCGGTGAAGGCGTAACCGCGGGCGACCAGGGCATTGGTAAATTCTTCGGAACGGCGCAGGGAGAGCGCAAACAGGGGGATCATATACATGATGTATTTGCGGATCTTATAGAGAAGCGGTTTGCCGGTGGTATCAAATCCGCGCGCCTGTTCGGCCTGGCGGACGATTTGAAAGTCCTCCAGAACCATACCGGCCGAGCGCAGCGCCATGGCAAAGACGTAGGTTACCACAAAGGGCACTTTAATGGCGCGCATGGCGACGATCACATCACGCTCTCGGGAGGTGCTGAGGAAGAGAACCATGGTGAAGATCATGGGCAGGATGCGGAAGTACACGGTGACCGCGTCTCGAATTCTTTCAAAGTAGAATGGAAAGCCAAACACATGGAACATGACTTTGAATTCCGGGTGGATTCCGCCGAGAATAGTGTAAGAAAGCAGAATGATCATGCCCATTGAAATAGCCACCGGCACATAAATTCGCAGGGCGCTCATATTGACGCGGCTGTACCACATGATCAGAACAATCGCGAGCATGAGGCCCAGATTCCATTCTGGGGCGGAAATGAAAAGTGGAAAAAGGCTGACAACCAGGAGAAAGAATAGCTTGACGAAAGGATGGACCGCGTAGATGGGGGATTCGTTGGGGACATAACCGAGGAGGGTCTTATTCATACGTTAATTGTCCTTGCTGTCCAATAATGAGTTGAGGGGGCAAAAGCTGCCCCCTCTGTGATTCGAATAAATTGATCAGGCAAGCCACTTCTTGACGAAAGCGGCGGTGCGAATGACAACAGGCGAAAGGACTTTGAGCAGAATGAAGTTGAAGACCAGGCCGGCCACAACATTACCGCCAAACCAGCCCCAAATGAAGAGCGGAACCGAGTCGGTGGTGAGCAGGCCGAAGCTGCGCAGCACTACCAGGGGCGACCAGAGAGCACCAAAGGCCGACGAGACGATCATGGCAGCGAGGAGGATGAGGTAATCGCGGCCAGAACGCAGGCGCGGGTCGGCTTTGAAGCGGCGGAACGCCCAGGCGGGCAGGAACGACTGCACGGCGTTGGCGGGAATATAAGCCAGAGAGATATAGAAAGGCGTGCCAGCAATGGCATTGGAGAAGAAGGGGAAGATGGCGCCGGCCAGAACACCCCACAGGCCAAACCAGATGGAGCCAACCTGCTGGACGGCAATACCGGTCCAGAAGAAGTTGACGCCAAAGCCGAGGGGGAAGCTGATGGAGCCAAAGGACCCCACGACGAAACCGATACCGATGAGGAGGGCCAAAATCACGATGTGAATGACACCGACTGACCGCTTTTCACCTGGTTCGACAGTCCAGATTTGTTCGGCGGTTAAATCGGCAGGTTTATTGGTAGCCATAAATCGTCCTTTCTTGGTTATATGAAAAAAGAAAAATATGAAAATCAACAGACACGGGTTTATAAGGGGATAAGAGAAAATTATGATGGGGTACTAACCGGACGGACCACCTCCTTTCCTGCTGTCAGCAATCAAGAAGTTCGCAAAACCGGTGAGAAAATACTCAAGAGTGAAAAAAACGATATCGTTATTATAGATAGTTGCCCACTTCAATACAAGATTTAATCTTAAATTAAGGTGAAAATAAAAGAATTTGCTTCAAAATTTTGGGCATATATAGGATAAATGATCAAGAATGGAGAGTCGCGCGGGAATCAAAAAAACCTGCCCGGTGGACAGGTTTTTGTTGTGAGCGCGAAGAGACTCGAACTCTTAACCAATGGCTTAAAAGGCCACTGCTCTGCCATTGAGCTACGCGCCCTCAATGTGAAAGAGATTTTATCACTGCTCGGCGGGGGCGTCAACCGTTTTTTGGGAATTTGTTTTCCGGAGTCTGGATGGAAAAGGATCAGGTGGATTGGGTCTTACCCGAAGATGGTGGGTTGCGGGTGGGGATGTTCTTGATTTTTGGTGGGGCAAATCACTTGACGAGTTGTGGGAGTTCTGCTAAAATACGCATCACTGAAACACAAGAGCTGTAAACAAAAAAAAGAGAATAGTTCAAACTGCGGGCATAGTTCAATTGGTAGAACACCTCCTTGCCAAGGAGAAGGTCACGGGTTCGAGTCCCGTTGCCCGCTCTTTTTTTGTTATAATAGGTATGCGGCGACGTGGCCAAGTGGTAAGGCAGGAGTCTGCAAAACTCTCACCATGGGTTCGAATCCCATCGTCGCCTCTAGCAAGCGAGCCGGGTGGCTCGCTGATTTTATCGAAATAAACATCCGGCCGGGAACCCCCGGCCGGTTTTTTGTGGTTAAGGCACCAGATTGTAAATTTCTGGCAGGGTGAGATCAATTTGCGCCAGAATCTGGTTGAGTTTTTCTTCATCCATTTCACCCTGCCAGGTTTGCCAGGCGGCATCGGAGAGGACCAGGCTGGTGTACGGCCAGGCAGCGGCGTTGGGGGCGGGCTGGGCGGCGGCGATGAGGTCGTAGGCCTGCTGCCAGCCGGGGTGCTGGCGGGCGTAGGGGGTCATCTGCTCGGCGGCAGTGGTGGTAACGGGCAGCAGACCGCCGGCTTGCGCCAGACTGGCCTGGCTGCGCGGGTTGGACATCCAGCGCATGAAGAGCCAGGCGGCAAGCTGCTCTTGCGGGCTGGCCACCAGCATGGCGTATGAGTCGCCGGAGGTGAAGAAGGAGGGAACGCTCCCCGCGGACTGGGCGGGATAGGGCAGGAGCATCCACTGGTCTTTGGACTGCAGCCGCTCCAGCGTTTCGGCCTGCAGAGAAGCCTGGCTGAGGGTGAGGCTGTAAGCGAGAGCCTGGCGGTTGGCGAAGTATTCGTATGGATCGGGCAGACGGCTGTTCCAGGCGCAACCGCGGTTGAAGAGGCCGCGCAGATATGCCAGGGCTTCTTGCGAGCGGGGGGTGTTGAATTGGGCCTGGTCTTGCTGCAGGTCGTCCAGACCGTCCCAGCCGAAGGCGTTCAGCCAGCTGAGCAGGACGTAAGGATCGCTGGAGGTGATCCAGCCGCCGGTGCCGTCGTTGGAGGTCTGCTTGCGTGCCTGGGCGGCGGCGCAGACCTGCTCTTGAAAGTCTTTCGGGGTAGAAGGGGGCTGAGAGAAGCCCAAGTCTTTGGCCCAGGTGATGTTGAAAGCCAGCAGATGAGCGTCGCGCAGGGCGGGAATGGCGATCTGGCGGCCGGAGACCTGGTCTTGCTGCCAGAAGAGGGGCAGGTAGGCGGCCTGCTCTTCGACGGGCATGCCCCATTCGGCGTCGTTCAGGTAGGCGTCGAGGCTGACAACGGCGTTGAATTTGCGCTGCCAGAGATGAACCTGATCGGCCGGGGCGGCGACCAGATGAGGGCGCTGGTTTTCTGCCCGCAAGGTTTGTTCCATTTGATTGAAGAGGGCCGTCGAACCGCCGGTTGGGACGGCCTGAACCTGAAAGCCCCAGACGTTGGTGCGGTTGAATTCATCCACCAGGCGATTGGCTTCGGCAGCCAGGCTGCCCGTCCAGGGGTGCCAGAAGCGAATGGTGAGGCCTTTGAGCGATTCCAGATCGAGATCAAGGTAGGAGGGGCGAGTGGGCGTGGGCTGCGGCGCAGCCGGGCGGGTGGGGGTGGGCTGGCTGGCCTGCTCGGTTTGGTGCTGCGCTTCCACGGTCTGCTCGGCAGGGGTGAGCGGTTGGCAGGCGCTGAGCAAAAAAAACAGGGCGAGGGTGGCGGCCAGCAGGCGGTGGAGCAAGGGAGTTGGGGAGGTCGTTTTTTTCATGCGATTTCCGGTAGGGGAGGCGTTAATCAAAATCGGCAGGCCCATCGGGGCGGCTGGCCAGTTCGAACATGCGCTGAATGACTTCAGGCGTGGTGCGCGTCTCGGAGAGAGGGGGAATCTCATGCGGGGCGAAAAACTGCGCGCCACCGGTCTCAATGCTCACGGCCGGCTCTCCGCCGGTGAGATCGCAGAGGATGTAGATTTTGTAAACATGGAACAAATAGGGCGGGTGGCCGTGCTTGTTGCGGTCGTAGAGGGCCAACAGCCTGCGGGCTTTGACGGTGTAGCCGGATTCTTCGCAGACCTCACGCTCTACGGCGGTGGAGGGACTTTCGTTCACGTCGACAAAACCGCCGGGGAGAGTCCAGCCACCGTCTGAAAGCTCTTTGACGAGCAAAATTTTTCCGTCTTGAATGACCACGCCGCGAATATCCAGCTTGGGGGTGGCGTAGCCGGGTTCGCCGGCCAGCAGGTTGAGAACGGCCTGCGGGTCTTCGGCGGCCTGGTTGGCAATCATCTCGGCGGCAATCTGCTGGAGATGCTGGTAGCGTTCAATATCAAAAGGGTTCTGGGTGTAGGCCAGCCCGCTCTGCGCGATAGCGTCAACGCGCTGGGCCCAGTCCAACCATTGGGGGTTTGCCATGCATTTCTTCCTTTATATGATCAGCGGGTGCAGGCGGCGGCCAACCATTTGACACCCATTGGAAAGCTCTGTATAATCAGCACAACCCAATTCTATATGCTTTTTGCCAAAAGGAGTAGGTTCAGTGGAACCTGACAGAGAAGGAAGGCCGCAGGTTGAGAGCCTCCACAGGGAACCGGAACCGAAGTCGTTTGGCGCGGCTGCCGAAGAAATTCTGGTATAGAAGAGTAGAACGGCACGGGACTGCCCGTTACAGCACCAGCAGGGGAACAAACCTGCAGAGCGCACCGGCAAGAGTGCCGGTGAAGTGAGGTGGTACCGCGGAAGATTAACCTTTCGTCCTCTGGGACGGAGGTTTTTTTGTTTTTATTGCCGATTTTTGATCATGGAGGAAAGCATGCCTAAAGTGGAGTTACCCAAGACGTACGATTTCGCCGCCACAGAGCAGCGCCTGTACGCGTGGTGGGAGAAAAGCGGTTTCTTCAAACCGGCCAATGACCCAAGCGCGCCAGACTTTGACCCGACCAAAAAGCCATACGTGCTCACCATTCCGCCGCCCAATGTAACCGGCGAGCTGCACCTGGGGCACGCCATGTTCGTTTCGATGGAAGATCTGATGATCCGCTACCAGCGCATGAAGGGCGTTCCGACTCTGTGGGTGCCGGGCAGTGACCATGCCGGCATCGCCACGCAGTTACAGGTGGAGAAGGCGCTGGCCAAAGAAGGCCTTTCACGCGAGGAGATTGGGCGCGAGGCGTTTGTGGAGCGTACCTGGGCGTGGAAAGAGTTGTACGGCGGCAAGATCACCAAACAGATTCGCCGCTTGGGCGCGTCTTGCGATTGGGACCGCGAGCGATTTACCCTGGATGATGGGCTTTCAAAGGCGGTGCGCGAGGCATTTGTGCGCCTGTATGAGAAGGGGTTGATCTACCGCGGGCCGCGCCTGATCAACTGGTCGCCGGGGCTGCGCACTGCGGTTTCGGACCTGGAGGTGGAATACTCTCAGGAACCGGGCACGCTGTATTTCTTCAAATATGTGCTGGCCGACAATCCCGAAGAGTTCATTCCGGTGGCCACCACCCGGCCGGAGACAATTTTAGGCGATACGGCCGTAGCGGTGCACCCCGAAGACGAGCGCTACCAGAAGTTTGTGGGCCGCAAGGTGGTGGTGCCCATTCTTAAGCGCGAAGTGCCGGTGATCGCGGATGAGTATGTAACGCGTGAATTTGGCACCGGAGCGCTGAAGATCACCCCGGCGCACGACCCGAATGACTACCAGATTGGGCAAAAATTCGGCCTGCCGGTGATCAGCATGATGGATAAAGCGGCGCGGGTGAACGAGAACGGCGGCCCTTACCAGGGCATGGACCGGTTTGAATGCCGCAAGAAAATCTGGGAAGATATGCGCGCGCAGGGGTTGGTGATTAAAGAAGAGCCTTATATGCTGAACGTGCCACGCTCGCAGCGCGGCGGGGAAATTGTAGAGCCGATGGTTTCGACGCAGTGGTTCGTGAAGATCGAGTCGCTGGCCGAGAAGGCGCTGGCCGCGGTGCGCGGCGGCGAGATCCGCATTGTGCCGGAGCGCTTCACCAAGGTCTATTACAACTGGCTGGAGAACATTGAGGATTGGTGCATCAGCCGCCAGTTATGGTGGGGGCACCGCATCCCGGTGTGGTACTGCGCGGACTGCGGTAAGGAAACCGTGGCGCGCGAAGACCCGACCAACTGCGCCCACTGCGGCAGCGCGAAGATCGAGCAAGACCCCGACGTGCTGGATACCTGGTTCTCTTCGGGGTTGTGGCCGTTCTCCACGCTGGGCTGGCCCAACGCGACCGCGGACTTGCAGTATTACTACCCGACGACAATGATGGAGACGGGTTACGATATTCTGTTCTTCTGGGTGGCGCGTATGATCATGTTCGGAATCGAGTTCACGGGCAAGCCGCCGTTTGAAGTGGTGTACCTGCACGGCCTGATCCGCGACGAACACGGGCAGAAGATGAGCAAGACCAAGGGCAACGTGATTGACCCGTTGATCGTGATGGACGAGCTGGGCACGGACGCGCTGCGCTTTACGCTGCTGGTGGGTTCCACGCCGGGCAACGACATGAATTTGAGCACCAAGAAGGTGGAAGCCAACCGTAACTTTGCCAACAAGCTGTGGAACGCGGGGCGCTTTGTGGTGGGCGCGCTGGAAAACGCCCCTGCCACGCCGCAAAACCATCCGCAGTGGACGCTGGCCGATTCGTGGATTTGGGCGCGCCTGCAGGCGCTGGAAGCCGAAGTGGACCGCCTGTTCCAGACCTTCCAGTACGGCGAAGCAGGGCGGCAGATTTATGAATTCTTCTGGAGCGAGTACGCGGACTGGTATCTGGAGATCGCCAAGCTGCAGATGAATGAAGGCGGCGACCGGGCGTATTACACGGCCGAGACGCTGGTGCGCGTGTTCGACGCGGTGCTGCGCATGCTGCACCCCTTTACGCCGTTTGTAACCGAGGAACTGTGGGGGCACCTGAAGCGGGCCGTGCACGCGCACGGGCCGTCGCTGCCGGAAGTGACGGACTGGCCTGAGGCGCTGATGCTGGCGAGCTGGCCAATCGCGCGGCCCGCAGAAGGTTGGGAGGCGCAGACCATCGCCGATTTTGAACTGGTGATGGATGTGATTCGCGCCATTCGCAACCTGCGGGCGGAGAAGAAAGTTACGCCGGGCAAGCGCATTCCGGCGACGATCTGCGCGGGTGAGCGCCTGGCGGCGCTGGAAGCGCAGCGCGGCTCGATTGCCTACCTGGCGTACCTGGACGCGGAACACCTGACGCTGACCGATTCGCTGGCCGAAGCGCCGCAGGGACAGGCGGCGCTTGTGGTGAGCGGGGTGGAGATTTACCTGCCGCTGGCCGAGCTGGTGAACGTGGAAGAAGAGCGCGCGCGCCTGAGCAAAGAGTTGGAAGAGGCGCAAAGCCAGGTGGCGCGCCTGGAACAGCTGCTGGGTAGTCCCTTCGCGCAGAAGGCCCCGGCGGCAGTGGTGGAAAAAGAGCGCGAGAAGCTGGCGGTGTTCAAAGAGACCGCCGATAAGCTGAAAGAGCAGTTACAGAATCTGTAAGCGCTTGCTGAAATGCCTCCCCCATTTTCAGACTCGAAAATGGGGGAGGTTTTTTGATAGAATGGTGCTTTTGAGCCGACTTGGGGGTAATTTAGCTCCCGCAAACACATTATCGATGAAACCAAGGCTCTTCGTGAAACGAATGCCGGATAGGCTGTGAGATTACCCGCGCTGACCGGTTAGCGGTGAGGCGAAGGTTGATTTTGGGCGCGCTGGTGTTCCATGTGGATGATGCGGCGCAGAATGGCCAGCGAGGTGGCATAGGTGGAGTCCATACCGTAGTACGAGAGGGTTCCGGCGCCAAGGTTCTTGCCTTTGCTCATGGGGGTATCCGAGGCGTAGTGCAAAATTCCCAGGTCAAAGGGCAGGCGGTGCAGGCTGACGATCTCGTTCTGCGGATGGCGTTTGGGGCGGAAGAGTTCGTAGATGGCGGAGAGGTAAGGCCCGGCTTCCATTTCGATGTCGGTGTAGCTTTCGCGGTAGATGATGTCCATCACGCGCGCGTTTTGCAGGAAGGTACCCATCACGGTAACGGCTTTCTGGTTGTCGAGAACGTTGCCAAAGGCCAGGTAGGGGGTAACGTCTTCGGCAGAGAATGCGTTACGGAACATGAAGGTGTTCTCGGAATGTTCGTCAAAGACCACGGTGGGGATGATCACATCGCCGTGGACGCCGTTGAGGGTAGCGGCCTTGCCCATGATGTAGACGCCGAGAATCTTGCTGGCGTATTCACCGATTTTGGCCATGATGTTGTAAGCGGCCAGACCGAGGGGGTAGTCGATGTTGAGGATCAGGGCGTTGGACTGCTTGAGGAAGGACCAGTCCTGGATGTTGTCGCGCAGGCGCGGGTCCATGGTGGCCGGGTCGAGCTGGTTAAGCTGGATGACCTGGGCTTCCACGTCGAAGGTGTGCATGGAGGGGACGCGGGTGATGCCCACTGCTTTTTCTGCCTGGTGCATCTGGGCGAGCAGGCTGCGCCCTTGCGGGGTGCCCTGGTATTTTTTAAGGGTGTAATACAGGAAGTTGTTGGCGCTGGAGGGCACGTCGCAGTTCTGGATTTTATGCCACTCTTCGAGCAGTTCTTTGTTTTCGGCTTCCTGCAGGTAGCGGATGAGTTCATCTTGCACGCGCAGGGCGAAGCCGGAGGCCAGGTTGGCGATGGAGTGGGTGTTGCTGGAGACAAAGTAAATTGGCCGGTCGAAGAGCGTAGGGCTGGCGGCAAGGATGTTCTCGAGCCAGATGCGGGTAACGCGCCAGTATTCGCTGAGTGAGGCGGTGAGCAGGCGCACTTTGAAACTGCACTTCTGGCTGGCAATCTGCTTGAGCATGGACTCAAACTGGCCGCCCCAGATGGTGCGCAGGCGATTGAGGTCTTCAATGGACATGCGCAGGCGCTCGGCCAGGTCGGCAAAGGCAATGGGGTCGTTGAGCGCTTTTTGCCAATCGAGATGGTCGCAACAGGCGTTGAGGAGGAAGTTAAGCTTGTTCCATTCGATCTGGTAAGCGGTGAGAGCGGGGATGACGTCGTCAATATCGGAGCGGCTGGCGATGAAGCAGGCGAGGGTATCTTTTCCGTTGTAATAGCAGCGGCGGCGGCGGGCGCGGGCAGTAACTTCCTGCCAGGTTTCAATGTCGGCGTAGCCGTGTTCGGCGAAGACGGAGGGGCTTTGTCCGAGGACGATGCTCTGCACGCCGGGCATAACGGGTGGCAGGCGCAGCAGGCTGTAGATGAGGGCAGAGGTGTCGGGTTCTTCGCTGCGGGCGTGCGGGTGCAGGGAGGAGTTCATGCTGGCATGGACTTCTTCCAGCGTCTTCAGGCGCACGTCGGCGCTGGAGCGCAGTAATGAGTAGACAGTTTGCAGGTATAGTTCAATTTCTTCTGAGGCGGTGCTCGGGACTCTGCGTTCCATAGTTCTCCTGGGAGGTTGAGTTTCTTAAATTGTAACATGTCTGACAAGAAATGAAGCGGGAGTGTAACAGGCCGTGTGCCAATCAAGGGGTAGAAGGTATAATCAGACGAATTCACCATCATGGCGGCAGGCATGCATAAACGTTGGGCTTATTTTCTCTTAACAGTTTTCATATTGGGAGCGGCGATTAAAGAGGTTTACGCCAAGCTGGTCCTGAATGTGCTGGATCCGTTCCCGTTTACACTGATCACCTCCGTGGTGGCGCAGATCACCGCGCTGGGGGTTGTGGGCGCGCGCGCGCTGGCGTGGCGGCAGGAAGAGCCGCGCTGGGACGGGCCGGTGTGGCTGCGGGTGACGCTGCTGTGCCTGGCGACGTTTGGCGCGCTGCTGTTCAACAATATCGCAACTGATTTAATTGGGCCGGTGAGTTACAAGATCATTGACGGTATTTCTTACCCGGTTTTTTTGGTAATTCTGGCCTTTTTCTTTTTGGGCGAGGTGATCTCACGGCGAACGTTGCTGGCGGCGCTGATTGCGCTGGCGGGTTTTGGGGTGTATTACGCCGACCAGGTTCCGTATTTGCGGGTAAACCTGCCGGGGCTGATGGCAGCGGTGATCTCACCGTTCTTTTTCGCAATATCCATGGTGCAGATTAAGTGGCTGTTGACGCGCAAGATTGCTCCGGAAAAAATAGTGGCGGCGCGCTTCAGCGCGATTACGCTGGCGGCGCTGTTCTGGCTGCCGGGGCATTTTCCGCGGCTGGCAGGGGAGACGTGGCTGCTGGTTGTACTCATCGGGTCGGTGGGGCTGGCAGGGTTGTTTCTGATCCTGTTTGAGGCGCTGAAGCACATTCCAGCCACGCACATGACGGTGTTCTCGGCGAGCACGCCACTGTTTTCGGCGATTACGGCCTATTTGTTAATTCCGGGAACGGTGTATCAGTTGAATCATTATCTTGGCCTGGGGATTATTGTGGTGGGGCTGGCGAGCAAGGTGGTTGAGGCGGAGAAGTAGAAAGAGACCCCATCCCCGCTGACGCAGGGAAGGGGATGTGGTCAGCGTTTTCTGCTTAAGATTTATATTTGTGAGAGTGTTTCTACAATTTCTCCCACAGCCTGGGCGACGGGCGGGGTAAGCGGCTGCATCAGTTCGAGGGAGCCGGCCTGAATGGCGAGGACGAGCACCTGGCAGCCCAGTTCGGCGATGAGATATTTGGCCATCACCGAGGGGGGCAGAGAATGGGTGGAGGCGCTGAGACCCTGGGTTTCGTCCCATTCCACCAGGCGCACCGCGCCGGGCGGCTCGCCCAGGTCGGCGGCGTCGATCAGCAGGACGACCTGGGGGGCAAACTTGATGACTTTGCCAACGTAATTCTCAGGCGCGTTGCCGCCATTCAGCACCAGGAAACGCGGGTTGTTGAGCTGCGCCTGGAGAAATTCAGCAACGGCGACGCCCGCGCGGTCGTCGCCGTTAAGTTCGTTGCCCACCCCCAGAATGACAACGCGGGGATCAGGCTGGTTGGGTGCAGGGCTCTTCAGTTTGTTCTGCAGCTGCTGGCTCCAGGATGGTTCGGACATCTTCTTCTTTCCCATAATAGATGGTGAAGGGTTCTTTATTCAGCGCGGCCAGCTCCCACTGGTCATTGGACATTTCCAGGCAGCCGAAGCGGCAGTTTTCCACGCACTGCGAGCAGTACACGCAGCGGTCGGAGTGATAGCGCATGACAAATTTTTTGGCCTTCCGGTCGATGACGAGCAGTTCCAGGGCTTCGGCGGGGCAGTCTTTGACGCACAGCATGCAGCCGGTGCAGGTCTCAGGATTGTAGACGAGCTTGCCGCGATAGCGTGGGGGGGCGGGAATTTTTTCGACGGGGTAAGGCTGGGTGCGCGGTTTGTTAAACAACGCGCCGAATACTTCACTGAACATGGCTCCAATTCTCATCATAGCGGCAACCTCATAGAATGATCAATACGAGTAATTGTACCAGAGCTAGCAGCGTTCCGATACGCCACCAAAGGCCAACAGTCTGGTCAATGCGCAGGCGGGCAAAGAGGGTTTGCAGCAGGGCCAGCACCAGCAGCAAGGCCAGGGTTTTCCATAAGAAGTCCAGCGGCGAGGCCAGGCCGCCCAGGTAGAAAGCAGCCACCAGGGTGAGGCCGATGACCAGTTCCACGTTTTTACCGAGGCGGAAGAGGGCATAGCCGCGCCCGCTGTATTCGGTGAGCGCGCCAGAGACGATTTCGGTTTCGGCTTCGGGAGCGTCAAAGGGGGGCATTTCCAGCTTGCCCATCAGGCCGACCAGGGCCACCAAAAAGCCAATTGGCTGGGCGATAATCAACCAGAGATTGCTCTGCGCGTAGGTATTGACTTCGCTGATCTGCCACGAGCCGGTTACGATGGCCGGGCCAAGCATGGCGAGCAGGAAGGGGGCCTCATACGAGAAGACCTGGGTCAGCGTGCGGGTGGCGCCGATGAGGGAAAAGCGGTCGGCGGAGTTGGCGCCGGCCAGGCCCAGGCAGAGAGTGAGCACCGAAAGCAAATAGAGGGTAACCACCAGGTCGCCGCGGAAGCTGAAGGAAGGGGCCAGGCCGGCCATGGGCACATACAGGGCGGCGGTGAGAGCGGCGGCCAGGCCTAATACGGGCAGCAACACAAACAGAAAGGCATTCACACCCTGAGGAACGATTTCTTCTTTGACGAGCAGCTTGATTACATCGGCCAGGGGCTGGAACCAGCGCGGCCCAAAGCGGTTCTGAAAGCGCGCGATGAGCTTGCGGTCAACCCACTCATAGGCCAGCCCGCTGCCAAGCAGGAACAGGCCGCCGGGGAAGAGAACTAATGCGACGAGGGGAAGGATGTTGTTCATTTGTAGCGCTCAATTCCGTGGATGCGTAAGTCTTCCCAGGTCCAGGTTTTGCCGGATTGGGTTTGGTTTTGATCTTTGACCAGCACCAGGCGGTCGTTGCAAGAGAAGCAGGGGTCAATGCCAACCAGCAGCATGGGCATGTCGGCCAGCTTGAGGCCAACCGCGGTGGCAAGGACGGTGCCCCAGTTGGGCAGGGTTGGCGTGCGCACTTTGATGCGCTCGGGCTGGTCAGAACCGTTGCTTTCAATGTAATAAAACAGCTCGCCGCGCGGGGCTTCGACCCGGCTGATAACCTGCCCGGCAGGGATTTTGCGGGGCACTTTCACGGTCAGCTCGCTCTCGGGGAGGTTGTCGAGCACTTCGCGGATGATGCGATAGCTTTCAAACAGCTCTTTGAGACGCACCACAAAGCGGGCTTCCAGGTCGCCCTGGGTTTCAGTGACCAGCTTGACCGGGAACATGTCATAGCCGGCATAGGGCTGGTCAACGCGCAAATCACGGTGAATGTTGGAGGCGCGTGCGGTGGGGCCTACCGCGCCAAGCGACTTGGCCACCTCAGGAGACATCACGCCGATATTGCGGGTGCGGCCCAGGAAGGTCTCGTCGGTGGTGATGATCTCAAGGTAGTGATGGGTACGCTCTTCAAGATAGTCAATGCCTTTACGGATGGCGTCGGCCTGCTTCTGGTCGATGTCGAATTTAACGCCGCCGATCAGGTTGGCGGAATAATGAACGCGGTTGCCGCTGAGCATTTCGAGCAGTTCCATCACGGTTTCGCGGTCGCGCCAGGTGTACATGAAGAGGATGTCGAAGCCGCCTTCGTGAGCGGCCACGCCCCACCACAGCATGTGGCTGTGGATGCGCTCCAGCTCGGCAATGAGGACACGGATGGCCTGGGCGCGGGGCGGGGCCTGCACACCGGCCAACTGCTCAACGCCCAGACAGTAAGCGGTGGCATGAACGTGCGAGCAGATACCGCAGATGCGTTCCAGCATGTACATGGCCTGGGTCCAATTGCGGCTTTCAACGGCTTTCTCAATGCCGCGGTGGACGTATCCGAGGCGGGCGGTGGCGCTGGTTACCACTTCGCCGTCGACGGTAAATTCAAAATGACCGGGTTCTTTCAGGGCGGGGTGTTGAGGCCCGATGGGAACGATAAATTTTTCTTGCTTTTCCATGATGATGTCTCCTTACCCGGCGGTGGGGGTGTCTAAACCGGTAAATGATTTGCGCATGGGGTAAACACCGGCCGGCCAGTCATCGGGCAGGAGCAGATGCTCGGTGCTGGGGGTGCCGGGGAACTGGATGCCGTACATTTCGATCATCTCGCGCTCATAGAGGGTGGCGGAGGGAATCTCGTGGCAGACGGAGCCGATGACGGCGTTGGTGTAGGGAACAAAGAGCCGCAGCGTGGTTACCACGCCGCCCCAACTGAAGTGATACATCACCTCAATGCGGCCTTCATCTTCCGGGTTGTCGGAAGAGCGGTCAATGCCGGTGATGGCCGAAAGGTATCCCCAGCCGGCCTGGTGCAGGGCCTGCACCGCGGGAACGAGATTCTCGGCGGAAATTTCCACGTCCAGCCGCTCGGGGGCGGGGGTGGATTCGGAGATTGCCCAAGGCTGAAGCAGCTCGCGGGCGAGAGCAAGACTTTGTTGGTTATCCAGCATAGGGTTCCTCCTCGGCGGGCACGTCTTCGATGATCAGGGGTTGGGCGGGATGAGACCCGTTGGGGTTGTTGATGTTTTTCAAAAGCTGCACCACGCCGTAGATGATGGCTTCGGGACGGGGCGGGCAGCCGGGGATGAAAGCGTCGACGGGGAGCAGCTTATCGACGCCGGAAAGGACGTTGTAGCACCCGCGGAAAACGCCGCCGGAAACCGCGCACGCCCCAATGGCAACCACAAATTTGGGTTCGGGCATCTGGTTATAGATGCGCAGTAGGCGGTCGCGCGATTGGAGGGATACCGCGCCGGTGACTAATAAGATGTCGGCATGGCGCGGGCTGCCCTGCAGCTTTACGCCAAAGCGTTCCAGGTCATAATGGGGGGTGATGGTGGTGAGCAGCTCAATATCGCAGCCGTTGCAGGAGCCGCTGTTGTAGTGAATGGCCCAGGGCGAGTTGACGCGCGCCCAGGTTTTGATGCGTTCCATCACCTTTTCGAGAGATTGGTAACTTGTTTCTGACTGCATGCTTTTTCTACCTTTCAAACACGAAACGACACAGTTGGTTATCCATTAAAAATTAACCCAGAATCAGGGCGACCAGTCCCAGCACCAGCCCAGCCAGGTAGAGGATGGAACTGCTGGAGAGGTTTCCGGTGGCCAGCACGAGGATGCCGAGGTGGATGATGGCGAAGAAAAAGGCCACCAAAAAGAACGGCGCGTAGCCCGGCGCGGCGGTGTTGGTGGGAGCCTTCTCGCCGCTACTGTAGAGGCTGATTTTGGCCGGGTCGGCTTTATGCTCGGGAGCAAGGGCTTTCCCCAGCAGGCTGATGAGCAAGATCAGCGGAATGTAGATGAGAAACGCAATTGGAGGGGTGAGCAGGACATTCATGGTTATTTACCTTTATGCTTAGAGACCAAAGGCGGCCAGAAGGGCGCGCGCGGCGAGTTCGGTGAGGGGAGCGGCGAGGGACGGCCAAAATCCCAGAATGACAACCGGCAGGCTGAGCAGCACCAGCGAAAGGGCCAGGCTGAAAGTCAGCGGTTTACCGGCCGCAATCACATCCGCGGGCTGGCGGCGGTACATGCGGTTGACCAGCGGGGCGTAGTAACCCAGGGACAGCACGCTGTTAAGCCCGGCAAAGACCACCAGCGCGAGGATGGCCGGGCTGGAGGCCTGCGCCCCGGCGACAAAGATCTGCCATTTGGACATGAAGCCCGCCAGAGGCGGCATGCCGCCCAGCGCGAGGACCGCCAGGCTGAGGGTGAGAGCCAGCAGCGGATAGCGCTGTGACAGGCCATTCAGGTCTTCCACCTCAAGGGCACGGTGGTTGTGGTTGGCGATCAGCAGCACATACATGATGGCGCCCACCGAAAGAAAGGCGAGGCCTTTCATGGCGGCGTGGTTGAGAATATGGAAAAACGCGCCTTGAGCGCCGTTGAGACTGCCGTAAGCCAGGCTAAAACCAAAACCGAGCAGGATGTAGCCCATGTGCGCGACGCTGGAATAAGCCAGCAGGCGCTTCACCTGGGTCTGGCGCAGGGCCATGAGATTGCCAACCATGATATTGAGCGCGCCGAAGACCAGCAGAATCACACCCGGGCTGATACTCGCGTCGGTGAGGCTGGCCAGGACTCGCAGCAGGGCCATCAGAGCGGCTTCGATGACAACGCCTGAAAGCATGGCGCTGATGCCGCTGGGGGCCTGAGAGTGGGCGTCGGGCAGCCAGGTATGCAGAGGAACCAGGGCGGCTTTGACCCCGAACCCGATCACAAACAGGGCGGCGGCGACCATCAGCAGGGGAGACGGCTGGGTGAGGTTGGTCTGCACGGCACTCAGGTTGAGCGCGCCCGCGAAGGCGTACACCAGCGAGATGCCAAACAGGATGAACACTGAACCAACCGCCGACTGCACCAGGTACTTGATCGAGGCTTCCAGGGCGGCAGGCTGGTTTTTATAGAAGGCAACCAGCATGACCGAGGCGATGGACATGGCCTCGAACCAGACCCACAGGTTAAAGAGGTCTACAGCGCAGCCCATGCCGATCAGCGCGCCCACCAGGGCGGCCAGCAGGGCGTAGAATTTCTCTTCATTTTCTTCGCCGGACATGTAGCGGCTGGAGAAGAGCGCTACCACCAGACCCAGCACAATCGCCACGAATGACATCAGCAGGCTGATGCCATCGAGGCGCAGGGCAATCTGGTGCAGATGCAGCTCATAAGGACCGTTAATGGAGAAGGACTGCGCCGCGTAGTAGAGGGGCGCCAAGGCGGCCAGCAGCACAGCGATTGTGAGACTGCGTGCAGGCCATCCGGCGGTGTGTCTGCGGGTAAGTTTGACGGTGATGCGCCCAACCAGATAAATCACGGGCGATGCCAGCAAGGGTAGAGCAAAAAGGGTCAATAATGCGGTGTTTGCGTTCATGAATTAAACTCCCACAGCGAGGATCGCCAGGATCACCGCCAGGGCGGTCACAATGGCAAAAATGTTCCAGTTTAGATCGCCGGTCTGGGTCACACGAAGTCCGCTGGCGAGGGCGTTGGTGATGGTGACAATAATCTGATTGAGCAAGTCGAAACCAAATGCGCTCTCGGCCGCGGGCTGCAAAAAGGCCAGGCGTTTTTGCAGGCTCAACAGGTGCTCGCGCCGCCACCAGGCCAGCAGGCCCAGCGCGACTACGGCCAGGGCGACGAGAGTGGCTGGGGCGGTGAGAACTTCAAAGACGACTTCCCACGTGGTTTCAAATTCAAAGTGGTGGAACGGCAGGGTGGTGCCCAACAGGCGGGCGAACGGCCCGGCGAGCAGCCAGGTGGTAAAAGTGCCACACGCCAGCACAACCAGCGACACGCGCATAAATGGGGTGGCGTCGTGGGCGTGCAGGTGAGAGCGGGGCTCGCCAAAGAAAACCAGCCAGACAACACGGAAGGTGTAGAGCGCGGTCAGACCGGCGGTGAAGAGCATGACCAGGTAAGACCACAGCGATGCATGCTCCAGACCGGCTTCGAGGATCAGCTCTTTAGACCAGAATCCATTCATCACTGGGATACCGGCCAGCGACAAAGCGCCGAGGATGAAAACCACCTGGGTGAGGGGCATCTGGCGGCCCAACCCGCCCATCTGGCGCAGGTCGCGCGTGCCAACGGCGTGGATCACCGTTCCGGCGGCCAGGAAGAGCAGGGCTTTGAAGACCGAGTGGCTCATCAGGTGCAGCTGGCTGGCAAAAATGCCGCCAGCGCCAACCGCGTAAACCATGTAGCCCAACTGGCTGACGGTGGAATAGGCCAGCACGCGCTTGAGATCATTGGCGAAGAGAGTCATCACCGCGGCGATGAGAGCTGAAACCGCGCCAACAATGATGACCGCGGTGCGCCAGCCGGGCACGCCTTCAAAGGCGGGGAAGAAGCGCGCCAGCAGGTACACACCGGCGTTCACCATGGTGGCGGCGTGAATGAGGGCGCTGATGGGTGAAGGAGCTTCCATCGCGTCGGGCAGCCAGGTGTGGAAGGGAAACTGTGAGGACTTGGCAGCGGCGGCGGCCAGGAAGCCGAAAGCGGCGATCTTCAGCCAGAGAGGGTCCATCTGGGCGTGATTGGCCAGAAAGACGTTGAGGTCGTAGGTGCCGAGCTGGCTGTAGATCACCAGCGCGCCGGCCAGCATACCCAGGCCGCCCAGTTGGGTAATAATGAGGGCTTTCAGGCCGCCCGCGACGGCTTTGGGATCGTCGTTATAGAAGGAGATGAGACTGTAAGAGGTAAGCGCGGTGATCTCCCAGAAGAAGAACATCAGCAGCAGATTGCTGGTAAGCACCAGGCCGATCATGGCGCCGATGAAGAAAAGCACCATGGCGTAGTAGCGCCCCACCTGAGCCGCGCCGCGCATGTAGTCCACGGAATAAATGACCGCCAGGCTGCCGACAACAGCGGCAACAGCGGCAAGGAAGACGCCCAGACCGTCGGGGGTGAAGGTGAAGTCTCCGAAAGCCGAGCCCATGGGGATGGCGAGGGCGGGTTGAGACTGGTTGAGGAACACCAGGTAAAGGGACGCGCCAGCGGTCAGGATGGAGGATAGGACTGCCAGAGAATGTTGAAGGCCGGGGCGGCGGTCGCCGGCCAGCCAGACCAGCACAGCGCCCAACCACGGTACACCGATCAAGCAAACAATAAGGATAGCTGCCATGAAATTATCTCCGCAGGGTGGTGAGGGCTTTTACGTCGAGGGTGCCAAAGTGGCGGCGGATTTGCACGGCCAGCGCCAGGCCAATAACGGCGACAATGGTATCGGCGACGATAACGGTAAGAGCCATGCTCTGGCCAATTTCAATCTGGCCGACCAGATGCCCGGCCAGGACGATGAAGATCATCGCGCCTTTGACAAGGACCTGCAGAGCGACGACCACTTTAATCAGGTTGCGGGTGATTAAGACACCATAGAGGCCAATTCCCAGCAGGCCAATGACGGCGATGAAGGCGATGGAAGCGGCATTGAGATTCATTTTGAGTCTTTTCCTTTGGGGAATTTATTCTCCTGCCCGCTCAACAGGCTGAGCACGCCCAGCACACCGGCAAAAATGAGCAGGATTTGCAGGAGCATGTCCAGGCTGCGGTCTTCCCACAGGGTGGTTTGCAAATGGGTGGCCTGATCGGGGCCGGAGAAGGGGGTATTGAGGGCCGGCAGGCTGAGCAGGCCAGCCAGGGTGACAACAATAAAAAGCACAGCCCACACCAGGGTTTGGGGAATGGAATGGTGATTGAGCTGTAGTTCTTCGCCGGAAATATTGATGGCAAAAACAAATAAGACCGTTACCAGGCCCGCGCCGACACTGAGTTCAATGACGGCAACTTCGGGGGCGCCGAGCATGTACAACATCAGGGCGGTGAGAGCGCTCGCACCGGCCAACCAGATGGCTGAAAGCAGCATTCTTGGTGACCGGATGGACTGGATTGCACACACCAGTAGTCCGGCTGCTATGAGGATGTATATCATTTCTTTGGGACTCCTTGAGGGCGTAATGATAATGAACGGGATTAAAAACCCTGGGTACACTTATACTCCCGCAAATGACAAATGTCATGTGATGGTTGTAATGGAATAAATGGTCAAATTTCCTGTTATTTATCCAATTCGTGAATTAAAGAACGAATATAGAAAACGGGCATTGATAGCGTCCATCGACACCGTTGATGACGCGAGGTGAGCAGGCAAGGGGGCTGCTGTTCAAAACAAGGGCGGTGGGTTAAAATGATTTCTGCATGGTTTGACCATTCTCGAAAGCGTGAGGGCCGCATGCTGAACTTAAGAAGAACGATCCGCTTGGTGCTTGTCATTCTATTTGGCCTGGTCTGCCTGGCTTTGCTGGGCCTGGCGGTGCTGGCTTACCGGTTGGGGATCGATCACACGCCCGATTGGGGCGCCAGCCGCCTGCTAATGGCGGTGACCGGAGGGGCAGGGCTGGCCGCGCTGGGCCTCTCGCTGTGGGCGGGGCGGCTGCGCGAAAGGAAACCGATTGTCAGCGATGAAAGCGCGCAGGTCGCGCCAGCGGCGCATAAACCAGACGGCGTGTGGCTGACCGTTTGTGGCGCGGCGGCGGTGCTGATTGCCTTGTGGTATATTACCAGCGGGACGCTGACACGCTGGACGCCCTATTGGGGCTATTTTGATCTGCAGGCCGAGGCGTTCCGCGCCGGTGAGCTGGCGCTGCTGGAAGCGCCGCCGCAAGCCCTGCTGGACCTGTCCAACCCATACGACTGGCGCGCCCGCGAAGGCATTCCACACCTGTGGGACGCGACGCTCTACCAGGGAAAGTACTACCTGTATTGGGGGCCGGTGCCGGCGCTGGTCGCGTTGGGGGTGAAGGTCTTTGCGCCGGGCGTGGTGGTGGAAGACCAGTTTTTGTTGTTTGGTTTTTTCACGGGAATCACCGTCTGTTTGGGCCTGCTGCTGCACTGGATGAGGGCGCGGTTGTTTCACGGTGTTCCGGCGTGGACGGGCGGCGTGCTGCTGCTGGCTGGGATGTTGAGCCTGCCGCCGCTGTGGCTGATCAACCGCCCAACGGTGTACGAGACGGCCATCGCGGGGGGGCAGTTCTTCCTGCTGGCAGGGCTGTATGCCGCGCTGCGCGGCGCGGAATCGCTGGAGGAGCGCGGAGGGCGCGCCTGGTGGCTGGCGGCGGGTTTCGCCTGGGGAGCGGCGGTGGGCTGCCGTTTTAACTATGGGCTGGTGGTGGTGTTCTTGTTTGCGGTTTTCGCGGGCTACACGCTGCTGCGCAAGGGCAAGCTGAGGGTTGAGCCGGACCGTTTGGGCAAACTGGGGGTGATGCTGCTTCCCCTGACGCTGTGGGCGGGGGCGCTGCTGTGGTACAACGCGGCGCGCTTTGGCAGTCCACTGGAGACGGGTCACCGCTATCAACTGACCGGCATGGCCCTGCCTGCCGATTACAGCAGGGTGTTCTCGCTGGAGTATGTGATCCCCAACCTGTATAACATTGTGCTGCGCCCGCCGGTGATCGAGCGCGATGGATTCCCATTTGTTTTCACGCCCTTCCTTCAAGAGAATATGTGGCCGACCTTTTTACGGCTGCCTGAGACGTATTACTATTCCGAGCCAATCGCGGGTTATCTGTTCTCCGCGCCGCTGCTGTTGCTGCTGCTGGCGCCGGTGATCGGCTGGCTGCGCGCGGGCTGGGACTGGCTGGGCGGCGCGCGATGGCCGGTGGGAGCGGGCGAGAACGGGCGGCTGCGCGGGTTGTTTTTTGCCAGCGCGGCGGGGGGCGCGTTGATTAATACGGCGCTGCTGGCTGTGTTTATTTCTTCTTCTATGCGTTATTTGAACGACGCGTATTTTCTGCTGTTTTTATTGGCGGCCTTCGGTCTGTGGTGGGGCTGGGAGGCTCTGCGAGGCAGACCGGGGTGGAAGGCGGCGCTGGCAGCCGGGTTCGCGGGGCTGGCGCTGGCCAGTCTGGTGATTGGGATGCTGGGCAACTTCCAGAATGGCGATAAACTGTTCGAGGCCAATAACCCTGAACTGTACGGGACTATCGCGCGCTTTTTCAACCGTTGGCTGGCGCGCTAAGCGGTTACCAAACGAAACGGAGCCATGATGCAAATCGAGAAATTTGTTGAGATGATGCCAAAAGTGGAGCTGCATGTGCACCTGGAAGGCTCAATCCGCCCGCAGACGCTGCTCAAGCTGGCCGGCCGTTACGGGGTGGCGCTGCCGGCCAGCACGGCTGCCGGGCTGCAGGAGTGGTTCACGTTTCGCGATTTTGATCACTTCATTGAGATTTATAAGACGATTTCAAGCTGTATTCGCTGCGCGGACGATATTGAGTTGATCGCACGCGATTTTTTGGCCGGGCAGGCAGAGCAGAACATCCTTTACTCGGAAGTAACCTTCACGGCCGACACGCACTTTCGCAACGGAATTGCGTTTGAGGAGCAGATGGCCGCGCTGCGGCGTGCCAATGAATGGGCGAAGAAGGATCTGGGGATAGAAATGCGCCTGGTGCTGGATATTCCGCGCATGATCAGCTCTGAAGATGGGCATTACACCGCCGATTGGGTGCTGCAAACCGCCGGGAACGGTCTGGTGGCGGCGCTGGGACTGGGCGGTCCGGAGGTGGGGTACCCGCCAGAGCGCTTCAGCGACTCATTCCGCAAGGTGCTGGCGGCGGGGCTGCCCAGCGTTCCGCACGCGGGCGAGACGGAAGGCCCCGCCAGCATTTGGGGTGCGGTCAACACGTTGGGGGCGCGGCGGATTGGTCACGGGGTGCGCTGCCTGGAAGACGCGCGGCTGGTGGATGTGCTGCGCGAGCGGCAGATCCCGCTGGAGGTGTGCCCGACGAGTAATGTGTGCTTAAAAGTGGTGGATCGAATAGAAGCGCATCCGCTGCCGCGCTTGCTGGCCGAAGGATTGTATGTAACGGTCAATTCAGACGACCCGGCGCTGTTCAATACCAGTTTGACGCGCGAGTTTCTGATCTGCGCGCAGGTGTTTGGTATGCCGCGCGAGCAGTTGAAGCAGCTCACGTTGAACGCGGCGCGGGCAACGCTGCTGCCAGCCGAGGAGAAGCGCGCCCTGGTCGAACGAGTGGAGAACGGTTTTTCCGAGCTGGGGGTGTGAGTACGGACCCCACCCCAAGTTTATTTTCATTGGGCGGATGGGCGAAGGCAATTCTCTTGTAGGGCGGTGTTGAGGGCAGATTGTCTGTTTTGAGGTAGATTTTTCTGAAACTGTCCGAAACCCGCCGTAGATGCAACCTTTGGTGGTTTTCGGGGCAGCTAACTCGTTGAAATACCAACTTTCTCATGCCTCTGCACCCACCCTACTTTTTTTCATTCGGTGTTGAGGGCGGATGATCTGCTTTGGGCGATGATATAGAAACCGAGATGAAAATTGACCGCCTCCCCCGGCGCATTCTGGGGGAGGCGGTTTTTTTATGCGTGTGAGCGATCAGGGTTCGATGGTGAATTTGGAGCCGGGGCTGGTGCCTTCGACTTCGGGGAAGTAGTATTCCAAGGCGTGGGTGGGGATGACCTGGTATTCGCCGGGTTGGAGCAGATTGATCAAGTAAGTGACCTGGTACGTGCCGGCGGGGACGAAGCGCGCCACCCAGCGCAGGTGATCATCGTGAATCTCGGGGTTGTAGAAGTACCACCAGCCCCATTCGCGGCCAATATAGGCGGACTGATCCTCGCTATTCATCGGGATCTGGCGCTGGCTGGTCTTGAGCTTGGGGTCCACGATTTCTGCCCCGGCGGGGATGTAATCTTCCAACACCAGGTAGTTGCGGTCTTCCGGCAGGACGAGGGTGAGGTGAACTTCGACCAGGCCTTTGCTCTCGGCGATGCTGGCGGCATCCAGCGGCGTGGTTTGGCCGGGGAGGGTGTAGCGGCGTTCGACCGAGACGCCTTTCTCAATGGCGGGGGCGCTGGCGGCCGGGCGGAAAAGCTCCAGATAGGCGCGATAGTAGAGCCAGCCTTCGCCGGCGCCGTGGTCGAAGAGCAGCGCGTTGGGACCACTGGGGCGCAGCTCGGAGACGGGCACGGTGGAGACGACCGGGTTGAGGGTTTGCGTGCCGCTGAAACTGCCTTCGGCGATGGGCGAGCCGTTGAGCACAGCCGAGAAGTCGTACTCGCCGCTCAGCTCGCCGCTGGCGCGGGCGGATTCAATCAGGGCGAGTAGCATCCAGGCGTTTTCGTAGCTGTTGCTCCAGGCGCCTTTGGGGCTGCGCGAGAGCACCAGGTAGCGGGCGGCGTCGATGATCAGCGGTGACTGGGGATCGAGCTGCGCGATGGCGTAGAGGGCGGCGGCGCTGTCTACGCGCGGGGCGCACATCTCGCGGCAGCCGGCTTCTTCGGCTTCCCAATGCGCGCCGGTGGCGGTGCGCAGGGCAGACTGCTGCAAGTCGTTCAACAGCACACCCACGCGCTCGTCCTGGCTGTCGAGGTCGTGCATGGTGAGGGCCAGCAGGGCTTTGCCCCACGGGTTAAGGCGCTCGCGCGATTGGTACAACGCGCCGGTGTCGGTGTATTCGTAGCCCGACTGACGCAACGCGAAGAGGTTGAAAGCCAGCCCGTCCAATTCCAGGACGGAGGTATTCGGACCGGGCTGGATGATTGCGCCGCTGAGGTAAGACTGGGCGAACATGAACGTATCGGGGTTGATCTCAAAGCCGGCCAGGCGCGCCTGGCTGAGGGCGAAAAGCGCCCAACTGGTGATCTCGGCGCTGCTGGGCTGGTCTTTGGCCCAGCCCCAACCACCCTCGGAGGTTTGCAGGATGATCAGACGCTCGAGCCCGGCGCTGATTTCTTTCTTTAATTGCTCTTCCAGGGTGGCTTCATCCAACGAAAGCTCCTGAATGGCGCGCAGCATGGCCAGGTTGGGCAGCATACGCGAAAGGATCGGCTCGGTATAGTTGTAGGAATAGGTTTCTTGCACGCGCATAGCGCTGAAGACGACCGAGGTGAGCGAAGGCGCCATTTCCACGATGAATTCGCCGCTGTTGGTCTCAAAACTGCGCGGCAGGCTGACGACCTCCAAACGCTGGCCTTCTTCAGAGAGCGCGCCGGCGGTGCCAAAGGTCTGCGGGGCGCGGTAGCCCAAAATGGGCAGCTTGCCCCACACCGGGGTCGAGGCGTCGCTCAGGTCACCAGCTTTGGCCTCAAACACCAGGTCGGCTTCGGCGCTGCCCTTGACGGGGGTGCCCCACCAGGTAACGAGGACGCTCTGCCCGGCCGGCAGGTCAATGACCTGCGCCGCCTGGGTGGGTTCGTCGAGGGTGAAGCCGGTGGCACGCAGCGAGACGGTGGGGCGCAAGTTGGAGCCGGTGGTGTTGTTCACCACCGCCGCCAGGCGGACGTGATCGTCTTCCACTAGGAAGCGTGGCGTCTGGGGGCGGATGAGCAAATCTTTGCTGGTAACGACCTGCGTGCTGGATTCGCCCACGCGGGTATCGGTGGTCAGACCGCGCACATCGGCGACCCAGGTGGTGAGGTTGTCGGGGAGCTGCACTTTCACGGTGGCGCGGCCATCCGCGTCGGTGATGATGTCTCCGGCCCAAAAGGCGGTGTCGGGGAACTGCTGGCGGACCGTGGCGGCCATGGCTCCACCTCCGCCGCCCCCGCCGCCGCGATCCATCACCGCTTCGGCAGCCACCATTTCTTTCTCAGCCAGGGATGTGAGCAGCAGGCTGCTGGTAACGCCCAACGGCATGGGGGCGTAAAAGGTTTCGACCAGGCCGAGGTTGAACGGGTCGGCCAGGGCGAGGACGGCTTTGTCTATGAGGGCCAGAGAAAATTCACCCTGAACGGGCTGTCCGTCCGCATCGGTAACGCGCAGGTTGATCTGCACCGGGTCGCCTGGCTGGGCCTTTTCGGGTGTGGCCTGGGCTTCCACGTTCAGCACCCAATCTTCAGGCGAGACTTCCAGCGCCAGGTAGCCCTGGCGGTAATCGGGGCGCTGGTTGGCTGAGCCGAGCACGGTGACAGAGACATAAATGTTGGGGCTGTCGTCTTTTAGAATGGGCAAATCGTATACCAGGCTGCTGTCCTCCAGCTCAACCACCTCAGAGCGCATCACGCGGCCGCGCTCAATGCTGATGAGGGCCAGCGAGGGTTCAGGGAAGGGGTTGGGAATGAAGATTTGGGCAGTCTGTCCAATTTTGTATGATTCGGCGTTGGCAGTGATTTGAATCTGCTTGTCTTTGCCAACCGGCCAGGTGGCCGAACCGGCTCCGGCTACCCACAGCCACACCTCGGTCTGGGCGCCTTCGCCGCTGACCGTCAGACGGTAGGTGCCGGGGTCGGCGGGGGTAAATTCCACGCGCGCCTGGCCCTGGCGGCTGGTGGTGAGGTTGGTGCTGGCCACTTCGGTGTAGACGGGCACATAGGGCGATTCGCCCGCGGGGACTTCCTCTGGGTCAAGTTCCTGCCAGTCCACTTTTTCAAAGCGGGCGGTCAGGTCGTGGTCGCCAGACTCTTTCTGGTCAATGCCGGTGGTGAGAATTGAGAAGCCGAGGGGCTTGCCAGCGCTGCCGCTCCATTGTTCGCGGCGCACGCCGATGTAGATGGGGGCGGGGTGGTAGGCGGCCGAACCGCGCGCGGACGTGGCCAGCTCGGTGCCGCTTTGGATATTCGCCTCGAGCAGAAATTGGTAGGATTGGCCGGGGGCAAGGCTGCCGGCGAGCGTGTCTGCGGTAACTTCCACGTTGAGGCTGCCGGTGAGACCGGTGCGACCGCTGCCGCTGGCAACATAGACGCCGTAGTACGGGTCAATGTAAAGGTTTCCTTTCCTTTGCCAGAAGAAAGACGTGGATTCGGTCTGGTAGCCCCCCGGCAGGTATAGGCTGTCGGGCTGGGCGTAGAGTGTCCAGTAAATTTCCTGGTCGGAAGCGGGAGCGCCAAAGAAGTATTGGGTGTTAATTTGCGCGGTAACATCGCTGGAGCCAACCCAATCGGACTGGTCAAAGGCAACGGTGAGGTCAATTTCCGGCTTGCGATATTCGGCGACCTGGAAGGAAAGACCCTGCGTATAGTCGCCTTGCACTTCGAGGGTGTAATAACCGGTGGGCTGGCCGACGGGCAGTTCAAACGAGCCGGAAGCGGAGCCGTATTCATCCAGTTTGAGGGTTTGAATTCCCAGCTCGGCGCGTGTGTAGGTTACTGGCGAGTATTCGCCCCACAGTTTTACTTCCACCTGGCTCAAGTCGGGCTGGGTGTAACGGGCGTTATAGTGGTCGCGCACGATAACGCGGTAAAAGACGGTCTGTCCGGGCCGGTAGATTGGCCGGTCGGTATACAGGTAGGTTTTATATTTGGCGGGGGCCAGATCGGTGGAGATGCCAAAATTCCAGGGAGCGAGTTCGTTTGACCAGTTGCTGACCGCAGCGGTGAAATTGGGGCTGCCAGGCGAGCCAGCGAAGGCATACACCGGATCGTAGGCAATAAAGTCTTCTGGCAGGGTGAGGTTCACCAGCCCATCTTCATCGGAGGCGGCGCTGTCTAGCGCAGTCCCCTGCAGGCTGAAGAGGGTATATTCCAGGCCTTCGACCGGCTGGTTGTCTTCAATTTCCACCGACCAGACGCTGACTTCGTTGCTGGAGCGCTTCATCAGGGCGTTATTGGGGCTGACGATCAGCAGGTAGTAGTAGGGGAAGGAATACCAGTCGTTGGTCAATTCTGGAGAGGAGATGGAAACGTAGTACAGGCCAGGGGCCAGCGGTTGCTGGTTCGCGGAGAGGCTGACGCTGGTCGCGACGGCCTGGTTAGCCGGCAGGTTAAGCGGAACCGTGCGGGTAACGAGCGACGCCGGGGCTTTGACTTCTTCATAGCCGGCGGAGGCGCTGGAGAAGGAGATAAATTCTTGAATGGTTATAGGGGCAATGCCAACCTGCAAGTTGCGGATGCCGCGGCCGACCAGCGCCAGCTCACTGCGTTCGGGGGTGAGGAAGAGCAGGTTGCCTGACTGCGCGCCAGAAACGCGCAGCATGGGGGGCGCGTCGGTGGTAGTGATGGTCAGCGAGGAGGCCTGGTTGATCTTTCCACCCCATTTGTCGCGCAGATCCGCGCTGACAGTGATGGTGTATCGCGTTTGCGGTTGGACAAAGCCGGAGATATACAGGTAGCGGTTCTCGGTGCCGCCGGTGTATATGGAAGGACTGGTGAGGGGCGGATTGAAGCGCACCAAATCGGTGAATTTTTGCAGCGCCAGCGGCGCGTTAAATTCCAGCGTGATAAACGCGTAGCCGCTGCTGTGCTCCCAGGGTTGATTCACGTTGGGGCTGGAGCCTAACAAACGCAGCGCGCCAACGGTGCGGAATTTGCGGTTCAGCGCTTCTTGCAGGGGCGTGCCGCCCTGCGCGGTGGCCTGGGTAGTGAGACTGAGGTTGTAGTCTTTGCCGCGCTCAAGCAGCTCTGTGGGGGCGGCCTTCAGCTGGGTGTTGTCCTCATTCCACTCAAGGCGCAGAGCGGCGGGCTCATCTCCGGCTGTGGAAAGGCTGATGGCTTTCTCTACGCTGCGGGTATCCATGGGCTGATTGAAGGTGAAGGTGAACTGCGGGTCAAGGTCAATCTCGCCGCGATTGATGGGCGTTTCCACGCTGAGCAAACGCGGCAGCGAGGTGCTGAAGGTCCAGCTTTGCGGCTGGGCGGCATCCGCGGCCAGAGACGCGCCCGCGGCGGATTTAACGGCGAGGTTCAGGTCGATCTGGTAGGTCTCGCCGCCCTTCAGCGCCGGGTCGGGGTAGAAAATATAGGTGCTGGTGTTGAGCCATTCGCCTTTGCCTTTGGCAGTGGGTTTGAGGGTGAAGGCAGTGGGGGCTTCTTCGGGTTGGCCGCCCAGCGGAACCACCGGCTGGTTGAAAACTACCACCAGCGGCGCAGCGGGGTTAACGTCTTCCTGCCCGGCGGCGGGCAGCACCTGCAGAACTTGCAGCTCTCCGGGAGCCTGGTAGCTGGCCAGGTAATCCGCGGCGAGGGTGAGGCCGTTGGCGGCCTGGATGCCTTCAGCGAGGGTTAAGGAGAAGCCAGCTTCTGCGCTGGCGGCGGCTTGCGGGGTGACAATGAGGGTGGAATCGTCAAGCCACTCCAGGTCGATCTCGGCGGCGGGTTCAATTTTCAGGCTGTTTTCCACCGATTCGCGGTCCATCTCCTGGTTAAAGTAGATGGTGATGGGCTGGCGGGCGGCCAGCATGCTGCCGGGGATGGGCTGAACTTCGACAACCGCGGGGGGCATGGGTGGCAGCTCTTGGGTGGGAACTGGCTGCGCGGTGGGCGCGGCCGTTTGCCCGCTTGGCGGAGCGGCTTCAGCGGCGGCTTCGGCCTGGGTTGGGGTTGGCTGGCGGCTGGCAAAGCCTGGCAGCCCGCAGGCCAGGCTGATGAGCACCAGCAGGTTAAGCAGAATGAGCCCGTTGCGCTTGACCGGGCGGGTGGTTTGGGTGTGAGAATTGGTTTTCATTGAATATCCTTCTGTACAGAGGGAAACACTTTATGATGTCTGTTGAGGTCAATGATGAATCGCTATTTAGATTATAGAACGATTTATCCGGCGCTGTCTGCCGCAGGGTTTAGACGTTGTGAAGTGGAGAGAAGTTCCAACGGCAGTGGAGGGTATTGAAAATAAAAAAACTGCTTCTGAAGCCAGAAGCAGTTCTTAAGGAAAAGATGAAACAGATAAGATCAGTCGTTGTTCTTCTTGCGCTGCAGCAGCACGGTGAAGATGATGATGACGCCTTTGACCAGACCATTGAGGAAGGGCGGGATTTTGGCAGCGATGAGGATGCCTTCAATCATTTGCAGCATGATGGCGCCGAAGAAAGAACCGGCAATTACACCACGGCCGCCGGTCATGGCGATGCCGCCGATGGCCACCGCGGCAATCGCGTCCAGCTCAAAGGATTGGCCGGCATTGGGAGCGGTGATGGAGGTGAGGCGAGAGGTGAGCAAGAAGGCGGCGATACCGGTGAGCAAGCCGGTGATGGTGAAGGCCAAGGTTTTGATCTGGTCCACATTGATACCGGCCAGGCGGGCGGCCTGCTCGTTGGAGCCGACGGCGTAGACGTAGCGACCGAACTTGGTTTTGGCCATCAGCACTGCGATGATCACGGTCATTACCGCGAAGATGAGCGCCAGGTTGGGAATGCCGAGGACATCACCGGCGGCGATCATGCGGAAGCTGGGCAGGATGTCGGCGGCAACGTTGAAGGGGCCGCCCTGGCCAAGCTGCACAATCACCGACCTGAATGCGCTCATGGTGGCCAGGGTAACAATGAAGGGCGCAATTTTCCCCTTGGTGACCAGAAGACCGTTCATAGAGCCGAGGATTGCACCAAAAATGATACAGAAGAGCAGCATGAGCCAGACATTGCCAGTGGTGTTCAACACCACCACGCTGAGGCCCGCTACCAGCGCCACCAGCGAGCCAACCGAAAGGTCGATCATGCCGGCGATGATGAGGATGGACATGCCCAGGGTGATGATACCCTTGATGGACGCCTGCAGCATGAGCGTGGACAGGTTGCGGTACGAGAAGTAACGCGGGTTGATGATGGTAGCAAAGATCAGCAATCCGATGAATGAGACCAGGTAAGAGTATTTGGAATTGAACTGCTTTACTTTTTCCCAATTAATCTTTTTTAACAGATTTCCCATTGAAACCCTCCGAGTTTGAGCCTGTGGCATAGTACATAACGTTGACTTCGTTTAGTTCATCTCGATTCAATTGGGCGTTGATGTGGCCCTTGTACATCACAATGCAGCGGTCCGCGATTTTGTAAATCTCCGGGAATTCAGCGCTGAAGATAATGAGACTTTTTCCCCGACGGGCAAGCTCATTGATCAGCTTATAAATTTCAAATTTCGCGCCCACGTCAATGCCCTGGGTTGGGTTGTCCATAATATACACATCGGAATCCAACTCGAGCCAGCGTGAGACGATCACTTTTTGCTGATTGCCACCGCTCAGAGAGGTAATATAGTTATCAGGATCATCGACTTTGATGTCGGTGATTTTCTGATTGCGCCGAAAGCGTTCCAACTCTTCCTTGCGGGAGATAAACACTTTGTTATGCTTGCTGATGAAGTAGGCTATCGAAAGATTGTTTAGAATGCTGAGGTCTTTGATGATGGAGCGTTCTTTGCGGTTGCGCGGGATCATACCAATGCCGGCTTTCATCACCTGGCGGATGCTGTGCAGCTTCAGTTCTTTGCCGTGGAGGGTGATGCTGCCAGAGGTCAGCGCGCGCGCGCCAAAGAGTGCCTCCGAAAGCTCGCTGCGGCCGTCGCCGTGCAGGCCGGTAATGGCGAGAACTTCGCCTTTGCGCAGATCAAAGCTCACATTTTCAAAGTAGCCTTTGCAGGTGAGCGATTGGGCAGTGAAGATGACATCTCCGCGCACATCTTCTTTCACCAACTGCGAGTCGACAATGCTGCGCCCAACCAGCAGGTTGGTGGCTTTTTGCTCATCAATGTCTTTGAAATAACCTGAGTCGATAAATTGGCCGTCGCGCAGAACGGTGTATTTATCGCAAATTTCAAACAACTCGGGCATTTTGTGTGAAATAAAGATGATGCTCAACCCGTGGTCTTTGAGGCTGCGCATAATATCAAAGAGGATTTCGATCTCTTTGTTGGTCAGCGCAGTGGTCGGCTCATCCATGATGATTAATTTCGATTCAAACAGCAGCGCTTTGGCAATTTCAACAAGCTGTTTACGCGAGGCTTCCAGGTCATCCACGAGGGTTAATGGATCAATATCCAGTTTGATCCGTTTCAGCACTTCTGCTGAGCGGGCAATCATCTGCTTTTTATCCAAAAAACCGCCTTTGGTGAGCAGTTCCTGACCGAGAAAGAGGTTCTCGAAAACGGTCAGGTCATTGACCAGATTCAGTTCCTGGTGAATAAAGCGGATTCCGAGCTCATTGGATTTGGTGATGGACATTTCTTCGATGCGATTGCCATCGATAAAGATCTCGCCCTGAGTCGGATGAATCGCCCCGGCTAAAATGTTCATCAACGTGGACTTGCCGGCGCCATTTTCGCCCAGCAGGCCATGAATTTCCGAGTCTGCCACTGTGAAATCCACATTATCCAGTGCTTTTACAGGACCGAAAAATTTGGTGATCCCTTTCATTTCCAACAACATAATTTCACAGCCTACCTTTCCTGATCATCTCTTACCGTGATGTGCTTCACCTAATCGTGGTCACAGTCTCATGCGGAAAAACATTCAGGATCATTATATCGATAAATAGGTAAAAAATTGCATTTCTCAAATTGGTTGGTGCTGGCCAGGCGCTTGCGCGCCCGGCCAACACCAGAAATACTTACTTCTTATCTACAGGTTTACACCCAGCTCGAGTTTAGTCTTCGAGGCTGTAGCGGGTGATGTAGATGGGGTGATTGCGGAACTCTTCGCCATTCGAGTTGTCGACTTCGACGGTCTCGCCCAAGATCAGGCCAGAGGGGCTGCCACCATTGAGGATTTCGGCGCCCAGTTCAACAGCCTGGCGGATGAGGGCGGGGGAGAAGGCGTAGGTCACCTGGTCGATGCCGTACTGTTCTTTGACAGGGGCGAAGGTGTCGATGTTCTCGCGGCGAGCGCCAACACCAGAGATCAGGCGGATGTTGAGTTCAGCGGCGCCATTGTAGGCGGCGATGGCATCCAACACGCCCAGAACAACTTCGTCATCATGGGTGAAGATGGCTTGGATGCTGGAGATTTCTTCATCGGTGCTGGTGTTCAGGAAGGTTTCCATCTGTTCCATGGCCTTCGCGCGCTGCCAGTCGGTGGTGAAGGACTGCACGATATTGAACTGCTCAGAGGCGGTGGAGAGGAAGCCATCGGTGCGCTGAGTGGGGACGGTCGAGAGGTCGCCCTTGAACTCAAGGATGTTTATGGTCTCGCCAGCGGCGATTTCATCGGCGAAGTAATTGTTGAAGTACTCACCGGTCATCTCACCGATTTTTACATTGTCGCCCATGAATTCAACAGTGGGGGTGAAGTCGGTGATCAGGCGGTCGTAGATCACGAGCGGGATACCGGCATCCATCACTTTTTGGGCAGCAGAGCGCAGTTCGTCGCCGTTCATCGGCCAGAGGACGACCACGTCAACCTGTTCGTTGAGCAGGGTGTCGATGTGGTTGTTCTGCTCAGAGGCTTCGCCAGCGGTGAGGAATTTGTATTCAAAACCGTACTGGGCGGCCAGTTCTTTGGCGGCGGCTTCGGCGTGCTTGATGCTCTCACCGGTGAAACCGTGAGTAGCGTTCGGCATAACGATGCCCATCACTTTGGGCGTTTCGGCAGCCGGGGCAGCTTCTTCAGCAGCGGGGGCTTCGGTGGGGGCGGCAGCCTGTTCGGCGGGGGCGGCAGCTTCGGGGGCCGCAGTCTCTTCGACGGGGGCGGCGCAAGCGGCCAGAGCCAGGACCATCGAGAGAACCATGATTAAACCCAACAACTTTTTCATCTCTTTATCTCCTAAACTAGATTTGGGTGTATTTTTGTGAAGAGCTTGGCGCTCTTCTTTCCAATAAACGCCATCTTCCAGGGGGCGAAACCGGTATGTTTGGCAGGAAGATGTCACACTTTTTTTGATTGCGTCCGGTGAACAGCGCCGGCGCAAGGAGGTTGTGTTCTCCAAGGTTGGTAATGGGTTGTTTTTTAAGACTTGAATAACTCACTTTGGCATGCGTTCTTGCGACAGATCGATGAAAGTGATTATTCGATATTCAAATCTCGAATCACCTCCTCTATACTTTCCTCGCTCATGGATACGTTAAGATTTGAAAAAACCAACCATTTTTCTTCGTATTCCAGGGTGCCGCCGGGCTGCACGCTGGTGAGGGGACTGAGGGTCTCCATTTCCAGAAAGCGCCGGTCGCAGTAGCATTCCATATTACACCCCATATCAACATATTGGCCTTGCGGTTCAAAACGGGCCTGCTTGATGATGAGGGTGTTGTCGAGGTAGTAGCCCATCCAGCCGCGGTCGTTGAGCCAGCCAATTTTGGCTTTTTGCTCGCCCTGGTAGCGGGCTTGGACGAAAATGTAGCGGTTGCCCAACACGATATTCTCGGATTGGATGTCGGTATACGGCCAGATAACCAGGCGGCGGTTGGGGAGCAGCCCCGTGGCGCGCGCGGACTGAGGCAGAATGGCGAAGCCCCCCATGCGCATTTGGGCGATGGGCCAGGCCGCGAACGTAACCGGCCACAGATTGTGGTTTTGCAGCCCATACTTCACACGCACTTCGGCGCGGCCGGTGGGCATGGAAATTTCCATCGATTTCTGGATGCCGGTTTCTTTTTCAATGTTTTGGGTTACCAGCACGCTTTCCGCGTTGAAGGCAAAAGACACCGGTTCGTTGTCGGCGATGTAGGTGCGGCGCAGATCTTCGGGGGCATGCCACAGGCGCTGGCCGCCGCGCGGAATGAACTCGTTGGGCTGCTCGCCGGCCAGGGGCACTTCGGCCATCAGGTTGGGGCCTTCAGCGGCCTGCAAACCAATGATGCGCGGCCCGGCATTCTGCATGACGTGCAGGGTGAGAAGCCCGTTGGTGAGGGCCAGGCAGGGGTATCCGGCGAAGATGTCTTTCAAATGCTGCATGCTGTGTTCACTCACTTCTGTTTGTGTGTGAGCCTTTACGCTTTATGCGAGAAGGCTGAGTCGAAGGCCTGGCCCGAAGGCGGAAAGTTAATCCGCTTGACCATGGCCAGGGCGTCTTGCGCGCCCCATTCGCGGTCCATGCCGCTGTCTTCCCACTCAATCGACATGGCGCCCTGATAGTTGATGCGGTTGAGGGTGCGGAAGACATGCTCCCAATCCACATCGCCGTGACCGGGGGAGACGAAGTCCCACCCGCGGCGGTGGTCGCCAAAGTTGAGGTGCGAAGAAAGGATGGAATTGCTGCCGTCGAGACGCACTTTGGAGTCTTTGATGTGCATATGGAAGATGCGCTCGGGAAAAGCTTCGATGAGCTTGACCGGGTTGATCAATTGATGAACCAGGTGGCTGGGGTCAAAGTTGATGCCGAAAGCGGGGTGGTAGTTGACCGCTTCGAGCGAGCGCTGCATGGTGTAGATGTCGTAGGCGATCTCAGTGGGGTGCACTTCGAGAGCGAATTTCACTTTCTCCTGGGCAAAAACGTCAAAGATGGGGGTGAAACGCTCGGCGAAGTCACGGTAACCGGCGTCAATGACCGAGTCGGAGGTGGGCGGCCAGAAGTAGAGCTTGCGCCAGATGCTGCTGCCGGTAAAGGCGGTGATCACGTCCACGCCCATCAGACGTGCGGCGCGGGCGGCGTTCATCATGTGTTCGGCGGCGCGGCGCTGCACGCCTTCGGTTTTTCCATCGCCCCACACGCTGGCGGGAATGATGGCCTGGTGGCGCTCATCGAGAATGTCGTCGCAGATGCACTGTCCAACGCAGTGATTGGAGATGGCGTAGCATTTGAGCCCGTATTTTTCCAGCAGGTCTTTCTTCTCGCGGGCGTAGCGGTCGCTGGAGAGGCAGGCTTCCACATCGAAATGGTCGCCGCCGCTGCCCAGTTCCACGCCGTCGTAGCCCCAACTGCTCAATTTTTGAGCCAGGGTTTCGAGGGGCATATCGCCCCATTGGCCGGTGGTTAGAATGATTGGTCGAGACATGGTTCTCTCCTGTTGCTCGCTGCGCTTACTCAGAAATCTTGACCCACTTGCCGGTTTGGGAACTTTCGAGGATGGCTTCTTCAATCACAAGGGCGCGGTGACCGTCTTCAAAGGTGGGGAAGTCGGGTTTGGCCGAAAAATCTCCCTTGAGAATGTACTGGTTGACCTTTTTGGCGAGCTGCTTGAAGGTGTCGGGGAAGCCTTCGGTGTGCCCGCCGGGGTAAGAGGCAACCGACTGGGCCGCGGGATTCATCAAAGACGGGTCTTTGATGAGGACTTCGTTGTAGCGCCCGCGGTAGCCGCGCCAGAGGGCGTCGGGCGATTCGGAATTCCAGGCGAGGGCCGAGGCGGAGCCGTCAATCTCGTAGCTGAGGCTGTTCTTGCGCCCGGCGCTGACCTGAGAAACCGCCAGACTGCCTTTGGCGCCGTTGTCGAAACGGAAAAGGATGTTGGCAAAATCGTCGCCGGTAACGTGAACTTCTTCGTAGGCCATTTCTTTTTTGGTCATCTTGCCAGCGAAGGTTTCCACTTCACCCAGGGGGCGCTTGCGTACAGGGATGCTGGTGCCCAGGTCGGCCATCACTTCGCTAACGCGCAGGCCGGTAACGAACATAACCATGTCAATCCAATGCGAGCCGATGTCGGCAACGCTGCACAGCGCGCCGCCTTCTTTGGGGAGCAGCCGCCAGTTCCAATCGGTGGGGTAGAGCAGCCAGTCTTGCAGGTAAGCGCCGTGAATGTTGTGAATTTTGCCCAGCTCGCCTTTTTGAACGATCTCGCGCGCCTCGTGGTTGACCGGGTAGTAGCGCAGGTTGTAATTGACCGAGCAAGCCAGCTGCTTGGTTTTGGCCAGTTCCACCAGCGCTTTCGATTCTTCGGCGGTGACGGTGAGCGGCTTCTCACAGATCACATGCTTGCCGGCTTCCAGTGCTTTCACGGTGTGGCTGTAGTGCAGGTAATTGGGAGAGCAGACATGAACAATTTCAATTTCTGGGTCAGCGATCATCTCGTCAAAGGTAGCGTAGGCCTTTTCCACATGCAGAGCTTCGGCGGCGGTTTGCGCTTCTTGCAGGTCTTTGCCCACAATCCCGACGACCACGTCACCCAACCGGCGTACTCCCTCAATATGAGCGGGCCCAATAAAGCCCAGACCGACAACACCAACTTTGAAATTCTTTTTTATCATTTTGTCTCTCTTTTCTTCCTCTGAACTGATACGCTGCGGGCGCGTTCTGATGGTGATGAACGCACCGGTAAATTTTCTTTCTTAGCAACCGTCTCTAGCGAAACCCGCCTTCTGAAAGCAAGGCCGCGCCGTAGAGAGTTTCTTTCCCATCCAGAACAGAGAAGCGCAGATCAAAATGTCCGCGCAGGAACCCGGGGATCAATTTTTCCAGGCCGGGCATCATCTCTGCCTGCATAATATCTTTCGATTTACTGATCCCGCCGCCAATCACCACACGGTCTGGATCTAATATGCAGACCACATCGGCCAGGGCGCGCGCCAGGCTGTGCATGGCGGAGCGGACGAGGGTCTGCATCTGCGCATCCCCCTGGCGGTAGGCCTCGAAGACCAGCTCGGTGGTAACCATCTCGGCCTGGTTCTGGGTGAGCTGGCGCAGAGCGGAACCGGATGGAAGCTGGTTGTAAAGGGCTTTGGCGTGGCTGGCAATGCTCCAACCGGCGCTGTAGCTTTCCAGACAGCCCAGCTTGCCGCACGCGCACTGCATACCGTCTTCTTCAACGGTGAGGTGTCCAAATTCGCCGGCCATGCCCATGCCGCGGTACAGCTTTCCGTTGAGGATTATGCCCGCGCCAATGCCGGTGCTGACCTGGAAGTAAAACAGGTTCTCGCATTTTTCACCGGCGCCGTAAAACCACTCGCCCAGAGCGGCGGCGTTGGCGTCATTTTCCATGAACACCGGCAGGCCAAAGTGCTCGGAGAGCACTTGCGGCAGGGGGAAGTAGTCCCACCCTTTGACATGCTGCGACGTGATGATCCACTGGCCATCGCGGGAGATGGGGCCGCCAAAGGAAATGCCAATGGCTTGAATTTCTTCCGCGCCATTTTTTTGGAGGAACTCATCGCCGAGGGCGCAGATGATATCCAGCGAGCCTTGCGAGCCAAGGTTTTTGGGCGTTTGGCGTTTGGCGTAGTGCAGAACCTCTCCGCTGGCCTTGTCAATTATGGCGGCGGCCAGCTTGGTTCCTCCAAAGTCAAAAGCAAGTACTTTGCCGTGTGGTGTGTGCATGCAGTGTCTCTACATTGTTAAGGTTCAGGCGTTGTAGCGCCGCCCGCGAAGCAGGCCAGTCGTCAAATGGTCAAGGATCATGTGCACATCTTCGACCTGTTCCATGTCGTGCACCGGCACAACCAAGGCCAGGTCTACCATGTCTTTTAATTTGCCGCCGTCAAAACCGGACCAGCCAATGGTAAAGAGACCTTTTTCTTTGGCGGCTTTGATGCCTTCGAGAACGTTGGGCGAATTTCCGCTGCCGCTGATCGCCAGCACCATGTCGCCGGGGTTGCCCAGCGAGAGGATCTGCTCGGCAAACACGCGGTCGTAGCCCTCGTCGTTGGCGTAGGCGGAGAAGGTGGGCATGTTGTCGTTGAGGCCAATGATCTTGAGGCGTGGTTTGGCGGTTCCGCGGGTATTTTTGCCCATGTCGCAGACCATGTGGCTGGCGGTGGCGGCGCTGCCGCCGTTGCCGAACACAAACAGGGTTTTCCCGGCGCGCTGGCATTCGTCAATCTTTTCATAGACGGCGGCGATGGTTTGGTGCGGCAGAGCGTCAATGACTTTCTTCAAGTCGCCAAAATAGGTATCGATATATGCAAGGGTTTCCATGTTGTCTGATTCCTCGTCCAAATAAGTCCAAAAAGGTTTACTACGCAGAACTAAGCCACTGGGAAGCACGATTCGCGGACGACCAGCTCGGGTTGAATGAGAATTTGCGGAGCGCTGGTTTTGCCTTCCGGTTCGTCCATCATCTCCAGGGCCAGGAGGATCGCTTTTTCAGCAAACACCTGAACCGGCTGGCGTATGGTGGTGAGCGCCGGGAAGACCTGCGCGGATTCATCGATGTCGTCGAAGCCGATGACCGAAACGGATTTTGCACCGATTCGGTGCAGCTGGTTCAATACCCCCAGCGCCATCACGTCAGAACCGCAAAAAATGGCGGTGGGCGGGTTGGGGAGCCGCATCAACCGTTCGGCGCAGCTGGCTGCCTCGAGGCGCTGGTTGGCACATACCTGAAAATAACCCTCTTCCACCGTGAGCTGGTGAGCGCTGGCGTATTCTTTGAAGTGAACCAGGCGCTCTTGAATGCCAATGGCATTGGGGTCTCCCACGCAGGCAATGCGGCGATGACCCAGCGAATACAGATGGTCAAGAGCAAGGTAGGTGCCGGCTTTCTCATCGATATTGATGGAGGGAATGCCCTCCATCTGTCCGCAGGCGACGGCCACACAGGGCTTATGATAGATTTTAAGGTGCTGGATCATGCTTCGGTCGCCGGGGATGTCTCCCAACAGGATGAGGGCGTCGAACCACAGGCTGCCCATAATGTTGGCCTGACGGCCAGCGACGGCAAGATTGTAATCTGCGTGGCCCAGAAGCAGTTCGATGCCGTTGGAGCGGGCGTGTTTCTGCATGTGGGTGTACAGCTTGACCAGGAAGGGGTCGCGGATGTCGCGAATAATGGCCCCAAACAACCCGGAGCGGCGCGAGCGAAGCGCTACCGCGAAGGGGTCAGCCTGGTACCCCAGACGGCTGGCTGCCAGCCGGACGGCGAGATCCGTTTCCTGACTGATTTTGATCTTGCCGCTGCGCTGGTTGAGGACGCGGGAAACGGTAGCAATGGATACCCCGGCTTCTTTGGCGACCTCAGCGATGGTAACTCGTTTGGGCATACGCCTGCTTTCTCTGATGACTTTGTTGGTCGCAATTGATGTAAACCTTTTAGGTTAAACGTTTACATGACTATTATGACAAAATCATCACCAAAAATCAACCAGCAGTTCAGTCTGGCCGCGCATATATTCAGTTGTTCAAATGCTGGCTTTCCCCGGTGAAGCGCAAGGAATAAGCCTTTTGTTGTTTACTGCAGACCCTGCTATACCAGGGGCGCGTCGGCGTAGGCGGCGAACATCATGTCCATCGCCATGCTGACGGCGCCAATGACGCCCGCATCGTCGCCCAGGTCGGAAAAGAGGATCGATAAGTCTCGGGTGGCGAGGGGCAGGGATCGCTTGAGGATGGATTGACGGATGGAGGAGAGAAACAGGTTTCCCAATTTGCTCACGCCGCCGCCAATGATGATCATGCCGGGGTTAAAGAAGTTCACCAGCCCGGCGATCACTTCGCCAATAATGCGCCCGCTGTTGCGGATGATTTCAATGGCCACTGCGTCGCCTTCGCGGGCCGCGTTGCCGATGTCGATACTGGTGAGACTGCCGTTGTTGCGTTTGTAATATTCCGATAGAACGGTCTGGCGGCCCTCTTGAATGGCTTTAACGCCCTGGTTGGCAATCGCGGGGCCGCCGGCCAGGGCTTCAAGACAACCGGTGTTGCCGCACACGCAGATGGGGCCGTTCTTGTCCACGCAGATGTGGGCAATATCGCCGGCGCAGCCGTAGGTGCCGCGATAGATTTTGCCTTCGCAAATGATGCCCGCGCCAATGCCTGTGCCGATTTTGGCAAAGATCAGGTTTTTTACGCCTTTGCCCACGCCTTTAATCAATTCGCCCACGGCCATCATGTTAACGTCGTTGTCGACCACCACATAGGCCTTGGGGAAGGCCTGGTGAATGTACGGCACGACGGGGAATTTATCCCAGCCAGGCATGATGGTGGGGGAGATCAGCGAACCGAGGGAAAAATCAACCGGGCCAGGGACGCCAATGCCCATGCCGATCACGTCCTCATTGGTGTAGCCATTGCTGGACACCATTTGGCCGATGATCTCACTGATGCGGTCAAGGGTTTTATAGGGGCCGTCTTTGACAAAGGCCACTTCCGAGGAACGGGCGAGCCACCTGCCGGAGAGATCGGTAAGGACCAGGTCGATGCTGGTCGCGCCTACATACACGCCAGCGACCAGCCCCAACTGGCCGTTGAGGCTGAAAATGACCGCGCGGCGGCCGCCGGTGTTTTTGCTTTTTCCGGTTTCGACAATGATTCTTTTGTCGAGCAGGGATTGGATGACGCGGTTGACTTTGGAGCGGGAATAGCCGGTATAATCAACCAGCTCTTCTTTGGAAGATCCGTCAAAGCGGCGGATGAGCTGGATGAAGATCTCTTCGTCGCGGGAGATGGCCAGCAGGCTGCGGGCTTCCTGGTTCTGGGGGAAGCCATCCATGCCTTGGAGGGGTGCTGGTTTGAGAGTGTTGTTCAACAGCATCGATGAACCCTGACTGTGCCTTTCCGCGGTTGGTCGTAGACTCCGGTTAAGATTTGAATATCGAAACGGATATTCGGGCTGCTCACTCCAAATTCATTTACGTTTTTTATTATAACAATCATTAACGAATTGTCAACAATTTTAACCATATCGATTCAACTTATAACTTTTATGGACGAAAGTTAAAGAGAATCAAACCAAATTCTAACCGGTTGACTTCCGCCCCCCCTGACGGTAAAATCAACCATCGTATCCTCACAGCAAACGGACTGCCATGCACCCGGTACTGAAACAAATTATTCAATGGGACGCCGACTGGTCAGGCAAAGCCCGCCTTTCCAGGAAAACACCGCTGGTGAAGCGCGTGTTCTCTTTTTTGGCGCATTCGGGAGATTCGTGGTTCTGGTTGATTGGTCTGCTGGTGGTGTGGGGGCTGGGCAACCCAGACTGGCATTTTCGGGCGGCTTACCTGGCTTTTGCACTGACGGTGGAGGCCGTGTTTGTGCTGTGGATCAAGTTCACGGTGCGGCGCAGGCGGCCCGATGGCGAATGGGGCGCGATCTACCGCAACACCGACCCGCATTCCTTCCCTTCGGGGCACGCGGCCAGGGCGGCGCTGCTGGCGGTGCTGGCCGTAGGGCTGGGTCCGGCCTGGTTCGCGTGGGTGGTGGTGATTTGGGCCCCGCTGGTGTGCGCAGCGCGGGTGGTGATGGGGGTGCACTACCTGTCGGATGTGGCGGCCGGGATTGTGTTGGGTCTGCTGAGCGGCAGCCTGGCGCTGGCGGCGCAAAGTTGGGTAGTCGAAACGGCCAATTCCATTTTGCCATTCATCTTCCAGCCGTTCTGATTTTGGTTTGAGCAACCAGAACAGGCAAATCGCTCTTTCTGAGAAAGAGACGACTTGCCTGTTTTTTGATTCTGTTTTGCGGAAGCGGGCTTATTTCTTCTTTTCGTCGGGCAGGCCGAGGTAACGTTTGAAGATGAAGGTCTGGTACTGGCCGTCACCCTCACCGGTTACGGCAACGTCCACCAGTTCCCAGCCTTGCTGGCCATGGTTGCGCAGGATGGTATTGATGCCGTCGGTGCTGCCTTCGGCAAAATTGCGGCAGACCATATTGTTCGAGCCGCCGTCAAAGACGCAGCGAACAGTAAGGCTTGTATACTCCCATTGGGGATAGACCGGCGCTTCTTCGGCTTTTTTCTTACAGCCAGCCAATGCTAAGGTGGCGGCTAGAAGGAGGAAGATGAGAATGAGTTTGCGTTTCATGGAGATTCTCCTGAAGGGTTAAGTCGGGGTCAATAGACAAGAAGGTGCAAGGAATATGCCGGATTTCAGGGAAGAAACCGTTCAGCCTGAGGCTATGTCGGCGCGCGGGCAGGAATATCCAGGTCATTGGTACCGGAACACGAATTCCCTGGCCTGATCTACGCTGTCGCGCGCGGATTTGGCGAAGACCACATTCTCGGCAAGCAGCAGCCAGCCGCTCTCGGCCTGGTCCAGTTCGGCCTGGCTGGCAAAGCGCGGCAGTTCTTCGCCATTGACCAGCACCTGGGTGATGCCCAGCGGCATGGCGGTGGAAAGGCGCACCACCAGCGGGCGTTCGGCGGGCGCGCCGGCGTAGCTGCCCTGGGCGGGTTCGACACGCACCACGGCCTGTCCGCTGAAGAGCTGCTGGGTAACACGCGTGGAGCGGACTTCGCCGCGCTGGTAGGCGGTGGTTACGCCGTCGTCTTCAAAGAGAGTAAACTCTGATTTGGAAGGGTGGGCGTAGACGCGCAGGATCAGCTCGTCGCGGGTGGAGCCGTCGAGGCGCTGGCCAAAAACATTCATGGTTTGTTCGTCGACCCACATTTGGGGAATGATGGCGCCGGCGCGGGCAAAGAGCGGCAGGCGGAAGAGGTCTTCTTCCTCGACCTGCATGGCTTCCAGGTAGCCGCCCTGGCTGGCGTGCCATTCGTCGGTGTAGAAGTTGATCCACTGGCCGGCGGGCAAGTAGACCTGGCGGGGGTAGGTGGCGTAGTCGGGGACGGTGTAAACCAGCAGGTTGCGGCCGATGAGCTTGGTCTGGCCGATGGCATGGGTTTGGGGATCGGACTGGTAGTAGAAAGCCAGCGGCGGGTAGACAGGCTCACCGTAACGATAGGCGCGGTGGGCCAGCGAGTAGAGGTAAGGCACAAGGGAATAGCGCAGACGCAGGTTGAAGAGGTTGCTTTCCTGGCTGCCGATACGGTCGGGGGCGGTTTCTTTACAGTTGCACAGGTTCTCAGTGTGGGGGCGCAGGGGAATCTCCAGCAGGGCGGCGTTGCCGAACCAGCGGGTGTACATGCGGTCGAGGTTGCCGTCCAGCGCGCCGCGGTGGAAGCCGCCAACATCACTGCCATAATAGTCCATGCCGGCGTACGACATGTGCATCTGGTTGTTCATTTGCGTGGCGAGGGTGGTGAGGTTCGAGCCTACATCGCCGGACCACATGGCCACTCCCAGGCGCTGGCTGCCCGGCGCGCCGGAGCGCGAGAGGATGAAGGGGCGCTGGTCGCGCTGGTTGCGCAAATAACCATCGTAGATGCTCTGGCTCCACAGGAAGTTGTAGAGGTTGTGCGTGTCGGGGTGGATGTGGCTTTCGGCGTAGGGTTCGGGAATGCCGGTGTACCAGGAGGTGAGCGAGTACAGTTCAGGCTCGCCCAGGTCGGTCCAATGGCCGATGACACCGGCCTCGATGAGTGGCTCGCGCTTCAGGTCGTGCCAGTAGGCCGCGCCCTGCGTGTCGGACCAGTCGAGCATACCGCCTTTGCCCCACCAGGGATTTTCAGTGAGGTAAACGGCCTCACAGCCTTCGCAGCGCTCAACCAGGTAGCCGCGGCTTTCGAGGTCGCGATGTTCGGGCAGGTTTTTGCCGATGTAGGATTCTTCAATGGTCATGATGCCAACGCCCTGATCCCGCAGGGTATCTATTTTCGCGGCCGGGCTGGGAAAGTTGGACAGGTCCCAGGTGAGGCTGCCCATGCGGGTATTATCGGAGTCGGACTGGATGCCGCCGAACCACTGCAGGTCGAGTACAAAGCCGTCCACGGGGAAGCGGTTGGCGCGCAGGCTGGAGAGTTTTTCGTCCAACTCGCCCCAATTGTCGAAGCCGTATTCAGAAACCCACAGGCCGAACATCTTCTTGGGCGGCACAGGCGGACGGCCAGTGATCTCCAGGTAGTCGGCGCGCAGGTCGGGCAGGTCGGCGCCGGCCATGAGATAAAAACGGATGCCGGGACCCACGGCGCTGATCTTCCAGGCTTGCGGGTCGCGGAAATCCCACTGTTGGGCGGAGGCGTTATCCAGAAAGAGGGCGTAGTTTTCGGTGCTGGCGCCGGTGAAGTAGGCCACCGAGAATTGGGTGTTGCCGGCCGCCCCGCCGTTCCAGCCAACCATGGCATTACCGTAATCGTCACCGGGGAAGCGCACTTTGCCAGCCCAGTCGCCGTCGGGCTGGTTGGGGGTGGTGAACTGCTGGCCGAGTCCATAGATGTGGGTAAAGGATTCGGGAGTGAAGAAGAAACTCTTGCGGTTGCGCTCAATTTTGTTGGGGCATAAACGGGTGAGAGTGAGGGGCGGCTGGCGGGTGATGTCGGTGGCGCGCAGGCACAGGCTGGCATCCACCTGAACCTCCAGACTTCTGGTGCGCAAAATGCCTTCGGGGCTGGTTTCAAACACTGCGGGGCCGGCGTAGTCGGTTTTGGCGACCATGGGGCTGGTGAAAATGTTCTCTTCCACGTCGGGGCGGACAGCGGGTCCGCTGTATTCAAAGTGGAGTAGGTCGTCGTCGAGAAATTCAACCAGCAAGCTGCCCTGTTCGGTGCGGTAAAGAGCGCGGGCTTCTTCGGCGATGATGATCTGATCAGCAGGCGGCTCGGAGACGGACGGAGGGGTAGGGAAGCCCTCAAGAGTGCCGGACGGCAGCGTGGCGATCTGTGGGGCATCGGGGTTGAGGGCTTCAATCGGAGGTTGCGTGCCGGTGGGGGGTTCGGTGGGCGGGGTGGGTGTGCAGGCGGAGATGAGCAGGAGAAAAATGGAGGAAAAAAGAATGATTCGCTTCATTTTCGTTTTGCACTTTCTTTTTGTTTTATTGTAACGAAAATAAAGGCGCGATGATCAAATGAACAGGGGATAAACAGCGGTCTTTTTCTTATAATGGTTAAGGTAAGCGCGGTACAACAAGGGCCTGGCCCCGAAAATTTTGGCAAGGGAAGGGATGATTGGTATGCAAAAATTAAAGTTCAGCTATTTTCAACTCACCTTTGGGCAGGAGGAGGCCTACCTGCACCCGGAGAAGACCTATCAGCGGTTGAAGCGCTGCGGCTATGACGCGATTGAGATCACACCGCCCAAGGGCCGCTACGGGTTAGGGGTGAAGATGGAAGACTATGCGCGCCGCCACAATGAGCTGAGGGCGGAGTATGGACTGGAGGTGTCTTGTATTAATGAGTGCTGGGGAGAAATGTGGGACCCCTATTCGCCGGTGTACAAGACGATGACCGAGCCAAAAACTGCGGCGCTGGCAGTAGCCGAAACGAAAACCTCGGTTGATTTCGCGGCTGAGGTAGGCGCACCGTTTGTAACCGTGGCGACAGCCATTCACGCGCCGGTTGATGCGGACAATGTAGCTGAATGCGTGGCGGTTGCGGTGGACGCGCTGCGCCAGATGTGCGATTATGCCAAAGAGCGCGGCATTCGCCTGGTGTTTGAGGCGACCAATCACCTGGAGATGGGCAAGTTTGTCAACACGGCGCTCAATCACAAGCGGATCATCGAACTGGTGCAGCGCGATAATCTGGGCATTCAATTGGACTGGTTCCATGCCAATTTTGAGGAGTTGAATCCGTATGAGGCGGTGATGGACGCGCAGCCGCTGCTGTGGCACATGCATTTCCGTGATTCCAATTCGCTGACGCCGGGCTATGGCACGGTGGACTTTAAGGCAGTGATCCGCGCGATCAAAAAGAGCGGTTATACCAGGTACTGCACCATTGAAAGCTCGCCGATGGTACCGGATTCGGACACGGCCGCGAAAGATGGAATTGATTATTTGAAAATCTGCGAGCGTATTGCGGATTACCAGATCAGCGCGGAATACCCCAATGGGTATTCCATTCACCGGTAAGCGGTAGGGTTAAAAAAAACCGAGGCGTTGCGATGAGCGCCTCGGGGTTTGTTTTCTGCCGGGAATTTACTGCTCAAAGGTGACGAAGGCGGTCATGTTCCATTTGAGCCGGGGGTCCTGATCATCTAACTTGATCAGAATGGTGTAAGTGATGTCTCCCTGGCGGTTTTCGCCGAGGGGTTTGATGCGCTCAACGGTACCGGTTAGTTCCAGGTCGGTGATGGCGTCAAAGGTAACACGCACGGGCGCGCCGGTTTTAATATCCACAACGTTAAGCTCGGTCAGGTCGGTGGTTTCCACCTTCCATTCAGAGAGATTGCCCAACTGAGCGGCGGCCACACCGGGGGTAACATATTCGCCTTCTTTAAGGTTATTGGCGACCATGGTGCCATCGAAGGGGGCGGTCAGCTCGAGGTCGGCAAGGGCGGCTTCCGCGGCGGCGACGGCGGCTTTGGCGTTGGCTACGCGGGCTTCAGCGAGGGCGAGATCATCGGTGTTGGGGCCGTCGCCCACAAACTTGTCGAGGGTGCGCTGGGCGTCATCCACGCTCTGCTGGGCAACCTGCAGGCGGGCTTCCGCTTCAGCAACGTCTTCAGGGTCGGGCAGGCCAAGGGCATAATTGAGGTTGTAGAGAGCGCGGTCGCGGGCTTTGCGGGCGGAAGCCAATTGGCTGAGGGCGGCGGCGCGGATGGGGTCGTCTTCGGCGCGGTCGGCTACGCCTTCAAATTTTTCTTCAACCTGGTCAAGGAAATCTTCGGCCAGGATAAAATCGGCGCGGATCTGATCGAGAGTATTATCAGAAGCGCGGCGATATTTTAATTTTTCGCGGTCTTCTTTGGCATCTTGCAGTTCAATTTGCGCTCTGGCCAGGGTGAGTTCGGCCTGGGCTCTCGCCAGGGCGGCGGTCTTGTTCAGGGTGTCGAGCGCCTGTTCGGCCTGGATCAGTTCCAGTTTAGCGGCGGTGAGCTGCGAGCGGAGTCTTTCACTGCCCGTCAGGCGGGCAATCGGATCGCCAGCTTTAACGCTCTGGCCTTCTTCAACCAGGATGGTTTCCACCACGCCGGCGGTTTGAAAGCTGAGCGTGGCACTTTGAGCGGGAACGACCTGGCCTTCGGCCAGAATGGAAAAGGTTTCTGCGGTAACGGGGGGCAAAACGTCGGAGGTGGGGGTTGCCTGCGCGGCAGGCGCGCCGCCGCAAGCGGCGAGCGCCAATGATGCCAGCAAAACGATTGACAGAGAGAATAATTTCGCGCCCTTAGGACTCATGGAACTGCTCCTGTTTCAAAGTCAAATGAATAGATGCACAGATTCATCATACCATTATCGCGGTATGCATGCCACCCATATATACGGGAATTTTGGAGAAAAGTTGTGAAATCAGGCGCAGGAAATAAACTCCAGAATCTCTTCGCGCTGGTTCAGTTCGGTGTCCACTTTGCCATCGACCATTTGAATGACGCGGTCAACATACTGGCACATGCGCAGGTCGTGAGTAACCATGATGCCGGCTTTGTTTTCTTCGTGAATGAGGTTGGCGAAGATTTCAACGACCTGGTAGGCGCGCTCCGTGTCGAGACTGGCGGTGGGCTCGTCGGCCAGTACGACCGAGGGGCCGTGGACAAGCGAGCGGGCAATCGCCACGCGCTGGCGCTGTCCGCCGGAGAGCTGCTGCGGCAGGCTGTTAAGGCGGTTTTCCAGCCCCAGGCGGACGAGCAAGTAGCGGGCGCGTTCTTTGTCGATGGAGCTCAGGCGGCCATTTTTAAGCTGGAGCATCAATTGAACGTTTTCGAGGACGGTCAGGTACGGCACCAGGTTGTTGGATTGAAAGGTGAAACCGATGCGCTCGCGGCGGAAGCGCACGCGCTCCGCTTCAGGAAGCTGGCTGATCGCCGTGCCGTCGATCCACACTTCACCTTCGGAGGGGGTGAGCAGAGCAGCCAGCATGGCCAGCATGGTGGTCTTGCCAGATCCACTGGGGCCGACCAGACCGATAAATTCACCGGGTTGAATACGCATGGATACGCCATCCACGGCTCGAACCGTGGTTTCGCCCGATTTGTACAACTTGGCAACGTCTTGGGTCTCGATGACGAATTTTTTGGATGCCGCGGCAATTGAGGAACCGGACAAAGAGAACTCTCCGAGCGGGAAGGGCCGGGAAATGGACTTGGATTCACTGAGGGTGGTCATACGTTTCTCCAATGGTGTGTTTTTAGGATGATACGCCGAGTGCGGTGAGCGGCTCGATGCGGGTGGCCAGGCGCACCGCCACCAGACCACCGAGGGGTCCGATGGCCAGCAGGCCCAGGATTTGAAAGATGATGGCACGCGGTTCAAAGATGATCGGCACCGCGGAAGGCAAGAAGATGGAAAAGAGGAAGGTTACCAGCGCGCCAATGGCGACGCCGATGAGGGTAACGATGGAAATCTGCGAGACGACGGACACGGCGATGACCTTATTGTCGGCGCCGATGGCTTTGAGCACGCCGATCTGCGGAACCTTTTGCAGGGTTTGGATCTGGAAAAATCCGCCGATGACTAGCAGGCCAATCAGCAAGGTAAAGGAGCGCTGGGTGTTGAGGGTGGACTGCTGCACGCTGTAGCCGGGAATGGCCTGGATGGCGGTTTCTTTGTCGACAACCTGCAAGCCAGACACCTGTGATTGGATGCGCGAGGCGGCGGATTGAAGGTTGAGGCCGTTCTGCACGCGGATGGCAACCATGTTGGCGGCCTGTTCGCGGCCGGGTGTGCCGCCGCGCGCGGCCTGCGGGCGCACGCGCTCCCAGGTCTGGAAGGGCAGGAAGACGCTGGGGGCGTAAAGATACTGCTGGGCTTCGGCAGTGCCAACCACACGCAGCGCGTAAAATTCTTCTTTGGTGCCCTGAATGACTTTGATCACGATTTGATCACCGATGGCCAGGCCAGCCTGACGGACGGCGTTTTCATCGATGACGACTTCGTTGCCGCGCGTGGTGCGCAAGGCGCGCCCGTCGATCACAGATGGAGAGCCAGGGCGACCGGCTTCGACGCCGATCAGAGACACGTCCACCGGTTCGCGCCCATCTTCAAAAACGAGGGTGGCGCGGCTGTAACCAATCGCCCCAATATCCACAACGCCGTCCACGCGGCGGATGTCGTTGAGTTTTGACCAGCCGATCTGGCTGGTGGTAATTTGAAGTTCAACATTATCCTGAAAGGCCAGCAGGTCGGTGTTGAGTTTATCGAGGTATTCTTTGTTTGCGTTAGCCAGACCGACGGCCAGGGCGGCGATAAAGAGTACCAGGGTGGTGATCAGCGCGATCACCAGGCTGAAGAGCAGAAAGCGCGTGCGATTGCGCCAGATTTCTTTGATTGCCAGATACAGACCCATGACTTTTCCTCCAAGAATGAATTGCATTATTTCTATCTAAATATATCCTATTCAAGGGTGAATCTGAAGCGAAAAGACTGGCAAACATTATACAAAGTTTGTATATATTCTCAATGGAAGGATGGACGCAGTAGAGAAAAGACGCTATCTGACTGGTTGTATAATAATCAGCAAAAGGCAATTAGATTTTTATATTGCTAGTGAGGTTAAATCATGCGCGATGTAATCGATGCGATCAGAGGGTGGCACGAACAGGGCCTGCGGATGGCGCTGGCGACAGTGGTTAAGGTATATGGCTCCGCGCCGCGCGGGTTGGGATCAAAGATGGTGGTTAACGAGCGCGGGGAGTTTGCCGGTTCGGTGAGCGCCGGCTGCGTGGAAGGAGCGGTGATTGAGGAAGCGCGGAGCGTCCTCAAAGGGGGGCAGCCGCGCCTGTTGGAGTATGGTATTTCGGATGATCTGGCTTTTAGCGTGGGGCTGACTTGCGGCGGGATCATCCATGTCTTCCTGGAATCGCTGGACTGGGAGCCAGACGAGCACCGTGTGGGGGTGAAGGCTTTGATGGAGGCCGTGGAGAAGGATGAGACCGTCGCGCGGGTGACGGCGCTGGCGGGGCCGCTGGCCGGGCGGGACTGCCTGCTGCGGATGGACGGCAGTCGCCTGGGGATGCTGCCATTTGGTGAGGAAAATGAGACGGTTGAGCGGCTGGCGCTGGAGCGGCTGCGCGCGCAGCAGACCGCGCGCCTGGAGGTGGCATTGGCAAGCGGCGCGCAGGACGTGTGGGTAGAGGTTCACGCGCCGCGTCCGGTATTGGTGGTAGTGGGCGGGGTGCACCTGGCGATTCCGCTGGTAGATTTCGCTGCAAAATTGGGCTTTCACACGGTGGTGGTAGACGCGCGCAAGGCATTTGCCAACCGCGAGCGCTTTCCGCACGCGGATGAAGTGCAGATTGGCTGGCCTGCGGAGGTGCTGGAAGGGATGAAACTGCATGAGAACACCTTCATCGCGGTGGTGAGCCACGATGATAAGCTGGATATCCCGGCTTTGAAGGCGGCGCTGAACAGCCCTGCGCGCTATGTGGGAGCGTTGGGGTCGAAGAAGACCCAGGAGCGAAGGCGCGAGGAGCTGCGGCAGATGGGTGTAACGGAGGAGAATCTGCGGCGCATTCACGGGCCGATTGGAATGGATATTGGCGCGGCGACGCCAGGGGAGATCGCGGTGGCCATTCTGGCAGAAATGATCGCCGCGCGGCGTGGTAAGGGGTGAAAAGACGAAGTCGGGTTGAGGAAGTTGGATTTCCTCAACCCGACTGCTCTGACGGGCAATAGCATTTTTGGGTAAGAATTCCGCTTGCGCTTAATCCTCATCGCGGGCAGACTGCCAGCGGGCGCGGTCTTCGGGGTTGTCGGCGTCCAGGTACTGCGGATCGAGGGCGGGGACGGTGGAAAGCCGGCGGCTGCGCCAGAGGTCGCGGGCAAGCTGGGCGGGGTTGAGACCGCTGAGACCCTGTTCGCTGAAGTATTCACACACGCGGGCAACGTCGCGGGAGAAGATCGGCCAGGCGTTGTGATTTTCGTGGGGGGAGATGGCCTGAGGGAAATCAATCAGGCGGATGTCGCCGTCCCAGTAGAGTATGTTATAGGCCGAAAGGTCGCCGTGGATGATGTTAAGCTCCAGCATGCGCTCGATATTCTGAAACACACGCTCGAAGACGCGGCGGGTTTCGGCGGGGTCGAGGTCGATCTCGTTGAGGGTGGGGGCGGGGAGCACGCCGTCGCCGAAGTATTCCATGAGGATGGCATTGTCGCCGCGGGCGTAGACGGCCGGGGCGTTGACACCGGCGTTCTGCAGGCGCAGGAGGGTCTGGTATTCGTGCTCGATCCAGGCGCCATGCAAAAGCTGCATGCCGAGGCTGGTTTTTTTGCGCATGGCGTGCAGCAGGCCGTCGTCGGTGATGATGTTGCCGCTGGAGTCGCGATTGGCGCGGTTTTCGCGGTAGACCCAATCATTTTTCAGGTTGCGAAATTTGCGCGGGCGGTACACTTTGGCGGCCATTTGTTCGGCGGGTGCGGTTGGGTTGCCCTGGCACAGGTATACGGAGGCTTCTTTGCCGCCTTTCAGCAGGCGAGAAACATCGTCAATCCAATGCTGCTGGTAAAAACGGCCGAGAGAGTCTTCAATCCACTGGCGCTCGTGGCGCGAGGCGTGGTAACTGAAGTCGAAATGGTCTTCGTGATCTTCGGCGGCGCCGGCGGGCGGGGTTTGCGTCTGCTGCGGCCGGGCGGTGAGACGGTTTTTGGCGGCCGGTTGTTTGCGGAGCGGGAAGAGTTCTTCTTCCCAATCTTCGTCATTGATCCATTCATTCAGAGATTGGTTGTTTTTGATTTTCATATCCGCTTGTTGTTGCACTTAAAAAGAAACGCAGGCTGAGTACCGCGCCTGCAAAAAAAGCAGGGCGCACGCGCGCCCTGTGAGATGTACATGCCGGCAGAGCCGAAAGGTCAGGCTCCGCGAACCCCTTGAGGCGCGATTCGATACAGGATGGTAGAGATGGTATGCACTTGTCTCATCGGATCGCCTCCTCTCTGGTCAGGTTGATGTCGTTTGACGATTTGAGTTTACCAGATCAGGGGCGGCGGGTCAACCAGTTTTTTCTCGCGTGCTGGCGCTGAAGACAATTGATAGCGATTTGCAAGCCATTGGCTTCGAGGGACAACCAGTGTTTTGCTATAATGAAATTAATTCAATTTTGATTGATGGTCGATGCCTTATTACTGGTTTAGGGCAGCGAGGTCAGATTTCGATGATGCAGATGGTATCCATCCCGGTGCTTTTTATGACAGGCGTGGCGACTTACGCGGCGGCCTATTATCTTTCGCTCTCCCTGCGCTTGAAGCGCGAGCGGACGTATTTGTTTTTTGGATTAACCTCCTCCTGCATCGCACTCTATTCGCTGGTGTGCGCGATTCTCTATTCAGTGGGCAGCGCGGAACAGGCAGAAGCATGGCAGCGCGCTCAATTGGTGCTGCTGGCGCTGACGGTCATCGCGTTTTTGCGGTTTACCCAGGCCTACACCGGGATGGGCCGTCTATGGACGATTCATTGGATTGGGCTGGTGTTGGTTCTGCTGGCGGCGCCGCAGTTGTTCTTGTTTAACGACCTGGTCTGGTCCGCCAGCGGCGCGGAACCAATCCGCATTGCGCTGGGGGACTGGCTGGTGATCACCTATCATGAAGCGGAGGCGGGCGCGCTGACCAACCTGCTCATGGCGGCTGCTTTGCTGGGGGGATTGTACTGCCTGAAAATGGTGATTGATTACGCCAGGCTGCATGGAACAAGAAAATCTATGCCGCTTTTTCTCTCGCTGGCGATCTTATACATCGCGGCGTTTAACGACGCCCTGGTAAATTTCCGCGCTTACTCCTTTTTGTTTTTGATCGAATACTCATTTTTGGGGCTGGTCATCTTTATGGGGAAGGCGGTCAATGAAAGGTTGGTGGAAGCCGCCGAGACGAAAGAGAAACTGGAAGTCTCCAACCGCGAATTGCTGCAGGCCCGATGGGAATTGGAAGAGATGGTGAAGAAGACCAGCGGGATCGCTGAACGGCATGCGCGCTATGTTGATTCGCTGCTGGCTAACAGCCAAGACGCGATCATCAAAGTCAGCGACAGCATTATTCGCGATTGCAACCCGGCTGTTGAACGGATGTTTGGCTACCTCCGAAATGAACTCATTGGCCAACCGTGGGATATTTTTCTTGGCGGCCAGGAACCGATGAAACCGGTTGCCGATCAGGGGGACCGGTTTGCCGCCGTAAAGCAACCCATGACGACCATCCGGCGGATGAAGAAAGACGGCAGCCTGATTGATCTGGTCGGCTCGGTGATTTCAGTGGCGAAAGAAGATGGATCCCCTGAATACCTGGTCATCTATCATGATGTCAGCGATATCATTCAAGCTCAGCAGGCAATGGAGCAATCCGAGGCGAACTACCGCAGCCTGTTTGAAGATTCACCGATTTCTTTGTGGGAAGAGGACTATTCTGAGGTTAAACGCTTTTTCGATTACCTGCGGGCGCAGGGGGTCAGCGATCTGGCACATTATTTTTATGAGCACCCCGAAGTGTTGGTGGAATGCAGCGAGCGGGTGCGGATTCTGCGGGTTAATCGGGCAACCCACAAGATGTACGGCATCCCGGAGGGCTTCGATTTTCTGGATGGGCTGAACCAGATTTTCACACCAGAATCGCTGATCACGTTTCAAGATGAGCTGGTGGCGATGTTCAAGGGCGAGCGGTTTTTTCGCGAAGAGATCGTGCAGCGCCGGTTGGACGGCGAAACGGTTTATGCGTTTCTCTACTTGATCATTTTGCCCGGGGCAGAAGAAACCTGGGACAAAGTGCTGGTCTCGATGATCGACATCACCGAGCGAAAAAATATGGAGCGCAACCTGATTGAGGCCAAACAAGCCGCTGAAGCCGCCTCGCTGGCCAAGGCGCGCTTTCTGGCGAACATGAGCCACGAAATTCGCACGCCAATGAATGGCGTCATCGGCATGGCCGATCTGCTGTTGGAGACGAACCTGAGCAGCGAGCAGCGCGAATATGTGGATACGATCCGTACCAGCGGCCAGAGCCTGCTGACGGTGATTAACGATATTCTGGATTTCTCGAAGATTGAGTCGGGCAATCTGATTTTGAACTGGCAGCCGGTGGAGGTGGGGGCGGTGATTGAAGAGGCCTTTGACACGGTTTCTTCGGCCGCAGCGGAGAAGGGGTTGGAGCTGCTGTATGAAATTGAAAATGACGTGCCGGTATTCATCTCCAACGATCCACAGCGGCTGCGGCAAGTGCTGATTAACCTGGTGAGCAACGGTGTGAAGTTTACCGAGCGCGGAGAAGTGCTGGTGCTGGTCAAACGCTGGGAGCCCGACAACCAGAAACTACTGGTGGAAGTGCGCGACAGTGGCATTGGCATCTCGAAAACGCGCCATTCAAGTCTGTTCAAACCCTTTGTGCAAATTGACGCTTCATCCACGCGCAAGTATGGGGGCACAGGGTTGGGGCTGGCGATCTCGCGGCAGTTGGTAATGCTGATGGGGGGTGAGATCTGGGTGGAGAGCGAAGAGGGAAAAGGAACCTCATTCTTCTTCACCGTTTCGGCCCAGGCGGTAGACCTGCCGGCCCCGGAGCATATTCTGCCCCAACCGGCGGCGCTGAAGGGAAAAAGCGCGCTGGTTGTTGAGGGTAATGAGCAGGCGGCGCGGGTTCTGTGCCAGCGGCTGGCCTATTGGGGCATCGAAGCAGGCTATGTTTTGAGCGCGGGGGACGCGTTGAAGCAATACGACGAGCGTAAATATGATGTGCTGCTGATCGATTTGCCCAGCAGCATGGAAGCCGCCTATCAAATTAAACAAAGCCACCGCGAGCAGGCCATGCTGTTGATTGGCCAATTGGACAAGCCCCAATATTACGGACGCTGCCCGGAGGGCATTGATGACGCCCTTTGCTTAACCAAGCCGGTTAAGACACGCTTCTTGTACCAGCGCTTGCTGAGCGTGTTGCAGAATCAAGCCCAGCCGGCTGAAGCAGCCCCGCCCGGGCACGTTCTGATAGCAGATTTGTACGAGCAGCGGCCGCTGAAGATTCTGGTGGTGGAAGACCACCCGGTGAACCGCAAGCTGGCGCTGAGAATTTTGGACAAAATGGGCTATCAGGCGCAGGTGGCCGAGAACGGCCAGGAGGCGTTGGAGCGGGTATTGCAGGAACCTTTCGATCTGTTGTTGATGGATGTGCAGATGCCCGTGATGGACGGGTTTGAGGCTACGAGGCGCATCCGGCGGGACGCAAACATTCAGCCCCAGCCGAAAATTATCGCCATGACAGCCAACGCAATGAGCGAAGACCGCGAGCGGTGCCTGCAAGCTGGAATGGACGGATATATCAGCAAGCCGATCAGCCTGGAGGATATTCAAAGGGCCATTCTTGCCCTTGAACCGCGGCTTTAAGCTACAATAAGGGAAAATGCACAGGAGAAGGTGAAATGGCTCAAATTCTGAATCTGGACACGGTGGCCACGCTGCGGGACCTGGGCGATGATCTGGTGCTAGACTTAATTCAGACGTATGTGGCAGAATCAGATCGGTTGGTGAGTGAAATTGCCGCGGCAGCCGCTGCCGGGAACGCGGCGCAGATTGGCAGTCTGGCACACAGCCTGAAAGGCTCCAGCCTGAATATGGGACTGGAAGTGATTGGCGAGGTAGGACTGCGCCTGGAAAAGTGTGGGAAAGGCGGCGATGTGGAAGGCGCGAAAGGTCTGCTGCCTGAGCTGGAGCAGAAGTACGCTCAGACCAAACAGGCGCTGGCTGAATTGGAAAAGCAGTTGAACGTTTAGCGAATGATTCATTCTGGGAGTGGATAGGTCCCGGTGGGCCTCCCGGTCTTCAAAATCGGTGTCGGGTCGCGTTGCGAGCCGCGGTGGGTTCGACTCCCATCCATTCCCGCCTTAAACACAAAATCGCGCCCGCGGGCGCGATTTTGTGTTTGATGGTAAGGAAAAACATCAGGACTGCGATTGGACTGCTGTTTTTGGCATCCAGAGCAGCATGAGCAAGGCGGCCAGCAAAGCGGCAGCCGCGCCGAAGTAGAAGGGGGCCGGCGCGCCGAAGCCGTTCCAGCTGCCTACCCCCTGCCAGAGAATGCCGGCGATCAGCGAGGCGGGAAAGTCCAGCAGCCCCAGCAGGCCGTTGTAGGTGCCGTAAGCAGTTCCGCGCAGGTGCAGGGGCACCAGGTCGGCGACGAAGGCTTTGGCGGTGCCGTACGACAGGCCATAATAGAATCCGTAGAAGGTGTAGAGTATCCAGACGTGCGCCGCGCTTTGAGCGAGGGCAAAGCCGAGATAGATGAGAGCGTACATGACCCAGCCGCCAATGATAATCGTGCGGCGGCCAATGCGGTCAGAAAGGGATCCGGCAGGGGCGGAGACGAGGGTGTAGACGAGGTTGAAGGTCACCAGCATGCCGAGAATGCCGGTGACGGAAAGGCCGCGCTCCTGGGCGCGCAGAACCAGGAAGGCGTCGGACGAGTTGCCGATGTCGAAAACCATCATGATCAGCATGAAGATCATAAAGGGCTTGCCAAGCGATTTGAAGGCGAAGCGCGGCAGCTCACTTTTCTTTTTCACAAAAGGTTCTTTCGCGCCAAAGGCCAGCGCCAGCACGGCAAGGAAGGCGGGCAGCAGACTGGCGAGCACGATGGTCTGAAAGGTGCTGGCGGTGAGGGTGAGTGAAGATTTTTGTCCCAGCCAGACGATGAGCAGGGCGATGAGCAATCCGAGCACGGCCCCGGCTGTGTCGGCGGCGCGGTGGAAACCAAAAGCCATGCCGCGCTGCTCTTCGCGGATTGAGTCGGCGACAAGGGCATCGCGGGGGGCGGTGCGGATGCCTTTGCCCACCCGGTCAGTCCAGCGGATGGCAGCGATGTGTCCCCAGGTGCTGGAGAAATAAAAGAAAGGCTTGGCCAGAGCAGAGAATACGTAACCGAGCACAGCCAGCCATTTGCGGTTGCCGAGCTTGTCGGAAAGCCAACCGGAGAACATTTTCAGAAGGCTGGCGGTGGCCTCGGCCACGCCTTCGATGAGGCCGATCAGGTTGGTTTTGACGCCCAGCACGTTAGAGAGGAAGAGCGGCAGAACATTGATGACCATCTCGCTGGAGATGTCCATGAGAAAACTGGTAACACTGACCGCCCAGACGTTGCGGGGCAGGTTTTTGAGGGTTGTTTTCACCGTTTTATTTGTCATGATGTGTCCTTTGGAGGGTTAAATTTCTTCGAGAATGACTTCGCGCACCAGTTCGCGCACGCGCACGCGGGCTTCTTGCAGCGCCTCTATGCCTTTAGGCGTGGCCGCATAATAACGGCGCTGCTTGCCTTCAACAACGGTTTTATGGCTGGTGAGCAGGCCCTCTTTTTCGAGGCCGTGCAAAATGGGGTACAAGGTACCTGGGCTGATTTGATAGCCGTGGCGGCCAAGTTCTTCGGTTAATTCCGCTCCGTAAACGGGGTTCTTAACCGCGTGATAGAGAATGTGGATTTTGATGATGCCAAGAAAAAAATCGCGCAGCATTTTTGAATCCTCCTGATATCGTAAACCGATATCGAATAGCGATATTATAATCACAATCACGAAGAATTGGAAGTAACCAGAAAAAAGAGTTAACCTGATGAGGGATTCTCAAATCCAACCTGCTCCATTGGGTTGACTTGCCTGGCGGGTTGGATTAGGCTAATACTAATTCGAAACGTAATTCTGGCTGTTGTGATGGCCTGTGAGGAATGAGGGCATGAGTGAAGACATTGCGTATGAGATATTCGATGCATTGGTAGACCAGGTTTTAATGGTGGAGGACCGCACGCTGGGCAGCGAGAAACTGGGCTATGTGGCGCGCTACCGCGGTCGGCTGCGTTCCGAGGATTCAGAGGCACTGTATGACCAGCTGGCCGAAGGACTGAAAGCGTACAACATCACGCCCTTGTTTCGCTGGGATGAAGACCGGCACGCGGTGCTGCTGGTACCGGGGCGCCCACAGGCCAGCCCGGGGCGGGCATGGGTGAACCTGGTGCTGTTCATATTTACGCTGCTGAGCGTGCTGCTGACCGGCGGCATGTACGGTTTTGAGGGCGACCTGCCCGCGAATCCGCTGGAGGTGGTGTGGCTGTTTCTGCGCAGCGGCTGGCCGTTCGCGGTGAGCATGCTGGCAATTCTGGCGGCGCACGAATTTGGGCATTATCTGGTGGGGCGCTGGCACGGGGTCAACGTGTCGCTGCCCTTTTTTATCCCCATGCCGTTCAGCCTGTTTGGCACGATGGGCGCGTTCATCAACATGAAGTCGGTGCCGAAGAACCGTAAGGTGCTGCTGGATATCAGCGTGGCGGGTCCGCTGGCGGGGATGGTGGTGGCGCTGCCTGTGCTGGTGTTGGGCTTGCGCCTGTCCACGCTGGACGCGCTGCCGCTGACGCCGCCGCAAGGCATGGTTTACCAGATTGAGGGCAATTCAATTTTGTATCTACTGTTGAAATATCTGACGTTTGGGCAGTTACTGCCCGCGCCCGAATCGTATGGGGCGTTGGGACCGGTGGCGCACTGGCTGCGCTACTTCTTCACAGGCCGCCCGCTGCCGATGGGCGGCCTGGATGTGCTGCTGCACCCGGTGGCCTGGGCGGGTTGGGCCGGGCTGCTGGTGACCTCGCTGAACCTGATCCCGGCCGGGCAGTTGGACGGCGGGCATATCACCTATGTGCTGTTTGGCAAGAAGGCCATGCAGCGCATCTGGCCGGCAGTGCTGATTGGATTGGCGCTGCTGGGGCTGGTGTGGATGGGCTGGCTCATCTGGGCGGGGCTGATTTTCTTCCTGGGCAGGGTGCACGCCGAACCGCTGGATACGATCACGCCGCTGGATGAGAAGCGCAAATGGCTGGCGCGTCTGGCGCTGCTGGTATTCTTCCTAACCTTTACGCCGGTGCCGCTGATTCTGGTGCAGTGATGGGCTGATTGTGAAGCAGGCACGTCCCGAAAGCCGTGTGGTTTTCGGGACGTTTTCTTTTTAGACGGGTGAGCGGGGCTGCTTATTCCGGGCTGTGCATGGTGGGCACCACCTGACCGGTCAGGGTGAGGTAGCTGCGCATCAAGGTTACGGTGAGGCAGGAATGCGCGGGAAGGATGCAGAGCAAGTCGCCCACACGCACACGGGCCAGGTCTTCTTCAGGCAGGTGAAGGACACCGTGTTCCTGAGACAGCCCGCGCACAAACGCGCCAGGCAGGGGGGCGCCCCAGCCGTTTGGTTGGGGCAGGCAGACCAGGCCGTAAGCGGGGCGGCCGTCGAGGTCGAAGGCGTCTTTGGAGAGGTGAATCGCGCCGCCAAAGACGACCGCCTCATTGCGCTCGGGGTGCAGGGCAACCACCGGGCAAGCCACGGCCACGGCGATGTCGGCGGGCTGACAGGAGCCGATTTGGCTTTGCTGCACGTCGTAGAAGAGGAAGTTGCCGGGGCGAAGCTCATCGGCGCCGGTGCAGTCGCACAGGGAGCAGGAGGGCGTGTCTCCAATGGAAATTTCCAGGGCGGGCAGGCCGGCCTGGGTGAGCTGGTCGCGCAGGCCGGTGAGGCGCTGCATGCTCTGCTGGTGCAGGGCGCAGACCTCTTCCGCGCCGCGCGCGCGGTAGGAATGGCCTGCATGGGTGAGCAGGCCGCGCAGACGAAGCTGGCGCCCGCGCTGCAGGTCTGCGGCGAGGGCCTGGACGGCTTCGGGGTCGTCCCAGGCGAGGCCGGTGCGCTGGCTGCCTACGTCAATTTTGATCCACACATCCACGGGGTGGTTCAGGTGCCAGTTGAGAAAGCGGGCCGTGTCGCGCGATTCGACCAGCAGGCCGAGGTGAATCTGGCTGGCGAGCTGGTTGACCTCGTCAATTTCGCGCCAGTTGAAGGGGAAAGCGATGAGGATATCCTGCCAGCCGGCGCGGGCAAAGTACTGCGCCATATCGACCGAGGAAACGGTGATGGCGTTGATCTCCAGGTCGCGGAACCATTCGCCGATCGCGGCGGATTGGTGGGTTTTGAAGTGGGGGCGAAAGCGCGCGCCGGCCTGGCGGGCGCGCAGGGCCATGCTGTGCAGGTTGCGGCGGGCGGTTTTCTCGTCGAGCAAGAGGGTGGGGCGTTTGATGGTGGGGAAGATGTCGGGCACGGCAGGCTCCTTTCGGGGGAATGGCTGATACGCTTGATTATACGCGGAAACGGCGGTCAGCCGGAGCGTGCTTGTGAGCGGTGGGAGAAAATGGTCCGGCGGAACACCTTGTATAAATAGAAATAAAATTCTATAATATAGGTATGGATGCTGTGGATAAACTGCGCAAACTGGAAGCGTATACGCGTGTGGAGGTGGAATCGCCGGGGGCGTGCCCCTTGAAGCAGGCGGGTGATCTGCCGATTCAAATGGCGGCGCTGCCCAACGGCAAACGCATTCCGCTGTTGAAGACGCTGCTGACGGCCGTGTGCGAGAACAACTGCACCTACTGCGCCTTTCGCCGCGAGCGGGACTTCCGGCGCGAGAGCTTTCAACCGGATGAGCTGGCCGACGCGGTGATGCGTCTGTGGCGCGCGAAGGTGATTGAAGGGGTGTTCCTGAGTTCAGGCGTGGCCGGGGGCGGGGCGCGCACGCAAGAGCGGCTGATCGCGGCGGCCGAGATTCTGCGCCACAGGCGCGGCTTCACCGGCTATCTGCATCTCAAGATTATGCCGGGGTCGGAATACGCCCAGGTGCTGCGCAGCATGCAGCTGGCCGACCGGGTTTCGGTGAACCTGGAAGCCCCCAACCAGAGCCGGCTCAACCAACTGGCGCCGGATAAAACCTTTTTGGGACAGCTGCTGCAGCCGTTGAAATGGGTGGATGAAATCCGGCACAACCAGGAGCCGCAGGCGGGTTGGAAAGGACGCTGGCCTTCGAGCACGACGCAGTTTGTGGTGGGGGCGGTGGGCGAAAGCGACCTGGAACTGCTGGAGACGAGCGCGCATTTACACCACGGTTTGCATTTAAGCCGCGTGTATTTCTCGGGGTTCAGCCCGGTGCGCGGCACGCCGCTGGAGGACCATCCGGCGCTGGACAGCTGGCGCGAACACCGCCTGTACCAGGCGGATTTTCTGCTGCGCGATTACGGGTTCGAGCTGGAAGATCTGCCGTTTGAGGGCGCGGGGGAACTGCCGCGCGATATAGACCCCAAGCTGGCCTGGGCGCGCGCGCACTTAATCGACGCGCCCGTGGAGGTGAACCAGGCCGATCTGCAGGATCTGATGAAAGTGCCGGGGATCGGTCCGCAGGGGGCCAGGGCGATTGTGAGCGCGCGGCGACAGGAGCGGCTGCGCTTTCTGGGGGATTTACGGCGGTTGGGCATCGCGGCCGAGCGCGCCGCGCCGTTTGTCGCCTTCAGTGGAAAGCGGGCAGCCTACCAACTGCGCTTATTCTAAAACGGTATAATGGGGGTGGAGGACTGTGCCTGTGGAAACCCAACCCCTGCATTTTATTGGCGAAGAAATTGAAGTAACCTTCAAACGCCCGCCTGCCCTGGAAAAATCGCCGGAATGCCCGGATGCGTTCACCTGGCGGGGAGAGGCGTATGAAGTGCGGCGCGTGCTGAGTGAAAAGCAGGACTTCTCGCGGCGTGGGCGCATGGCGCGCAATATGGCCCCGGCGCACGCGCAGCGCGCCTCGCTGCACGGCTCGTGGGGTGTGGGGCGCTTCTTCTTCCGCGTGGAGGTTGAAGGCGGGCGCTGCTTTGAGCTCTATTACGACCGCGCCCCCGAAGACAGCGGCGACCGCAAGGGGAACTGGTTCCTGCGCAGCGAACTGCAGGCGGTTGGCGAACAGAAATAAATAAAATTAATTTGTTGTTACAAAAAATAAATAAAATTCAACAAAATAATAAATAAAATAAATATACGTATTGACATATTTGAAATATTCTGTATAATGAGGGCAGAATATGATCTTTGGCGTTTAATCACACTGCCTGAACGGGCAGGAGAGAAAGGTCGAATGTGAATGGAATCAACGAAAGAGTCAAAAATCAAAATTGAGCTGGGCGATGTGCAAAAGACCTTGTTTCTGCCGCTGTGGGGGCGGGCGTATGAGACGCGCAAACCCCGCGGACTGCTGAGGGATGAAACCGCGGTGCGGATATTGGAGCAGGTGGACTATGATTTCGACAGCCTGGCGGGGAAGATGAGCCCGCTTTCGCAGGCGGCGTGGGTGATGCGCAGCCTGTGCGTGGATGAGGTGATTAACAAGTTCTTGGAAGAATACCCGGACGGCAGCGTGGTCAACGTGGGCTGTGGCATGGACACCACCTTTGAACGCGTGGATAACGGCCGCATGCGCTGGTATGACCTGGACCTGCCGGACGTGATCGCGCTGCGGCGCAACTTCATCGCGGAAAATGAGCGGCGGACGATGATCGCCAGCTCCTTTTTGGATGAGGCATGGCTGGAGCAGATTGAAGTGAATGGAAATGTGCTCTTCATCGCGGCCGGCGTGCTGTATTACTTTGAAGAAGAGGAAATCAAGCAGTTCTTCTTGCGGCTGGCGCGGCGCTTCGCGGGCTGCCAGGTCCTGTTCGATGTGGCCTCGCCGCAGGGAGTGCGCACGGCCAACCAGATGGTGATTGAGCGCAGCGGGCTGGATGAAGGCTCTTACCTGCGCTGGGCGCTGGAAAGCCCGGCCGATTTGCCGGACTGGGGCGGCGGGATCCGCGTGCTGGAGGTGATCCGCTATTTTGGGCAGCGTGGGCGGCGGCTGCCACTGAAAACCCGCCTGTTCGGGCTGCTGTCTGACTATCTCAAGATCCAATATATGGTGCATATCGCCATCGATGGCAGCGAGGACGAATAAGCCAGTCGATGGGTTTGAATGGAGGTCAATATGTATCCACAACCTGCACAATGCCCGGTTTGCGGAGCAGAGCTGCTGGTAACGCGGCTGCACTGCCGCAATTGCGACACGGTGATTGAAGGGCATTTTCACGCGCCGGTGGATCACTTTGAGAATTTGAGTGATGAGCAGGTCAGTTTTGTGCTCAGCTTCATCCGTTGCGAAGGGCGTTTCAACCGCCTGGAAGAGGAGTTGGGGGTCTCTTACCCCACGCTGCGCAACCGGTTGAATGAAGTGGTCCGCGCGCTGGGGTTTGAACCCGGCAAAGAGGAAGCCCAGGCGGTGAAGGTCTCGGCGGATGAGCGGATGAAGATTTTGGATGACCTGGCGGCGGGGCGTATCTCGTCTCAGGATGCGAAAGAATTATTGCGCGGCCGGGCGGCTTAGCCAGGCGTGGCGCTGGAAAGGTTGAGAGAAAAATGGGCGCGAGTGAAGAACGCTTAAAAATCTTGCAAATGCTGCAGGATGGGATAATCAATGCCGAAGAGGCCGCCGGCCTGCTGGACGCGCTGGGAGAAGCGGAAAGTCCGGCCGGCGCGAGCGGACCGGCTGGCGCGCGCTGGGAAGGCGAAAGCAGCGGGGCCAAACCGCGCTGGCTGCGCGTGCAGGTTACCGATACGGATACGGGTAAGAAGCGCGTGAATGTGCGCCTGCCGGTGGGAATGATGAAAGCCGGGATGAAAATGGGCATGCGTTTTGCCCCCGAAATTGAGGGCATGGATTTGGGCGAGCTGTTCCAGTTTGTGGAGCGGGGAGAGCTGGGCAAAGTGGTGGATGTGTATGACGATGAAGACGGCGAGCATGTAGAAGTGTTCCTGGAATAGCAACTCCCTCTTTCGTTTTGCGTACATGAATATAGTGGAGTGTTCTCCAGAGCGCCAAGAGCGCATCTGTTGGGTATTTGTTGTCTGATTTCTGTGAGGTTCGCAATGGTTTTAGAACAAAGCAAACAAAATGTGGATTCAAAAGCATGGATGAAGCCCTTTTTCTTCATCTTTGGGGGGCAGGTATTTTCTCTGTTGGGCAGCAGTGTGGTGCAGTTCTCGTTGATCTGGTGGCTGACGGAAAAGACCGGCTCGGCGGCGGTGCTGACAGCGGCCATGCTGGTGGGTTTTCTGCCTGAGGTGGTGTTGGGACCGTTTGTGGGCGCGCTGGTGGACCGCTGGAACCGCCGCAGGGTGATGATCCTGGCGGACAGCCTGGTGGCGGTGGTTACCGTGGTCTTGATCGTGCTGGTGTGGGGCGGGCAGCTCACCATGTGGCCAATTTTCGCGGCGCTGTTCCTGCGCTCACTGGGTGGTGTGTTTCACTTCACCGCGATGCAGGCCAGCATCTCGTTGATGGTGCCAGAAAATGAACTGTCGCGTGTGGCGGGGATCAACCAGGCGCTGCGTGGGGTGGTCAATATTGTCGGCCCGCTGCTGGCGGCGTTTTTGATGGGCGTGCTGCCGTTCTGGGGCGTGCTGGCGGTGGATGTGGTTACCGCGTTCCTGGCGGTGCTGCCGCTGTTGATTGTGGCGATCCCCAGCCCGCAAAGCACGGGAGCGGTGCAGAGCGTGAAGTCGGTGCTTGCGGACGTGCGTGAGGGACTGCGTTATGTGCGCCAGTGGAATGGGCTGTTTCTGCTGCTGGTGATGGCGACGCTGCTCAACTTCTTATTCATGCCGGCTTTCGCGTTGATGCCGCTGCTGGTGACGGAGCACTTCCAGGGTGGCGCGCTGCAACTGGGCTGGATGGAGTCGATGTTTGGCGCGGGAATTGTGATCGGCGGCCTGGCGCTGGGCGCGTGGGGCGGTTTTAAGCGGCGCATCTACACGACCATGCTGGGACTAATGGGCATGGCCCTGGGGCTGGGCCTGGTGTGGGGCGCTCCGGCGCAAACGCTGGGGATGGCGCTGGCGGGTATGCTGCTGACCGGGATCAATATGCCCATTGTCAACGGTCCGTTGTTCGCGATTGTGCAGGCGCGGGTGGAACCGGCCATGCAAGGGCGGGTGTTCAGCCTGATGGCCAGCATTTCAGGGGCGGCGGTGCCGCTTTCCATGGTGATTGCCGGCCCAACCGCCGAGCTGATCGGTGTGCGGGTGTGGTTTCTGGTGGCGGCGGCGGGCTGCGTTCTGTTGGGCATTGGCGGCGCGCTGACCCCGGCAATTATCAATCTGGAGAATGAGCAGCAGCCGCGTGTCCAAACGGAGGCTGCGCCCAACGTGGTTGGATGATGAGATGCAATGAAGCATCACTCCCCCATTTTCGAACGTTCTTCTCGAAATTGGGGGAGTTTTTTTTCTACCCATTGGCAATTCGAAATTCTGTAGGGTGGTGTTGGCTGCAAATCTGAATCAAGCCGGACGCCTCCCCATATTTTTCGCAATCTGTTAACGCGCAGCCAACCCACCAACATCGGGTCCAACCAGCTTTGTTTTGGCGCAATATCCCCGGCATGCCCGCCGCTATGGGTGTGCGTATGATTAGCGAGAAGCAAGGGTGAAGGCGACCAGGGCGGCGATGGCGGCCGCTTCGAGGGCAGCGGTGAGCCAGGCGCGTTGGGCGGGGGTGGCGTTGGCCAGGCGCGGTGGGTTAAGCTGGGGTTGAAAGCGGGGACCGGCAAACCAGGCAAAGGCCAACCCGCCGAGCAGGCCGCCGAGGTGGCCCCAGTTGTCGATGCCGGGCGAGAGGCCCAGCATGAGGTTGACCAGCACCACCATACCGATCTGTGAAAGCATGCGCCCGGCGTTGCGCCCGAAGAGGGAGCGATTGTGGTAAATGAAGACGCCTTCGGCGGCGACGATGCCAAAGATGGCGGTGGAAGCCCCCAGCGAGTTGGCGCTGGAAAAGATGAACGAGGCGGTGTTTCCGGCAAAACCGGCAATAAGGTACAGCAGTAGAAATCGCGCTGAGCCGTAATACTGCTCGAGGCCGCGGCCAATATTGTAGAGGGCGTACATATTGAAACCAATATGCAGGAGGGAACCGTGCAGCAAAACGGGGGTGATCAGCCGCCAGAGCTGCCCGGCTTGTATGTAGGCGTTGATCTTCATGCCTAGAAAGGCGGGCAGGTCTCCGCCGAGGAGATATTCGGTGGCCATCTGGGCTAGATAAACCAGGATGGTAACGACCAGGATGACGTAAGTGACCAGCGGATTGCGGGTGGGCAGCTCAATTTTAACTTCAATATATTGAGGGGCGGCTGGCTGTTCCGCGGTTTCCGCCGGTTCGAGGGGCGGCTGCTGGTCGTTGGGGCTGGGAAAGGTCATAAGGTTATCTTTCGCGGAACCACACGGTGATGCTCGGTGTGAATGATCTGCTCGATGGTATCCACGGCCTGCTGCAGGCAGTTGTGGGCGTTGAGAACAATGTAGTCGAAGATGGGCAGGTACTCCAGCTCTTTGCGGGCGGTTTCAATGCGCAGCGAGAAATCTTCGGAGGTCTCGGTATTGCGCGCCAGCAGCCGGTTGATCCATTCCTGGGTGTCGGTGGGGATGAGGAAAATCAGCACGGCCTGCGGACACAGATCGCGGATTTTCTGCGCGCCTTGCACATCCAGGCGCATAATCACATCTTTGCCGCTCTGCAGCGCGGCGCGCACCTGCGCCTTGGGCACACCTTTGTACTGCTGGTAAACCTCGGCGTACTCGATTAATTCATCCTGGGCGATCATGGTCTCGAATTCTTCGGTGGAGACGAAGAAGTAATCCACACCGTGGGTTTCTTCGCTGCGTTTGGGGCGGGTGGTGGCAGTGATGACGAAGTGCAGAGGCAGGTCGCGTTTTTGCAGTTCTTTCACGACAGCGTCCTTCCCAATCCCTGAAGGCCCGGAGATGACGATCAGCAAAGGTTCGGGTTTCAGGACGTTAAAATTGATGCTTTCGGGGGAGGGGTTGGGTTCCAATTTGGCCACACTTTGGTATAGAGTTGGGGGCATTTCGACTTACCCTGATTATAATGGAAATTGATAAAATTTCTTCACCAGTTGAGGGAACCCATGCCGACGTATGAATTTCGCTGTTTGGACTGCCGCAAAAAAGTGGAACTCTTTATGACCTACGAGGAATACGGGAAAGCCGAGCCGCGCTGTCCGTATTGCCAGGGAAAGAACCTGCAGCGCAAGATTGGGAGAATTCGCGTGGCGCGTTCGGAAGAAAGCCGGCTGGAGTCGATGGCTGACCCGGCGCGCCTGGCGGCGCTGGAAGATGACCCGCGGGCGCTGGGGGGTATGATGCGCCAGATGGGCGAGCAGGTAGGGGAAGAAATGGGCCCTGAGTTTAATGAGGTGGTCAGCCGTTTGGAGGCGGGGCAGTCGCCGGAAGAGATAGACAGCTCCATGCCCGACCTGGGCGGCGCGGGCGGCTTAGACGGGGATGATTTCTAGGCACGCGTTACGCGCTGTTTTGGGCGAAAAGACGGGCGAAGCCGTCGTAGGGGGCCAGGGGAATGATTTCGAAGTGGATCAGACCGGCCTGAACGAGGGGCATCTGCCCTAACACCTGTTCGGCCTGCTCTTTGCTGTCGCATTCCAGCAGCAGAACGGCGGTGTGCTGTTCGGCGTTGAAATCGATCTGGCGCAGCAGACCGGTTTGCTGAAGCTGCCAGACGGCGGCGGCTTCGGCTTTGAGGTGGGGTGTAAAATCGCGCAGGGCGGCGGTAGGGTTTTCGCGTTCAAGGGCTAAAATCTTCATGCTCTGATCCTTTGGGGTTAATCGGGCGCGCTGACGGCCTGCTGCAGGTCGTCCAGCGAGGTGATCCAGGCGATGCGCCGCAGAAAGGCAGCCAGCGAGGGGCTTTTTTCCCGCAAGGCGACCACGGCCGGGCCAACCGGGTCTTCGCCGGCCGCGCCGCCGGGCACATCGGCGTAGGCGCCGTGGAAGGCGAAATAGGCCTGGTTCAATTTGCGGATGCGGTAACCATTCTGTAAAAAGAGCTGGCGGCGTTCTTCCATGTAGGCTTCGGCTTCTTCAATTTTTCCTGCGGCTAACAGCTCATCGGCTTTCAGGCGCGTGGTGTGCATCTCGGCGCGGAAATCGAAGACCGGCTCGGACGGTGGCGATTCGATGGGCGCGGCGGACAGCGTTCCAGAGGGGGCGGGCTGCGGCTTGGGCAGCAGCTCGGGGTAGAAGCGCCGCAGCACGGCTTGCGATATCTCTTTGCCAGAGAGATTGGCGGTGGTTTCGTTCATGGATCGCAGTTCGGGAGAGGTGTCGTAATTCCAGCCCAGCGGGCGCAGGGTGAGGAAGTTATGAATCCACTCATGGGCGGCCACCTCGATCAGAAAGGAGAGATTGGTGGTGCGAATGATCATGGTGGGGTACATGCCGATCCCACCGACATCTTCCACCAGCGCGGAAACGTCCATCTGGCGGGCAATCTGCTCTTCCAGGCCGGTGATTTGATCGAGCGGTAGGTTGGCCTCCAGCGAGACAAAGGCATCCTGACGAATGACGGAGCGCGGCGAGATGATGAGGGCTTTGGGCAGCTCGGTGACCTGGAACAACACCGGCGGTATGGGCTGTCCCAAGGCGGAAAGGTCGAGATCGCGCAGGGTGAGGCTGATTTGCTGCTGCAGAATGCTTTCGGCCAGGGGAGCGGTTTTTTTGAGGCGGCTCTGCACCTGACTGAGCTGATCGCGCCAGGGGATGGAGAAATTCTGCGGGTCGGTGATGGATGGTTCGCTGTAGATCTGTTCAATCTGGGCTTCGAGATGGACGGACTGGCTGACCAGATCGATATATTCCATCACGACCTGCTTCTGCTGGTCTTCGCTAAGGTAATGGCTGGCGCCCAGGGCGATTTGCCGCAGTTTATCCAGGCTGGCGCGCGCGCCCCAGGCAACGTAATCAAATTCGATGGAACGAGTGAAGACGCGCGCCTGTTCATAGGGGGTGGAAGGCAGGCGCGGAAGGCTGCCGGGGGTGAACAACAGAGTGAGAGCAATGATGAGCAGCGCCAGAAGGCGGGGGAAAGGAATAATCTTTTTCATGATTGAAAACCCGCAACCAAGATTATACCCGAGTGATCTCACCTGCACAGAATCTAGTACAATTATTTTCAGATATTTCGCATCAATGAAATTTTCATTACAACATGCCGGGCAGCAAGGATGGTTTTCGATATGAAGAAACGCGTTTTTTGGATCATTGGGATTGGGATTGTGGCTGTGGTGGGTTTTCTGATTTTTAACAATATTCAGAAGGCACGCCAGGCGATGAATGAAGCCTTTCAAACCGCTCAGGTGGAGCGGGGAGAACTGGTGGCGATTGTGGGCGCAACCGGCACAGTGCGTGCCAACCAGAGCGCGGTGCTGACCTGGCAAACCAGCGGGCGTATAGATGAGATCACCGTGCAGGTTGATGAGGCTGTCCGCGCTGATCAGGTGCTGGCCGAACTGGCCAAAGATTCTTTGCCGCAGAATGTGATTTTGGCCGAAGCCGAGCTGGTGGAAGCGCGGCGCGCCCTGGAAAACCTGAAGGATTCCAATTTAACCAGCGCGCAAGCGGCGCTGACCCTGGCGCAGGCGCAGCAGGCCTATGAAGACGCGATGGAAGACCGCCAGAGCCAGTCGTTTGGGCGCGCGTCTCAGAATACGATTGATGGGCTGCGGGCTGAATATGTGCTGGCCAAGAACGCGCTGGATGACGCTGAAACGTTCTTTACCGCTTTTGAAGACCGCGCCGAGGACGACCCCAACCGCGCCGAGGCGCTCTCGGTGCTGGTCAACGCGCGCAAGCGCGCCGACCGGGCGCTGGCCAATCTGAACTACGCCCTGGGGATGCCCGATTCGAACGAAGTGGCCGAGGCGGAAGCGCGGGTTACCCTGGCCAAGGCGCAGTTGGAAGACGCACAGCGCGAGTGGGAGCGCCTGAAAGACGGAGCCGACCCGGAAGATATCGCGGCGGCGGAAGCGCGGGTGGCGGCGGTGGAAGCGTCGCTTAATTACCGCTATCTCAAAGCGCCGTTTGAAGGCACAGTTACCGAGGTGAATTCGAAAGAAGGCGACCAGGTCTCGCCGGGAACCGCTTCGATCCGCGTGGATGATCTTGCGCGCATGCTGGTAGAGGTGCGCATCCCGGAGGTGGATATCAACCGGGTGGTGATTGGCGATGAAGTGCGCATGAGTTTTGACGCGATTCGCGACCAGGAATACTTGGGCAAAGTGACCGAGATTGCGCGGGTGGGCACGACCACGCAAAGCGGCGTGGATTTCGCGGTTACGATTGAGCTGGTTGATATGGATCCGCAAGTGCGGCCGGGAATGACGGCGGCGGTGAACATTGTGGTGGAAAAACTGGAAAATGTGCTGCTGGTGCCCAACCGCGCGGTGCGCTTCCGCGATGGTAAACGGGTTGTGTATGTGCAGAACGCGACAGGGATGCTGGACGCGGTTGATGTGCAGATTGGGTCTTCTTCGGAATTGTACAGCGAGATCATCGGTGGAGAGTTGAAAGAAGGCGATGTAGTGGTGTTGAATCCTCCGGCAGAATTTCAGCCCCCTCAGGGAGGGCCAATGAACAGGGAATAGCGATGGACGAGTGGGTCATTGAGACGCGAGATCTGACCAAAACGTACCAGATGGGTGAGGTGCAGGTGCACGCCCTATGCGGGGTGGATCTGCGCGTGCGGCGCGGTGAAGTGCTGGCCATCATGGGACCGTCGGGGTCGGGAAAATCGACGATGATGAATATTTTGGGCTGTCTTGACCGGCCAACCTCGGGCCAATATTGGCTGGACGGGGAAGACGTTTCCAGTATGTCCGATGATCAACTCGCGGATATTCGCAACCGCAAGGTGGGGTTTGTCTTTCAGAGCTTTATGCTGCTGCCGCGCCATTCCGCGCTGGGGAATGTGGAACTGCCGATGCGCTACGCCGGTGTAAGAGCCGAGCGGATGCAGCGCGCGAAAGAGGCACTGCAGGCCGTGGGACTGGCTGACCGCATGTATCACAAGCCTTCGGAACTATCGGGCGGGCAGCAGCAGCGAGTGGCAATTGCCCGCGCGCTGGTGAACCGTCCTTCAATTATTATGGCCGATGAGCCAACCGGCAACCTCGATTCCAAGTCGGGCAAGGAAATTATGGAACTGCTGATGGATCTAAACCGGCAGCGCGGCACAACGGTGATCTTGATCACCCACGACCCGGTGATCGGCGAACAGGCGCAGCGGGTCGTTCACCTGATGGACGGCCGGGTGGAGGAACGCGCGTGAGCATTACCCAGGCTTTTTTGGAGGCGCTGGAAAGCCTGAACGCCAACAAGATGCGTTCGGCGCTGACCATCCTGGGAATTGTGATTGGGGTGGCAGCGGTGATCGCCATGCTGGCGGTGGGGCAAGGTGCGCAAGATACCATCACGGGTTCCATTTCGGGGATTGGTTCGAACCTGTTGTTTGTTTTCTCTGGAAATTTTCAAGAAGAAGTGCGCAATGTGCAAGAACTGACCCTGGATGACGCGGAAGCGCTGAGCGATGTGTTCCAGGCGCCGCACGTGCAGTCGGTTGCGCCGGTGATCAACAGCGATTTGGAAATTACTTTCGCGGGCGAGTCGACGCGCGCGGAGGTGAATGGGGTCACACCGGTCTTCGCGGAGGTGCGGAATTACACGATCAGTGAAGGCGAGTTTATCAACCAGGATCACCTTCTGGGGCAGGCTTCGGTGGCGTTGATTGGTGTGGAAGTGGCCGACAACCTGTTTGACCGGCGTGAGGCGATTACCGGCGAGACGATTCGCATTGAAGGACAGCCCTTCCGTGTGATTGGCGTGTTGGAGCCGAAAGGGGGCAGCTCGTTTGGCAGCCAGGATAATGTGGTGCTGGTTCCCTTCACTACGGCGCAGTCGCGCTTGATCCGGCGCTCGCGCGAGCGTGTGGATGTGATTTATGTTCAGGCTACCTCAGCGGATACGGTAAAGCTGGCGACGGATGAGATCGCACAGATCTTGCGCTCGCGGCACCGCATTTTCCTGGGGCCCGATGACTTCACCATTTTCTCACAGCAAGATTTTGTGGAAACAGCCGAAACGATCACGGGGGTGTTCACCATCTTCCTGGGAGGGGTGGCGGGAATTTCGCTGCTGGTGGGCGGGATTGGTATTATGAATATTATGCTCGTCTCAGTGACCGAGCGCACGCGTGAGATCGGGCTGCGCAAGGCGCTGGGGGCGCGCAAGGCCGATATTCTGATTCAGTTCTTAACTGAATCGTCTTTGCTGAGTTTGTTCGGCGGCCTGATTGGCATTGGTCTGGGCTGGCTGCTTTCGTTCACGGTGGGGCAAATCGCGGCAGCCAATGACACGCCGATCAACCCGGCGATTGGACTCAACGCGGTGCTGCTGGCGACCCTTTTTTCCACAGCGGTGGGACTGTTTTTTGGCATTTATCCAGCCAACCGGGCGGCGAACCTGGAGCCGGTGGAAGCCCTGCGGCATGAATAACCGCGCCAGAGTGGTCAGGACGGCTCGTTTAACTGGTTTTTCAGCTCGTCGTAGCGGGCGTCCCCCAGAAAGTAGCGCAGTTCTTCTTCAAAGGTTACCCACAGCGGAATAGGGCTTGGGGCGGGGCGCAGGCACGACCCCGGCTCATCCAGCAGCAGGCTGGTCTGGTCGAGGGTGATGCGGCCCTGCTCGTCAAGATCGAGGGGGTGAAGAATGCAGTAGAGTGGCTTGAAGTGCCAGGGGTGCAGCCCGGCGGCATTCGCGGCCACCTGGAGGGCGCATTTATGGTCGGCGCGCAAGAAGCCGCAGGCGGTGCCGCCCCAATGCTTGGGGTTGTCGAGAACGCGGGTATGAACGGCCATCCCGCCGGGGAGAAACGGATCGGACTCCTGGGCGTCTTCAAACCAGCTTGCCGGGTCTTGTAAGACGGGCGGGGCGTAGGGGATGATCTGGTATGCTGATTGCAGGATTTTCTCGGCTTCGAGGATGCCCACCCACACCCCGTGCAGGCAGCAGGCGGCGCGGCACTGGCGCAGTTTACAGCGCTGCATGGGTTCTGATTCAAGTAGTCGGGGAGAAATATCCCATTTCATCTCACCGATTTTACCACCAACTATTTGGAGGGCAGGCAGCGGTCTGGAAAGAGATTGGAGGCGGGCATGCGAATCGCGGTTGGGGCGGATGAACAACTGGATGTGGCGCAGTACCTGCTGGACTATCTGCGGGAGCTGGGGCATGATGTTGATTGGTTTGGGCCTTCAGTGGGCGAGAGCCAGCCGTGGCCGCAGGTAGCGGAACAGGTTGCGTGGAGCGTGGCCAGCGGTGAGGCGCAGATGGGGGTTGCGCTGTGCTGGACGGGCACGGGGGTGTGCATCGCGGCCAATAAGGTGCGCGGAATCAGGGCGGCGCTGTGTGTGGACGCCGAAACCGCGCGCGGAGCGCGCCTGTGGAACGACGCCAATGTGTTATGCCTGTCGATGCGGCTGGCTTCGCGCCCGGTAGCCAAAGAGATTGTGGATGCCTGGCTGGTCACCGACTACCTTTCCAATCCCACAGACGATGCCTGCCTGGCGTTGATTCGGAAACTTGAGGAATGAAATTGGAGTAAAATGAATGGGTTAGGAAGAATCAAAGTTGCTGTTGAAAACCCATCAATGGATAGGAGAAAACCACTGTGACACAAGAAAAAATGGAGCAACTGAAAGCGCTGTTAGGTGAGATTAACGACCTGGTTGGGGCTGAGGCTGTTCTGGGCTGGGATCAGCAAACGTATATGCCCAAAGCCGGGGCCGAAGACCGCGGCTCTCAATTGGCCACGCTGGCCAAAATTCGCCATGAGAAATCAACCTGCGATGAACTGGGTCAATTATTGGATGACCTGAAGAGTTATGAAACCCATTTAGACCCGGATTCGGATGAGGCTTGCTTAATCAAACTGGCGCGGCGCAATTATGAAAAGCAGACCAAGGTGAGCGCTGAGTGGGTGGGAGAGTTTGCCAAAATCACCACCATCGGGCAGTCAGAGTGGGAAAAAGCGCGGGCGGAGAACAATTTTGAGGCTTTCCGGCCGGTGCTGGAGCAAATCTTTGAACTGCGACGGGCCTACGCGGATTTCTTTAAGCCCTACGACCACATTTATGACCCGATGCTGGACGATTTTGAGCCGGGCTTAAAAACGGCCGAGGTGAAGGAGATCTTCAGCAAGCTGCGCCCGCAGCAGGTGGAATTGATCCGGCAAATTGCCGAAAAACCAGAAATTGACGACAGTTTTGTGTACCTGGATTATTCCGAGCAGGGGCAATGGGATTTTGGGGTGCGGGTGCTGAATGATTTTGGATTTGATTGGAACCGCTCGCGGCAGGATAAGTCGGCGCACCCCTTTACGACTTCGTTTGGCATTGACGACGTGCGCATCACCACGCGCTTTGTGCCCAACCTGGGCACATCATCGCTGTTCAGCACCATGCACGAAGGCGGGCACGCGCTGTATGAGCTGGGCTTTGACCACGCTCTGGCCCGCACGCCGCTGGCAGCGGGTGCCTCGATGGCGGTGCACGAGTCGCAGTCGCGCATGTGGGAGAATATGGTGGGGCGCTCGAAAGCGTTCTGGAAGCATTATTATCCGCTTTATCAGGAGACCTTCCGCTCGATTCTTGGCAATGTAAGCATGGAAGACTACTACCGCGGGATCAACAAGGTGAAGCCGTCGTTGATCCGGGTGGAAGCCGACGAGGCGACGTATAACCTGCACATCATGCTGCGCCTGGAACTGGAGATCGCGGTGATGGAAGGCCAGCTGGCGGTGAGAGATTTGCCGGCGGCGTGGAACGCGCGCATGGAAGAGTACCTGGGCATTGTTCCGCCCAACGACGCCAAGGGTGTGCTGCAAGACGTTCATTGGTCAGGCGGGATGATGGGCTACTTCCCCACCTACGCATTGGGTAATCTGGTTTCGGCGCAGTTGTGGGAGTGCATTCAGCGCGATTTGCCCAACCTGGAAGAGCAGATTGAGGCGGGTAAATTCGACGAGTTGCTGGGCTGGCTGCGTGAGAAGATTCACCGCCACGGCGCGAAGTTCGAGCCGCAAGACCTGGTGAAACGCGTTACCGGATCCAAGATCAACCCGGACGCGTATATGCGATATTTGTCGGAGAAATTCAGCGCGATTTACGATTTGTAGTCTCAGGAAGCATGAAGCCGGCGGTTCTGGCGCAGCCCAACCGCCGGCTTCTTCACACTTTTTTGGGCTGTATGGAAGCTGATGAGGTGGGAAATGAGATGGTCTACAATCAAAGAAAAAAGGGGGAAGAATGGCCAAAATTCTGTTTCTGGATGATGACGTTTCAACGCTACAGCTGATGAAGATGGCCGCGGATGTGCTTGGACATCAGATCGTAACGGCAACCTGCGTCAGCGAAGCAATCCAATTGGCAGGCTCCCAAACGCCCGACCTGATCTTTGCAGACCTGGGCTGCCTGCAAGACATGGAAGGCAACGCATTTATCCATCAGTTTTGTCACAGCGCGACGATTGAAGGTGTGCCGGTGATCATTGTTTCCGCGGGATGGTCGGGAGACGATGCTCAGCGAGTGGAAAAGAACGGGCACTGCTGCTTCATGAACAAGCCAGTAACGATGGACCAAATGGATAAAACCGTAAAGAAATACGTGCAAAGCGCCAGCAGGCCGTAACCTCGGGGGCAAGGCCGGCGGTTTTCCAATCTGCAAAGTACGGCGGGGAAGAAATCCGTTTATAATGATGAGCATGAAGGCATTCAAAGCTGGCGGATGGCTCTCCCTGGGCATTCTACTGCTGGCGGCTTGCACGCGGCCAGCCGCGCTGATGCCCGCGCCAATGGGCGCGACGGCTTCGGTGCTGCCTACCGCTTCGGCCACGCTCGCCGCGGCTGCCGGTGAGCCGGCAACAGATACGCCGGTGGTGCCGCCCACGTACACGCCAGAGCCGCCCACCGAGACGGTTCAGGTGCTGCCCAGCCATACCCCGACAGATGCTATTACCCCCACCCCAGATGATACGCAACTGGTGGAGACAATTTTCGCGCCCACCGCAACGCGCGGTCCGCTGCCCACGCGCACCCGCCGGCCAACCGCCACCCCCACCATTACCCCTACGCCCACGCCGCCCAGAGCCAGCCTGATGATTACCCGGCCAGGGCTGCTTTCCAAGATTCTTTCTCCGTACCAGATGGAAGCAATGGTTACGCGCGGGATGGATGGGATTGTCTACTTGGATTTGATTGGCGAGGATGGCCGGACGGTGGCCAGCCAGGCCTTGGACTACCGCAGTTCGCTGTACCAGCGCTTCTGGATCGCGCCATTGATTGACTTTGAGATCAGCGGAGTGGCCGAGACGGCGCGGCTGGTGATGAGTACCAAAGACGAGTTTGGGCGCAGCATGGCCGTCTCTTCGGTGGACCTGGTGCTGCTTTCTCTGGGGAGCAATGAGACCACCCCCTCGCTGATTGAAATGGAACCGTACCTGATTCGCTACCCGAAAGAGGATAGTCTGGTGAGCGGGGGGCTGATGTGGGTGAGTGGTGTGGCGCGGCCAGTGAACGAAAGCCCGCTGATTCTGGAACTGGTGGACGAGCAGGGAAATGTGGTCGGCTCAAACCGCATTCAGGTGCCCGCGCCAACGGGCGACTTAAGCCACACCCCGTTTGGGGTGGAGATTGAATACACTGTCAGCGAGATCACCGGTGTGCGGCTGGTGATCCGCCAAGAGAGCGTCAACCGCATTCCCGGAACGGTGGCGCTTTCCAGCATGACCTTGTTTGTGGCCCCATAAATAAACCCGAATGCCCGGTTAGAAAAAGAGCGGCGCGCCTGAAGTTGGGCGCGCCGAAATGGATTCTGCGTTGCGGTGAGCGATCAGGCTCCACCCGCGGTGTAGAGACTGGGGTCGGTAGGGGTGAGGCCAGACGGGTCGTGAACGTAAACCCAATCGCCTTCGTTGGCCCAATGGAAAAGCCAGTTGGCATCGCCCAGCGACAGGTTGACGCAGCCGTGTGTTTCGGGGTAGCCGAAGTTGGCGCGCCAGTACGCGCCGTGCAGCGCGCGGGCTTCGTCAAAGTACATGGTCCAGGGCACGTCCTGGAAGAGATAATAATCCGAGCGGTCAGCTTCAAAAGCGCCGGACATGTTTTCAGTGGGTTTTTTCTCGTAAATCTGGAAAAGGCCGGGGCGGGTGAAGTAGGGGTCGCCGCCGCTGGCGATGAGGGTAGCAAACAGCAGTCGGCCGTTTTCGTAAACGCCGATGGTCTGCTCGTAGAGGTTCACGTCAATCCAGCGATTATTGGTAACACCTTGAGGTGGGTTGGGGTTGAACTGGAACTCGCGAATATAGCGGCGTTCCACCCATTCGTTCAGGCCAACCATGTACCATTTTGTGGTTCCATCGTCGACCATGTCAAAAATTTGCACGGCATTTTCGCGGGCCAGGGAGCGCCCATCTTCAGGGGCGGCGTAGCTGGGCGCGCTGCGGGTGATCACTGGTTCAACAATCCAGCCGAAGGGGGTGGTGGGGTTCTCGTGGAAGAGGAGGCCCTGGAAATAGCTGGCTGAGGCTGCCAGGGGAGAAGCGCGCACCCAGCCGCCGTCTTTGAGCAGCAGGTAATGGCCGCCGTTGACATCAGCCTGTTGAATGTAAGAAACGTAGATATTGCGGCCGGCTTCCAGGTAGCCGCTGGGGTTGGCTCCGCTGGCGGCGTCTTCGAGGGAACTGAAAATTTTGGCCTGTTCATCTTTGGGGATATTGATTTTGGCAATGTAAATGCCGGCATTGTTGAGTGAAGGGTCAGGCCGGGTGGCGGGCAGCGGTTTGAAGGGGTATTCAATGCCGCGTTTGGCCAGGCTGGTCAACACCTGACTGGGCCCGAGGGCGAGACAATCAGACTGCGCGCCCAACTGCGCGCCCGGCAGGCAGAGCACCTGGCCGAAATAAGGTTCGCTGCTTCCGGTGGGCTGGGCGTCGTCGGCGGATACCGGTAAAAAGGAAAGCCCGGCAAGCAAGAGGGCCGCGAAGAACGCGATCAAAATGGAGTGTTTGTTCATTAAGTTCATTTTTCTAAAAACCAGACAGTTTATGTCGATATTGATGGTATTGTACGAGGATTCGCGCCAAAGCTCAAGGGTTGTGGCGGGCGCAAGGTTGATTATACCGCGTCTTGAGACCCCCGCCTGCCCGGACAGGGGTCTGAACTCCAAAGGTGGGCTGTGTGGATGGGCTGCTTTCCTGCTCAGCGCCCCCCAAACTGATCCTTGCTGGAAGATGAGCCGGTGAGGGAGACTTTTCGATTACTTAACAAAATGAGAGGGAAATTGAGGCTTGCTTGACATTAAAATTTCGCTGGTCTACAATAGAATTTGGTTTGATACGAACTAAATTACGCAAAGGAGTGCAGCCTTGACCAAGTCACGCACCCAAATGATGGTAGAACGATTGCGCGAGCTGCAGGCCTCATCGCCAGACATTGAAGCCTCCGCGATTGTGAGTGTGGATGGCCTGACGATTGCATCGGCGCTGCCGCAAGGCGTGGAAGAAGACCGGGTATCGGCGATGTCGGCGGCGATGCTGTCGCTGGGCGAGCGGATTGCCAATGAGCTGGGACGCGGTTCGCTTGACCAGGTGTATATCAAAGGCGAAAAGGGATACGTGGTTTTAATGTCGGTGGGTGAAGAAGCCGTGCTGACGGCGCTGGCGCGCGAACAGGCCAAGCTCGGCCTGCTCTTCCTGGATATGCGCCGCGCGGCTGAAGACCTGACGAAAATGATCTAGAGACAGGCGAAAAATAATATGGAACCCATCCCCAAGAGCGGGTTGTACTATCCCAACAAAATTCCCAGAATCCTGTTAATGGCGCTGGAAGATGTGATGGGTAAAAATGGTGTGAACGCTATTTTGAACCTGGCACAGCTCCAGCACTTAATTGGCAATTACCCCCCCGACAATCTGAACCGCGAATTTGATTTTGCCGATTTTTCGGCGATCAATGGCGCGCTGGAAGAGATGTACGGTCCGCGGGGCGGGCGCGGTCTGGCGCTGCGCGCCGGGCGGGCGGCCTTTGCCGAGGGGCTGCGCAATTTTGGCGCGCTGGCTGGGGCGGGCGATCTGGCGTTCAAGGTGTTGAAACTGGAGGCCAAGCTGCGCATCGGCCTGCCGGCGATGGCGAAGGTCTTCACCACCACCAGCGACCAGCTTTCTACCGTGCAGGAATTTGAAGATCATTATTTGTATACCATTCATCGCTGCCCGGTATGTTGGGGCCGCACGGTGGACAAACCGGCATGCTTCATGGCGGTGGGCCTGCTGCAAGAAGGCCTGAAGTGGGTGTCGGGTGGGAATGAATTTCGTGTCAGCCAATCGGCGTGCCATGCGGCCGGTGATGAGGTCTGCAATTTTGTGGTGTTTAAGGAACCCATTGGGTAAAGGAGCACTTGAAAGACATTGCGCCTACTATTCTGATTGTTGAAGATGATCAGGATATCGCGGAAATGCTGGGCGCGTTTTTGCGCTCAGCGGGATACCAGGTGGTCACGGAGAATTGGGGGGAAGACGGCGTCCGGTCGGCGAGAGCCAAGCGGCCAGACCTGGTCATTCTGGATGTGCGCCTGCCAGATATTGACGGTTTTGAAGTGTTGGAGCGCATGCGCGAGCATGTGTCCACACGCTATACCCCGGTGATATTCTTAACTGAACGGCGAGAACGCGAAGCTCGCCTGCAAGGCCTGGCTTTGCATGCGGATGATTACATAACCAAGCCGTTTGATGTTGAGGAACTGCTCTTAAGGGTGCAAAACACGCTGGCCAGGGCGCAGCGCGCGGCTGTGCAGCACCCGGTCAGCGGGCTGGTGATGGGAACGGCTTTGAAAGAGCGGTTGGACCGGCTGGCCGGGCAGCAGGACTGGTCCGCGCTGGTGATGCGGGTGGAGAACAGCCAGCAGTTTCGTGAGATTTACGGATTTATCGCGGCGGATGATCTGCTGCGGGCGACAACTTTGATTATTCGGGATATAATTCAACCATCTGACGCGCTCCTGCCCTTTTTGGGGCATCTGGATGATTGGTGTGTGCTGGCGGGGGTTCCCCGCGAACGCGCCGCCGACGTGAAAGCCAGGATCGAACAAAAACTGGAGCAGTCATTTCAATACTTCTACCGCGACCAGGATCTCTCGGCGGGGACATTTGAAGGCAAGCGCCTGACGGTCAGCGTGCAATTGCTGGCAGCGCGCGCGGCCTGGGGGGATGGACAAGCCATTGTGGATGAATGCTCGCGGTTGTGCAAACAGGATGGAAATTGAAAACTACAATCGTTATCCCAACTTACAATGAAGCTGAGAACTTGCCCAAGCTGGCCGCCGCGCTTTTCGCGCTGCCCCTGCCAGAATTAAGTCTGCTGGTGGTGGACGATAACAGCCCGGACGGCACCGGCCAGATCGCCGAAGAATTGTGCCAGCAGTACCCCGGACGGGTGAGCGTGATGCACCGGGCAGGCAAACAGGGACTGGGCACGGCCTATATTCAGGGTTTTCATAAGGCCATCGAGCAGGGCGCAGAGGCCATCGGACAAATGGACGCGGATTTCTCGCACCCGGTCGAAAAGGTTTTAGAACTGGTGAAAACGCTGGAGACCTGTGATGTGGTTTTGGGCTCGCGCTATGTACCCGGCGGCAGCCTGGATGAGCGCTGGCCGTTCTGGCGCAAGGCACTGTCGGGGTTTGGCAATTTCTACGCGCGCACCATTTTAGGCATGTCGCTGCGCGATGTTACCGGAGGATTCAAGCTGTGGCGGCGCGAGACGTTGCAAGGCATGCCGCTGGAGCGCGTGCGCTCGAACGGCTATATCTTCCAGGTGGAGATGTCTTATGTGGCCACCAAGCTGGGTTACAAATTCAAAGAGATTCCGATCTATTTTGCCGACCGGCGCTGGGGTCAGTCCAAGATGTCTTTCCGCATTCAGGTGGAAGCCGCGCTGCGCGTGTGGCAGCTGGCGAAAATGTACCGCGATTTAGGCCGCTGAGGCTGATCAAACCAAAACAAAGCAGGCCGCCTTTTTTGAGGCGGCTTTTTTTATGCAGATGGGTTCTTCGCGTTGATGAAGGCGGCGGTAACGTCTTTCCACTCGGGGATGGATAGGGTCTCGGCGCGGCGCTGCGGGTCGATGTTGGCGTTGGCCAGGAACTGCTCCACCTGCTCGCGCGGCAGGGCCAGCCCGCCCGACATGGCGTTGCGCAGGGTTTTGCGTTTTTGCGAGAAACCAGCTTTGGCCAGGCGGAAAAAGACTTCGATTTGGTCGGTGGGAATGAGCGGCTGCGGGTAGAGATCGACGCGCAGGGTGGCCGAGTCCACTTTGGGGGCGGGGTAAAACGCACCCGCCGGAATGCGCAGCACGCTGCGCGGCGCGCCGTAAACCTGAATGCTGAGCGCCAGCAGGCTGAGGTCGCCGGGTTGGGCGCAGATGCGCTGGGCGACTTCCAGCTGCATGGTGAGAACCATGCGGGCAGGTTTGACCTGGCTTTCGAGCAGGTGGCGGATGACGGCCGAGGTGATGTAGTAGGGAATGTTGGCGACCACCAGGTAGCCATCTTCGTTGATCAGTTGGACGGGATCCTGCTGGAGGATGTCGCCTTCGACGATTTCGACATTGGGCCAGGGAGAAACAACCTCGCGCAAGATGGGCACCAGGTGATGGTCAAGCTCCACGGCGACAAGGCGGCGGCAGGATTGGGCCAGGTAGCGGGTGAGGCTGCCGAGACCGGGACCGATTTCCAAAACGCAGTCGTCGGGTGAGACTTCGGCCGCGGTAACGATTTTCTTCAGGGCGCTGGCGTCGATCAGAAAGTTCTGCCCCAATCCCTTTTTGGGGTTGAGCTGGTGCGCTTTCAGCAGGGCGACGGGGTTGAGGGGTGGAATATCTAAGGAAGAATCCATGGTATGTTTTCGGGAACCGGGGTCAGAAAATAAAGGGTTACGTTGCTGTGCCAGGCTTCATAGTCGTCATCCGTGAAGCCCAGGTCAATCCAATGCGTGCCGGGGACGCCGCCGCCCACATCGGCGACGACGGCCGGGCCGTAGCCGGGGATATAGACGCCCTGGCCAACCATCCAATTGTACCAGGCGCGGGTAACGCCGATCACGCCGCGCTGGACCGGCAGGCCGGAGGCGGTGCCATTGTAGCAGGTATTGGTGCCGGAGCGGCAGGGAGAATACGAGGTGGCGTAGACGGTAACGGCGCGCCAATATTCGATGGGACCGGAGAGGGTGTCGAGGGTGCGGATTTCGATTTTGGTGCCGTAGCCCATTTTTTGGGTCACCGGCTGTGATGCCGTCCAGGTTTCTTCGGTCTGGCGCGATACTTCCTGGCCGTCTTCGTAGCGCACGCTGACGCGGCTGACTTCGATGCCGTACTGGCCGGGTTCAACCACGCGGCGCTGGTCCAGTTCCAGGTCGGGGTCGGGAACCAGTTCGTTGTCAAAGGGGATGGGCTGCTGCTCGAGGAGGATTTCTTCGCGCACGCGCACCACGCGCACGCGGCCGTCGGCGGGCAGGCTGGCGCTTTCGGGCGGCTGGCTGTAATCGAGGCTTTGCAGGGCAACACCGGCCTGGGCGAGCGCCTGGCCGACAGTTTGGGCGTGCGTAAAGGTGAGCAACTCGCGGTCGGCGACCTGCACGCGCAGCTCGCGCCCCTGCTGGATGCGAATCTGCGGCGGAGAGGGCAACGGCGCGTCGAGGGGTGGTTGGACATCCAGCGCAGGCGAGATGGAAATGCCCGCGTCTGCCAGTGCCTGCGCCACGGTTTGGGCAGCGGTATAGGCAGTAACGGTCTGCCCGGTGGGGGTGGTGATGGCCGCTTTTTGAGCGGGAATGAGCTGCAGGTTGTAGACCTGGGCAAGAGGAAGAGGCCGCAGGGGGTCGATGGGCTCGCCGTTCCACAGCAGGCGGTCGTGGGGGTAAAGGCGAATGCCTTGCGCGCCCAGTAGATTGGCGGGGATGCGCTCGACAGCGTGGAGGGCGGCGGTGAGACTATCGCCGGTGAACAGGTTGACCTGGCTGGCCTTTTGCACGCGGATGACCGGCTGCCAGGCGAGCAGCGCACCCACCGGCGGGTTCACGCGGTCTTGCGGGGCGAGGGTTACGCCGCCGTCGCGCAGCGCCTGACCAACGGTGAGGGCGCGGGTCTGCACGATGAAGCGTTGGTTTTCAATGAAAATTTCTGCCGGGCGGCGGATTCCGGTGAAGAGCAGAAAAAGCCCGCCGAGGCAGAGGAGTGCTGTGATCGAATATGCCATCCATTTTTTCATGGTATGGTGATTGTATCAAATAAAGTGGGAGAATCACGGAAAAAGAAAACGCACCTCACTTGAGGTGCGTTTGTGCCGAGAGACAGGATCGAACTGTCGACACCGCAATTTTCAGTCGCGTGCTCTACCAACTGAGCTATCTCGGCGTGAGACGGTATTGCGTTTGGATAGACAAATTCTACTATCGCATGGCTGACCTGTCAAGCAATATGGATGTTGAAATTGAAACCTTGCAATCGTTTGACCCCACCCCTTTAGGGAGGGAGGTTTTCATTGGGCGGCCTTAATGCAAGATACTGGACTGCCATTCTCCCTGGTAGGGGCGGATGGCCATCCGCCCTTACGGAAGAGAGGGGTCTATTGTAAGGCGGCGTTGAGGGTGGAACGTTTGTTTTGATGACAGAGGGAGAAGCCCGTATTCAACTGGGTTTAGTGGAACCGATGGCGGCTATCTGCGGCGGAACCCACGCCAAGCGTTTCTCAAAATGCTGAAAAACGCATTTTCTGGGGTGGAGAAATCTGCGGCCGATGAATTTTTGCGGAACCGATAGCCATCTACGCTGGCCTTTGGGAATGGAGAGGGATTTGTGACGGTGGGTTTGACATTCTTTGCGCGGCAGACTACAATTGTTTTGCGATTGTTAAAAATCTCTTCCCCTATTCACAAAGCGCAGATGCGCGATCCATGAGGTTGGTTTGGGTAAATGGCCTGAGAAATACGTAATTGGCCTTACGGGCAATATCGGGACCGGCAAGAGCGTGGTGCGGCGCATGCTGGAGCACCTGGGCGCGTATGGAATTGACGCTGACGCGCTGGCTCACCGGGCGATTGCCAAAAACGCCCCTGGTTACCAGCCGGTGGTGAAGATGTTCGGACGCTGGATTTTGAATGATGATGGGGAAATTAACCGCGCGCGCCTGGGAAAGATCGTTTTCGCGGACGCGGAGGCGATGAAGGCGTTGGAAGAGATTGTGCATCCCCTGGTACTTTCAGCGGTGGATATCATTATCAGCCGCTCGCGGCAGCGTGTGATTGTGATTGAGGCGATTAAGTTGCTGGAAACAAACATTCACGCGATGTGCGACTCGATCTGGGTGACGGCGGCGCCGCGTGAGACGCAAATTCAACGGCTGGTGAAAAACCGCAAGATGAGTGAATCTGACGCGCGCCAGCGGGTAGACGCCCAGCCCCCCGCGCACTTAAAGACCAGCGCGGCCATGGTGGTGATTGAAAACACAGGCACCTTTGAACAGACCTGGCAGCGCGTGGTGGCGGAATGGCAGAAGATTGTTCCGCAGACGGAAAAAGAACCCGAAGCGCTGGTGTCGGAACGTAAAGAGAAACAGTTCACTTTCCAGATTCTACGCGGAAAGCCAGGAAATTCTGCTGAGATCGCTGACCTGTACAACCGGCTGCGCCCGGCGGCGCGCAAGTATTCGCGTGAGGATGTGATGGCCGCCTTTGGCGAAAAGGCCTTTTTATTGCTGAAGGTCGATTCGCGGCTGCGCGGGCTGATCGCCTGGCAGGTGGAAAATCTGGTGTCGCGCACGGTGGATATTCTCATGGATCCGCTGGTGGAGGCCGACCAATGCCTGCCGGCGCTGGTGGAAGAGATGGAAAAAGCCTCGCGCGATTTGCAAAGTGAAGCCAGCCTGGTGTTTGTGCCCAAGCGGCTGGCGGGGCTGGAATTGATGTGGAAAAAAATCGGTTACAAACCGGTGAACCCGCCAGAAATTTCAGTTTCGGCGTGGCAAGAGGCAGCGCTGGAATCGGCGCAGCCTGATTCGGTGCTGTATTTCAAACAACTGCGCCAGGACCGTGTTATGCGGCCGATTTAGACCGCGCGCACCGGCTGCTTACTGTCAAGTGGATGACCGTGAAGAATTGGAGTAAATGTGCCCACCCTGCTGAGTGAATTGTCCTTTCTTTTTCAGCGTTTGAGCTGGCAGAGCGCACTGGACATTTTCCTGGTGACGTTGATCTTTTTTGCTGTGTTGTGGGTGGTGAGAGACACCCAGGCACAGGTGCTGCTGCGCGGGGTGGTTTTCCTGATCATTGTGTTGAGCCTGTTCACTTCGCTGGTGAGCCTGCCGGCGTTTTCGTGGCTGGTGAGAACCACCCTGCCGACCCTGGTGCTGGCCATTCCGGTGATTTTCGCGCCTGAGATCCGGCGCGCTTTGGAAAAGCTGGGCCGGGCAGGGAGCGGATCGCTATTTTGGGGGCAGTCCAAGTCTCAGGTGCAGCAGATTCAAGAATCGATTCGCAAAATTGTTACGGCCTGCGCGCGGCTTTCGGCGCGCCAGCACGGAGCATTGATTGTGTTAAGCCGGCGAGACAGCCTGGAAGAGTACCTGCGCACTGGCGTGCGCCTGAACGCGGATGTTTCTACTGAACTGCTGCTGCAAATTTTTTATCCCAACACACCCCTGCACGATGGCGCGGTGATTGTGAAGGGCGACAAGATCATCGCGGCGTCTTCGGTGATGCCGCTTTCGGCCAGCGGCACGCTGACGCGTTCACCGGACCGGCAAATGGGCTTGCGGCATCGGGCGGCGCTGGGGATTTCGGAGGCCAGCGACGCGATTGCGGTGGTGGTCTCTGAGGAAACGGGTTCGATTTCGATCACGCACGGCGGGCGGATGATTCGCCGGCTGGACAGCGAGCGATTGGAAAATATTTTGCTGGCGTTTTACCGGCCGACCGAGCCGGAGAATATCCCATTTTTTAAGAGCATTTCGCAGCTTGTGGGGCGCATCCTTCCGCGCGGCAAACCGGAGGATCGAAGATGATCGATCATTTACGCCAATTGGGCAAGAATATCCCCACCTTTTTGCTGGCGTTGATTCTGGCGGTGGCCGCCTGGATTTCGGCGGTGACCACGCAAGACCCTACCGAACAACGCGTGTACCCGCGCGCCATAAATGTGGAGGTGATTGGGCAGGACCCGGGATTGGTGCTGACCAGCACGACCCCCAGCACAGTAAGCATTACCCTGCGCGCGCCAAATTCGATCTGGAACCGATTGTTGAATGAGCAAATTCCCGTGCGGGCGGTTTTAGACCTTTCGGGTTTGGACGCGGGCACGTATAATTCAGAGATTCAAGTGCAGGTGGGGCTGCGACCGGTTGAGATTGTCTCTTGCACGCCGTGTTTGTTGACGGTGACGCTGGAGAATCTCTCGAGCCGCGAGCTGCCAATCAGCCTGGTGGAACGGGGGGACCTCGCGGTTGGATTCCAGGCTGAGTCGCCGGATTTCACTCCGAAAGCGGTAATTGTCAGCGGGCCTGAGTCGTTGGTGGAGCAGGTGAGTGAGGCTCGGGCTGTATTGGACTATAACCAGGCCGACCGGGATATTTCCCGCTCAATTCCGATCAGCACATATAACGCTGATGGTGAGCAAATCACCGGGGTAAGCCTGTCGCCGGAAGCGGTGACTGTGAACGTCAAGGTTACCCAGCGTGGCGGATATCGCAACGTGGTGGTGAAGGTGGTACCGGTCGGACAGGTGGCTGGCGGATACCGGGTAACCAACATTTCTGTCTTCCCGCCCACGGTTACGATTTACTCCTCCGACCCAAAACTGGTGGATGAGATCCCGGGGTATGTGGAGACTAAAGCGCTGGATCTGAACGGTGCCAAGGATGACCTGGATTTGCGCCTGCCGCTGGACTTGCCGCCGGGCGTTTCGGTGGTGGGCGAGCAGACCGTGGCGGTGCAGGTCGGCATTGCGGCGATTGAAGGCAGCCTGACGCTGACCGATAAAAAGGTGGAAGTGATTGGCCTATCGGACGCGTTCGAGGCCACCATCTCGCCTGAGACGGTGGATGTAATCCTTTCTGGTCCGCTGCCAGTGCTGGATCAATTGATCAGCAGTGAGGTGCGGGTGATAGTAGACCTGACGGGTGAACCAATGGGTACCTACCAGCGCGTGCCGACGGTGCAGGTGAACCAACCCGATGTGCGAATCGAGTCGATATTGCCCGGTTCGATTGAAGTGATTGTAAGAAGAAAGTCGCCTTAACGGGCGTTAAAGGTAAATTGAGAAGATGAGAAAACCAGTTGTTGTTTTGGTCGGAAGGCCTAATGTTGGCAAAAGCACACTCTTCAACCGCCTGGCGGGTGAACGCCTTGCGATTGTGGATGACGTCCCTGGCACCACCCGCGACCGCCTGTTGGCGGAGGGTGAGTGGACCGGGCATGTGTTTGATGTGATGGACACAGGTGGAATTGACCCCACCACAGGCGGTAAAGATCCGCTTTCGATTGGTTCGGCGGATTATATTGAGCAAATCCGGGTGCAGGCCAAAGCGGCGCTGGAGCTGGCAGACGTGGTGCTTTTCCTGGTAGATGCGGAAGCAGGGGTAACTCCGGCCGATTTGGAAGTGGCGCAGATTTTGCGCCGAAACCAGAAAAAAGAAGAAGATGGGCGGCTTAATCCACCGGTGCTGCTGGTGGTCAACAAGGCAGATAACAACGCATTGCGGAACATGGCTTCCCAATTCTACGAGCTGGGAATGGGCGACCCATACGCCATTTCTGCGGTGCACGGAACCGGCACAGGCGATTTACTGGATGAACTGGTGGCGAATTTCCCGCAGGAGCCTGAGGAAGAGGGCGAGCCTTCAGTTAAGATCGCAATTGTAGGCAAGCCCAACGCGGGCAAGTCCAGCTTATTGAACTGCTTGATGGGCGAAGAGCGGGCGATTGTGAGCCCGATCGCCGGCACCACACGCGACGCGGTGGACACCTTCATGATGTACAACGATATTCCGGTTACGCTGATTGACACGGCGGGCATCCGCCGGCGCGGCAAGGTGGAGCCGGGCGTGGAGAAATACAGCGTGCTGCGTGCCATACGCGCCATTGAACGCGCGGATGTGGCGCTGCTGGTGATTGACGCGACCACGGGCATCACGGCGCAAGACACACACATCGCCGGGTTTATATTAGAGGCGTGGAAGAGCACGGTGGTGATTGTTAACAAATGGGACGCGGTGGAAAAAGACAACGAGACCATGAATCTCTACACGCAGAAGATTCGCCAGGAATTAAACTTCATGGATTATGTGCCGATTTTGTTCATCTCGGCCAAGACGGGCAAGCGAGTGGATCAGGTGCTGCCCACAGCCCTGCGCGTGCAGGAAGAGCGGCTGGTGCGGTTGAGCACGTCGCAGTTGAACAAAGTGATTCAAGACGCGCAGGCGCGCCATCAGCCCACTACCAAGTCGGGCCAGACGCTGAAGATTTATTACGGCACGCAGGTGCGCAGCGATCCTCCCACGTTTATGCTGTACTGCAACGACCCCAAGCTGGCGCATTTCTCTTACCGTAGGTTTTTGGAGAACCGTATCCGCGAGAATTACACTTACCTGGGGACGCCCATCCGACTGGTGTTTAAGTCCCGGCGGGAGAAGTAAGCCCGGCGGTTTGGTTATTGAAGTTTCGTTTCCGGCTCCTCCAGGAATCAGGGATATGGATTTCGGGGGAGCGGTTTTTTAAGACGAAGGCTGAACTCAGGGTATGGCATGGCAACCGGAGCGGCTTCGGTGGGGGCGGGCTTTACAGTCTGGTAAGCATTGATCTGTTTCTCTTGCCCCGTCATTTAATGGGTTTTATAATTGGGTAAAGAGTGGTGGTTTTTATGGGTAGAGTGGAGGAAATCTTTTGACTGAAATCAACCCCAACCAGGAGACAGACAGCGCCGCTGAGAAGTTGCCGGGGACAAAATCGAATACGGCGCGGGTGATCATTGAAGCGCTGCAAACAATTGTACTGGCCCTGGTTTTATATTTCTTAATTGACAGCTTCATGGCGCGGGTGCGGGTGGATAAGATCAGTATGCGCCCGACGCTGGAACCAGGCCAACTGCTGCTGGTGAACAAGACGGCCTACCGGTTTGGAGAAGTGCAGCGTGGTGATATTGTGGTATTCCACTACCCGCTGAATCCGGCTGAGGATTATATTAAACGGGTGATCGGCGTGCCAGGTGATACCGTGGTGGTGGAAAATGGCCAGGTGTTTGTCAACGGCCAGGAACTGGTGGAAGACTATATCGCGGACGCGCCCACTTATACTGGGGAGTGGGAAGTGCCGGAAGAAATGTACTTTGTGCTGGGTGACAACCGCAACCAGTCTTCCGACTCGCACCGCTGGGGGTTTGTGCCAGAGGATCTTATGCTGGGCAAGGCCATCTTTGTCTACTGGCCAATTGATAAGATCAAGACACTCAACCATCCGCTGGTGGTGAATGCGGCCAATTAGGCGATTCTAATCCGTTTTTTATGGGAATTCTTTTCAATCTCGAGTAAGATAACACAAAGAAGGAATGAACGATGGCTATTCATATCAAAGAAATGGTTGAACAGGCCAAAGCGTACCTGGTTCAACTTCCAGAACTGCCCGAAATGAAACCGGTGAGCAACGATCAGGTGGCAAGTTTAATTGACCACACGATCCTCAAACCGGAAGCAACCCCGGAACAAGTGGAGAAGCTGTGCCTGGAAGCGCGAGAATATTCTTTCGCGGCGGTGTGCGTGAACCCCATTTTCATTCCGCAGGTGGCGCGGCTGCTGAAGGGCAGCCCGGCAAAGGCCTGCTCGGTGATCGGTTTTCCGCTGGGGGCTTCGCTGACGCGCATCAAAGTGGAAGAGACACGCATTGTGATCGAAGAAGGCGCGCAAGAAGTGGATATGGTGCTTTCGATTGGTCTGCTGAAAGCGCGTGAGTATGAGCAGGTGTATGAAGATATTCTGGCGGTTACCCAGGCCTGTCACCAGCACAATGTGGCGCTCAAAGTGATCTTTGAAAACTGCCTGCTGGAGAAGGAAGAAAAAATTATGGCGTGCCTGCTGAGCCAATCGGCAGGGGTTGATTTTGTCAAGACCTCGACCGGCTTCAGCAAGGCGGGCGCGACCGTGGAAGATATTGATCTGATGCGCCGGGTGGTTGGGCCCGCGATGGGCGTAAAGGCGGCTGGCGGCGTGCGCAGCCTGGCTGACGCGCAAGCGATGTTGAAAGCGGGCGCGAACCGCCTGGGCACCAGCGCCGGATTAACGATTGTGAAAGAGGCCCTCTCCTGAAAAGCAATCCCGTTCCGCAATCCGAAGAGACTTCTATGCTTGGCTGCAACGAATGCCAGGTGGGGAAGATGAGTCTGTCATACATTACATACATGACATGGCTGGGGGAAGAAATGGTCATGGTGCCAGACTTTCCGGCATGGGTGTGTGATGTGTGCGGGCGGCGGGAGTATGACCAACTGGCGATGGCGCGTTTGAGCATGCTGCTCAATTCGGAAGCGGGAAAACCGGTGAGCCGTCCGCGAACCATTCACCCGGTAAAAGGGCACAAATCAGCCCGCCCCAATGTAAGCGATTAGTCCAACAGTCATAAAGCCGAGACGCCGCAAACGCGGCGTCTTTTTGATTCGTTACAAGCGGCTGGCATCAAGAGGACGGTTACGGCTGCCAGGCGGGCTGCATATCGGCGGCGGGGTTGTTGGTGAGGTTGGTTTGCAGCAGTCCGGTGGCGGTCATAATATAGATTTCGGCGTTACCGTCGCGTTCGGAGGTGAAGGCGATCCACTGCGAGTCGCGGGACCAGGCGGGCTGCCTGTCGGCGGTGGTGTTTTGGGTAAGCAGGTTGATCTTTTCCCCGCGGGTGCGGTATTCGACCACATACACGCGCGACCGGCTGCCGTCCTGGCGGGTGTAGGCCAGGTAATTACCATCGGGCGACCAGTCAAAGTCACTTACCTGTCCCAGGCGGCCAAAAAATGAGGAGCGGTCGTAGGGTTTGGAGGTGGGCATGGGGGTAGGGTAGGGCTGCTCCTGCCAGTCGCGCAGGTGTAGATAATAGTTGCTGGAGGCGTAAATGATGTTGAGCATGGTGCTCATATCTGGCGCCCAGGCAGGGTCGTATTCGTAATATTCTCCGGAGATGCGGCGCTGCTCGCTGCCGTCGGGGTTCATCAAGACCAGTTGCAGGACGCTAGTGAAAGGGTTCTGGTTGGCAAAGGCGATCCAGCGCCCGTCGGGCGACCAGTCGGGGTAGGTGTCGTCGCCCTTGCGGCGGGTGAGGTTAACCGGCTGCGCGCCGGGCTGACTCAGGTCAAGCATCCATATGTCGAGACCATACTCCTGGGCTTCGGCAGGGTCTTCGGAGGCGGCCACATACAGCAGTTTGCTGCCGTCTGGCGACCAGGCGGGCAGAGTTTTATCGGACGCGCCGCTGGTGAGGGGCTGGGGCTCGCTGGCAAAGAGCTTTCCGGCGTTGTCCATAAATACGTCCATGCCCCAGATTTGCAGGGTCTGGTCCGCGGAACGGTCGCTGACGAAGGCCAGCTTTCTGCCGCTGCCAATCGGGCGCGGCTGGGGCGTTTCGGTGGGGGCGGAGGTGGGAACGGCGGAGGGTTCCTGGGTAACGTCGGGCAGGGCGGCGGCCTGCAGGGTGGGCGCGCCCGGCGAGGCCAGCGCGGCGGATTCGGTGGGGGGCTGGGCGGTGAGGGTAGGCAGGCTGGCGGCCGGGGTGGATTTGCCCAGAATCCGCCAGGCCAGCAGGCTGCCGCCGGTCAGCGCGAAAGCCAGAACCGCGCCAGCGATCCACACGCCGGGGTGGATTTTCTTCTGAACGGGCCGGGCAGGAGGAGCGGCCGGGCGGGCCGCTACCTGGGTGGGCTGGTAGGTAGGGTCGGTGAGGGCGTGGGTGAAGTCCTCGATGCTGGCGAAGCGCTCTTGCGGGCGCACCGACATGGCGCGCTCGATGGCGGCCTGAACGTGGGCGGGGACCTGTTTGTTGAGCAGGTTGAGGGGTGAGAGAACGGCCTGTCCCAGGGCGCGCTGCACGCTGTCAGAGGGGGTGAGACCGCTGAGCAGGGCGTAGAGGGTGGCGGCCAGGGCGTACTGGTCGGAGTAGGGACCGGTGCGCGCGCCGCCGTATTGCTCAGGGGGCGCGTAGCCGGGGGTAAAACCAGCCGCGCCGGCCTCGGTGGCCTGGGCGGCTTCGGATGCCTTGGCGATGCCAAAATCGACCAGGATCGGCTCGCCCTGGTCGTCGAGTTTGATATTGGCGGGCTTGATGTCGCGGTGGATCACCGGCGGGCGCTGGCGGTGCATGTAAGCCAGCGCCGAGCCGAGGGCTTCGGCCCAGCGCAGTACTTTTTCCACGGGCTGCGGGCCTTCTTCCTGCAGAATCTGGCCCAGGTCTTTGCCGGGGATGTAGTCCATCACCAGGTACTGGTTGTTTTCGAGCAGGAAGTAGTCGATCACGCGCGGCAGGTTGGGGTGGCGCAGATTGGCGAGCAGCTGCGCTTCGCGCAGAAACTGGGTGGAACTCTCGTCGGCCGGGCTGTGATTGCTTTTCACGGCTACGCGGCTCTCGAGGGAGGTGTCGTGGGCAAGGTAGACGGCGCCCATGCCGCCCTGGCCGAGTTTTTGAAGGATGCGGTAACGCTGGTGGAGGAGAGTTTCTGGCGCCAGTTCCATGGCAAAGCTCCTGTGAGATGGGGTTGGGTCTTGTTTTTATTATAGTGATTTCTGGGGGAAGGTGAAGAATGAACGACAGCTGCGGGCGCGAGCGGCGCTCTCGCTTAAGGGATTTGCGGATCGGGCGTGGGTTGGGGCCGGGGAGTGTAATTGACCAGAAACAGGCCGATGAAGATGACCAGCATACCGGTTACAAATACCAGGCTGATCTGTTCGCCGAGGAAGAGGACACCCAGACCGGTGGCAATGGGCGGGAGCAGGTAATTCATCTGTGAGGCAGGGCCGGCGCCGAAGGATTGGATGACGTGAAATTCAAGAATGAAAATGACAAAGGTGCCGATGGAGGCGAGGTAGATCAGGCCAAGCAGGTTGCCGCCGTGGAGCAGGGGCTGAAACTGGAAATTGCCGGTGAATATTGCCACGGCGATCAGGATGGGCGCGGCGACCACGGTGCGGATGCCGGTGGCCTGGATGGACTCCATATTGGAGAGGAAACGGCGTGAATAGACCACGCTGCCAGATCCGCTGAGGACGCCCACGGCCGCCCACAGGTAACCGCGCGGGTCGGCCTGCACCAGTCCGCCCAGGCCGGTCTCTCCGCTAAAAAGGATGATGGCTACACCGCCGAAAGCGATCAGGCTGCCGGCAATTTTCAGGAGGGTCAGGCGCTCGTCCTGCAGCAAAAAGTGCGCGAGAATCGCCACCACAACCGGGCTGAGTGTGCCAAAAAGGGAAGTAACACCCGAGGAAAAATAGGTGAGCACATGCATAAAGGCGGTCAGCGGCAGGGCGAACCCGAAAATACCCCATAGCCCGGCCTGCAGCCAGACAGAAAGATCGCGCGGCCAGCGCCAACCCGGGATGAGCGCGAAAGATATCAGGTAGATCAGCGCAGTGAGCGAGACGCGCGCGGCGTTCAACGCGTACGGGGAAACGGACTGCATGGCCGCGCGGGCGATGACGGTGTTGGAACCCAGCAGCACAGCCAGCAGAAAAACAGGGATCATGGCGGTTTTGAATCGTTTCATGGTGCGTTGCGAACTTTCAACGGCTTTGGGCTCTCCTGGCGGCGCTTGAGGGCATAGAAACGCGGGACTGCACGGTATGACTTTGCTGTGCCGCGTCCTGTTTTTGAAATATGACTCTGGAATCTGAAACTCAAATGAACATGGTGCGTATATGAAGTGTAATCGAAAAAACAATCTTGAGGAGACGATTTATGAGTTCAAAATGGAAAATTCTGGCCTCCCTGGGCGCTTTATCACTGGCTTCATTGGCTTGCGGGTTCAGCTTCAACGTGGGAGAAGCGAATGGCGAACTGGTGACGGAGGAACGCGCGGTGAGCGGTTTCGACGAGGTCAGGCTGGAAGGCTCTGGCCGGCTGCAGATCACGCAAGACGGCAGTGAAGGGCTGCGAATTGAGGCCCGGCAGGATGTGCTGGAGAAGATTGAAACGAGAGTGGACGGCGATGAACTGATCATCGGCTTCAAACCCGGGACAACACTGATTGACAGCGGTCCGATCTATTTCTATCTCTCGGTGGATGACCTGGAGCGTGTGCATGTGAGCGGTTCGGGTAATGTGGATATGGAAAGCCTGGAAACGGAAAATCTGGAGGTTGTGGTCAGCGGTTCAGGCAATATGAATCTGCGTGATTTACAGGCCAAAGAGCTGGATCTGAATATCAGCGGGTCGGGCAATTTTGAAGCAGCCGGAGAAGTGGATCAGATGCGGATTGATGTTTCAGGGTCAGGGAACTGTCGCTTAGGTGACCTGCGCAGCCAGACGGCGGTGGTCAAAGTCAGCGGTTCTGGTGATGTGGAAGCCTGGGCTGAAGAGAGCCTGGATATTAACATCTCGGGCAGCGGTGAGGTGCGCTATTATGGCCGCCCGCAGATGAATGAGCGAACGAGCGGATCGGGCCGGGTAACCAGCCTGGGCGAAAAATAGGAGGTGTGTGATGACGGATGAAATGTTGAATCCCGTCGCGGAGGAACCTGAAGCCGCCGCGAGCGGTCAGGAGATCCCCGTGGAAGCGGTGGAAGCTGTGGAAGCGGAACGGGTGGAAGTGGTAGAGGCCAGCCCGGCGGCAGAAGCGCCCAGGGCCGGCCAGGCCGCACGCGCTGGGGCAAGCGGAAAAATGGAACGCCCTGATCTGCTGACCCTTACGGCTGTGTATCACTTTTTATGCGCGCTGCCGGGGCTGTTCTTCGGCTGCCTGCTGCTGGCGCTGCCGGTGCCGGCGATCCTGGCCAGCGACGCGCGCGGAATTGGCTTGTTCGCGGCCTTGATGGGCATGGCGGTGGCCATTTTCTTCACCGGCGGCATTGGCATCATTTACGCCGTGGTGGGTTGGGGACTGCTGAAGATGAAGAGCTGGGCGCGCTGGTCGGCGATTGCTCTGGCGATCTTATTCCTGCCGGCGTTCCCAATCGGCACTGTCGCCGGGGGGCTGCTGCTGGCCTACCTGCTGCAGGATGAGACCAGAAGGTTGTTCCAGTAAACACTGGTGTTGGATGGGCTGCCCAATTTTCGGGCAGCCCTTTTTTCTTTAGAAGATCTTCCCGAAAATGTGGGTGGGTTTTTGCCGCCTAGCCGGGCTGGAGCAGCAGAACCAGGTTGACCAGCGCCAGAGCAAAGCTGTTATTGATGGCATGGATGGCAATGGGCAGCCAAATGGAGTTGTTGTTTTTCTCAAAGGCGACGGCGTTGACCATGCCCATCACAAAGCTGGCGGCAGCCACGCCCAGCGAGTCGAAATGAGCCAGGCCAAAGAGCAGGCCGCTGAGGATCACCGCTGGCCAGAAGGGCAGGCGGTCGCGGAACCAGGAATGGATCAGACCGCGAAAGTACAGTTCTTCAGCCACGGGAATGACCAGCCCTCCCATCAAGAGGGTGAAGGCGAAGTTGCCCCAGGTGAAGGCGCCGCTGGCAGTGAACGCGTCGGCGCGCAGAGAGAGGCTTTCAAAGCCGCCTTCCATCAACAAGCTGGCGACCACGCCCAGAATGCCGCGCACTGGCAGAAACACAGCGGTGAGCAGGGCGGCGGTCAGAATCCAGCCCGGTTTCCAGCGCGCGGGCCAAAAACCGATGGACTGCCAGGAGATTTTTCCGCGCCGCACGCCCAACAGGGCCACGCAGCCGATCAGCGAGAGCGCGTTGAAAATGAAACGCAGGGCGGTGTCGAGGGGGTCGCCGGGGGCGGATACCTGGCTGAGCAGCAAAGAGGCCAGAATCAGCACGCCCAACCCGCCGAGCAGGTACAGCGGCAGGTCAAACCAGCGTGTGGGTTTGAGGGAGGTGGTTAAGGAATCGGTTTGCATAGGTTGTGCCTTTCGATGAGTGCCTGGTTCAATTGTAGCGGGAATTTGCCAGGATGGGGAGAATGTCCTTTCTCGCGCATACATTTGAAACTGGAAAATCACTGCCGCCTGCCGTACAATAATGCTATTCTATTCCATCCAGAAGGGAAGCAGAACCCATGAAACCAGGGCAGACCCGCCATTCAGGAAAGACCTTATTCGCGCTTGGACTCGGATATTTGATTGATCAGGGAGAGGCGCAGGCGATGGGCGTGCTTTCGCCGATTATCCAGAGCCTGTGGGGTGTGAGCTACGGCATGCTGGGATTGATGACCACGCTGCGCAATATCGCGCAGACCGTAAGCGCACCGCTGTGGGGCTACGCGGCAGACCGCTATTCGCGCAAGAAGGTGCTGATTTTCGGCACCGGCATTTGGGGCATCTGGACAATTCTGGTAGGGTTGATGCCCAACTTCACCGGGGTGCTGATCATCCGTGCCATATCGGGGCTGGGGCTGGGCTGCCTGATGCCGGCCACCTTCTCGCTGATTGCCGATCATTTTCCGCAAGAAAGGCGCGGTTTCGCGCTGGGGGTGATTGGTTTTGTGGGATTGATGGGCACCGTAGTGGGGGTGCTGGCGCTGGGGTTTGTGGCCACACCCGAACTATGGCGCTGGGGCTTTGTGGGGTTGGGCGTTTTCAGTATTTTGTCGGGGGTGGTGATCTGGCTGTTCGTAGAAGAGCCGCCGCGCGGGGCAGCTGAGCCGGAGCTGGCCGGGCTGATTGACCATGAGAACGAGCAGCGCTACATGATCAATTGGAAAGATGTCTTTTCTACGCTGCGCATTCCCACCATTTGGGCGGCCATTTTGCAGGGGGTTACCGGCACGATGCCGTGGGTGGTGATGGGCTTCTACTTCATCAATTGGATGGTAACCGATTTAAATTTTTCGAACCAGATCAGTTTTACCGACCCGGCGGGCAGCGCTCCGCTGGTGTTCGCGGTGGTGGTTGTGGGCGCTGCAATCAGCAATTTTATGGGCGGCCTGATCGGCGATTACGCGGAAAAGATCAGTCCCAAATACGGGCGCACAGTCATTGGTCAGTTTTCGGTGCTTTCAGGGGTGCCGCTGATGTATATTCTGCTGACGCGTGCGCAAACGATGACGTTTCCGCAATTGCTTGGGCTGACGATGTTCACGGCGCTGATGATTGGCTGGCCGGGACGCGGCGCAAAGGAGCCGATGATGCAGGCGGTGGTGCCGCCGGAGATCCGTTCGAGCGCGTATTCGGTGGTAAACCTGATCGAAGGCGGGCTGTCTGCCTTCGCGGGCCTCATCGCGGGGGCGCTGGCCGACCGGATTGGGCTGACCTACGCGCTGGTCTGGACGATTCCCTTCCCGTGGCTGATCTGCGGGATCTTCTTCACCCTGTTCTATTTCACTTATCCCAAAGATGCGGCTAAAGTGAAGAATCTGATGGGCCAGCGGCGCGAGGACTTACTGAAACTGAAGCAGGAAACCGGCGCGGTTGCAGGGCTGGAAGCGGCAGAGGCGGAGTAGGACGGGAAGCCTCGCCAAACGGATGAATCAACAGAGGGCTGCGGATTGGGCAGCCCTCTGATTTTGTGAGATTTGATTAGCCAGCACGGAGTTTGTCGATGCGGCGCTGCAGGTAGGGGGAGAAATAGCCGCGGTAGCGTTCTTGCAGTTCGGGAATCTGCCAGTCTTTGCCGGTGATGGTTTTGCGGCAGCGCGGTGAGGCGCACATACATTCAAACTGGTCGTAATCGGAGCTGTCGGACATGGCGTAGTCAAAGCAAACTTCTTCGTCGGGTTGAATATCGCGTATGGCAACCAGTGAAATGGGGCTGGAAAGGCCCGCGTTGGGATCGCAGCAGTGGTTGAAATAATCGGCGGGGTCAAAATGCTCCCAGGGCTGCACCTGATAGAGAAATTCTTCCACCTGGATGGAATGGCTGACGACATCTTCTGGCAGGGTTTGCAGCTGGTCGTGGGTAACGATGCTGCCACCCCACATGCAAACCAGCTCGCCGGCTTGCACGGCTTCGCGGGCAAAAATACCATACCCGCCTTTGTTGGGGAATGCGCGGACTTCGAGTTTGGGGTTGAGGTAAGAATGACAATCGGATTCCATGCGATAAGCTCCTGTGCCTGAGAGAAGAAGGATGGTTTCCCGCGGGAGGAACGCCGTGCGATTGATGCACGATTATACCGCTGTGAGGCACAGTTAAGCGAAAAACCGCCCGGTTGGGGCGAAAAATCGGATGGTGAAATGGCTCATAGATGGGCGGGTCAGGCCGGTTGAGTGTGAACAGAGGGCTCGTCGGGGCGCGGGCAGGGGCCTTCCTGCTCGGGGCGGGGCAGGATCTGCAAGCGGGTAACCAGAACCGCCATGGACATTAAGAGCGCGGCGGCAGCGCCCACCGCCCAGGAGCCGGTGAACTGCATCAGCGCGCCCCCGATGGTTGGCATGAGGATCTGCGCCAGGCTTTGCGTGGCAGAGGCCAGCCCAAGCGTGCCGCCCACGTCTTCACGGTAGACTGATTTGGTGATCTGGCTGGTGATGACGGTATTGAGGATGCCGCCGGAGAGGGAAATGGGAGCCAGGATGATCAACAGCAGCGGAACGGAGCCAACGAAGCCCCAGATGAGGAGCGAAACCGTCATCAAGATGGAGCCGAAAAAGATCAGCGAACGCTCGTAGAAGAGCCCGGTGAGACGGCCGATGGCGAAGGCCTGCACCAAAACAGAAAGCAGACCGACATAGGCCAGAATGTAGCTGGTGGACTGGGCGGATAACCCCAGGCTGTTTTTGGCGAAGAGAGAGAAATTGGTCTGAAAGAGAATGAAAGCCAGGTTGTAAAATAACTGAACGACCAGCAGCGGCCCCACGCACGGCTTTTTGAGCTCTTCGTAGAGCTTGTTGAGGGTGAAGGCGGTGTTGGGGCTGCGGCGCATCGCCTGGCGCTCGGCAGCAGGGAGTGATTCGGGCAGCCAGATGAGCACGGCCAGCAAATTCAGGGCTGCCAGGCATGCTGCCACAAAGGCGGGGACAGCAAACCCGTACTGGCTCAAGATCCCGCCCATAGCCGGGCCGATGATAAAGCCCAGGCCGAAAGCCGCGCCGATCATGCCCAGGCTGCGCGCGCGGGTTTTGGAATCGGTGATGTCGGTGATGTAGGCGCGCGCCAAGGCGATGTTGCCGCCAAATAACCCGTCGACAATGCGGCTGATGAAGAGCATGGCCAGCGATTGGGCAAAGCCGAGCAACAGAAAGGCAACGATGGTGCCTACAATGCTGAAGATCAGCAGCGGGCGGCGTCCGTAACGGTCTGATAGGCGCCCAATTGTTGGCGCTGCAATCAATTGCGCCAGAGCGTTGACGGTTCCCAGCAGGCCCACGGTGGTGAGGCTGGCCGCGAAGGTGTCGGCATAAAAGGGCAACAGGGGCAGGATGAGGCTGTAACCGAGCAAGTCAATGAAGACAAAGCCCAGAATGAGGAGTAATCTGCGGTTGAGGATAGATTTCATAAATACACTCACTGACAAGAATTTTCTACTCACCAGTATAAACCGGAGAGTTTGAATCCACAAATGGCGCGGCGGGTTTGTATAAAGTTAATGGATGGATGGCAGCGCAATGATTTGTGATAAGATTGCAGGCGTGCGGCGCGGGCTCGCGGGGAGTTGCCAGAGCGGCGCAGCCAATTCTATTTTTGATGAGGAAGATATGCAGCCAAACCGGTTGAGTCCCGATTGGGAAACCCCCATGATTTTCGCGCGAAACCGCCTGCCGGCGCACGCGGTTTCTTTGCCGTATGGCAGCATGGAAGCGGCGCTGGCAGGGAATCTACCGCAAGACACCCGCCTGATGCTGAATGGTAACTGGCGCTTTCAATTCGGCGTGGACGCGCAAGCCGCGCTGGATGGGGCGCGGGCCGGCAGCCTGCCCGAAACCTGGGACGAAATTGTCGTGCCGGGGCATTGGATGCTGCAAGGCTATGATCGCCCGATCTACACCAATATTCAGATGCCGTTCCGCGGAGAGCCGCCTTATGTGCCACAGGAGAATCCCACCGGCGTCTACCGCCGCGAATTTGACCTGCCCGCAAGCTGGCGCGGGCGGCGGGTGATCGCCTGCTTTGAGGGCGTGGAATCGGCGTTTTACCTGTTCGTCAACGGGCAGGAAGCCGGTTACAGTCAGGATTCGCGCCTGCCGGCGGAGTTTGATATTACCGGCTGGCTGAAAGAAGGCCGCAATGAACTGACGGCGGTGGTGATGCGCTGGTCGGATGGCAGCTACCTGGAAGACCAGGATCACTGGCGGCTGGCAGGGATTCACCGCGACGTGTACCTTTACGCCGTGCCCGAAGCGCACATCGACGATGTTTTTGCGCAGCCGTGGCTGTCGGACGATTCGCGTTCGGGACGGTTATCCGTGCGCGCGCGGGTGAATGGGATCCGGGCGGCAGAGAAAGGCTGGATGGTGCGCGCGCAGTTGTATGACGCCGCGCAGCAAGCCGTGCTGTCCGGGGAGCTGGCGGCGGAGGTGGTGGTCAGCGACAGCCAGGTAACCGCGGCGCGCCTGGAATCGGCGCAGTTTGGCGTTCTTCCGTGGAGCGCGGAAACGCCAGTGCTGTACACGCTGGTGGTGTGGCTGGAAGACGCGAGCGGCCAGGTGGTGGACGTGCGGCGCGAGCGGATTGGCTTCCGGCGTGTGGAGGTGCGCGGCCGGCAGCTGCTGGTGAACGGCAAGGCCATCTATATCCAGGGGGTGAACCGGCACGAACACGACGGATACACCGGCAAGGTGATCTCGCGGGACTCGATGCTGCAGGATATTCTGCTGCTCAAACAAAACCACTTTAACGCCGTGCGCGCCAGTCACTACCCGAACTGCCGCGAATGGTATGATCTGTGCGATGAGTACGGTCTCTACCTGGTGGGAGAGGCCAACTGCGAATGCCACGCGTTTTACAACCGTCTGCCGCACCAGACGGAATGGACGGCGGCGATGATGGATCGTTTTACGCGCATGGTGGAGCGGGACAAAAATCACGCCAGTGTGATCATCTGGTCATTGGGGAATGAGAGCGGTTACGCCCCGGTGCATGACGCGATGGCGGCCTGGTCGCGCGCCTTTGACCCCTCGCGACCGGTGCATTATGAAGGGGCAGTGGCACCCGATCTGCACGGCGGGCGGGCGGCGACAGATATCGTCTGCCCGATGTACGCTTCAATTGACCAGATTGTAGCCTACGCGCGCGATCCGCGGGCCGACCGGCCGCTGATTTTGTGCGAGTACGCGCACGCCATGGGCAACGGGCCGGGCAGCCTGGCCGATTATTGGCAGGCGATTCGTTCCACGCCGGGGCTGCAGGGCGGGTTTATCTGGGACTGGGTGGATCAGGGCTTGTGGAAGGCCGACTTGCCCAACGGCGGGGGCTGGGCGTATGGCGGCGATTTTGGCGACGAGATCAACGACCGAAATTTCTGTGTGAATGGGATTGTCTTCCCCGACCGCACGCCGCACCCGGCGCTGTTCGAGTGTAAAAAACTGTTTCAGCCCTTTCAGGTTGAAGCGATTGATCTGGAACGAGGCGAGCTGTCACTGCGCAACCTGCGCGACTTCACGCGCCTGGAGGATGTAAGCGGGCGCTGGCTGGTGAGCGTGGACGGTGAGACGGTGCAGGAAGGCAAGTTTGAGATTCCCGCGCTGCTGCCGGGTGAATCATGCCTTGTCCACATGCCGTACCGCCTGCCAGTCTTGGAGGGCGGCCAGGAAGCGCACCTGATGGCGCGGGTGATCCTGAACAAAGACCTGCCCTGGGCTTCGGCCGGGTATGAGTTGGGCTGGGAGCAGTTCGCCCTGCCGGTGAGCGCGTCCGCGCCCGCGCCAGACATGGCGACGGATCTGAGAGTGCTGGCGCGTGGAGAAGAAGCGCTGGAAGTGGAGCACGGCGGGCTGGTGGTGAGGGTCAACGCACGCAGTGGCGCGCTGGAAGAAATTAGCGCGCGGCTGGCGGATGGGGGGGCAGCGGCGCTGCTGCGCCAGGCTCCGCGCCTGAATGTGTGGCGCGCCCCCACCGATAATGACGGCTTCCGCTTTGAACCGCTGATGGCAGGAAAGATGCTCAGGCGCTGGCTGGAAGCCGGTTACAACGAGATGGCGGCTGATCAGCGCCTGGAGCGGCTGGAATGGGACGGCGAGCGGCTGGCGGGTGTGGAAAGTGTCTGCGAGTGGCGAAACACCAGGGGGGCACGGCTGTTCACCGAGCGTCAGCGCGTGTGGGCCAGCGCGGATGGCGATCTGGTGCTGGACGAGCAGATCACCGCCGAGCCGGGTTTGCCGGGGCTGGCGCGCGTGGGGCTGCTGCTGGTGCTGGAAGGCGGCCTGGAGAAAGTGTCCTGGTTTGGGCGCGGGCCGCATGAGAATTACCCCGACCGCCAGGCAGGGGCGGCGCTGGGACGCTACACTGGCACGGTAGACGAGCTGGTGGTGCCTTACCTGCTGCCGCAGGAGAACGGCGCGCGCAATGAAACACGCTGGGTGGAACTGCGCGGCATATCTGGGCGCGGCTTGCGGGTGAGCGGAGACGCGCCGTTTAGCTTCAGCGCGCTGCCTTATTCCGCGGAACAGCTATGGCAGGCGCGCCACGCCTGCGAGCTACAGCGGGAGGAGAAGATTTATCTCTGCGTGGATGCGCGCCAGCGCGGGCTGGGCAGCGCAAGCTGCGGGCCGGATACCCTGCCCCAGTATGAAGTACCAGCCGGAGAGTACCGCTTCAGCGTGCGTCTGCGGGCGGTGTAGGCAGGCACAAAATGAATGTTTTCGGGGCTGCGTGGAAAAGGCGCGGCCCCGGTGCGTTTTAAGGCGGGGTGAAGGGGGGTATTTTGGCGTACAATCAAAGCATGGAAGAGCCGGAATTTGAGGTCAATGGAGATGAAGAGGCGCTGCGCGCTCAGGCGGAGCGGCGGCGGAGGGGAACGGCGTTGGTTCTGCTGCTGATTGTGCTGCTGCCGCTGGTGTTGAATCTGCTGCGCTGGTTGGAGGGGGGAATGGGCGAACCGGTTCCGACACGCGTGCCAACATGGATACCTGAACTTCCGGTGGATATTCATTTTTAATTCAGATTGTTAACGAGAATTTAATATCTTGACAAGCGGATAAAAAACTTATAAGATAATTGATATGGGAGCGCTCCCAAGCATCAATAAAAAACGCGCATTATTACCCACATTGCCGCCGATATGCGGATTTTTGTTGAGAAAAAATTGAGAGCGCTCCCAAAAGGACACCTTATGTCACTCACCCTGGAAGACATCGCCAAAATCAGTGGCTACTCCCGATCAACCGTTTCACGGGTGATTAACGGCGAGGAAAGTGTCAGCGAGCGAGCGCGCGAGCAGGTGATGAACGTGATTCAGAACCTAAATTTTCAGCCCAACCTGGCCGCGCGGGGTCTGGCAGCCGGGCGGACGGGGGTGTTGAGCCTGGTCATTCCGGTGGGGGTGGGCGCAATCTTCACCGATCCGTTCTTCCCCCAATTGATCCAAAATGTCTCTTCGGCCTGCAACGCTCTGGATTACACGGTCATGTTGTGGCTGGCTGAGCCAGAATATGAACGGCGCATGATCAGCAAAATTATGTATAACGGGCTGGTGGATGGGGTGATAGTGTCTTCAATGGTGATGGACGACCCAATTGTCAAGGCGCTGGCGCAAGGAAAGCTGCCATTTGTATTAATTGGGCGGCATCCCAACAATCCCAAAATCAGCTATATCGATGTGGACAACCGGGTGGGCGCGCGCGAAGCCGTGCTGCACCTCATCCGCATGGGCCGCAAACGCATCGCGACCATTACCGGCCCGCAGAATACCATTGTGGGGTATGACCGATATCAAGGGTATCTGGATGCCCTGCAGGAACGCGGCGTTGCGGTGGACCCCAACCTGATTATTGAAAGCGACTTTACCGCAGCGGGATCGTACGCGGCGGCCCTGCGCCTGATTGCGCAGCGCCCCGACGCAGTTTTCGCGGCCAGCGATCCGATGGCGATCAGCGCGCTGCGCGCGTTTCAGGAAGCTGGCTTTTCCGTACCGGGTGATCTGGCCATTATTGGCTTTGATGACATACCGCAGTCTGCTCAAACCAACCCTCCGTTGACCACTGTGCGGCAGCCCACCGCGCGGATGGGACGGATCGCGGTGGAGACTGTGGTGGATATGATCCACAATCCGAGCGAGGAACCACACCGGATTGTCTTACCTGCCGAGCTGGTGATCCGCTCTTCTTGCGGAACCCGAATGGACGGTTAAAGGAGGTCCTATCGAAGAAGCATAGATTATTTTCTGAAGCCCAATGTATAAGCCCAACTGTGTGTTTGATTTTTTCATCTCAATTCTGATCAAGGAGAAGATCGATGCGTAAGCCTATATTTGCTATGTTTGCTTTGATTGTTGTGTTCAGCATGCTGCTGGCGGCTTGCCAGCCCGCGGCCCCGGCTGCTGAACAACCTGCCGAAGCTGCCGCCCCCGCGGAAGCCCCGGCCGCTACCGAAGCCCCGGCTGCTGCCCCCGCCGCTGGCGATCGCGTGCAGGTGCGCTGGTTTGTTGGCCTGGGAACCGGCCAACAGCCTGAGCAGGTTGCCGCGCAAGAAGAAGTTGTGAAGAAGTTCAATGAGAGCCAGGACGAAATTGAACTGGTGATCGAGATCGTCAACTACGATGTGGCGAATGACACCCTGGCGACCCAGATTGCCGCGGGCAACGCTCCCGATATCATCGGCCCGGTGGGTGTGGCTGGCTCAAACGCTTACTCCGGCCAGTGGCTGGACCTGGACCCGCTGGTAGCCTCGATGAACTACGACCTTTCGGATTTCGACGAGAGCGCGGTTGATTTCTACCGAGTCGAAGGCGAAGGCCTGATCGGCCTGCCGTTCGCGGTCTATCCCTACTTCTTGTACTACTACAAACCCGCGTTTGACGAAGCCGGCCTGGCTTATCCTCCGCACGAGTGGGGCGCCAAGTATGAAGACGGCGACGATTGGGATATGGACAAGCTGACTGAGCTGGCCATGCAGCTGACCGTGGACGCCAATGGCAATGACGCGACCGAAGCTGGTTTTGATCCGGCGAATATTGTCCAGTTTGGTTACTACACTCAGTGGACTGACCCGCGCGGTTTGGCGACCATGTTTGGCGCCAGCAACTTTGTTGACGAAAACGGCAAAGCGATGGTGTCGGATAATTGGCGCGAAGCTTTCAACTGGTACTACGATGCCATTTGGAACAAGCATTTCTACCCCACCGACAGCTACATCAACAGCGATCTGCTGGCCGCTGGCAACGCCTTTGGCTCTGGCAATGTGGCCATGGTTGGCCTGCACCTGTGGTGCCATGCCTGCTCCGAAAGCGAAGACTGGGACATCGCGGCCATTCCTTCGTACAAGGGCGAAATTACTGCCAAACTGCACGCTGACACCTTCCGCATCATGAAATCCACCAAGAACCCCGAAGCGGCCTTCAAGGTATTGGATTACCTGACCGGCGAAGCTGCCGACGAACTGCTGCTGGTCTACGGCGGTATGCCCGCTCGCCACAGCCTGCAAGACAGCTACTTCGCGACCTTGGATGAAGCCCACCCGCAGGGTGTGGATTGGGAAGTTGCCAAAGCCGCGTTGAACTACACCGACAACCCGAGCCACGAAGCCAATATGCCGAACTTCAACAAGGCGACTGAGCGGATCGGCGCGTTCCAGACCCTCTTCCAGAGCACCGCAGATCTGGACATCAATGCTGAGATTGATAAACTGGTAGCAGACCTTCAGGTCATCTTTGATGAGGCCAAGTAACCTCGAGGCACATCTTTGATGTGATAGTTGGGCAAATCGAATGAAGATGGGGCCAGCTCGGCCGGTCTGGCCAGAAAGCTGGCCCCATTTTGTTGAGTATATCTGGAAGAGGGATAGACCCATGTCGATAACTACTGCAAATGAAATGAGCACCAGCACGGTGAAAGGAAAACAAAAAAAGAAAGGGCTGGCAAGCCAAGAGGCCCGCTTGGGGTATCTCTTTCTGACGCCCTGGATTTTGGGTTTTCTAGTGTTTACCATGATCCCAATGGTTTCCACTCTGGTGATTTCTTTTACCAATTACAGCCTTAATAATGTCAATAATCTGCAATTTGTTGGATTGCGGAATTATGCCAAGTTGTTCAGCGACCCGATCGTGCCGCACGCCATGTCTGTTACATTGCGCTTCTTTGCCATGGCGCTGCCGATTGCCATTTTTCTGCCCTTAGGCCTGGCGGCTTTGATGAATTCGAAGCACCTGTGGGGGAAACGCATTTTTCGCACATTATTCTATATGCCTTACATGATCCCTCTGGTCTCCGCAGTGCTGGCGTGGGGCGGATTTTTGAATGAGCAAACCGGCTGGATGAACCGTTTTTTGGCGCTGTTTGGCATTCCGGGTCCGGAATGGATTCGCTCGACCACCTGGATTTACCCGGCGTTGCTGCTGTTTGGCCTGTGGGGCAACGGTCAGGCGATGATCACCATGCTGGCGGGGATGCAGAACGTGCCGACCGATATGTATGAAGCGGCACGGGTGGATGGCGCGAATAACTTTACGATTTTCTGGAAAATCACCGTTCCGATGGTTTCACCCATTATTTTTTACAATTTGATTCTAGCCGTGGTGGGTTTGTTTCAATATTTCCTGGAGCCCTACGTGCTGACGCGCGGCACCGGCGACCCAGGAAACGCGACCATGTTTTATAACCTTTACATGTTCAAAAACTTTTTCCAATACCAGGATATGGCCTATGGGGCGACTCTGGCGTGGGTATTGTTCCTGGCGATTTTGACGGTGACGTTGATCATCTTCGGGACGCGCCGATTTTGGGTTTATGAAGCGGAACGATCTTAGGAGGCCAGAATGAACGAAAAACGGAACCAATCACCTTCCCTCACCAGGGCGCAAAAGCGTGCCGCAAGTATTCTGGCTGGCGCAACGGTTACATTATTCGCATTCATGCTGCTGCTGGGCTATATTTCGCCGTTTATCTACACCCTTTCCACTTCATTGAAAGATAAAGAGCAAATCTCGCTGCCCAACAGTCCGTTGTACCCGGCGCGGCCAGCCAAAATGGAATTTGAAGGCAAAGAGTACGAGGTATACCGGGTGCCCCAGCCGGACGGTTCGCTGAAAGATATGGCGATTATTGAAAAGGGACGCAAGACGAGCACCTTTATTGACGCGCATGATCCCAACGCGACCCCCTATGTGTGGGAAGGCAAGTACCGCTCCTTGGAGCCGGTATGGGACTTCTCGCCCAACTGGAGCAATTACCCGGACGTATGGAAACTGGAAGGAAAGAACTTTACCTTTGGCAAGATCATTCTTAACACCTTCTTGATCGCGGTGATCGGCATTGTGGGGACGGTGTTCTCTTGCGTGGCGGTGGCCTACGGCTTTTCGCGCTTCCGCTTCCCGCTCAAGAACACGCTCTTTTTGGTGCTGATCGCGACCATCTTCCTGCCGCGTACGGTGGTTACGGTTCCGCTTTACGCCTTCTTTGTGCGGATTGGTTGGGTGGGATCGTGGCTGCCGCTGGTGGTGCCGCATTTCTTTGCCAATGCTTATAACGTATTCTGGCTGCGGCAGTATTTTATGACCATCCCGCGCGAGATGGACGAGGCGGCGATGATCGACGGGGCGGGGCCGCTGCGTACGCTGTTCGCGGTGATTTTGCCGCAGGCCTGGCCGGCGCTGGTTACAGTAACCCTTTCGCACATGGTGTTCGCGTGGAAAGATTTCTTTGAGCCCTTGATCTACCTTTCCACCAAGCCAGAGCTGCAGCCGATTTCGGTGGCCATTCAGCAGTTCAACGCGCTCTACGGTCAGCAGCCGCAGCTCATTCAGTCAGCGGCAGTGCTGGGCCTGGTGGTTCCGGTGTTGATCTTCTTCCTGGCGCAAAGGGTCTTCATGCAGGGTATGGTCTTTACTGGAGTTGATAAATAGGTGTAATCTATGAGTATGAGAATAAGGGCCAGGCTGGTTAAGACGGCTCTTTGTAAATGAATTTAATTGGAAGAGGAATGAATTATGAAGTTTGGAACTTTTGATGACCAGAATCGGGAATATGTGATTACGCGGCCAGACACCCCACTGCCGTGGATTAATTACCTGGGCTGTGAAGCCTACTTTGGGATCATTTCCAACACGGCGGGCGGTTACTCCTTTTATCAGGATCCGCGCCTGCGCCGCATCACCCGCTACCGCTATAACAATGTGCCTATGGATATGGGCGGGCGTTATATCTACCTGCGAGACAACACCTCCGGTGAGTTCTGGTCGCCATCCTGGCAGCCAACCCGCAAGCCGCTGGACGAATATACCTGCCGGCACGGCCAGGGTTACAGCATCATTTCCTCTTCTCTGAAGGGCGTTTTCGCCTCCACACGCTATTTTGTGCCGATGGGTGAAAACCTGGAAGTGTGGCAGCTGACCGTGCGCAATGACCGCGGCGAGGCGCTGGACCTTTCGGTGTTCTCCAGCATTGAGTTCTGCCTGTGGGACGCGCTGGACGATTCTTCCAATTTCCAGCGCAATTTCAGCACCGGTCAGGTGGAAGTGGAAGACGGGGTGATTTATCACAAGACCGAATACCGCGAGCGGCGCAATCACTTTGCTTATTTTGCCTGCTCGGCAGAGGTGGCCGGTTTCGACACGCAGCGCGAGGCCTTTTTGGGCGCCTATCGCGGCTGGGATTCACCGCAGGTGGTGGAAGCCGGGCAATGCTCCAACTCCATCGCTTATGGCTGGTCGCCGGTGGGTGTTCACCAGGTGAATGTAACGCTGCAGCCGGGTGAAGAGCGCCAGGTAATTTTTCTGCTGGGCTATCACGAGAACCCGGCAGACGACAAATTCGACCCGCCCGGCTCGCAGACGATTAACAAGCGCGCGGTGAAAACCGTCATCCGGCGCTATTTGCAGGCTGAGGAAGCCGACCGGGCTTTCGCGGTGTTGAAAACCTATTGGGGCGAGCTGCTCGACCGCTTCCAGGTGGAAACCCCGGATGAGCACACCAACCGCATGGTGAACATCTGGAACGCCTACCAGAATATGATCACCTTCAATATGTCGCGCTCGGCTTCGTATTTTGAGTCGGGGATTGGGCGCGGCATGGGCTACCGCGATTCCAACCAGGACCTGCTGGGCTTTGTCCACATGGTGCCTGAGCGCGCCCGCGAGCGGATTTTGGACCTGGCCGCCACGCAGATGGCCAGCGGCGGGGCGTATCACCAGTACCAGCAGCTCACCAAACGCGGCAACGACGCGGTGGGCAGCAACTTCAATGATGATCCGCTGTGGCTGGTGCTGGCGGTTTCGGCCTACATCAAAGAGACCGGCGATTGGAGCATTTTGGACGCGATGGTGCCGTATGACAACCAGCCGGGCAGCGAAACACCGTTGTATGAGCACCTGCAGCGCTCGGTGCGCTACACCGTGGAGCGCAAAGGCCCGCACGGACTACCGCTGATTGGGCGAGCCGACTGGAATGACTGCCTGAATTTGAACTGCTTCTCTTCGGAACCGGGGCAGAGCTTCCAGACCACCACCAATAAAGAAGGCAAGGTGGCCGAGAGTGTCTTTATCGCCGGGCTGTTCGCGGTGGCCGGGCGCGAAATGGCTGAACTGGCAGCCGCGCGCGGCAACTCCGCGGAAGCCAGAGAGTTAATTAGCCAGGTGGAAGAGATGGAAGCGGTGGTCTACCAGCACGGCTGGGATGGGGCCTGGTTCCGGCGCGCGTATGACGACTTTGGCCGGCCAATTGGCTCGGCGCAGAATGAGGAAGGGCAGATCTTTATTGAGCCGCAGGGTATGTGCATTATGGGCGGCCTGGGGCTGGATGACGGTAAAGCTGAGCAGGCGCTGAAATCTGTGGGCGAGCGGCTGGCGACCATGCACGGGATTGTGCTGCAGCAGCCGGCCTACAGCCAGTATTACCTGCACCTGGGTGAAATTTCCTCGTACCCACCCGGATACAAAGAGAACGCGGGTATTTTCTGCCATACCAACCCATGGATTATGATCGCGGAAACGCTGGTGGGACACGGCGACCAGGCGCACGATTATTACTTGCGGATTAATCCGTCACGGCGCGAGGAGATCAGCGAGGTACACCGCGGTGAGCCGTATGTGTACTCGCAAATGATCGCCGGTCGGGACGCGGCCACTCACGGTGAGGCCAAGAACTCCTGGCTCACCGGCACAGCGGCGTGGAATTATGTAGCTATTACGCAGTACATTCTCGGCATTCAGCCCACCCTGAAAGGCCTGAAAGTGGCTCCGGTGATTCCAGCAGCGTGGAAAGGCTTCAAATCCACCCGGTTGTATCGCGGCGTAACCTATCAGATCGAAGTGGAACGCAAAGGCCCAGGAAATTTAACACGCTTGTGGGTGAACGGCCAGGCAGTGGAAGGCAACGTGGTTCCGCTGCCAGAGACCGGGGTTAAGGACGTTCAGGTGAAAGTGGAATTGGCATAAATGAAACCAACAGCCGCAGCCAGCATCGATTCGCTGGCTGCGGCTGGCGCACCCATCAACGGCAGGAGTTTAGAGAAGCCGCCGAATCATCTCACTGCCAGTAACGAAAACTATTCATCATTAATCACCCTCGCGCCGCATTCAAACGAGGGGTATGTATTTCGCGCTCTTAATTTTCGCAAGCAGGCTGTTTGCTGTGAGGAGGAAAAGGTGAAAAGGAATCTGAGAACCGGCATATCGCGGTTGACCTGCCTTGTAATGTTGTGCCAATTGGCGCTGGCGGCCTGCGCCGGCGGAGCGCCTGCGGCCAACCATGAGAGCCTGCCAACCTCTAGCGTAGAGCCAACGGCCCTGCTCAGCCCCACGCCAACCCGCCTGCCAGACCCCACCGCTACGCCCGCCGCGACAGCGGGGATGGTTCGGGTGGACAGCGGTCAGGTGGAGGGGGAGATCAGCCCGTTGTTGTTTGGCACCAATTATGGCCCGTGGAGTGTGGTGCCGGTTGACTTGCAAGATGAAGCCCAGGCGGGCGGCTTTATGTATCTGCGCTTTCCGGGCGGCAATTGGGGCGATGATAACGATCTGAAACATTACCATATTGACCAGTATATTAACTTGGCGCGCGCGCTCGGCGCTGAACCGGCGATCAGCGCGCGCATGCATGGCGGCAGTGTTGAAAAAGCCGCCGAACTGGTGCGCTACACCAACGTGGAGAAAGGCTACGGGGTGCGCTATTGGAGCGTGGGCAACGAACCGGAGCTGTACGGCGATGTTGATACGCTGCGCTATAACCAGGAATGGCGTGCCATGGCCGAGGCGATGCGGGCGGTGGATCCATCCATTGTGCTGGTGGGGCCGGATATTACCCAATACCGCGGTGACCCGGCGCTGGACCCGCGCGATGCCCAGGGCCGCTTGTGGATGGATGAATTTCTGAAGGCCAACGGCGATTTGGTGGATGTGGTTTCGATTCACCGCTACCCCTTCCCGACCACGCTGGGAGCGGAAGTGGTGGAAAAAGCCGATCTGTACGCCAGCGCGGAGGAATGGGACAGCATTATCCCGGCGCTGCGGGCGCAGATAAGGGCGCAGACGGGGCGCGATCTGCCGGTGGCAGTGACGGAGTTCAATTCACACTGGAACAAAGCCACCGGCGGCGAAACCACGCCCGATTCGGCGGCCAACGCGGTGTGGCTGGCAGGGGTGATCACCCGCATGGCGCGCCAGGGGGTAACGATTGGGGCGCAGTTTGCTCTGCAAAGCGCGCCGAAGACCGGCGGGTGGGGTTTGCTTTCGGGTTCGGATGTGCGCCCGGCTTATCACCTTTACCCGCTGTTTCAGCAGATGGGCAGCCAGCGCGTGCTCTCGACCTCAGGGGTGGAGCAAGTGAGCGTGCTGGCCGCGCTGCGCGGTGATGGACGACTGAGCGTGTTGCTGGTGCACAGTGGGCTGGAAGCAAAGGAAGTCCCTTTGCGGCTCGACGGCGGCTGGAACGTGGACCCGGTGGAACTGCTGCGACCGGGAGAGCCGGCGCAAGAAATCGCACTGGAAGACACGCTGGAGCTGCCCGCCGAATCGGTAACGCTGTTGATTCTTGAAAAACGCTGAGGTTTTGACAACCAGGCTTGAAGGATGGAAAACGCGCATGAAGAAGAACAAGGAGAATGACCTGATCCTTTTGGCGGCCATCTGGGCGCTGTGGTCGCTGCTGGTGATCGGTTACCAGGCCGTGGCCGACTGGCGGCTGGAGCTGAAACGCCCGGACAGTGTGTTGATGTGGACAGCCAACGAAACTGGCAAGAACAGCCAGGATGACAAAGCCTACCTGGTGGAACCTTTTTTGAACCATCAGGTGTCGTGGGATTCGGAGTTTTATCTTTCGATGGCCACGGCGGGTTACGATGATCCTCTGGTGCGGACGATCAAAGACCCACAGAATAAGGGTGAATTGTTGAGCATGAGCTACGCTTTTTTTCCGCTGTATGGCTGGGTGATGCGGGTGGCGCGCGTTCCGCTGCTGGCGCTGGGCCTGACGCCGATCGTGGCTTCCACGTTGGCGGGGGTGCTGGTATCGCTGCTGGGCACGCTGGGGGCGATGATCGCGCTGTACGATCTGGCCCAACCACTGCTGGAGCGAGAGGGCAGCCTGCGGGCGGTGTATTACATGCTTATCTTCCCCAGCGCGTTCTTTTTGGCGCAGGTGTATACCGAAGGGCTGTTTATGGGTTTGTCATTTGGTTGCATGGCGCTGGCGCGGCGCGACAAATGGCTGCCGGCCGGCCTGCTGGCGGCGGCGGCAACGCTGACGCGCCCGCTGGGCGGGCTGGTGGTGATCCCGCTGGCGTACCGCTGGTGGCAGGCGGCCCCGTGGAATGATGAAACGCGCGACCAGCCGGTGTGGGAGATGGCGGTCAAGTCTGTGGGGGTGGCCCTGCCGGTGATTGCCTTTTTGGCCTGGCGCGCCTCGGAATTGGGCCGCAATTTCTTTATCCTTGAAGACCAGTTCTTTGGGCGGCATTTCCTGGCCATCGGCGCGACCATCAGCGCGTGGGTTGGGGCATTTGAATCGGTGTTGAAAGGTAACTCGCAGGCGGCAGTGTATTACGCGCTGGAGGTGGGCAGCCTGCTGCTGGGCCTGGTCGCGTGCGGATTGTTCTTCCGGCGCGAGAAGGACCTGGCGCTGTACAGCCTGGCAGTGATTTTACTCTCGCTGTTCAGCGGGGCGGCGCAGGGTATGGCGCGCTATGTGCTGGCCGCGCCGGTGATCTTCTTGTGTCTGGGACAGTGGGGCAGAAGCCGCGTCTTCGACCGGGTGTGGACATTTGCCTCGGTGCTGTTGTTTGGCCTTTCGGCCATGTTGTTCAGTTTTGATTTCTGGGTAGGGTGAGGCAGCCAATGAAGTATGGATATTTTGACGAAGAGCGGCATGAATATGTAATTACCACCCCTAAAACGCCGGTGAAGTGGATCAACTACGTTGGCACGCTGGCGTTTGGCGGTTTTGTGGACCAGACCGGCGGCGCGCTGTTGTGCAAGGGCGACCCGGCTTTGAACCGGATTACCAAATATATACCGCAGCTTCCGGCCGCGGATTTTCGCGGAGAGACACTCTATCTGCGGGTGCGCGAAGCGGATGGTTACCGTCTGGTGACGCCGTATTTCACCCCCTGCCTTTCGCCATATACGCGCTACGAATGCCGGGTGGGGCAGGGTGTGAGCACGTTTGTGTTTGAAAACGGCGCGTTGAGGGTGGTAACGCGCGTGTTTGTGCCGCAGGGCGCGCCATGTGAGGTGCGCGATGTGGAGATTACCAACCTGGCTGGCTGGCCGCTAACGCTGGACGCCATCCCGGTGGTGGAATACTCGCATTTTGACGCGCTGAAACAGTTCACCAATGCGGATTGGGTGCCGCAGACGATGCAGAGCCGGTGGGTGCAAGACGCTGAGCGCGGGGTTTTGCTGCAATACGCGTTTATGAAGAAAGATACGGCGGTCAATTTCTTCACCGCCTCCTGGCCGTCCTCTTCGTTTGAGTCGGACCGCAAGCGGTTTTTGGGCGACAACGAGTACGGCACCTGGGCGCATCCGCTGAGCCTGGACGGGGATGAACTGTCGAATGGTGAGGCGCTGCGCGGTGATAATATCGGCGCGTTGATGCTGCACCTGGGATCACTGCAGCCCAACGAGAGCCGCCGCTTTGTAACCCTGCTGGGGCAGGTGGCGCAGGCCAGTGATGCGCTGGAGCTGCTGGGGCGCTATTCTTCGGCGGCGCAGGTGGAGGCCGCGCTCGCTGAGATCAAGGCGTTTTGGGCGGCCTATTTTGATAAACAGCAGGTGCAAACCCCCGATGCGGCCTTCAACGCCATGCTCAACACGCACAACCCGCACCAATGCTACATCACCAAGAATTGGTCGCGCGATCTGTCCCTGTACCAGTTGGGTTTTGGCGGGCGCGGAATTGGCTTCCGTGACAGCTCGCAAGACGTGATGGGCGTGCTGGCGCAGGCGCCGGGTGAGGCCAAAGCGTTGATGTGTAATCTGCTCTCGGTGCAAACCCCCGCGGGGAGCGCGATGCACCAGTTCTATGCCTCAACGATGGAAGCCAACGCGGGTGATTCGCGCGAGGTGCCCAACGCGCCGCATTATTACTCGGACGACCACCTGTGGATGGTGCTGGCTGTATGCGCCTATTTGAAGGAAACGGGCGATTTTGCGTTTCTGCGAGAAGAGCTGCCGTTTTACGAAGAAGGCCTGGCGGTGGAAAAGCGCCAGCGCGGCAGCGTGATGGAACACATCCGGCGTGGGCTGGAGTTCACCTGGCGGGATGTAGGAGCGCATGGCTTGCCGCTGCTGGGTTTCGCGGACTGGAATGACACGGTCAATTTACCCCGCGGGGCAGAGTCGCTCTTCACCGCCCATCTTTTCGGCGCGGCGCTGCGCGAGTGGATTGGGCTGCTGGGCTATTTGGGTGATGAGGATGCCGCCCGGCATTACGAAGCGTACTACCAGGAAATGCGCGCGCGGGTGGAGCAGCACGCCTGGGACGGCGCGTGGTACGTGCGCTATTTTGACGCTCAGGGCAGCCCGCTGGGTTCGGCAAAAAACCAGTACGGGCAAATCTTTCTCAACGGGCAGTCGTGGGCGGTGCTTTCCGGGTTTGCCAGCACGGAGCGGGCGGAACAGGCCCTGCAGTCGGTGCGCGAGCGCCTGAACACCCCGCGGGGCGTTAAGCTGAGCGCGCCTGGATACACCGGCTTTGATCCGCGCCTGGGTGGAGTGAGCACTTACCCGCCCGGCGCCAAGGAAAACGGGGGTATCTTCCTGCATTCCAACCCGTGGCTGGTGATCGCCGAAACCAGGCTGGGGCACGGCGACCAGGCCTATGAATATTACCGGCAGATTAACCCGGCGGCCAAAAATGACGAGCTGGATGGTTATGAATGCGAACCGTATGTATATCCGCAGAATGTGCTGGGTGATGAACACCCGCAGTTCGGGCTGGCGCGCAACACCTGGTTGTCGGGCACGGCGTCATGGATGTACCAGGCGGCAACCAAACATATTTTGGGTATTCAACCGGACTATGACGGGCTGCGGATTGACCCCTGCATTCCGGCGGAGTGGGACGGGTTCAGCGTAAGGCGTGAGTTCCGCGGCTGCCGGTACGAGATTCGGGTGAAGAATCCGCGCGGACTTCATCGCGGTGTACCGCATTTGCTGGTGGACGGCGCGCGAATCGAGGGCAATCAGGCGCCCATTTTCCAGGATTCCAATGTACACATTATCGAGGCCAGCCTGGGAGCGTAAGGCATGAATTATTATGGTTATCCTTCTGAGTTGATTCAGAACACCCATTATTGTGTTGAATACTTGAAAAATGCCGGGCCGCGAATTGTGGGGTTTCGCCTGCGGGGCAGCGACAAGAACTTGCTGGCAGAGACACCCGGCGAAGGCTGGAAAACAGCGCATGGGGAATACCGGCTGTACGGTGGCCACCGCTTGTGGTACGCGCCTGAACAGCCAGACCTGACCGGCTTTCCTGACAATGACGCGCCGCTCGTGGAGACGCTGCCGAATGGGGTTGAACTGGTGCAGGCTGTAGAAAGGATCACCGGCCTGCAGCGCGCGTTGCGGGTGGAGATGGAGCCGGACGGGCGCGAGGTGAAGCTGACCCACCGTCTGGAAAACCAATCGCCAACTGAGATGGAGATCGCGCCGTGGGCGATCACCATGCTGCCGCCGGGCGGCACGGTGATCCTGCCGCAGGCCAACGCGCCGTTGGGAAATGAGTTTCTGCCCAACCGCAACCTGGTGCTGTGGCCGTACGCGCATTGGAATGATCCGCGGGTGATCGTGAAGGAAGATCATCTGTTCGTGCGGGGAGAAGACCGCGGCCAGCTTTTGAAAATTGGGTATTATAATCCGTACGGCTGGGCCGCTTACTGGCACGCGGAGACTCTGTTCTGCAAGCGTTTCGCGGTGCTTCCGGGAGCCAATTACCCGGACCGGGGCTGCAACCTGGAGGTGTATGTCAATTCGCATTATGCCGAGCTGGAATCACTGGGCCCTTTGGAGCGGGTGCAGCCGGGGAAGTGCGTCAGTCTGGCGGAAACCTGGGAGGCGCAGCCAGCCGGCCGCATGCCGGAAGACCTGGAAGAAGCCTGGCTGGCTGCCGCGCGCCTGTGCGGTCACCTGAGCGTGGAAGGAGAAGGAATGTGATGAGCAGCGAAGTGAAGTTTCCGGACGGCTTTGTGTGGGGCGCGGCCACGGCGGCCTATCAGATTGAAGGGGGCTGGAATGAAGATGGGCGGGGCGAGTCGATTTGGGACCGCTTCAGTCACACGCCGGGCAAGGTGCTGAATGGCGACACGGGTGATGTGGCCTGCGACCATTACCACCGCTGGCGCGAGGACATCGCGCTGATGAAAGACCTGGGGATTAAAGCCTACCGCTTTTCCACAGCCTGGCCGCGCATTTTGCCGCAGGGACGCGGAAAGGTAAACCCGGCCGGCCTGGATTTTTACAGCCGCCTGGTGGACGCGCTGCTGGAAGCGGAGATCACGCCCTTTGTTACGCTGTATCACTGGGATCTGCCGCAGGCGCTGGAAGATCAGGGCGGCTGGCCGGCGCGCGAAACGGCAGCGGCGTTTGTGGAGTACGCGGGCGCGACCACCCGCGCCCTGGGTGACCGGGTGAAACATTGGATCACGCTCAATGAGCCGTTTGTGAGCGCGTTTGTTGGCTATCGCGACGGACGGCACGCGCCGGGGCGCACCAGCCTGGAAGACAGCTTCGCGGCGGCGCATCATCTGCTGCTGGCGCACGCGCACAGCCTGCCGGTGATCCGCCAGAACGCGGCGGGCGCACAGGCCGGCATCGTGCTGGATATTATTCCAGCTTACCCGGCTTCGGTGAGCGCGGAAGACCAGCAGGCGGCCTGGATGGCGCGGGCCGCGCATCACCTGTGGTTTTTAGAGCCGCTGGTCGGACGCGGTTATCCCCAGGCGGTGGCGGACTATTTCAAAATGAAGCTGGAATTCATCCAGCCGGGCGATTTGAACGCAATGGCCGCGCCGCTGGATTTCTTGGGAGTCAATTACTACACGCGGCGCATCGCGCGCTCAGCCGAGATCGCGGAAGAGGATAACCTGCCGGTGACCGTGACGGCCGCGCAGCACAAGACCGAGATGGGCTGGGAAATTTATCCGCAGGGGCTGCTGGATGTGCTGGTGTGGCTGAATGAACGCTACACCTTCCCTGCGCTGTACATCACCGAAAACGGGGGCGCCTTCCCCGATGCGCTGGACGAGAAAGGCCAGGTGCTGGACGAGGATCGAGTGGCCTATCTGCGCGAGCATTTCCGCATGTCCGCGGCGGCAATCCAAGAAGGTGTGCCGCTAAAGGGTTACTTTGCCTGGTCGTTGATGGATAATTTTGAGTGGGGATTCGGCTGCTCGAAGCGGTTTGGATTAATCTATGTGGATTATGAAAGCCTGAAGCGCACGCCGAAATTGAGTTACGCCTGGTACCGGCAGGTGATCCGGCAGAACGGATTCGCGGATTGATGCGGTCAGCGCAATGGTTTGAAGTTTTCCAGAGCCGGTGGTAAACTCAAAGCGGTTGAGGACGGGCAACCTTCTTCACCGGGTGATTGGACTGCATGATCAGTAATTTTCCAAATGCACTTCACCAGTTCAGGGTGAAGTGCATTTATTCTGATGGGAGCGTAACAACGGGTGACGATGAAGAAAAAACGCATGTTGATTGATGGACACCAGGATATCGCCTGGAATGTGATGACCTTCGGCCGTGATTACACGCGCAGTGTGGCAGAGACGCGCGCGTTGGAAGCCGGCACGCGCGTTCCGCAGGTGAATGGCGACACGGTGATCAGTTGGGGAGCGTACCAGCAGGGGCAGGTTGCGCTGGTGTTCGCCACGCTGTTTGCCACGCCTCAACAGCACCGTTGGGGCGATTGGGATGTGCACAGTTACGCCAGCGCGAAAGAGGCCAACCAGATCTATCTGCGGCAGCTGGATGTTTACCAGCAAATGGCGTTTGATCACCCGGACAAATTCCGTCTGATTGCCAGCCAGGTAGAATTGAAGGCGCATCTGGCACAGTGGGCGCGGGCAGATGAAGATCACCCCGCGCCGGTGGGTTTGCTGCTGCTGATGGAAAACGCGGAAGCGGTGCAAACGCCGGATGAATTGAAAATGTGGTGGGACCTGGGCGTGCGCCTGATTGGCCCGGCCTGGAAGACCACCCGCCTGTGTGGAGGAACCGGCAGCCCAGGACCGCTGACGGCGGAAGGATACGCGCTGTTGGAGAAGATCTCCGAGTTGGGGATGATTTTGGATCTGAGCCACATGGATGAAGAGTCGGTGCTGCAGGCGCTGGAGTTTTACCCCGGGGTGATGATCGCCAGCCATTCCAACCCGGCGGCGGTGGTGAATGACCCGGCATCCAACCGCCACCTGAGTGACCGTGTGATTCGCGAGCTGATCCGCCGCGACGGGGTGATGGGCATGGTGCCGTACAACGCCTTTCTCACCCGCGGTTGGACGCGCTCTGTGGCCCGCTCGGCGGTGCCGCTGGAACGGGTGGTGGATCATATTGACCATATCTGCGATCTGGCCGGCAACGCCTGGCATGTGGCGCTGGGTACCGATTTTGACGGGTGCGCGGGGGTGCAGGATGTGCCGGATGGCATTGACACGATTGCCGACTTGCAAAAGCTGGAAGATCTGCTGGCGAAACGAGGGTACGCGGAAGGCGAGATCGACGCGATTTTCCACGAAAACTGGCTGCGAGTGCTGTTCAAGCACCTGCCAGCGTAGCGCAAAAATCAACTTATCCAGAAGGCCGGGTATATTACCGGCCTTTTTTGCGCCGGCAGCGGGATTAAGGACGGGGGTTGTAGAGCCAGAGGGTGGACGGGTCTGTTTCGGCGGCGAGCTGGCGGATGGCGAGGTGATAGACGGGGTGAATGAAATCGGGGGCCAGGTCGGCGAGTGGAACGAGGACGAAGGAGCGCCCGCGCATGCGCGGGTGAGGAATTTCGAGGGTGGGGGAATTGTAGAGCTGGTTGTCGTAGAAAAGGATGTCGATATCGATCAAACGCGGCCCGTCTTTGATGATTTTGACGCGGCCCATCTCGTTTTCAATACTTTTTACGAGGTTGAAAAGCTGCGGGGGGGTGAGGCGGGTTTGCCCGCGCGCGACGATATTGAGAAAATTGTCCTGCTCCAGGTAGCCCCAGGGGGCGGTTTCGTAGATGGGGGAAGAATGCACGCCTTGAACCTGCGCTTCGAGAAGACGCAGGGCGGTGGCAAGGTTTTGCTGGCGGTCGCCCAGGTTGGTGCCCAGGGCGAGATAAATGGTGTGGTTCATGGAGTCCCAATCCGCGTACGGTTTGATGGGTTTATTTTACTTGATTTGGATGAGTTGGGAGTTGCAAGAGCAAGAAGACGGTGGGTTTCGGGCGGGGATGGAGACCGTTCGAGTCAGAATAGCGCGTCCGCCCTCCACGCCACCCTACCTGGTGTTGATCAATCGCAAGAGCAAGAAGATGGTGGGTTTCGGGCGGGGAGGGAGGCCATTCGAGTCAGAATAGCGCGTCCGCCCTCCACGCCACCCTACCTGGTGTTGGTCAATCGCAAGAGCAAGAACATGGTGGGTTTCGGGCGGGGATGGAGGCCGTTCGAGTCAGAATTGCGCGTCCGCCCTCCACGCCACCCTACCTGGTGTTGGTCAATCGCAAGAGCAAGAAGATGGTGGGTTTCGGGCGGGGAGGGAGGCCATTAGAGCCAGAATAGCGTGTCCGCCCTCCACGCCACCCTACCTGGTGTTGATCAATCGCAAGAGCAAGAAGATGGTGGGTTTCGGGCGGGGATTGATGCTATTCGATTCAAGGCAGATTGTCCGCCCTCCACGCCACCCTACCTGGTGTTGATCAATCGCAAGAGCAGGAAGACGGCGGAGTTACAGGCCGGTCCAGCGGGGGTAGAGTTCGTTTTCGATACCGAGGCGGGCGAGCATGCGCCCAACACTGGCGTCGATGACGTCTTGCAGGGTTTGTGGGTGGCCGTAGAAGGCGGGGACGGGTGGGAAAATGACCGCGCCGGAGCGGGCGGCCAGGTCCATCAGGCGCAGGTGACCACGATGCAGCGGGGTTTCGCGCACGGCGAGGAGCAGCGGGCGGCCTTCTTTGAGGCAAACGTCGGCGGCGCGGGCGATGAGCGTGTCGCAGGCGGAGTTGGCAACTGCGGAAAGGGTTTTGATGGAACAGGGGGCAATAAGCATGCCGTTCGCGGAAAAAGAGCCGGAGGCAATCCGCGCGCCGGTGTCGCTGTCGGAATAGGTGAAATCAGCCAGCTCCAGCACCTGCGCAACACTCCAGCTTGTTTCCTGGGGAATGGTGAGAGCCGCGGCGGCGCTGATCACCAGGTGGGTCTCCACTCTGGCGGCGCGCAGAATTTGCAGGGCGCGGATGCCGTAAACCGCGCCACTGGCACCGGTAATGGCTATGATCAGGCGTTTGTCTTTCTCGTTCAGGGGAAGCCTCTTTCCGGGTAGCTGTTACTGCTGAGTGTATCCCGAAGCGGCAGCGGCGTCAATTGGCAGGGAAGAGTAAAATTAACCAGAAAGGTTGAAGGGAGCGCAGATGGATGAGAATGTGATTTTGGTTTTGATGCCCAAAAAAGACCTGGTGAAGGCCAGCGCGGTGCTGACGCGCTGGCTGGTGAAGGATGGCGAGTGGATAGAGGCCGGGCAGGCTTTCTTTGCCTATGAAAGCGAAAAGGTGGAAAGCGAAGCGACCGCGCCGGCCAGCGGATTCGCGCGCCTGCTGGTGGAAGCGGGCAGCAAAGTGCGGATCAACGAGCCGGTGGCTGAAATTCATGGTGGTTCGCGGGAGGAATGAACCGGCTGGGGAGCGCTTGACAAAGCGGGCGCGAGCTTCAATAATGGATAATAGGTTTGTACACTATTCAACGGAGGCAAGAACATGGATAAATGGGAATGCACCAGCTGCGGTTATATTTACGATCCGGCATACGGCGACCCGGACGGCGGCATCGCGCCGGGGACGCCTTTTGAAGATATTCCAGACGATTGGGTATGCCCCGACTGTGGGGTGAGTAAAAGTATGTTCGTCAAAGTGGGAGCGTAAGCGAGTATGCGTTATGTGATTGTGGGCGGGGGATTGGCAGGGGCCACGGCGGCACAGGCGCTGCGGCGGCTGGACGCGCAAGGAGAGGTTCACCTGTACGCGGCGGAACCCTATCCATATTATTTTCGGCCGCGGCTGTGGGAGCTGATTGCCGGAAGCGCGAAGGAAGAAGAAGTGTTCTTCCGGCCGGCGGAGTGGTACGCTGATCAGGGTATTCATCTGCACCTGGGGCAAGCGGTTGGTGAAATTCTGCCCGAGGCACACGAAATTGAGCTGGCCGGCGGTGAGCGGATTGGCTATGACCGGCTGCTGCTGGCAACCGGCGGCCGGCCGTATGTGCCGCCGTTCCTGGGCAGCGATTTGCCGCGGGTGGTAACGCTGCGCACGTTGGAAGACGCCCACAATCTGATCGAAATTTCCAAAAAAGCCGAGGAGATGGTGGTGATCGGCGGGGGGCTGCTGGGGCTGGAAACGGCCTATTCGCTGATGCAGCGCGGGGTGAACGTGACCGTGCTGGAGGTCTTTCCACGCTTGCTGCCGCGCCAGTTGGATGAGCCGGGGGCGGCGCTGCTGCAATCGAGCCTGGAGGGGATGGGATTCCGCTTTGTGCTGGGCAGCGAGCCGCAGGAAATTACCCTGGCGGGCGATGTGCTGGCTGTGGAAACGCGGGATGGGCGCTGCCTGGAAGGCGAGGCGGTGCTGATCTCGGCGGGTGTACGCTCGAACACGGACCTGGCCAAAGCGGCCGGGCTGGCGGTCAATTATGGAGTTGTGGTGAACGAATTCCTGCAGTCGAGCGCCGCGGATGTGTACGCTGCGGGAGACGCGGCGGAATTTGAGAATAAGGTTTATGGGATCATCCCGGCAGCTTCGGAACAGGCCAGCGCGGCGGCGGCCAATATGGTGAACCCCGGCAGCCAGGCCTATACCGGCACGCTGCCCAGCACGCGCCTGAAAGTGGTGGGGGTGCAGCTTGCATCGCTGGGTGAAGCCACGGCCGAAGACGCGGATTGCGAAATTTTGCGCCGTGTGGATGAGGCCAGCGGGCGGTATACGCGCCTGACGCTGCGCGGCCAGCGCCTGACGGGAGCGATTTTAATGGGAGATACTTCGGCGTTTATGCCGATCAAACGGTTGATTGACCGCAAGAAGGACGTTTCTGCGGTGAAAGAGCGACTGCTCGATGACAACTTTGATTTGAAGGCATTCTCGATGGAATAGGAATCAGGAGGAAATGATGGAAATGCAGGTGCGGATGCCCGCCTTTGGGCCGAAAACCGAGAAGGGTACCCTGACCGAATGGTTGGTGAAAGAGGGCCAACAGGTGCGCGCCGGAGACGCTCTGGCGGAGCTGGAAGCCGATAAGCAGGCCCATACGCTGTCCGCGCCGCTGGACGGGGTGATCGCAGAATTGACGGTGGAAGATGTGCCCTGCGAAGTGGCCGTGGGCGCGGTGTTGTGTGTGATCCGCGTGGGGGAGTAGGGCGAACGATCAGAAGAGGTGAATCAGCCCCATGCCGCCGAAGGCAAAAACAAGGCTGCCAAAGGCGGTGGTAAGCAGCGTTGTCCACAGGTAGCGCAGCGGGTTGACTTTGTACATACCGGCCATGAGGCTGACCATTTTTGAGCCAAAGCCGGGAATGAAACGCCCGAAAATGAGCAGCAGGGGTGAATGGATGGGGAGCTTTCCCAATCCCCAGGGAAGGCTCTCTTTTTTGTGTTCAAAGCTGGCCAGATCGCTGACTTTGGTGCCCATGAAGTATTCGATATAGGCGGCGATGGTGTTGCCGATAGTGGCGGCCAGTGCCGCTGTAAAAGGCCCAAAGAGGGCGCTGTTCAATACGGTTATAGGTTCGGAAGGGATGATAGTGGCGCCAAGGATGGCGTAAAGGGGAATGGAAATCGCCCAACCGGCCGGCCCAATCTGCTGGATGAAGGTTTTTACCTGCGGCCAATCTTGCTGCAGGTACAGCCCCAGGGCGGTGAAAAGGCCAAGACTGAGCAGAATGGTCAGAAGGGTGCGCAGGCGGCTGGTCTGGGTTAGTTTTTTTGGGTAGGTCATCGGTTTGCTTTCCGGTAGTTACGGTGAATCCAACAGCGGGAAATCATAACACAAGATTAGGCCACTCGCGGGAGAGTTAGGTTTCGGGGTGAGTTAACCAATTGTGAAGAGCGCGGAACCCACCCCCGGCATTCAATGTCAGATTTTGGGCGGCCAGAATGAATGGGTCTCCAGGGATGTTGAATCGCCCTCAATCTGACCGACAAGAATTGTTCGTGGGGGCTTTATTTCTTTTTGGGCGGGCGGCTCCCACTGCGGGAAGCAGGCCGGGCGGCTGGCCGGGCGGTTGATTTGGAGGAAGGTCCGGATGCAGTCCTGGTCGCGGGGCTGGTTTCCGGCCGGGCGGTTGGTTTGGAGGCCTGGCGGGGCGGCTGCTGGCGCAGTTCTTCACCGGTGACGATACTTTTCTGCTTGAGTTTGCCGGCGAGGGTTTTCTCCACGTAAAGATGTTCACCGGTGAAGGGATCTGTTTCGGTGTAGTACATCAGCGAAGAATAGGTGGAGGGAGTGGGGGTGAAAATTTGCACCTGTTCGGGGTGGAGTTTCAATTCACGGGCGGCATAATCCTTAACGGCATACATATCTCGATCGCTGCAGCCGGGGTGGGCGGCGATGAAATAATAGGTGAGGAACTGTTCTTTGCCGGCGTTGCGCGAGGCACGGTCGAAGCGCTGCTTGAATTCTCCCAGGCTGGAGACGCCCGGTTTGCCCATTTTCTTGAGGACTTTGAAACTGACGTGCTCAGGGGCAACTTTGAGCTGCCCGGAGACGTGATGCCCGGCAAGCTCTTTGATGTACTCATCGCGGCTGCGGGTGTCGGCCAGGAGCAGGTCGTAGCGCAAGCCGGAAGCGACGAACACTTTTTTAACGCCGGGTAAGGCGCGCAGCTTTTTAAGCAGCTCAACCTGCGGGGTGTGGTCGGGTTTGAGAGCCGAGCAAACTTCGGGATAGAGGCAGCGTTTATCCGGGCAGGGGCCCAGTTTTAGCTTGCGTTGGCACTCGAAGCCGTACATGTTGGCGGTGGGGCCACCCACGTCTTGAATGTAGCCTTTGAAATCGGGGTGCCGGGTGAGGAGTTCGGCCTCACGCAGGATGGACTGCTGGCTGCGCCAGCGCACGGTGCGGCCTTCGTGCACGGCAATGGCGCAGAAATTACACTCGCCATAGCAGCCGCGGTGGGTGGTGAGCGAAAAGCGAATGGTGTCGAGAGCGCGCACCGCGCCCTGCTGTTCGTAGTAAGGGTGCTGGGCGCGTTCATAGTCGAGGGAGTAGACGTTGTCCAACTCGGCCTGAGTGAGATGAGGCGCGGGCGGGTTCTGAATGAGCCAGCGCTGACCGTGCTGCTGGCACAACCCGCGAGCGGTGATGGGATCGTTGTTCTGGTAGAAGAGATGGAACATCTCGATAAAGGTCTGTTTGTCGGCGCTAACGGCTTCCAGCGAGGGGAGCTGCAGGTAGTCTTCAACGGGCTGGCTGCTGGCGTAGCACAGACCGGGCAGGTCGTGGGCGCCACGGCCGGCGCGCAGGGCGTTGGCCAGGCTGACCACCGTAGATTCCCCCATGCCGTAGATCAGAAAGTCGGCTTTGGCGTCGAGGAGCACCGAGCCGCGAATGCGGTCGCTCCAGTAGTCGTAATGCGCCACGCGGCGCAGGCTGGCCTCAATACCGCCCAAGACGATGGGAGCAGTTTGCTTAAAATGACGGCGGATGAGATTGGAATAGACAATGGTGGCGCGGTCGGGGCGGCGGGTGTTCTGGCCGCCGGGAGTGTAATCGTCGCTGCGGCGTTTTTTCAGCGCGGCGGTGTGATTGGCGAGCATGGAGTCGATGCTGCCGGCGGTAACGCCCCAAAAGAGAGTGGGTTCGCCGAGACGGGTGATGTCGGCGGGGGTGTCTGTGGCAGGTTGGGCAATGATGCCCACGCGAAAACCGGCTTGCATCAGAACTTTGCCAATGACAGCGGCGCCGATGAAGGGACTGTCGATATAGCTGTCGCCTGAGACGAGAATGACGTCGAGTTTGTGCCAGCCGAGTTGTTTGACTTCTTGTAAAGTTGTGGGGATAAACACGCGATCTCCGGGGGTAAGTTCCAATAATGGCTTGATTATAACAAATTCGGCAGAATGTGTCGGAATTGGTGTGTATTCGCGCTGGGGAAGGGAAAAGGCGGATCAGGCCGGGTGATTGGGCAGAATGGCGTTGAGCAGGCGGTCGGGCGGGTCGGCTTTGCTGACGAAGCGGTTGGCCCCGGCGGCCAGCGCGCGCGGCTGCAGCTCGGCTTTGCCGCTCATGGCGACGATACACAGCCAGGGGTAGGCCTCGCGCAAGTGATGGAGAACGGTTTCAAAAGGCTGGTCAGCGATGGCGGGGTCAATCAGAAGCAGTTCTGGCTGGCAGACCTGGATGAGGTGGTGCAAGTTCTCGTAAGCGGCCGTGTCTGCCACAACCTGGATGCCGGATTGGTGGGAAAGAAGAGTTTTTAGCGCGGCGCGGACGCGCCGTTGGGGGTCAGCAATTAATACGCGCAAAGCCGTTCCTTGAAGCGCAAAGCGAAAGCTGCCTGGTGAGTTGGAAATCACGAAGGGCATAAGTCCAAAGTCGTCCTGCTCTACAAATGGCGGGGCTGATTGTGATTAAGCATACGAAAAAAAACTTCCCCCGACATCCGCCGGGGGATTGGATTTCGCCTGTCTTTTTAACGGGTTTTTTCCTGGTCAATCGACCAGGTGGTTGTGCAGGGCAAACGAGACGACCTCGGTGCGGGTATTGAGGTTCATTTTGGCAAGGATGCTGCTGACGTGAAATTTGACCGTGGAGCGGCTGATGCTCAGTTTCTCGGCGATCTGAGGGTTGCTGAAGCCGTTGGCCATGAGTTTCAGCACTTCCATTTCGCGGGCAGTCAGGTTGAGATCGGGCAGGCGCGGCTGGGTGGCACTGTTGATGAGCGCTTTGGTGGCCTCGGGGGATAAGGTGGGCTGCCCGCTGCGGGCGGCGCGAATGGATTGGGCCAGTTCGTCGGCGCTGACGTTTTTGAGCAGATAGCCAATGGCGCCGGCGTTGAGCAGTTTTTGCACCAACCGGTCGCCCTTAAAGCTGGTGAGGGCAATAATTTGCACCTGCGGGAAGCGCTGGCGGATGATGGCGGTGGCGGTCTCGCCGTCCATGCGCGGCATCATCAAGTCCATCAAGATCACATCGGGCTGGAGCTTTTCGCAAAATTGAACGGCTTCGTCGCCGTCGCTGGCTTCGCCGACCAGTTCAAGGTCGTCATAGGCTTGCAGGAAAGACCGCAGGCCTTTGCGCACAACGGCGTGGTCATCCACAATCAAAACTTTAATGGCGTTGGTTTCTGACTTCATTCTGAATCCTCTGGATGATCATGAGTCCATGTCAGGTGAATATGCGTGCCCTGACCGGGGGTGCTGGCAAGCAGCCATTGAGCGTTGATTTGGGCGGCGCGCTCTTTCATTATTTTAAGCCCAAAATGGTTTGGCGGCACGTGATTGCTGTCAAAGCCGATGCCGTTGTCGCGAATATCCAGCTCAGCCGATTGCGAATTGCAGCGTAGAGTAAGATCAATGCGGGAGGCGCGGGCATGCCGGGCAATGTTGTTGAGTGATTCTTGAGCGACGCGGAAGAAGGTCTCTTGCACGGCGGCGGGGAGTTTGCCATTACCCTGGATGTCTGTTTGAATGGGAATGTCGGCGCGGCCGCGGAACGCGTCGGCCAATTGCTGAATCAGTTCCGCCAGCTCCATCTCTTCCAGAATGGAGGGGCGCAGCTCAACCAGCAGGGTGCGCATTTCGGCCAGCGCGCCGCGGGTAAGCTGGCGCAGGTCTTCAAGCATGCGCGTGCCTTCGCCGTGGTCGCGGTCCCAAATGCGCGGCAGCACCTCGGCGATGAGGCTGGCAGAGAAGAGCGTCTGGGTGACGGCGTCGTGCAAGTCACGGGCCAGACGGTTGCGCTCTGCAGCCGCGGCGCTCAGCTCGGCCTGGGCGCGCAGGTTGGCATTTTCAATGGCAAGGTTGGTATGGTCGGCAAAGGTGCTGGCGAGGGCAATGCGCTCGCTGGAAAACACCTGTGGATCGCGGTAGTAAAATGTGAGTCGCCCGTACAGCTCTTCACGAATGAGCAGAGGCACAGACAGGTAGGCCGAAAAGTCCTGCAGCATGCGGCTCTGCCAGGCCTGCCACTGCTGGTTGTTGAGCAGCTCAAGCCGCCCCTGGGTGGGAATGCCGCCGCGCGCGTTGGACACAACGATGGGCTGGCGGTTGAGGAGCAGTTCCACGTCTTCCACTGAATGGAGTTGGAACTCGGCGCAATCCTGCAGCTCAGCCGGCAGCCCGGTGGCCGAGCGAACGCAGGCGGCCTGTTGTTTCAGGTTGACTTCATGGATCACGCAGGCACCCGCGCCAAGAATTTCGGCGGCCTGGTGGGTGATGGCCTGCAATATGGTTTCGAGGGACGATTCGCGGTTGATGACTGCCAGAATGTCGCGCAGCCCTTCGGCGACCTCTTTGCGCTGTTCGATGACGCTGGTGCGCTCTCGAACCATCTGGCGCAGCTGCTCATTGTGGCGCTGAATGCTTTTGACGCGAACCATGTAACTGCCGGCAACGATGCCCACGACAAGCAGAATACCCAGCCCGCGGAACCAGAGTCGTTGGTAGATGGGCGGCAGAACGGTGATACGCACCGAGGCGCCAGTCTCATTCCACGCGCCGTCGCTGTTGGAGCCTTTGACGCGGAAGACGTAGTCGCCGGGTTTGAGGTTGGAATAGCTGACGTAGCGGCGCGCTTCGGTGTAAGACCAATCGCGGTATACCCCTTCCAGCAGGTCTTCTTTGGCGTACACGCGGCCGGGTCTGATGGTCGTCCACTCTTCATCGAGGCCTTCGAGAAGAAAGGCGTAGGCGTTCTTTTCTGGCGCGGAATAATCGAGGGCGGCAAATTCGAAGGAGATGAACGACTCTCCCGGCTGGAGGGTGAAATGCTGGTCTGGCAGCAGGTTGCGGGCAACGGTCTGGTTGAGGACGTTGAAGGAAGTGATTACCACCGGAGGAATGTTGGGGTTGTCGCGCACCTGCCAGGGGAAGAAGCTGTTCAGCCCCCGAGCGCCGCCAAAGAACATTTCTCCATCGCTGCTCTGGTGGGCTGCATTGATGTTGAATTCGGCATCTTGCAAGCCGTCGCGGGCGTCGTAATTGCGAATGGTATTCTCGAATGGATTAAGGTGGGAGATGCCCCGGCTGGTGCTGATCCACAAGGAGCCGTCTTGGGCGGCCAGAATAGCGTAGACAACATTGCTGGCGAGCCCATCGCGGTCGGTGATGGCGCTCAGGCTGCCCAAAGTGGGATCAAAGCGGTTGAGGCCGCCCCCGTTGGAGCCAATCCACATGATGCCGAGCGAGTCTTGCTGGAAAGAGAGCACCGAATCACCGCTAAGGCTTTGAGAGTCACCGGCCTGGTTGGATATGTGGCGCATTTCGCCGGTGGCAGGGTTAAGAATGGAAACGCCCTTCCAGGAACCAATCCATATGGAACCGGAGCGGTCCTGGTAAAGCGAAAGAATGTGATCATCGGCAATCGAGCGCGGGTCATCCGGGTTGTGGCGGTAGCGGGTAACGGAGGCACTGGCAGGGTCCAGCTGGTTAAGACCGCGATCGTATGTGCCCACCCAGATGCTGCCGTCCGCGCTTTTCAGAAGAGCGGTAATCTGGTCGCTGCTGAGCGAATTTGCCAGGCCGGGCTGATTGCGGTAATGGGTAAACAGACCGGTTTGTGGATCAAAATAATCGAGGCCGTTGAAGGCGGTGCCCACCCACATACCGCCGTCGGAATCTGGCTGCAAGGCTCGGATTTCGTCGCCGGCGATGCTGTTGGGATCGTTATCGTCGTGCTGGAAGATGGTGTTGATGCCCGTCTCGCGGTGGATGCGATTGAGACCGCCGCCAAAGGTGCCCACCCACAGGCTGCGGTCGCTGGCTTCGGTGATGGCATAGACGTTGTTGCTGCTGATGGAATTGGGGTTGATAGCTGAATGCTGGTAAAGATCGAACTTGCCGGCGTGCGGATTGTATTGGTAAACCCCGTTATTGTTGGTGGCCATCCAGACAATGCCAGTCGGGTCTTCATAAACGTCGTTGATTGACTCGCTGCCCATGGGTTGGGTTTCAGCCAGGGTGGGTTGGAAGCGGGAGAACTGATTTTGCGTGGTTTGCAGCCGGTCTACACCGGCGGCGGTTCCAATCCACAGGCGGCCGCTCTGGCTGACTTCAATAGCGTGGATCTCATTGGACGAGAGGGAGTATGTGTTTTCGGGGTTGGCGCGAAAGCGTTGAAAGGTTTGCGTCTGCGGATTGAATTTGCCCAGACCGTCGGCGCTGGTCCCCACCCAAATTTGGTTTGAGAGGTCTTCATTGATGGCGACAATCGCGCCAAAGGGAATGGTTTTGGAATCGAGCGGGTTGTGGCGGAAGTGCTCAAAGCGCTGATTGGCGCGGTCGAAGCGGTCTAACCCGGCGGCTGTGCCCAGCCAAAGAGAGCGGCTTCCGTCTTCGAAGAGGGTGTACACGGTATCGTTGGATAGGCTGGTGTCGTCGCTGCGCAGGTGGGTAAAGCGGGTGAACTGGCCGGTCTGGCGGTCCATCGAATAAAGACCGCCGTCGAGGGTGGCAACCCAGAAGACGCCGGTGTGATCTTCGAGAATGGAACTGATGACCAGACCGTTGATGCTGGCAGGGTCGCTGGCCGAGGGCATAAAGCGGGTGAAGGTATTGGTCTGGCGGTTATAGCGGTTGAGGCCGTAGGCGGTTCCCACCCAGAGCGTGCCGCGGCTGTCTTCATAGAGGCAGAGAATATTGTTGTTGGAAAGCGTGGAAGGGTCGGCCGGGTCGGACTGGTAGATGGTAAACTCATAGCCGTTATAGAGGTTGAGACCTTCCACGGTGCCAAACCACATGAAGCCGGTGCTGTCTTGCAGAATCACCTGAACCTGGTTGCTGGAAAGACCGTCTTCGGTGGTGAGGCGGGAGAGCTGGTAACCACCGGAAGCGGGGAGGAGAGACTGCGCCTGAACGGTTTGGGTAAAAATTAACGGTAAAGAGAGCAGCAGCCCGGCCAACAGGCGCAAAACAAACAAGGGCAGGCGCTCAAAAGCCGGCGATGTGGGGCTGGCGGGGCGCTGGTGGTGAGAATGAAAAACTGGATTCATGAGAGAAGATCGCGTCATTTCTAGTCTGCATGGATTATAACCGTCATGGGCAGCCTGGGCAGGGCGTTCTACGGTCTCTTTACAAGTATAATGGTTAAAGGTATCATAATCGTGCTTATTTGTTCGATCTAGAGCGGATACAAATTGAGTAGATCGCGGCCGCGTGTATCCGCTGAAATGGAGTATGAAGGATTATGCCGAGAATTGGTTTGACTGAGTTGGTTGTTGTGCTGGTGATTATTGTGCTGCTGATGGGGGTGGGCCGCATTGAGAAGATCGCCGGAGAATTGGGGGCGGGGATTAAAGCGTTCAAAAAGGGCTTATCAGAAGAGCAGTCTGATGAGGGCAAAAAGGACGCTCAATAATCTCATTTTTCAATTGTTTGGAGTGGGTCTTGTGCCAGAAGCGGACTTCAGAAGGCAAGCAGCGCGATGCAACTATTTAATATTGGTTTCTTGGAGATCATCTTCATTCTGCTGCTGGCGGTGGTTGTGCTTGGGCCTAAAGACCTGGCCAAAACTGGCCGCGAGTTGGGAAAGTTTATTCGCCGCGTAACGCGCTCTGATCTGTGGAACTCGCTGCAAGATACATATTACGAAGTGGAAAATTTGCCCCGAAAACTGGCCGAAGAGGCCGGTGCGGATGAAATGCGCCGCGAAGTGGAAAAGATTAAACAGCAGGCAGAGGGGCTTTTCAAAGAAGACGAGAGCCCGCCAGCGGCAGACCAGCCTTAACGGCTACCGCGCAAACATGCCTGGCAGTATTCAAAGCAGCCTGATCACATTGGCTGCTTTTTTATTTGTTTTTTAAACCAATTTGAAGCCTTGCCTCTGTATAATCTCATTAATGAAATTGCAAGGTTCACCGCATGGCCGAACATTTCAGCTACAATGAAATTGTTACTGTTGTTCAGACATTTTTTGTTAGTCCATTAACGGATATGGAAATTTCTTCAACTTCTGGCGGCAAGGTTTCAATGGAGGGCGGTCGCCCTGGCTACACTGATACACCGGTGTGGTTTGGCCGGTTTGCGCCAGATGGGACCTGGCTGGAAGGGGAGGGTGCGCTGCAAGAGCGGCTTGACAGGCTGCTCACGCCTGAGGACCAACTGAATTTGCTCGAAATTGGAAGGCGGATCAGCCCCGAAAATCCAGAGGATAAGGCTTACTTCTTGACGCCCGCTGATCCGCCTGAGTTGGTGCACTGGCGCTTCAGCGGGGAATTTTTGGAGAACGGGCAGCCAGCCAGCATTCTGGCTTTCCATGACCAGGGAACCGCGCAAAACGCCCAGCTCAATTTAATGTGGAAATTCATCAACCTCAACAATACCCCTTCCGGTCTGCTGGACGGCCAGGGGAAAATTATTCTTCTCAATACGGCCGCGGCTGAATGGTTGGGAAAAACCAGCCGGGAGCTGACCGGCTGTTTCTTTTTTGATCTGCTTTCCCCGGGATTGGGGCACGAAGAGCTCACAGAGATGATTGAACAGGTTTTGCGCGGTGAGCCAGTTACGTTCAGTCTGGAGGGGGAAGACTCACTGTTGGAGTACTCCATCGCGCCGATCCGCGACGCACATGGCGCCATAACCCATTTTGGTCTCTTCTCGAAAGATATTCATTTGCAGCGCGCTTACCAACAGGAGTTGGAAGAAAGCCGCCTGCGCCTTGATCTGGCGATTAAAGGCACACAAGACGGTTTGTGGGACTGGCTTGACCCGGATCAAGATTTTACTTGGTGGTCACCACGTCTTTATGAACTGTTTGGTTACCAGCCTGGAGAATTTACCCCGACCGTTGTGAGATTTTTTGAAATGGTTCACCCAGATGACCGGCAGCGGTTGAGAGCCTCGCTGCAGGAACATCTGGACTATGGGGGAGCCTACGATATCACGGTGCGGGTGAAAACAAAGGGCGGTGAATACCGCTGGTTCCGAACGCGCGGGACGTCCATCCGCGACGAACACGGCAAGCCATTGCGCATGGCGGGTTCGATGCAAGACATTTCGCGTGAAATGCGGGCGATTGACGAATTGGGACGGCGTAATGATGAGATTCGCATGCTGTATGACGGCGCGCGGCATCTGGGAGAATCGCTGGAGGTGGCAGACATCTTTCACTCGCTGCATGCCACCGTTCAGAAAATGATGCCCTGTGACAGCCTGTTTGTTTCCACTTATGACGCCGAAACACAAATGATCCGCTGCAAGTACGCGAAACATGAGGGTAAGCTGCTGGAAGCGGAAGCCCTTCCGAACATTCTGTTGCAATCAGAGGGACAAGATCCGCAAAGTCAGGTGATTCACTCGCGCCAGCCCTTACTGATAGACAATTACCAGGAATTATTCGGTAAGCTCCCCCTCTGTATTGAGAAACAGGACCGCGATCTAAAAAATTCCGCGAGTGCCCCCAAGGAAAATGTTGTGCAGTCGGCCCTGATTGTGCCCATGCTGCATAAGAACCGGGTGGTGGGAACGATTCAGGTCTTCAGCTATCAAGAGCAAGCGTATTCCATTGAAAATCTGCATTTTTTGGAAAGCATTTCTGTGCAGATGGCCATCGCGCTGAATAACGCGCATTTGTTTGAACGGGCACAGCAGGAGATTAAAGAACGGCTGAATGCTGAGAGCGCGCTGCGCGAAAGTGAAGAGAAATTCCGCAGCGTGATTGAACAGGCCGCGGATGGCGTGATGATCACCGACACGGAGGGGCGGATTGTTACCTGGAATCAGGCGCAAACCCAGATCACTGGTGTTGAGGAAGCAGACGCGGTGGGCAAGCTGGTGTGGGACGTGTTGAACAACCTGGTGCAAGATGTGATCTTGGACAAGCTGAGCCAGAATGAGGTTCGCCAGGCGATGATCACTCTTTTGGAAGATGAGGAAGATGAAAGCCTGAGCGGTCAAATTTATGAGAGAGAAATCATTCGGGAGGACGGCCACACGCGGCAGGTGCTCTCGTCCGTTTTTCGGATTGGAGCGCGGAAAGGCGAGTACCGCATTGTGGTTCTGACCAGGGACGTAACCCAGATTGCACGGCGGCACAAGGAACTGGAAGTGATCGCGCGAGTGAATAAGTCGCTGCGCAGCGTAACCAGCCTGCAAGAGGTGCTGCAAGTGGTGATGGACGAAACCACCGATCTGCTGGGCGCGGTGGGAACGGCAGTGGCCTTGTACGATTCGCAGCGCCATGTGATTACCATTGAAATGGCCACCGGCGAATGGAAGAAGAATTTAGGGAAAGAGCTTCCACCGGAGGAAGGGCTTTCGTATCAAGTGATCAGCACCGGGCAGCCTTATTTGGAGAATGATATCCACGCCCGACCGGCGCCTTCCATTTCCCGCCTGCCGTCTTTTGACCAGATGAACGCGGTTGCCTGCTACCCGCTGGAGGCTGACCAACGCATTGGTGGGGTGATCTGGGTGGGAAGGGTGCTGCCGTTTGATGAAATGGATTTGCGCATTTTGGAATTGATCAGCGATATCGCGGCCAGCGCGATTGACCGGGCGCGCATGACGGAAAGCCGCCTGAAACAGATTCAACGCATGTTGGCGCTGCGCAAAATTGACCGGGCGATTTCCACCGGCTTTGACCTGGGCATGAACCTGAATCTGTTTCTGCAGGAGGCGCAGGCTCAACTCAATGCGGACGCAGCGGTTATCCTGCTCTATAATCCTTATCTGCAGGTGCTGGAAGTAACCCAGACAGTAGGATTAGATACCCATGCGCTGCAAGGCGGCTATGTGCGGGTGGGAAGCGGGACGGCCGGGCAGGTGGTTTTAGACCGGAAAATGCTGCTGGTTGAAGACCTGATTGCCAACCCGGTTCTCTACGCGTTTTACGCGCGAAAAGATAAATCTCTGTTAGAAGACGCCGATTACCGCTCTTACGTGGCGGTGCCTCTGATTGTGAAAGGCCAGGTTAAGGGCGTGCTGGAACTGTATTTTTGCACGCGAATCAAACCATCACCCGACTGGCTGGATTTCTTGGACATGTTGGCTGGTCAGGCGGCCATTATGATTGATAATGCTGAGATGTTCCTGGATTTGCAAAAGTCAAACCTGGACCTGCAGATGGCGTATCAGAGCACGCTGGAAGGTTGGGTGAAGGCGCTGGATATGCGCGACAAGGAAACTGAAGGGTATACCCAGCGGGTAACCGAAATGGCGGTGCAATTTGCCCGTCAACTGGGGCTCTCGGATGAGCAACTTACGCATATGCGCCGGGGGGCGCTGCTACATGATATTGGAAAAATGGCTGTTCCAGATGAGATTCTCAATAAAAAGGGTGAATTGAGCAAAGAGGAGAGGGCCGTCCTGCGCCAGCATCCCCTCTATGCTTATCAGTGGCTGCAATCGATCCCGTATCTGAAGGAAGCGATGGATATTCCCTACTGCCACCACGAACGCTGGGATGGCAGCGGTTACCCGCGCGGGTTGAAAGGTGCGGAAATTCCGATGAGCGCGCGCATATTTTCCATTGTGAATGTGTGGAACGCGCTGCGCTCGAACCGGCTTTACCGCAATGCGCTCACCGTGGAAGAGGCGTTGAAAGAGATTCGCGCCCAGGCGGGCAAGCAGTTTGATCCTGATCTGGTTGACGCGTTTGAGCAGTTTCTGCGCTTGGGCGGGGTGGAGCTTTTCTAGAGACCGGGTTCTTTAGAATAATGCATAACGAATATTGACGATCATACTCAGCTACGCTGGCTGGCAGGGTAATTTTTTTGGTATGATAGGGTGTATTGTTCAGGAGACTAAATTGTGGAAGAAAATCGGATCAAAGAATTATTGGAAAGTGTTCGATCTGGCAAGGTGGAAGTTGATGAGGCGCTGGACAGCCTGGTGCGGCTGCCATACGAGCAGGTGGGTGATTTTGCCCAACTGGACATGCATCGTGGTTTGCGGCGCGGGTTTCCTGAAGTTGTTTTTGGACAAGGAAAGACGGCTGAGCAGATCACCCAGATTGTCAATCGGTTGAGTGAGCGCAATGAGCGTGTGCTGGTTACGCGCCTTTCCGCGGAGGTTTACGCGCAAATTAGAGAAGAATTACCTGATGATGCAGTTTATCATCAGAGGCCGCGCGCACTGGTGATCAACCGGGCGAATCTGGTTTGTCGGCCGGGCATTCTGGTGGCATGCGCCGGCACGGCAGACACGCCAGTCGCTGAAGAAGCGGCGCTCACCGCGGAGCTGATGGGCAATCAGGTAGAGCGGTTGTATGACGTGGGCGTGGCTGGCCTGCACCGCCTGTTGGATAAGCTGCCAATGCTGCGCCAGGCGCGAGTTATTGTTGTTGCGGCGGGCATGGAAGGCGCGCTGGCCAGCGTGGTGAGCGGGTTGGTGGATGCACCCGTGATTGCAGTGCCGACCAGCGTTGGCTACGGAGCGAGCTTTCACGGCCTGTCTGCCCTGCTGGCCATGCTCAACAGCTGTTCAAGTGGTATCGCGGTGGTGAATATTGATAACGGTTTTGGGGCGGGCGCGATGGCCGCGATGATCAATCGCCTGGACGAACGATAATGGACGAGGCGCTGCGAGCCAAGTGGGACGCGCTGCAACGATGGTTGGGCGGTTTTGCCCGGCCGCTGGTGGCCTTCTCTGGGGGGGTAGACAGCGCCCTGCTGGCATTCGCGGCCAGGCAAGCTCACGGGGATCAGATGCTGGCAGTAACGGTCAAGTCGCCGTTGCATACCAGCCAAGAAATACAACGCGCTACTGCTTTTGCCGTGGCGTATGGTATTCCGCAGCGCCTGATTGAATTGAATGAAATGGAGCGCGAAGATTTTACCCACAATGCGGCAGACCGGTGCTACCAGTGTAAGGCCCTACGTTTTACCGAAATTGTCAAGTTGGCAGCATCTGAGGGTTTTGATGTGGTGTTGGAAGGGTCGAACGCGGACGACGCTTTCGATTATCGGCCAGGCGCGCGGGCCGCAAAAGAACTGGACGTGCGAAGTCCGCTGGCCGAGCTGAACTTTACAAAGGCCGAAATCCGCGCGGCAGCGCAGACGTTCAACCTGCCTGTTTGGAACCTGCCCAGCTCGCCCTGCCTGGCGACGCGTTTTGCGTATGGCTTCCCCATTACTCCAGAAGGATTGATCCGTGTAGAGAAGGCTGAAAGTTTCCTGCGTGAGTTGGGATTGGATAACTTGCGCGCGCGGGTCTTGAATCAACAAAGCTTAAAAATTGAAACCGCTCCAGACCAATTCCTGACGGTGCTGCAGAAGCGTGAGCAAATTCTGGCTTACTTTGACAGCCTGGGTTTCGCGAACGTTTCTCTGGACTTGAAAGGCTATCGGAGGGGCAGCATGAATGAGGATTTCGATGACCAGAATTGCTTACCTTGATTGTTTTTCGGGAATCGCCGGAGATATGCTGCTGGCGGCTATGGTGGACGCAGGTCTTCCGCAAGATTATTTGACGGATCAAATTGGCACACTGGCTATCCATGAGCCATATAAGCTGCGCTTTGAAGAGACTCGCAAAGGCTCACTGCGCGCGCTGCGTTTTTTTGTGGAAGAACACAAGCATGAACACATTCACGGACATGAACACGCTCATGAAGACGACCACGTGCACGGCCATGCAGATACAGCGCATGCGCCCGGGCAGCACCGGCACCTAAGTGAGATTGAGATGCTGATTGACAACAGCGGCCTGACGGCGCGAGCCAAATCCATTGCGCGGCTGGTGTTTTTGAAACTGGCCGAAGCGGAAGCGAAGGTACATGGGAGCCGTGTGGAAGAGGTTCACTTCCATGAGGTCGGCGCGCTGGATTCGATTATTGATGTGGTGGGGGCGGCGGTTGGCCTGGATTACTTCGGTATTGAGCGGCTGTACGCCTCAGACCTGCCCTTCACCAGCGGGCATGTTCACAGCCAACACGGCATTATTCCGGTGCCGGCCCCGGCTGTGCTGGCGCTGCTCGAGGCGGTCAATGCGCCGCTGCAACCCGTGGCGGCTCGCATGGAACTGGTGACGCCTACAGGCGCGGCGATTGTGGCGGCTCTGGCGGCATTCGAGCGTCCGGCGATGCGCTTGGAGAAGGTGGGGGTTGGCGCGGGCAAGAAAGATCTGGAGTGGCCGAACATTCTGCGTTTGATGATCGGCAGCCCGGCAGAAGAAAAACGGCCGCTGATTTTAATGGAAACCAATATTGATGATATGAACCCAGAGCTGTACGCGCCGGTGATGGACGCGCTGTTCCAGGCGGGGGCGTTGGACGTGTTTTTATCGCCGATTTATATGAAGAAAAACCGCCCGGCAGTCAAACTGAGCGTGATCGCCCGCAAAGAAAATGAGGCCGCTCTGGCGGGTATGATTTTGCGGCAGACCAGTACGTTTGGCTTGCGGGTGCTGGCGATTGAGCGCCACGAGGCCGAGCGGGAAATCCGGCAAGTATCCACAGTGTTTGGTGAGGTGGGCGTGAAGGTGAAATTTATGGATGGAAAAGCCTGCCAGGTTTCGCCGGAATACGAAGACTGCGCGCGGCTGTCGAAAGAACGCGGTGTGGCCGCCCAGGATGTGTACCTGGCGGCGCTGCGCGCGGCGGATAGTTTGTTAAGGGGCTGACCGGCGCGGGGGCGTGGTAGAGAGGGAAGCAAAGCGGGCGCCATTTGTTATGCGCCCGCTTATTTTCTTGCCTTGAGGCCTGCTGTGCCAAAAACGGCTACACATCAGGAACGCAAGAACTGTTGGAACCAGCGGGCCGAGTCTTTGGGGGTGCGCTGCTGGGTGTCAAAATCCACATAGACAATGCCGTAGCGGCCGTGATAGCCCAATGCCCATTCAAAATTATCGAGCAATGACCAGAGGTAGTAGCCGCGCAGGTCAATGCCGGCCTGAATTGCGCGCAGCGCTTGGTCGAGGTGCGCTTCGAGATACTGCTGGCGCTGCGGGTCGCGCACGCGGCCGTCTGGGGCGATCTGGTCGGGAAAGTTGGCGCCGTTCTCGGTGATGTAAATGGGCGACAGCTTTGGGTAATCGCGCTGGATGCGTTGGAGCAGCTCAAAGAGACCTTCGGGATAGACTTCGCGGTCGGCGGTGTGCGGACGGGCGGGGTCGGTGTGCCGGCGGGTCTGCGGGGGCAGGTTGGCAGGAGCGTCTTGCACCCATTCGCGCTCGTAGTAATTGATACCCAAGAAATCGCAAGGCTCGGCGATGATGTCCAGATCGCCGGGTTGGATTTCGGGCGCGTCATCGGCGTAGTAGGCCAGCATGTCGGCGGGGTAGCCCTGGCCGGCGAGGGGGTCTAAAAACCAGCGGTTGAAATAGCCGTCAAAACGGCGGGCGGCGTCCACGTCCGCGGGGTCATTGGTGTAGGGGTAGGCCGGGTTGTGATTGAGGGCGGCACCGACTTCAACCGGGCGGGAGCAGGCGGCGCGGATTTCCTTCACAGCCAGGCCGTGTGAGAGCAGCAAATGATGGGAGACCTGCAGGGCGGCTTTGAGGTTTTGATATCCGGGCGCGAACAAGCCAATCTGATACCCAAGGAAAGCCGAGCACCAGGGTTCGTTGTGCGTGATCCAGGATTCCACCCGGTCTCCGAAGCGGCTGGCGGCCAGGCTGGCATAGCGGGCAAAGTCGAAGGCAGTCTGGCGGTTTTCCCAACCGCCGCGTTCCTGCAGGGTTTGCGGCAGGTCCCAATGGTAAAGGGTGAGGAAGGGCTGGATGCCAGCTTCGAGCAGAGAGTCGATCAGCCGGTCGTAGAAGTCTACACCCTGGGGGTTGAGGGGGCCGTCGCCGGTGGGAATGAGGCGCGGCCAGGAGAGACTGAAGCGGTAGGTGTTAACACCCAGGTCGCGCATGAGTTGGACGTCTTCGCGGTAGCGGTGGTAGTGGTCACAGGCAATATCTCCGGTGTGACCGTCGCGGGTTTTGCCAGGGGTGTGAGAAAAACGATCCCAGATGCTCTCGCCGCGCCCGTCTTCACGGGCCGCGCCTTCGATCTGATAGGCGGAGGTGGAAACACCCCACAAGAAGTCTTTGGGAAAGTCGCTGCGTTTGGGCATGGCGCGTACTCCAATTAAACAATGTGATTGGACTAATTGTACAAGAGGAAGGAAAAGAGCGCGAGGGCTTTTCAGAACGCGGCGCGCTTTCTCTGTCTGTAGAAGGACAAAGCCTTGACAGCTCTATGAAGCTGGTTATAATCAACCTTATTGAAAATTATTATCAATAAGGTTGGTTGTGATGAAAACTCGATGGTTAATACTGACAGTGGCAGTGTTGATAAGCCTGGCTGGCTGCGCTCCGGCTCCGGATTCCGCGCCCGCGCCGCTCGAATCCAATACGCTGCAGGTGACGGTGAGCATTCCGCCGCAGAAATATTTTGTGGAGCGCATTGGCGGGGAGCGGGTGACGGTCAATGTGATGGTAGAGCCAGGCAGCGACCCGCATACCTATGAGCCCAGCCCAGCGCAGATGAAACTGCTGGCCAATTCACAGGTGTATTTCGCGGTGGGGGTGGACTTTGAACAAAGCTGGCTGGAACGCTTCCAGGGGGCCAACCCGCAGATGCGGGTGGTGAACACCATCGAAGGGTTGGATCTGATGGAAATGGCTACCCACGCGCACGAGGGTGAAGAGCACGAGGAAGAAGACGAGGCGCACGCGTCCGAGCTGGACACGCATACCTGGACGTCTCCAGAGATGGTTTTGCGCCAGGCGGAGAAGATTTACCAGACGCTGGCCGAAGCCGACAGCGCGCACGCGTCCGAATATCAGGCGAATTACGAGGCATTTAGTATTGAGATTTCCGCGCTGCAAGACGAGATCCGCCAAACGCTGGAAGGGGTCAGCTCGCGCAAGTTTTTGGTGTTTCACCCGGCGTGGGGATACTTTGCGCGGGAGTTCGGTTTGGAGCAGATCGCGGTGGAAGCAGGCGGGCAGGAGCCGAGCGCGCAGGAGCTGGCGGCAATTGTCAACGAGGCCAAGGCTGAGAATATCCGCGTGGTGTTTGCCCAGCCGGAATTGAGCACCCGTTCCGCGGAAGTCATCGCGGCGGAAATTGGGGGTGAGGTGCTGCTCATTTCTCCGTTGGAGGAAAACTGGATGGAGAACATGCGCAAGGTGGCCGGGGTGTTTGAGGAAGTCTTGAAATAAAACAGAAGTGGAAACCGGGAGGAGCGCCGATTGCCAGGCGCTCCTCTTTTTATTTCAGGCGATGATATTCAGGTGCGAGAGCAGGATGCGCAGACCGATGAGAGTGAGGAGGATGCCGCCGGCGATCACCATGCGCTTGCCAAAGCGCACCCCCAGCCCGCTGCCGGCGAGGATGCCAATCACAGAAAGAAGCAGTGAGGCCAGTCCGATGACAAGGCTGGCGGGAGCGATGGGGGTGTTGGTGAGAGACAGGGTCAGGCCGATGGCGAGTGCGTCGAGGCTGGTGGCAAGGCAAAGCACAATCAGGGTGCCGCCGCGCGTGCGGTCGGCCTGGCAGTCGGAAAGTTCAGGATTTATGCCCTCACGCACCATGCGCACGCCCACCCAGGCCAGCAAGATGAAGGCGATCCAATGGTCAAAGCTGGAGATGAACTGAACGATGGTGGAACCGGCCAGCCAGCCCAAAAAGGCCATGCCGCCCTGAAAAAGCCCAAAGTGAAATGAAACCCGAAAAATGGAACGGGCTGTCTGGCGATTTCCAGACGAACCAATCCCCAGCGAGACGGCAAAGCAGTCCATAGCGAGGCCAACGGCGATGACAACGACAGCGGCGAGTTCCATTGAGCGGTCCTTATTCTTTGCAGAGATAGGATTATTTTAACGCATTCTGGCTGCAAAATTAGGAGAAATCCGGAGACGCTGGTCTGATTTAGGCGCGCATTTGTTGTGAATGCTTTCTTAAAGGGCCATTTCGGTCTGTTCAGCAGGCAGCAAAACCCAGGCAGATGACTCGTCCGGTTCGGTTTTTGGCGAGATCTTCAGAATCTCTTTCAGGCGCAACAGGCTGGTGCTGGTGGGCAGCCCCTGGGCGTGCCAGTGCTCGCGGCAGGCGGGATAGTCCAGCAGCAGGCCCTGAGCCGACAGGCCGAGTTTCTGGGCCTCCCATCCGGCCAGCCAATTGGTGGGTGCGCAGCTAAGACCCAAAACCCCCAGTCCGCTGCCGGCCTGACCGGATGCGCGGCAGAGAAATTTGAGCTGGTCATCAGGTATGTCGGCGACGTGAATGCCGAGCGGACGGCAGATCTGGCTGATCTGGTTGACCTGGCAGTGCGGGGTGCAGCCAGTGCAGCGGGTTCCCAGGCGGGCGGGGGCGGCTTTGCACAGGCCCTGCGGGCGGGCGCGCAGGCAGCGCGGGACGATGACCAGTTTCTCGCTGGCCTGCAGAAAAGCCGTGCGGAACTCACGGTTGAGAATTTCGGTGCCAAGCAAGCCCAGGTGGTATTCGGCGCGGGCGCGGCCGCGCAGGGCGGCGTCGTAGCGCAGGCAGGCATCGCGGCGGGCGCTTTGGCGGAAGGCCTCGGCTCCGCGGGTATATCCTCCGAGCACTTCGCTGCTGAAGGCGGTAAACTGGGCTGCGATCAGCAGGCAATCGTTCAGCGCGGCCTGGCACTGCTGGCGTCCGCGGCGGCCAAAGCAGCGCGCCCAGGGCTGGAAGTGCTCAGCCAATGCAGACTGGCCTTGCGCGCGCAGCCAGCGCAGCAAGCGGTTAAGGGTCGCCGGATCCAGGTCGGGGGTATCGCTTGGGCTGGCGGATTTGCGGGTGGAAAGGTATTGAACGCGGCTGCGCAGGGCCTTGATGGAGCGCTCAAACCAGGGCAGGCGGTCTTGCAGATTGACCAGGGCGGTGAGCGCGGCCGCGCCCAGGCCGGAGAAGACCCGTGCTTCGGCGCTGTGCTCCTGCAGGTAGACGCAGAAGGCGGTCAGTTCCAGGGCAGATTCAGCAAAGCTCAGCGCGGGCAGCCCGCTGGATTGGCGGAATTGCCGGTACTCTTCCAGCAGGCCGGTGTGAGCAGCGTGCAGGTAGCCGAGCCAGCGGTCGGTGAAAACGGAAATCTGCTGGTGGGCAGGCAGCGAGTCTTGCTGGTTGATTCGGAGGTCGTAAGCAAAGTTATTGTTCATAGTGGGTTAAACCTTCGTCTGTATATACGCGGTTCACGCTGATAAGTTCCAGGCCAATATTCTGTATCAGGCACAGCACGCCGTGTAAAGCGGCCTGGTCGGGCAGCACACCGGTGAGCAGGGTCTCCTGGTCGGACAAGGGGCAGATGAGCAGGCCGTCAAAATAATCCGCCCACCGCTCGCTCAACCGGCCTTTAATTTTGATTTCATAACGGTTCATCATCACTTGTTGTCTCCGGGTTAATCGATGCAAAGAAAAGCTCCAGATGGTTAGAGTGTATCCATCGGGAGCCTGTTTTTCAGTGGGCGAAAGTGGAATTTTTAGGGAGGAAGGCGGTAGCCTTAAGGAGTATTTATGGGATCAACCCCAGGCGGCGGGCGGCCTGGATGGCCTGGGTGCGGCTGGCCACGCCCAATTTGCCAAACAGGTTGCTGACATGCTTCTTGACCGTGCTGAGCTGCACATAGAGACGGCTGGCAATTTCCTGGTTGGAAAGCCCCTCGGCCAGCAGCCGGAGCACTTCCAGTTCACGCTCGCTCAACGGCTCGGGAAGGTCCGCGGTGGGCGCAGCGGCTGGGGTCGCCTCCGTGAGTGTTGGCTCTGGCAGCGCCTGCAGAATACCAGCGAGGAGAGCCGCGGATGGAGCGGACTGCCATTCGGGGTCTTTTTGCATCTGGCGCAACAGAGGGAGAATTTCCGCGCCGGCTTCCACGAAGGGCAGCAGGAATCCCTGGGGAGCGGCCAGCCGGACGGCTTGCGTAAGAGCGGCCAGGGCTGGGGCGCTGCCGCCCATCCGCTGGTGGGCGGCAGCCAGCCAGACGAGCAGTTCGGCCTGGTAACCGGCGCGCCCGGCGGCCTGCTCGGCGGCGAGGTGGGCTTCCAATAAGGATTGGGCGTCCCGCGGCTGGCCAGACGCCAGCCACAATCTGGCGCGCACAACGGCTTCCCACTGGCTGGCGGCGGGGTCCATGGCGGGTTTGCCGCGCTGTTCCAGGCTGGCAGCCCAGGCCTGGGCGGCGATCAGATCCCCGGATAAGACGTCCAGCAAGGCCTGAGTCGCGGCGGCCTCTTGCAAGGGTCCTGGGAAGGCTTGCTGGCGAAGAATGGGCTGGATGTTTTGCAGGGTTTCTTGCGCGGCGGTGAGCTGGCCGCTGGCGAGCAGGGAGCGGGCGGCGCGCAGCTCGGTAAGGTAAACGATGGTGGGGTAACCGCCCATTTCACCCCGCTGGCGGGCTTCAGCCAGGGCCGCCTCTGCGGCTGGCAGTTGGGCGCGCAGCAGGTGCAAAAGACCTTGAGCGGCGTATAGAAAACCAAAGGCGGGCAGGTTGGGAAAGGCGTGGCCGGCAGCGAAGGCCAGGGCGTTTTGCACAGCGGCGGCAGCCTGCGGCAGACTACCCAGCGCGCCATGCAGAATCACCAGATAGTAGTGCGAAGCCGAATAGCCAACCATGTTGCCCCCGGCGCTGAGGTGCGGCAGGGTCCGGTAGAGAATCTCCAGGGCGGGCTGGAACTGCCCTAGAACGAAGAGGGTGGTGCCCTGGTTATAGCCGGCGACACCGCGCAGCAGGTGTTCCTGTGGACCAGCGGTGTCCAACGCCTGTTGGGTGAGCTGAACGGAGGCGGGCAGGTTGCCGCGGGCGCGCTCGAGAATGGCCTGCAGGACGTTGATATCTCCGCGCAGGGGGTGAATGGGGTTGGGATTGCGCGATTCCCACTCTTCCAGGCTGGCGCGAGCGATTTGCAGGTGGGGATCGATCTGCTCAACGCAGCCTTTCAACCACAGCGACCAGCAGTACAGTACGGTCAGCTCAGTGTCGGCGTGAAGGAACTCGGCCGGGAGGGCCTCCAGCCAGCGCAAGGCGGTGCTGATCTCGCCGCGATGCGAGATCTCGGCCCAATGCAGGCGAATGATGCTGGCCGCCAAAGGGTAATCACCGGCAGCCAGGGCATGGTGAACCGCGTCTTCGATATAACCGTTTTGGTTGAACCATTGGGCGGCTTTGCGGTGGAGCGGAACGGCTTGGACGGCGGGCGTTTGTTTCAAGCGGGCCTGAAGCAGACCGGCGAAGAGATGATGATAGCGAAACCACTGGTGCGTTTCATCCAGGGGGATCAGAAAGAGATTGGCGCGCTGCAGACGGTCGAGCATTTCGTGGCTGCCGCTGCGCTCCAGAACGGCGTCGCAAAAGGGAGCGCTGAGCCGTGAGAAGAGCGCGGTGCTGAGCAGAAACGTCTGCAGGTCGGGTTCGAGGCGCGAAAGGACTTCTTCGGTGAGGTATTCCAGAATGAAATGGTGGCTGCCCTCAAAGTCTTGAATAAAGGCAGCCGGATCGGGATGCTCCTGGATGGAAAGCGCGGCCAACTGCAGGCCCACCACCCAGCCCTCGGTGCGGCGAGTGAGGGCGGCGACCTGGTCGGGAGTGAGGGTGAGACCCGCGGATTGGTCAAAAAACCGGGCGGCTTCGCCAGTGTTGAAATTGAGATCAGCGGCGCGCAGCTCGGTGAGCTGGCGGCGGGCGCGGAGGCGCGTGATGGGCAGGGGCGGGTTGGCGCGCGTGCAGAGCAGCAGGTGAAAATTGACCGGCAAATGGTCGAGCAGGTATTCCAGGCGCTGGTGAATCTCCGGGTTGGTGATGAGATGATAGTCATCCAGAACAAGAAGAATCTCATCGGGCTGAGCGGCGGCGTCATTGAGCAGGGAATGGATGATCACCTGAAGATCACCAACCTGGCCGGAGGCAAGCATTTCGAGCGCGGCCTGCCCAATCGCAGCGGGTGTGCTGTGGAGGGCGGCGGAAAAATACGTCCAGAAGCGCTGTGGGTCATTGTCATTCTCGTCCAGCGACAGCCAGGCGGCATGGCGGCCGGGGTGGGCGCGCCAGTCTTGCAGCCAGGCGCTGACCAGGCTGGTTTTACCCGAACCGGCCTGGGCGGAGACCAGAAAGAGACGGTGCGCCTGTGCCATACCCGCGTCCAGACGCTGCGCAAGCTGCGGGCGCGGAATGTGATAGGGGGCGGGGGCGGGAAGATAGAGTTTGGTTTGCAAGAGGGGGGTGGACGACATAGAAGGATTCCGCCTGGAAATGGGAAAGATATTGTGCATATCATAGCATAAACCGCAAGCAGTGCCAGACGGTTATTTACAACTTCAAGCCGGTCAGCGGCGTATATAGATTATGAATTAAACAGAAATGGAGATTAAAATGGCGAAAAACGTTGATCAAATGCTGGCAAGCAAATTTGTTTGTGAAAAATGCCATCACCAGGGAGCAACTGTGGAACGGCTGGCGATGTCGGGGACGGGCCTCTCACGCATGCTGGAAATCCAGGCGCACCGCTACGCGTTTGTGTCTTGTAATAACTGCGGGCACACCGAGGTGTACAATCTGCGCACGCTGGAAGGCAGCGACGACCTGGGCCACCTGCTCGAGATTCTGTTCATGGATTAAGCGGGAAATTCTCCCTCGGCTGAGGAAAAATCCAGAGGAGCGGGCGTGCAATCAATCTGATGGCATCGCAGCGCGCCCGCCCCCGTTGGAAAAGGTGTATCCTATAAATACCCTGGGTTCGCAGGCAGGCATGAACGAATGAGTATTATTTTGCTGTGATTCTGAATGTTGGATACGGATTTATCTGGCGGGAGGATTATGAATTTCCCTGGTTATCAAGCGTTTTCTATGCGTTCTTATTTTTCAAAACAGCCCGGCCAACCAGCCCGCTGTTTGCATTGCGGTGGGCCCTTATCGGTTTCGCCAGTGGAACCATCAGCATGGGTTCAGGATGAATTAGACGATCCATTCTTGATTGGGACGCACAATTTTTCCTTGTTGTTTCGGTGCAAGGCCTGCCAATGGTGGTGCATTCGCGAATCTTGGGATTTGAATGAAATCGGCCTTGATCTTGATTGCTTGATTGTGGGCGTGCCATCTCCAGCGGCCAGTGCCGCGCAAGGGAGCGAACAACCGTGGCAGAAGGCTCTGGCTGATCCTTCCATTTATCGAAATTCAGAGGATATTCCAGAAACAATAGCTGCCCTATTTCCTCCAGGCAAGAGCTGAAGAACCGAAAACCAGGTGAGAAATTGATGGTCAGGCATCGATATCCATTTTGCTGCTGAAAGAATTCTGAAAGCAAAGCAGTGAGAAATTGTCTTATAATATGAGTAGATCCGTATGGGCTTACGGGTCGAATCTTCTCCGCCGTGGAATTTCCATCCGCGGAAGCCATCTCCCTCGAACACACAGGAGGGAGATGGTGCTTTAAGCCGGTATCGCATAGAAGCTGGAAAACAGGGAAAAGGTTATACAATTGATCACAACTCAGGGTTGATTTCTGTCAAAAAGTGCTATACAATAATGTTAGCTCCTCTACCGGTTGCCCCCCTCAACCGGTGGGGGAGTTCTCTTTAAGCCTGCGGCACGCTTTGGTGGTTGTTCTGGCGAATCAGGCGCGCTGAATTGGCCAGGATGCCCAGATCGGGCAGCGATTGGGCGGCGGCGGCCAGCACGGGGGGCAGAATTCCAAAGGCGGCCAGGGAAAGGCCAACCAAATTGTAGAGGGCTGTAAAGGCAATATTGCCGCGAATGACGCGCATGGTGCGCCGAGCGGTGACCAGCGCTTGGGGAACCAGATCCCAATCTTCGCGCATCAGTACCAGCGGCGCGGTTTCGATGGCGACATCGCTGCCGCCGAGGCCCATCGCCACGCCAACATCGGCCTGGGCGAGGGCGGGAGCGTCGTTGACGCCGTCGCCCACCACCATCACTACGCGGCCCTGCCGCTGATATTCACGCACAATCTCAATTTTCTCTTCGGGCAGCAGACCGGCGCGAAAAGGGATGCCGAGCTGGTCGGCCAGGTGCTGCGCGGAGGCGGCATGGTCGCCGGTGAGCAGCTCGATCTGGCGAACGCCGAGCGCGCGCACGCGCTTGAGGGCAGCCGATATTTCGGGACGCAGGGTGTCGGCGGCGGCCATCAGTCCCAGCAAATCTTCGCCTTCAAAGACGTAGAGCAGGCTCTTGCCCTGGCCGGCCAGGTCAAGGGCAGCCTGCGGCGGATCACCGGCCAGCAGGCGCGGCCCGCCGACGCGGATGGAACGGTCCTCCACCAGGGCATTAACCCCCACCCCGGCTTGAGCGGAGAAGTCGCGCGGTTCGGCCAGAGGGATGCCGCGGCGCAGGGCTTCCTGGCGCACGGCCTGCGCCAGCGGATGCTCGGAATAGCGCTCGGCGCTGGCAGCCAGGCGCAGCAGTTCCTCTGGGCTTCCGCGCAGGGCGATCACGTCGCTGATCTGCGGCTGGCCAAAGGTAAGCGTTCCAGTTTTATCCACCAGCAGAGTATCGACGCGGTCGAGCAGTTCCAGGTAGCGCCCGCCTTTCACCAGCAGCCCGCCGCGGGCGGCGCTGCCGATGGAGGCCAGCATGGCGATGGGCGTAGCCAGGGCGAAGGAACACGAGCAGGCTACCACCAGCACAGCGGCAGTGGCGAGCGGGTCGCGGCGCAAGAGAAAAGTGAGCAGGGCGATGGCGGCCACCACAGGCAGGTAATAGCCGGCGAAGCGGTCGGCGGTACGCTGTACCTGGGCTTTGTTGCCTTCGGCTTCTTCCACCAGGCGAATTACTTTCCCAAAGGTTGAGTCTCGCCCCACGGCGGTGGCTTCAACGCGCAGGCTGCCGGAAAGGATGACGGAAGCAGCGTAGACCCGGCTGCCGGCTTCCAGCTCAAGCGGCATGGCCTCGCCGGTGATGGCTGCCTGGTTGACGGTGGCGCTGCCGGCGACAACGCGCCCGTCCACGGGGATCTTCTCGCCGGGGCGTACAATTACGATATCGCCGGGGTGCACGTTTTCAATTGCCACTTCCAATTCGCTCTCGTCTTTCCACAAGCGGGCGGTCTGCGGGGCGAGATCGTGCAGGCGGCGCAGTGATTGGCGCGCCCGATCAGTGGTGAAATGCTCGGTCAGGTCGCCAACGCGCATGAAAAACACCACCACGGCGGCGGTGACCCATTCTCCAACGGCAATGGCGGCGATCACACCCAGGGTCATCAGGGTGTGCGAAATCACCTTGCCTTGCAGGGCGCTGCGCAACACATTTTTGAAGACCGGGAAACCGGCGATGAGAATGATGGGCAGGGCCGCGTACCAGGGGATTTGGCGGGTGATCTTTTCAAACAGGCCCAGCCATTCGCCCACCACCAGAATGAACAGCACGCTGCCAAAGACGAGCGCCACCAGCCAGGTAACACGCTGGGTGGCTGCCTGCAGTGTCTGCTGGCGGGTGGGGGGCTGGCCGGCGGCGGGGTCGAGGATTTCGTAACCGGCGCCGGCAACGGCTTTTTTAATCGCGGCAAGAGAAGGCTCAACCCCGGCAGTGGTTTCAATGACGGCTTTCTCGGTGGCCAGGTAAACCTGCACGCGCGAGACGCCCGGCACGGCGGCGATGGCGTGCTCGACGTGCAATGCGCAGTCGGCGCAATCCATACCTTTGACCGATAATTCAACTTTGGTTAAAGACGACATAAACACTCCTAATAGAGTGTTTCGATTATAGCTGAAAGTCAGGAAAATGGATGGAAGGAAAGCTGGACCGTTAATAGAAGGACAGGCGCTGGCTCGACCCGGATGGGATGGATGGGCGAACCAACGCCTGACGAGCTTATTATAGCGCGAATTGGGGGATGATCATATGAACAGACGTGAAAACCCGGCAGACTTTCTACAGTCTCCCGATTCGGCGGTCAGACGAGCGGGTTTGTCTTCCTGTTAGCGCTAATCGCGCTGGCAGTGCCGCAGTTGCGCTATTCTTCCACCATGCGCGAACCGTGGTAGAGGCGGAAACCCAGGTAGGGCAGGTTTTCCACCCGCAAAACGGCAGACAGGCTGGACAGCGGTGAGCCGAGCGGCGCGGAGAAGTCGAAGCAAACCCACTGGTTGGCGCCATCGGGCAGCGGAATTTCGACCGGCGGCAGGGGCTGACCTTCGGAAGCGCCTGTGTCCAATGAGACCAGCGCAACCAGCCATTCGTCCTGCGCGGAGATTTGCCACCAGGCGTATTGCTCATTGATGAAGCGGGACTGCATCTGCCCGGCGCTGAGCATGGGACGGAAGAAGTCGTAGATGTCTTCCAGGGTGTGGTAGGCACGGTTGTAGTCGCGGTCGCCAACCCAGGTGAGGTTGACGTCGCTGACATTGGCGCGGTACAGCCCATAGGAAAGGTCTTGCGCGCCGATGACCTCATATTTGGGACGGCGGGACAGCCCGCAGCCGAGGAAGCGCGAAAGAAAATGGCGCAGGCGCATGCGGCGGCTGCCGGAGATTTTGACCAGCGGCTCGCCCCAAATGTGCTCGTTGCCGGTGTCGTGGGTGTCCACGCAGAAGGGAACGGCAAAGCGGGCGGGACGGGCCTGGTTGATGCGCTGGAGCTGGTCGTGAATCCAGAAGGCGGTTTCAACGAGGGCGCGGTTGGGGTGCTGGAGCATGTCGGTGCCGAGGATCAGGTCGAACCCCAGGGCGGCGTAGCTGTCCAGTTCCAGGCCCATGCGTTCGGCAAAATTGCCGATATACGGCCTGCCGCCCGCGCGCGAGCGCCGCACGCACGTCTCGAGGATGGCCGGGGTGGGGCGGTCTGAGCATGGGCGGGCGGGGTCTTGCGGCTGGACGGAATCGAAGATGTGGTCAACTGAATCGTAGCGCACAAAATCGAAGCCAAACTCATCGCGCCACTTGCGGAAGATGGAGCTAAAGAAATCCACTGCGGCAGGGTTGATCTGCCCCTCGCTGCCCGAAGGGCAGCGGTTGGGCGGCAGGTCATTGTAGAGTTTGAAAGGGGTCATCACATGATAGGCGTAGCGGCCGTGATCTTCGCCGGAACGGCTGCGATAATCGAAGACGGCATAGTTGCCGGAAACGTTGTATTCTTTGAAGGCGGGCACGCCGTCACCGCTCCACACCTGCGAGGGGATGGGCCAGAAGCCCTGGCCGATCAGCTCGCCAATCAGGCGGAAGTAGAGCTGGTCTTTTTGGGCGCGCAGAGATTGAGAATCACCATCGCGGATTTCGAGCGAATCCAGGTTTTGCTGGCGCAGGGCGGTTTGAACGATGTGCTCCACCTGCCCAGTGATGCGAGCCTGCTGGCTTTCTTGAAGCATCTCTTTGCTGGAGAGGCCGCCAGCCAGAGAGGCGCGGTCCGCGGAGAGCTGGTACCAGCGGAAGAGAGCGGGGCGCATGAAGACCAGGCGCGCGTACTGGGCGACGTGCGGCTCAAGATCAAAGCCGACTGTTTTCCGCAAAATGTGGGCGGCCTCAATGAAGGCGCGCAGTTGATCGGCGGGAGAAAAACCGAGCGACAGCCATTTAGGCGAAACCACGTTGGGTGAAATGGTTTCCACGCTGCGTACGGCATAAATATTCTCAAAATCGTAGTCGGTGAAGGGGCCAAGGTGGATGGCGCTGGCGCGCACAATGGGCAGGAGTTTGGCTGCGTCAATGAAGTTTCCCATGCTGGTTCCGCTGCCGGTGGCGCGAATGTTGAAGAAACAAAAATCGCTGTCAGCCATCCAGGCGGAGTTGTCGCGGGCGGCAGCCGGGCTGTCGCAGCCGTTGGCGGCGGCCAGGCGGGCAAAAAAGTGCACCAGGGCTTCGTCGGAAATTTGCAGCGCCTGCGGGCAGGTAAAGGCCAGGTACCCGTGAAGCTGGTAGGTCTCGAAAAGACGTTGGGTTTCTTCCGGCTCTATTGAAGAATCCGGCAGAGCGGCGCGCATTTGGTTCCAAATGGTCATCTTCATCCCTCCTGCAGTTGGTTCCGCGATTCTAATGCAAGAATTATAATTCGTAGATACCGTTAAGCACAGAAGCGCGGCAGGTTTGTGAAAGACAGGCCAAGGGCAGCCGCCGCATGATTGAATGGAAGAAGGAAAAAACCATGACGAACACAGGCAACTCGACCGGCTCACCGCGGTCCATTAACGCAAAGCTCGATCAACTGGAAGGGGCGATTGGTTCCCTGTCTTTTGGGACGGATGAACAGGCCCTGGAAATTTTGGAAGGGATGGATGAAATCAACGCGCTGCTCGCCCACGGGCAGCAGGCCGGTGACCAGCTGGACGCGGAATGGGTACAGTGGGATTACATTTGCCAGCAGGTCAAAAAGAATGCAAATCTGCTGGTAAAGAAGATTGGCGGCCCGGCGGGTCTGATGAAGCGGCGCAGCGAGCTGCAGGCGGATGAAACCGCCTGGTGGTGGAATCTGGACGAATACCTGGCGCATAAACGCAAAGCAGCCTGGCGGAAAACGCTGATTGGGTTGGGCGGCGGCCTGCTACTGCTGGCGCTGCTGGCGGGCGCGTATCAACTCTTTTTGGCTCCACCGCCCGAAGTGGCGGCGAGCTACCGGCACCGCACCAGCGCCGAGTCGGCGATGCAAAACGGCGACTTAACCGCCGCGCTGGCGGAAATTGACCTGGCGCTGAGCTACACACCGGACGATTACGAACTGCTGACCATCCGCAGCGTGCTGCTGGAAAAAAACGGAGACTTGCAGTCCGCGGAGGAGGCGCTGGCGCAGGCGCGGGCATTGGCCCCGGCTGAAGTGAATGTGCTGATGGCGCAGGGACAAACCAGCCTGTATTTGCAAGACGCGGCGGGCATGCGCGCGGCCGGAGAGCGGCTGGAAGAAGGCTACCCCGCTTCGCCGTACGGGCCGATCTTTTTGGGATCGGCGGCGGAACTGGAGGGGGACTATCCCAGCGCGCTGCAGTATTTGCAGGAGGCGGCGGCGCGCGCCGAAGCGCAGGGCGATGCCAACCTTTCGGGTAATCTGCGCGTGCGCGTTGCCATGCTGACACAGAAGTCGCTGGCGCCGGTTGACCCGACGCTGACCCCTTGAGATGTTGAAACGGGAATCGAAAAGCAGGCCGTCCCTCACATGGAACGGCCTGCTTTTTTGGGACTGTTTATTGGAGGATGATATTGTCGATCAGACGGGTTTTGCCAACGTAGACCGCCATTGAGATCAGGGTCTGGCTGATGACGCCGCTTTGCTCTGCGAGGGTGGAGGGATCGGCGCAGGAGACGTACTGCACGCGGGCAAGCGGTTCGGCTGCGAGGACGGAGAGAACGGTCTGGCGCAGGGCGTCTGCGTTGCGCTGGCCCTGCTCAAAAGCGGCGCGGGCGGTCTGCAACGAGCGTGAGAGTACCAGCGCGGCCTGGCGCTCAGCAGGGGAGAGGTAGGTGTTGCGGCTGGACATGGCCAGGCCGTCGGGTTCGCGCACGATGGGGCAAATGTGCAGCTCAACCGGCATGTTGAGGTCTTGCACCATGCGGGTGATGACCACGGCCTGCTGGGCGTCTTTTTGACCGAAAAAGGCATGCTGGGGTTGGACGGCATTAAAGAGCTTGGCCACCACCGTGGTTACCCCTTTGAAATGGCCGGGGCGCATTTTTCCTTCGAGGAATTGGGTTACGTCGGTTACCTCCACCCAGGTCTGGTAGCCGGCCGGGTACATCACCTCTGGAGTGGGGGCCCAAACCAGGTCTACGCCTTCGGCTTCCAGCAGGGCCAGATCGTGCTCCAGGTCGCGGGGGTAGGCGGCCAGGTCTTCGGTGGGGCCAAACTGGGTGGGGTTAACAAAGATGCTGACGGCAACACTGGGGCAGGCGGCTTTGGCGGCGCGCACCAGCGAGAGATGACCCTCGTGCAGGAAGCCCATGGTGGGCACAAAGCCGAGGGGGTTGGCCAGGGCCTGGCGGTGCTGGCGAAGGTCTTCAAGGGTGGATACGAGTTTCATAATCAAGTTCCTTTAAGCATGGTTTGGAAGGGTATCAGCGAGGCGGCCGGCATCCACTTTGGCGCGGACGAGGTGGTAGAGCGTTTCGTGGGTAGGCAGCCAGAGCTGGTTCTGGCGCGCTGAATGCAGCAGCGCGCCGGTGATGGCGTCGATTTCAGTGGGCGCGCCGCGGCGGATATCCTGCAGCATGGAGGACTGGTTGGTGGCGGTGCGCCGCAAGACCGATTCCACTTCGGCGAGCGGATCAGTGTAGGGCAGCTCGACGGCGGCGGCGCGGGCGGCCTGCGCGGCTTCTTCCACGGCCATTGCCAGCAGGCGGCGGGCGTGGGGTAGCTCGAGGATCTGGCCGTTGGGCACTTCCAGCAGGGCGGTGAGGGGGTTAATGGCGGCGTTGATGAGCAGTTTGCCCCACAGCAAGCCGGTGAGCTGCTGGGTAAAGGCCAGTTGAAAACCAGCCGCCCGCAGTGCAGCGCACAGCCGTGTGGATTCAAAACTAGCGGGCAGGGTGAGGTTGCCTTCTCCGCCGGGGCGGAAGCAGCCGGGCGCTAGCAGAGTGGCGCCGCTGGTGGTGGAGCCAGCCGCGACACGCTCCGCGCCAAGCGCCCCGGCCAAAATTTCGGCGTTGCCCAAGCCGTTCTGCAGGGTGAGAACCCTTGCGGAAGGGGCCAGGCAGGCGGCCAGGTCGGCGGCGGCCTGGGCGGTTTGCCAGGACTTGACCAGCACAATGGCGGCAGGAACGTTGGAGAGATCCTGTGCGGACGAGGTGGCCGGGACGGGCTGGCAAGAGACGGCGAGATCGCCGGTCTGCTGGCAGATGCCTTTGGCCTGAATGGCGCGCACGCCCTCTTCCCAATGGTCAAGGATGCCAACGCGCTGCCCGGCCCGCGCCAGGCGAAAGGCGAACAGGCAGGCTAAAGCGCCGCTGCCATAAATGAGCAGGTCAATCGAGCCGGGCATTGGTGAGCCATTCACTAAAGGCCTGCCACTCCTCCGGCTGCATGGCAGTGCTGTTCTCCGGCGTGGGGAAGGCGCGGGAGTCGATTTCTTCGCGGAACTGGGTGAGGGCGGTATGAATCTGCTGGTTGAGGTTGGCATACTGGCGGGCGAAGCGCGGCACAAAGCGGTCGAAGAGGCCGAGCACGTCGTGGTAGACGAGCACCTGCCCGTCGCAGTTTGCGCCGGCGCCAATACCGATGGTGGGAATTTCCAGACGCTGGGTGATGGCGGCTGCCAGTTGTTCGGGGATGGATTCGAGCACGAGGGTAAAGCAGCCCGCTTCCTGCAAGGCCAGGGCATCCTGGAGGAGTTTTTGGGCGGTGAGGGCGGTTTTGCCCTGCATTTTGAAGCCGCCAAAGACCTGAACGCTCTGCGGGGTGAGGCCAATGTGCCCGCACACAGGAATGCCAGCCTGAACTATGCGGCGGATAGCCTCGGCCCGTTCCTGGCCGCCTTCCAGCTTGACTGCGTCCATGCTGGCTTCCTGTAAAAAGCGCCCGGCGTTGCGCACGGCTTCATCGATGCTGGCCTGATAAGACATGAACGGCATATCACCGATCAGAAGGGCTTTGGAGGCTCCCCGGGCGACGGCTTTGCAGTGGTGGAGCATATCCTGCATGGTGACGGGCAGGGTGTTTTCATAGCCCAGCACAACCATGCCCAACGAGTCGCCAACCAGAATCGAATCGAACCTGGCAGCGTCGGCGGCCAGAGCGGAGGGGTAATCGTAGGCGGTCAGCATGCTGATCGGCTGGCCTTTTTTCTTCTTTTGAAGGAAAGTGGTGGTGGTTACCTTCTTGCGGTCGGCGGGCAGGGTGGACATAAATACGAAATCTCCTGGATCTTACAAGCAACCATCCTGTGTCCCGCGGGCGGCGATGACACAGGATGTGGTTGTGTGTGATTGAAACGGCGCGAGCTTAATCGTGGTTGTTGTTGGTCATGTGGGTGCCACGGCCAACGCCAAAATAGACAAAGCCCATTTCTTTTAACTGATTGGGGTCCCACAAGTTACGGCCATCCATGATGATGGGCTGGCGCATGGCTTTGTGCAGGCGCTCAAAGTCGATCTGGCGGAACTCGTTCCACTCGGTGGCCAGGATGATGGCGTCGGCGCCTTCGGCAACCTGATAGGGATTATCACACAAGACGATGTTTTTCATCATCGCGCTGGCATTTTCCATGGCCTGCGGGTCGTACGCTTTCACTACCGCGCCTTCGTTCTGTAGCAGGTGAACGATCTCCAGCGAGGGGGCTTCGCGGATATCGTCGGTGTTGGGCTTGAAGGAAAGGCCAAGCACGCCGATGACTTTTTCGTTGAGGTTGCCCAGGGCTTTGCGCAGTTTGAAGATGATGCGGCGGCGCTGGTTGCGGTTGATATCCATCACGGCCTGCAGCAGCTGTGGCTGGGTTCCGTGCAGCACGGCCATGTGGGCCAGGGCTTTCACGTCTTTGGGGAAGCAACTTCCACCCCAGCCGAGGCCGGCATCCAAAAAAGCGCGGCCGATGCGGTTATCGTACCCCATGCCGGTAGCCACTTCGGTAACATCCGCTCCCAGTTCTTCGCAGATATTGGCAATTTCGTTGATGAAGGAAATGCGCGTGGCCAGAAAGGCGTTGGAGGCGTACTTGATCATTTCGGCGGTGCGCAGGTCGGTGATGAGAATGGGGCAGCGCAGGGTGTTGTAAAGTTGGGCAACCTGGTTGGCGGCATCGCGGTTGGTGGAACCCAGAACGACGCGGTCGGGTTTCATAAAGTCGTTGAGGGCCGAGCCTTCGCGCAGGAATTCGGGGTTGGAGACAACGCTGAACTCGAGGGGCTTGCCGGCGCGGCGTTTTTTGATGATGTCGGCCACCCAGTCGCCGGTGCCGACGGGCACAGTGGACTTGTTGACCACCACGATGGGGTGATTGACCAGGTCGGCAACCGCTTCGGCGGCAGAGCGCACATACTGCAGGTCAGCCTCGCCATCCACGCCAGAAGGGGTTCCAACGGCGATGAAGGCGAAATCGGCATCTTCCAGCGCTTCTTCAAAGTTGGTGGTGAAGGTCAGGCGGCCGGCTTTGCGGTTGGCACTTACAACCTGTTCCAAACCGGGCTCGTAGATGGGCATGATGTTCTGATTCAATTTCGAAATACGGGTTTCGTCTACATCCAGGCACATCACGTCATTCCCCAGATCGGCGAAACAGGTTCCGGTTACTAGGCCAACGTATCCAGTGCCGATTACACAAATTTTACTCATTTTGAAACCTCTCCATCGAGTTGGTTTTTATGAAATTTCCCCTGAAGACAGGAACAATACAATACAAGTGTTATTTTATCTCAATTTCAGATTGAAAAATGAAAAAAGGGCAATTCCAGCCAGTGTGGGGTTATTTTCTCATCTTAATCCATAGGAGCAATTGTCAGGCAAATGCTTTTCAAGGGAGGGCCAGTTTTGTATAATGGTTTAGGAAGCAGCGCTTTTTGGAAATCCCATCGAAGGAGTGACGAATGACAGCAAAGATCATTGATGGAAAAGCAGTTGCAGCAGAAGTGCGGGCAGAAGTTGCCGCGGTGGTGGCCCAACGGGTTGAGGCCGGTAAATCGCGGCCCGGCCTGGCTACGGTGCTGGTGGGCGAGAACCCGGCCTCGCAGGTATATGTGCGCATGAAGCAAAAAGCTTGCGCCGAGGCAGGGATTGAATCGTTTGGCTATAATTTGCCGGAGGATACTTCGCAGGAAGACCTGGAAAAACTGGTGCGCGAATTGAACGCCGACGAACGGGTCAACGGTATTCTGGTGCAGCTGCCTCTTCCCAAACATCTCGATGAAGAGCGCGTGCTGGCTGCCATCAGCCTGGATAAAGACGTGGATGGCTTTCACCCGGTGAATATTGGCCGCCTGGCGCAGAAAGGGCGCAAGCCGCAGTTTATCCCCTGCACGCCAGCCGGCTGCATGCTGCTGCTGCGAAAAAACCTGGACTCTCTCGAGGGAGTCAACGCGGTGGTGCTGGGCCGCTCGAACATTGTGGGCATGCCAGTGGCGCTGCTGCTGGTCGAGGCCAACGCGACGGTAACGATTTGCCATTCGCGCACCAAGAATCTGCCGGATGTGGTTCGGCAGGCGGATGTGCTGGTGGCGGCGGTGGGCCGGCCAGAGATGGTGCGCGGCGATTGGATTAAGCCGGGCGCGGTGGTGATTGATGTGGGCGTGAATCGGATTGATGACCCGAGCGCCAAAAACGGCACGCGCCTGGTGGGCGATGTGGCGTATGACGAAGCAGTGGAGGTGGCGGGCGCGATCACACCGGTGCCGGGTGGTGTGGGACCGATGACGATTGCCATGCTGCTGCAAAACACGCTCAAAGCCGCAGAGCTGTCTGACAAACAATGACATTTATCACGTTGTCAGACAATTGACAATTATTGAAAATGTTGCTACACTTCTGCTATACTCAATTGTAAGACAAATGAATTTTCCCGCTGTGGCGGAATTGTTTTGGGCGTGATCAGATTTTGAGAGCGAGCGACTAGTCTATGTCTACTCTTTTAGTCAAAAATGCGAATCTGATTGTAACCATGGACGACCACCGGAGTGAAATACTCAATGGTGGTCTTTTTTGTCGGGATGGCTTTATTGAGCAGGTGGGGGCGACCAATGACCTGCCTTCCCAGGCAGATGAAGTGCTGGATCTCAGCGGGCACATTGTCTTACCAGGGCTGATCAATACCCACCACCACTTTTATCAAACGCTGACGCGGGTTGTGCCCGCCGCGCAAGATGTAAACCTGTTCCACTGGTTGAAAACACTTTATCCGATTTGGGCGCGCATGAACCCGGAGGATATCTTCATCTCCACCAAGACGGCTCTGGCCGAGCTGGCCCTCTCTGGCTGCACCACCGCGTCTGACCATCTGTACCTGTTCCCGAATGGCTCCAGGTTGGATGATGAGATCGCTGCGGCGCAAGAGATGGGCATGCGCGTTCACGCCTCACGCGGGTCGATGAGCCTGGGCGAGAGCAAGGGCGGACTGCCGCCCGACAGTGTGGTGGATACGGAAGAACACATTCTGAAAGATTCGGTGCGGTTGATCGAGCGCTATCACGATCCCAAACCGGGTAGTATGGTGCAAATTGTGCTGGCTCCCTGCTCGCCGTTCAGCGTAACGGGCGAGCTGATGAAAGAGAGCGCCAAAGTGGCGCGGCAGTATGGTGTGCATCTGCACACGCACCTGGCTGAGACCAAAGACGAAGAAGTGTTTTGTGAAGAGAAATTTGGTTATCGCCCGGTGGCGTACATGCAGTCGGTGGATTGGGTGGGCAACGATGTGTGGTTTGCCCATTCGGTGCACATCCAGCCGGAAGAAATTCAAGTGTATGTGCGTGAAGGCTGCGGCGTGGCGCATTGCCCGTCTTCGAATATGCGCCTGGCTTCAGGAATCGCGCCGGTATGGGAGTACCTGCAGGCGGGTGTGAAGCTGGGCCTGGGCGTGGATGGATCGGCCAGTAACGACGGCTCGCACATGCTGGCCGAAGCGCGGCAGATGCTGATGCTGGCGCGGGTGCGCGCGGGGGTTATGGGCGCGTCCCTTTCGCAAGACGGCGCGCCGCCCATTCTGACGGCTCGCCAGGCGCTGGAAGCGGCCACGCTCGGCGGCGCGGCTGTGCTGGGAAGAACGGATATCGGATCGCTGCAAGCAGGCAAATGTGCTGATTTTGTGGCTTTTGATCTGCGGCAACTGGATTACGCTGGCGGCCTGCATGACCCGGTGGCAGCCCTGTTGTTCTGCAACCCCACCAAGGTGAGTTACAACTATGTGGCTGGCAAAGCGGTGGTGCGAGAAGGCCAGTTTGTAAACCTGAATCTTGAGAAGCATATCGAACGGCACAATCAGGCGGCCAAACGGCTGGTTTTGGGTGAGTGATCAGGAATAGCCAGAAAGGAACTGCGCGCATGGCAAAAGACGAACCAACCACAACTTCTCCGCAAACCTACCAACGGTTGCAGAACCAACTGGCGCAAATCATCGCTGTGACGAAACCAGGCGAGAGGCTGCTGGCTGAGCCGGAACTGGCCAAGCAGATGGGCGTTTCGCGGGCAACCCTGCGTGAAGCCATGCGCACGTTTGAAGGCCAGGGATTGATCCGCCGCCGGCAGGGTGTGGGTACGTTTGTGGTGGGCCATCCGCAGGTGATTGAAACCGGCCTGGAGGTGCTGCAGAGTATTGAGACCCTTGCCAAGCGGATTGGGCTGGAAGTTTCGATGGGCGATTTGAAAATCTCCAAAATCGAAGCCAGCGCGGAACAGGCCCGGTCGCTGCAGGTGGAAGTGGAAGCGCCGCTCTTGCAAGTGTCGCGGGTGATTTTGACCGACGACCGGCCGGTAGCTTACCTGGTGGATATTCTTCCACAGAATTTACTCTCTCAAGAAGAACTGCAAGATGGATTCAACGGTTCGGTGCTGGATTTTCTGTTGCGGCGCAAACAACCGGCGCTGACCAAATCTCTCACCGACATTCAGGCGGTAGCGGCTTCTTCGAGTATCGCGCGGGCGCTGGAAATTCAGCGCGGAGACGTGCTTCTGATGTTTGTCGCGCGGTTGTTCGCGGAGGATGGTCGAGTGATTGACTTTTCCACAAGTTATTTTCTGCCTGGTTATTTTCATTTCCAGTTGGTGCGCAGGGTGGAATAACCAGCAGATCTTTATTGGTCCAGATTGTGCAGGTTCGCCTGCCGATGGGCAAAAAATTTAACAAACCTAAATATAAACAGGAGGTTTCGGAATGCGCAGCTTTTTAGGTCGAGATATTCTCAGTTTGAAGGAATTTGAGCGAAATGAATTCTTCCACATTTTTGAGGTGGCGGATGAGATGGCGCCCATCGCGAAGAGCCGCCAGAATTCGGATATGCTCAAAGACAAAACCATGGTTACCGCTTTCTACCAACCCAGCACCCGCACTCGCTTGGCCCACGAGGCCGCGATGCACCGCCTGGGTGGTCATGTTACTGGCTTCTCAGACGCGAAAATGACCCGCGCTGGCGACTGGTACCAGGAATCGATTAAAGACACCGTAAAAATGCTGGAATTCTACGGCGATGTGATTGTGATGCGCCACTTCCAGCAAGGCGCTCCGCAAGAAGCGGCCAAATGGGCTTCTGTGCCGATCATCAACGGCGGCGACGGCTGGGGCGAGCACCCGACCCAGATCTTAACCGACCTGTACACCGTGTTGACCGAGAAGGGCCGTCTGGATGGGTTGAAATGGCTGGCGGTGGGTGATATGCGCATGCGCACCATGCACTCGCTGGGTTACGCGCTCTCGCAGTTCGACTGCCCGGTAACCTTTGTGGCCCCGCCCGATATGTCGCTGACCGATGAATTCAAAGCCGAACTGAAGCAGTACTGTGTGGACTTCAAGGAAGCCGAGCATGTTGAGCAGGCGATTGCCGACGCGGACGTTATTCTGGTTGAGCCCGTGGTGCAGCCCGATTACACCAAAGCCCGTCAGGAAGCCGGCGAGCACGGCATGACCCCCGCCAACTACAAGATTACCCGCGAACTGCTGAGCACCAAAGCCAAGTCCGACGCGATTCTGCTGCACTCGCTGCCGCGCATGGATGAGATTCCCCCCGATGTGGATATCACCCGCTGGTCACGCTACTGGCAGGAAGCCTTTAACGGCGTTGTGATGCGCATGGCTCTGCTGGGCCTGGTTTTAGGCGCGATGGAATAAGCTTCATCTAAGGTAGGGACAGGTTCATTTTTCCTGTCCCTATTCTTCTTTGTTCATCATTTTTTTCATTCTTGCCAGAATCATTTTCTACTTATTAGAAGGAGTAAAGAACATGATTAGCGATCTGCGTGGACGAGATTTCATTACTGACCTGGATTTCAGTGTTGAAGAAATTGATACCATTCTGGATGTGGCCTGGGATTTGAAACGCAAGCGCGCGCTGCGCGAACCAACCCCCTACCTGCGCGACAAAGCCCTGGCGATGTTGTTCTTCTTTGCCAGCACCCGCACCCGCGGCGCGTTTGAGACCGCTGCCATTCACCTGGGCGCGATTCCGGCCTTTATTGAGAGCCGCGTGACGCAGATTTCTCACGGCGACACCGAGCGCGAAATGGGCCAGATTTTTGGCCGCATGTACGACGGCATTGCCATTCGCCACGTTGAGTGGGGTGTGGGCAACAAGTACGTCAACCTGGTGGCCGAAGCCTCGCCGGTGCCGGTGATGAACATGCAGTGCGAATACTACCATCCCTTCCAGATTCTGACCGATCTGATGACGATCATGGAGCAGAAGGGCCGCAATCTGCGCCGCAAGAAGATGGTGATGTCTTGGGCATACGCGGATTCGTACCAGAAACCGATGTCGATCCCCAACAGCATGGTGCTGCAAATGCCGCGCTTTGGTGTGGACCTGGTGTTGGCGCACCCCAAAGAATTCAAACTGCCCGACTCGACCATTGAGTTTGCGCAGGAAACCGCGCGCAAGAACGGCTGCGGCTTTGAGATCACCGACGATATGGAAGCGGCTTTCAAAGACGCGGACATCATCTACCCGAAATCCTGGGGTCCGTGGATGACCACCACCGACAAGGACGAAGCGGGCAAGATCATTAAACAATACGAAAGCTGGATTTGCGACGAGCGCAAGATGGCCCTGGCCAAAGAAGACGCCATCTATATGCACCCGTTACCGGCTGACCGCAACATCGAAGTTACAGACGCGGTTTTGGACGGACCGCAGTCAGTTGTCTTCCCCGAAGCTGAGAACAAGATGTACATCGCCGAAGCGGTGATGGCGCTGACGATGGCGTAATCCACTACTATTATTGGAGATTGGAAACCATGTCTGAAAAGAAAGTTGCAGTTGTTGCCATTGGTGGTAACTCCCTGATTCTGGATAAGAAACGACAGAGTGTTGAAGACCAATACGCTGCCGCGCAAGAGACCGCCAAGCATATTGTGGATATGATCGAGGCCGGCTGGGACGTAGCAATTGGTCACGGAAATGGCCCGCAGGTGGGCTTCATTCTGCGCCGCTCTGAAATTGCCCACAAGGTTGAGGGCATGCATGAAGTTCCGTTGGATGTTTGCGGGGCAGACAGTCAGGGCGCGATTGGGTATGCCATTACCCAGAACATGCAGAACGAATTAAAGAAACGCGGAATCAATAAACCGGTAGCCACCATCATCACCCAGGTGCGCGTAGACGCGGATGACAAGGCTTTCGAGCATCCCTCAAAACCGATTGGCGGTTTTATGGATGAACCCGAAGCGATGAAGCGCAAAGAAGAGTTGGGCTGGTCGGTTGTGGAAGATTCTGGGCGCGGTTGGCGGCGTGTGGTTGCCTCCCCGATTCCGCAGGAAGTGGTCGAGCTGGATTCAGTAAAGACCCTGATTGACGCGGGTGTGATTGTGGTAACCGTGGGCGGCGGTGGTATTCCGGTGATTAGGAACGCGGACGGTGAGTTGAAAGGCACCGCGGCTGTGATTGACAAAGATTTCGCGAGCAGCCTGCTGGCGCGCGAGATCAACGCCGACCTGCTGCTGATCTCCACTGCGGTGGAAAAAGTGTACCTGAACTTCGGCAAACCGGATCAGAAAGCTTTAGACCGTATCACCCTGTCGGAAGCCAAGCAATACCTGGCCGAAGGCACGCACTTTGCCAAAGGTTCCATGGCGCCCAAAATTCAGGCGATCATCTGGTTCCTGGAGGCGGGTGGAAAATCGGCCCTGATCACCGACCCGGCCAATATTGGGCGCGCGCTGCGCGGAGAGACCGGCACCTGGATTATGCCAGACTAAAACTATAGCGGATAGATTGCTGCAAGCAACTTGAAGGGTTTGATCCCCTTCCTCCGGAGGATAACCGTCTGTGGAGGCACAGACGGTTATCGCCAGGGAGAAAACCTTAAAAGTTGGCAGGGTGTATAGTAACTTTGGTGGGTTTGAGTTACAATAACGAAGTTGTCTGGAACACTTGCACGGCAACAATCTATCCCACTCATCTTTTAACAATTATTGCGGTCCGTTCTTATCACGTCTTTTTTGCTTTTAACCGGCATTATTCAAAAGGTGTAAGAATCGGAAAAGGAGGTGCAGACAGAAGAATTGAAGGAGCCTTTAGGTTGGTTTCTGAAGGTCGTAACTGTTCTATCGTAGTCGCCAATTAGTTGATGAACTGGAGGAGTTCAAATGAAAAAACACTTGTTATGGCGCAGTCTGTCTTTGCTGATGGTGGTTGCATTTATGTTGAGCGCGTGCGCGCCGGCTGCCACCGAAGCTCCCGCCGAAGCCCCTGTCGTTGAACAACCGACAGCGGCGCCCGCTGCCACCGAAGCCCCGACTGAAGCTCCAACCGAAGCCGCGGCTGAAGCCCCGGCAGCACCGGAAGAACTGGTGTTCGGCTTGCTGATGGTTGGCCCGTACAACGATCGCGGCTGGAGCCAGGCGCATTACGACGCGGCTGAATACGTAACCGAAAAGATGGAAGGCGTGAGCTTTGTGTATGTGGACAAAGTCAACACCGCTGACCGCCCCGGCACCACGGGTGTTCAACTGGCCGAAAGCCTGTTAGACCAGGGCGCCAAAGTAATCATCTTCAACTCGGATGACATGAAAGTCGACGCGGTTGAATTTGCAAAAGGGCACCCCGACATTCCGGTGATCCATGCCTCCGGCGATACCGTCTGGAAAGATGGCATGAATTACGAAGAAATCCCCAACATGTCCAACATCATGGGTCAAATGGAATACGGTAAAGCAATGGCTGGCTGTGCGGCTGCTTTGACCACCAAGACCGGCCAAATTGGCTACCTTGGTCCATTAATCAACGATGAGACCCGCCGCCTGGCCGCTTCGGTGTACCTTGGCGCGCGATACTGCTGGGAGAACTACCTGGGCAAGGATCCGGCTGACCTGACCTTCAAGGTTACCTGGATTGGTTTTTGGTTCAACATCCCCGGTTTTACGGCCGACCCGACTCAGGTTGCGGACGATTTCTACAACAGCGGGTTTGATGTGGTTGTTTCCGGTATTGACACGACGGAAGCGCTGACCGAAGCGAAGAAGATGGTCGAATCGGGTAAAGAAGTTTGGGCGATCCCCTACGATTACAAGGATGCCTGCGCGGAAGCTACCGAAGTCTGCCTGGGCGTTCCGTACTTCAACTGGGGCCCCAGCTATGTCAAAGCACTGCAGTCGATCCAAGACGGCAGCTACGCTTCCTTCTTTGAGAATTCTGCCCCCGATTGGGCGGACATCAACAACCCCGATACGTCTATGATCGGGTTCAAGAAGGGCGACGCGCTGAGTGAAGAGGCCGCCACGAATTTGGATGCGTTCATTGCTGAACTTGCCGGCGGTTTGAACCTGTGGACCGGTCCGTTGAATTACCAGGACGGTTCGGTGTTCCTGGCTGAAGGCGAGACCGCGACCATGCAGCAGATTTGGTACTTGGGCCAGCTGCTGGAGGGCATGCAAGGCCAGAGCGTTGCTGAGTAGATCAGCTTAATTGGATGGGAGAAGGCATTTTGCCTTCTCCCTCCTTATCAAAGAAACCGCGAGCAAACCATGAAAGTTGAACTTCGGAATATTCATAAATCCTTTGGCCCGGTGCATGCGAATAATGGGATCACGTTAGACGTGCCCGCGGGTACGATCCAGGGAATTTTGGGAGAGAATGGCGCGGGTAAAAGCACGCTGATGAAGATTCTCTCCGGCTTTATTCGCGAAGACGCAGGCGAAATTGTTCTGGATGGGAAAACTGTGCGGATCAACACGCCTTCTGATGCGATTAAGTACGGAATTGGAATGCTTCATCAGGATCCGCTCGATTTTCTGCCGATGCGCGTGCTGGATAATTTCATCATTGGCGCTGAGGGAGGAGTGTTCCCCAACAAGGCACAGGCACGCAAAGAGTTCACCGATCTGCAAGCGCAGTTTCATTTCAATATTGATCCAGACGCGTATGTTGACTCGCTCACTGTGGGCGAGCGGCAGCAGCTGGAGATTTTACGCCTGTTATGGTTGGGCGCGCGGGTGCTGATTCTGGATGAACCGACCACGGGCATCAGTTCATCACAGCGCGAAAAATTGTTCGCGACCCTGCAAATTTTATCCGAACAGGGCAAGACATTGTTCTTTGTTTCGCATAAATTGGAAGAAGTTGAAGGCCTGTGCCACCGCATCGCGGTGTTCCGACAGGGCGAGGTAGTGGGTGAAGTTTCGCCGCCTTACAACACCGATGATCTGGTACGGCTGATGTTTGGCAAGGAAGTTAAATTAAATGAGCGCGAGGAAATCGCGCGTGACGGGACCGGCATCCAGTTTCAAAATATAACCATAGAAGACTCACGCATGCGGATCAGTAACATTGATCTGGATATCCGCCCGGGAGAAGTCATTGGTCTGGCGGGGATGGCCGGTTCGGGCCAGCGCCAGTTCTTGAAGGCCTGCTGCGGGCTGTTGAAACCGGTAGCCGGCAAAGTCCATTTGCATGAAAAAGACCTCACCGGTAAGCCTTACCATGAATTCCTGGCGAATGGGGTTGCCTATGTTCCGGCTTCGCGGTTGGAGGAAGGGCTTATCGAGGGGCTGACTCTGAATGAGCATTTCATCCTGGCTGAAAAGCAGGAAGGCTTCATCATCAACAGAGATAAGTACAAATCGATTACTCAGGAGCGAATTCGCGAGTTCAACATAAAAGGACGGCCGGGGAGCCCGGTAGAGGCACTCTCGGGTGGAAATCAGCAGCGGGCTTTGCTGGCGCTGATGAAGACGCCGTTGGATTTTTTATTGGTAGAGCACCCCACGCGCGGTCTGGATGTTGAGTCTTCCATTTATATCTGGGGAAAACTGAAGGAACGCTGCCGGCAGGGTACGTCGATTGTGTTTATCTCGGCAGACCTTGAAGAAATATTGCATTACAGCGACCGCGTGCTGGTCTTCTTTGGCGGCAAGGTTTCGCGGCCGCTGGACGCGCGCAGCACATCGGTAGACCAATTGGGCCAGTTGATTGGCGGTAAAGGCTTTGAGGCCTGAGAGGAGCGCACATGGAAAAGAGCAAAACACGCATAACAGACATCGCCTTTCGGGTAGGGGCTGTGCTGCTGGCGCTGGTCTTCACCACCATCGTGTTGATTGTGGCAAAAGCGCCGCCGTTGAAAGCCTACAGCGAAATCATTAATGGTTCGCTGGGCTCAATGGTGAAAATGGCGGACGTGCTGGTGGCCTTTGTGCCGCTGCTGCTGGTAACATCGGGACTGCTTTTTACCTTCACCGCCGGTTTGTATAACCTGGGCATTGAAGGCCAGATTGTGCTGGGCGCCATCTTCACCACCGGGGCGCTGCGCATGATGCTGAACAGCACCCTGCCGCCCGCGCTGATTATTCTGCTGGCGGTGCTGGCGGGCGCGCTGGGCGGGGCGTTGTGGGCGGCCCTGGTGGGCGCGTTGAAAACCTTTGGCGGTGTCAATGAGATCTTCGGTGGTTTGGGCTTGAATTTTGTGTCCACCGCGCTGACCATCTGGCTGATTTTTGGCCCGTGGAAACAGCCGGGCGTTGGCTCGATGAGCGGCACCAAACCTTTCCCGGAGACAATGTGGCTGCCCATGGTGTCTGGTTTCCGTTTGAGCTGGTGGTCGGTAGGGCTGGCCATAGTGGGTATTCTGGTGGTCTACGGGCTGCTAAACGGCACTTATTTTGGCTTGAAGATGAAGGCGGTAGGCAAGAACTTCCACGCTTCGTATATTATGGGCATTCCCCATACCCGCTACATGATGATGGCATTCATCTTGTGCGGTGTTTTCGCGGGTCTGGCCGGGGCTGTTCAGGTGGTGGGTGTGTATCACCGTCTGATCCCTTCCATTTCTTCGGGTTACGGCTTCCTGGGGCTGTTGGTGGCGATGCTGATCAATTACCAGGCATTGTTTGCCATTCCGGTGGCGCTGTTTTTTGCTGGTTTGAATATCGGCTCGATCCAACTGCCGATTGTGCTCAAGCTGGACTCGGCTCTTTCCGGTGTGCTGCAAGGTTCGCTGGTGTTGTTTGTGGTCCTCATGGAAGGTGTGCGGCAGCGCTTCACGCGAAAGGAGACGGGCAAAGATGGAAACTAACCTGATACTTGTTGGCCTGGCCGGGGTTCTGGCGGCAGCCGGTCCGATTGTTTTCGCGACGATTGGCGAGACCATTACGGAGCGCGCCGGGGTGATTAATCTGTCGGCAAACGGCACCATTCTGCTAACGGCGATGGCCGGGTTCGCGGTGTCGGTGCAAACCGGCAGCCTGGCGCTGGGCTTTCTGGTCGGCGCGGTAATTGGCGCGCTGGTGGCGCTGGTGGTGGCATTTTCCAGCATCACCCTCAAACAGTCTCAAATTGCGGTTGGGTTCATTCTGGCGCTGCTGTGCCGCGATCTGGCCTATTTTCTGGGCAATCCTTTCATGGGGCTGCCCGGCAAGCGCGTCCCGTTTTTGCCCATCCCGGTGCTGAAAGATATCCCGATTCTTGGAAAGCTGTTTTTTGAGCAAGATATTCTGGTCTATTCCAGCTTTTTGCTGATCGTGCTGGCGTATGTGTACGTTTTCAAAACCCGCCCCGGCCTGACGCTGCAAGGAATTGGCGAACGCCCGGCAGCGGCGTTTGTGCGCGGCGCGGATGTGAACCGCCTGCGCTATCTGTACACGGTTATCGGCGGCGCGTTAATTGGCCTGGCCGGCCCGATGTATTCGTTGAGCGTGAAAGCGGGCTGGAAGGGCACCATCTCCGGGTTGGATGGGATTGGCTGGATTGCTCTGGCGCTGACCATTTTCGGCGGCTGGAATCCGCTGCGCGCAGCGCTGGGCGCGTATTTGTTCGCGCTGCTGCAGTGGTTGGGCCTGGTGCTGCAGCCCAGCCTGCCGGGCATTCCTTCGCAGGTGCTGCAGGTGGCGCCCTTCCCGTTGATGATTTTGACGCTGCTGCTGGTGAATATTGGAAATGCTGAATGGGTTGAACGCACGCTGGCGGGTATGCCCGAGGCTTCTCGCCGTGTGTTCGCGAAAATATTACGCGCAATGAGAACATCCCCCCCCGATTCATTAGGAGTTCCTTTTGAAAATGAATAAACAAACCATATTTCGATTTGCTGGTTATAAGTGTTCGCTATGCGGCCATGAATTTGGGCCAGGTGAAGTAACTTATGTTTGCCCGCATGACGGTGGCAACCTGGACGTGGTGCTTGATTACCAGGCCATTCGCGCCAGTGTGCAGATATCGGACATCACCAGCCAGACGGAGCCTTCTTTGTGGCGCTATCTGCCCTTGCTGCCGGTTTCGGACCCCGGATTCAGCGGCACGCCGCTGCACATGGCCGGTTGGACTCCGCTTTACCAGCCCGAGCGGCTGGCAAAAGAGCTGGGGCTGCAGCAGTTGTGGGTGAAAGATGAAGGCCGCAACCCGACCGCCTCTTTCAAAGACCGCGCCAGTTCGGTAGTGGTGGCTCGCGCGCGGGAGATTGGCGCCGAGGTGGTGGTAACAGCCTCCACCGGCAATGCCGGGGCAGCCCTGGCGGGCATGTCTGCGGCGGTCGGGCAAAAAGCGGTGATTTTTGCCCCGAAGACCGCGCCGCCGGCCAAAGTGGCGCAGCTTCTCATCTACGGCTCGCGGGTGATTCTGGTGGACGGAAATTATGACAGCGCCTTTGACCTGACCATTCAGGCAGCCAACGAGTTTGGCTGGTATTGCCGCAACACTGGCTACAACCCCTTCACCGCCGAAGGGAAAAAGACCGCCGCGCTGGAAGTTTGGGAGCAGGTGCTGTTGAAGATGAAAGGCGCGAAGAAACCGCTGGCGCTGTTTGTGTCGGTGGGTGATGGCAACATCATCTCGGGTATTCACAAAGGCTTCAAAGATCTGCAGGCGCTGGGCTGGCTGGAGCAGATGCCGCGCATTTTTGGCATTCAATCTGAAAATTCGGCGGCGGTGGCCAATGCCTACTTCGCCGGAACCGAAGTGATTACACCCGTCTCAGCGACCACCATCGCGGACAGCATTTCGGTGGACCTGCCGCGCGATGGCGTGCGGGCGGTGCGCGCGGCCACGCAGACGAACGGCGCGTACATCACCGTTTCGGACGAAGAAATTTTGAGCGCGATCCCCGAATTGGGTAAAGTGGGTATCTTTGCCGAACCGGCTGGTTCCACGGCGTACGCGGGCCTGGTCAAGGCCATCCGAACCGGCCAGATTGGGCCGGATGACCCGGTGCTGGTGCTGAACACTGGGAACGGATTGAAGGATGTGAAATCGGCGATGAAGGCCGCCGGTGAAGCGCCGGTGATTGAACCAAGCATGAAGGCGCTGAACGCGTTTTTGGCAAAAGGATAAGGCTGCCTTTGGCAGCGCGAAAGAGGTAAGGATGATGCAGCCTACATTCAGCATTATTGCCCCGGTTTTCAACGAGCGGGAAAATCTACCCGCTTTGCGAGAGCGTGTGAGCGAGGTGATGAACCAGACGGGGGAGCCGTGGGAACTGATTCTGGTGGATGACGGCTCGAAGGATGGTTCTACGGATATCATCCGGCAGATGGGCAAAGAGGATGAGCACGTGCGCCCGGTGATCTTTGCCCGCAATTTTGGGCACCAACTCGCCGTAACGGCGGGGTTGGATTACAGCCGGGGCAAGGCTGTGGTGATCATTGACTCAGACCTTCAGGACCCGCCGGAAGTGATTTTGGATTTGATTGCCAAGTGGCGCGAAGGCTATGAGGTGGTATACGCAGTGCGGGCAGAGCGGGAAGGCGAAACGTGGTTCAAGATGTTCACCGCTTCGTTGTTTTACCGCATTATCTACCGCATTACCGATGTCGATATTCCGCTGGATACGGGAGATTTTCGCCTGCTTGACCGCCAGGTGGTCAATGTGATGAATTCGATGCGCGAGCGCCACCGCTTTTTGCGCGGGATGAGCGCGTGGGTGGGCTTCCGGCAAGTTGGGGTGGCCTATAAGCGCCGCGCGCGGATGGCGGGCGAGACGAAGTATCCGTTCAAGAAGATGCTGCGGCTGGCGCTGAACGCGATTACCGGCTTCTCGTATTTTCCCTTGCAGGTGGCTACTTATATGGGGTTTATCAGCGCGGGGGTCAGCATTCTGGCGATCCCGGTGGTGATTATCATGCGCCTGATGGGCGACCAGGCATTTCTGGGCCAGGCGAGCACGTTGATCTCGGTGTTGTTTTTAGGCGGGGTTCAACTGATCTCGTTAGGGATCCTGGGTGAGTATATTGGCCGCATTTATGATGAAGTGAAGGGGCGTCCCCTCTATATTGTGCACGACGCGCCCACGAACGATTCTCAACCTAACCAACAGGAGTGATGAAGGAATGGCAAAAATTGATTTAACTGTTTTTGAAGACCGACGCAAGAAGGCGGTTCGCCGGGCGAAAGAGCGCAATATCATTATCCCGACTTTCGCGCAGATGAAAAATCCGGATTTAATCCCGGATACGATTAAAGCTGAATTGGCAAACATTGGCCTGTGGGATGTTACTGCCCGCAACTTGTTCCGCATTACCTGGAAGAATGAGCCGAAATCGTTTGGCGGTCAGTTTGGCGGCGTGAATTACTTGGAGCTGCCCAGCAGCCTCACCGGCGTTCCCGCCCGCATCGTTGTTTTGGTTGGAAAATGGTTCCCCACCGGCGCGCACAAAGTGGGCGCCACCTTTGGCTGCCTGGTGCCGCGCCTGGTAACCGGCCAGTTTGACCCCGAAACGCAAAAAGCGGTCTGGCCTTCCACCGGCAACTACTGCCGCGGCGGCGCGTATGACTCGACCTTGCTGGCCTGCGAATCGATCGCGATTCTCCCCGAAGGCATGAGCCGCGAGCGCTTCGACTGGCTGAAGACGGTTGCGGGTGAGATTATCGCCACCCCCGGCACCGAATCGAATGTGAAAGAAATCTTCGATAAATGCTGGGAACTGCGCCGCAGCGGTGAAGATTTGATGATCTTCAACCAGTTTGAGGAGTTTGGCAATTACCTGTGGCACTATGAAGTAACCGGCCACGCGATGGAAGAAGTATTGAAGCAGGTAATGGGCCCCAAAGACAATTACGCAGGTATGGCGCTGACCACCGGTTCGGCGGGCACGATTGGCTGCGGCGATTTTATCAAGCAGCTTTACCCCACCTCGAAGATCGCCGCCAGTGAAGCGCTGCAGTGCCCCACCCTGCTGGAGAACGGCTTTGGCGCGCACCGCATCGAGGGGATTGGCGACAAGCACGTGCCGTGGATTCACAACGTCAAGAACACCGACATGGTGATGGCGATTGATGACGCCGCGGTGGTGAACATTTCGCGCCTGTTCAACGAGCCGGCCGGGCGCGCCTATCTTGTGAAGAAAGGCGTCCCCGAAGCATTGGTGCCGCAGTTAGACCTGCTCGGTTTCTCTGGTATTGCCAATGTGCTTTCCAGCATCAAGATGGCTAAATACTATGAGTGGGGCGAGAACGACGTTGTTCTGACTGTGTTGACCGACTCGATGGAACTGTACGGCAGCCGCTTAAAGGAAATGCACGAAGAATACGGCCAATACACGGAAGCTGACGCTGCCGAACACTACGCCCGCTACCTGCACGGCGAGCGCATCGACAACCTGCTTGAGCTGACCTACGCGGACCGCCGCCGGGTGCACAACCTGAAGTATTACACCTGGGTGGAACAGCAGGGCAAGACCTATGAAGAGATTCTTGATCAATGGTACGCTCCCGATTACTGGACTGAATTCCAGTCTCAGACCGAGGAAATCGACGAGCTGATCAACGAATTTAACGCCATGACCGGCCTGTTGAAGTAACCGCTGCGAGACAACAAAAGAACGAAAAAGGACGCCCGCGCGATGGGCGTCCTTTGTTGTTAAGCCAGGGAGATGACGTCTTGGGGGGTGATAGGCAGGCGCGCGGGCGGTGTGCCGGTGGCGGCGCGCACCGCGCTGGCAGCGGCCGGGGCGGTGGGCACCATAGCAATTTCGCCAATGCCTTTGGCGCCAAAGGGGCCGCTTTCTTCGGGAAATTCGAGCAGAACGGTCTTTAATTCCGGCGGCGCGTCCAACACAGTGGGAATGAGGTACTCTGAGAAGCGGTCTACCCAACGGTTGGGCGCGGCCAGGCACATATCTTCACTGAAGGCGTAGCCAAGGCCCTGCAGCACGCCGCCGGTGATCTGCCCTTCGACCCCGGCTCGGTTGATGATTCTGCCCAGGTCGTGAATGGCGGTAACGTGGGTGGGAGATACCTGGCCGGTCTGCGGATCGATTTCAACGCGGATGACGTTGGCGCCAAACACAAATTTAACGTGCGGCATGCCAAACGGTAAATCGGGTGGGGTGTTGGGGCTGTAGGGGAATGAAAATGTGGCCATGCCCTGAATGGGGCTTTCCGTTTCGGCGATGATCCTTCCGGCGAGAAGGTTGAATGGGATGGCCGTGGCTGAGGGCGCGTCAACGCGCTGAATGCGGCCGCCGGAATAGATCAGAGAGGATTTTTCCACCCCCAGGTAGCCAGCCGCGGCGGAAAGCAGGGCGTCTACTGCATGGTCGGCGGCGAGAAGAATGGCGTTGCCCACGTTGTAGGTCATGCGCGAGGCGCAGGTAACCCCGCTGTTGGGGACGTTGAAGGTGTCCAGTTCCGATACATCCACCATGTCCATCGAAAGGCCGAGCGCCTGGGCGGTCATTTGGGCGGCCACGGTGGCAAGCCCCTGGCCGAGGTCAGCAGCGCCCAGGAAGACTTTGACGCGCCCATCGCTTTGCCACTCCAGGCAAATGGAGGTGTCATCGGGAACACGGAACCCCAGCCCCATCGTTTGAAGACCGAGGGCGAACCCCACCCCGGCCTTGCACCCTTCCGCAGCGGGGATGGCCGCGAGGCGGTTCATTTCGGTTTCGGCCTGATCCAGAATGGCGGGCAGGGCTTCGGGCTGGTTGACGGGCACGCCGGTGTAGGCCAGGTCGCCGGGCTGCCAGATGTTGCGGCGGCGGACTTCGATGGGAGAGAGCGAAAGCGTCGCGGCGATGCGGTCCAGGAGCGATTCAATGCCAAAGGCGGCCTGGGGCGCGCCAAAACCGCGGAACGCGCCGCAGATGGGGGCGTTGGTGTAAACCAGGCGTGAGGTTACGCTGACGTTGGGAATGTGGTAAGGCCCCGGAACCGTTTCGGTGAAGAGCTGCATTACCGCCGGGCCGTAAGAGGCGTAAGCGCCTGTGTCCAGGTCGGCGTGGACTTCCAGGGCTGTCAGGCGGCCGTCGGCGCGGAAACCGGCGCGGTAGCGCAGGCTGGCCGGGTGACGGCGCGGGTGCGCCAGAAATGAGTCGGAGCGGGTGTTGACCAGGCGCAGGTTTTTGCGCGTTTTCCAAGCGGCCAGGGCGGCCAGAATGGCGAGAGACGAGTCTTCTTTGGCGCCGAAAGCCCCGCCCACCGCGGCACTGATGACCTGTACCTGGTCTTCAGGCAAGGCCAGCACTTTGCAGATGGCGTCGCGGTCAGAGAACGGCTTCTGCGAGGTGACCCACACGGTGAGCATACCGTTGGGGTCGACGCGCACGGTGCAGGCTTCCGGCTCGAGGTAGGCCTGGTAAACGCGCTGAAGGGTAAATTCGGCTTCGAGGGTGTGGTCGGCCAGGCGAAAACCCTGCTCCAGGTCGCCGGTGGAAACAGAGACCCTATCGAGCAGGTTGCCGGGCTGGTGCACCGCTGGGGCGTTGGGAGCCAGGGCGGCGGGGATATCCAGCGCGGCGGGAAGCGGCTCGTAGGAAACGGAGATGGCCTGGCAAGCGGACTGGGCGGCGGCTTGCGTTTCGGCAACGACGATGGCCACCGGTTCGCCAAGAAAGCGGACTTTGCCGGAGGCCAGTACAGGGCGGTCGGGGATGATGTCTCCGAAGGTTTTTTCTCCGGGCACATCTTCGATAGTGATGACCGAATAGACGCCGGGCATGGCCTGCGCGGCGGTCGTGTTGACTTCCAGAATGCGTGCATGGTGGTGGGGACTGCGCAGCACCACCGCCCAGGCGGGGTGTTCAAGGGGGATGTCCGCGGCGTAGGCGGCACGGCCGGTTACCTTTTCGCGGGCGTCAATGCGGGGAACGGACTGTCCGATGAGGGAATTCGGCTGCATTTTTTATCTCCTGAACGGGGATATGGAAGGCGCTTTGAATTGATTATACGGGGGGGATGAGGGCGGGCGCAACCCGGAGTTGAACGGATTTTTAGCGGGCGCGGGGAGAAAGGAAAGAGAACGGCCGGGCTTAGACAAAATATCGAAGTTGTGAAAGTGGTACACTATAATTAATTTTGCAGCAACCGCGTTGGAGCAGGCAAAGTATGGCGAATTTTGGTTTGCAAGTGCATCCCTCTTCCCTTATTCTTGTGGCGGTCATGCCGTCTGCGCGTGATTTGGAAATTGCCAGAGTGCTGGGCTGGTACCGCATTCCGCTGCGCTCGGCGCCCAAGGTGGTGGATGTCGATTACCTGGCGTTTTACCAGACGGCGGCGTTTGGAGCGGATCACCGCTGGAAGATTGAGTGGCTGGCGCCGGTGCGCGGCCACGAACTGGTAACGCGCGCGCAGTTATTTCGAGACGAGCCGGATCACCCGCGAGCCAAAGAAGAGTATTACAAAATCCAGGTTGGCGGTCTGCTGCCGCTGAGCGTTCCCATTGTGGCCAGCTACTGGAAGCGCTTCACGTTCCTGTATTCCACGGGCGAAATGCTGCTGCAAGCGCGCGAGTTGAAAGATCTGGTGGTGAAGACGGAAGAGCGCGAGCTGCTGTGGAAGGCGCTGCGCGAGCGGGCCGAAAAGTCTCAACATTACCAGCCTGACGTACCAGGCGGCATGGAGATTGACGCGGCGCTGCTGGCGATGCTGGGGGCGTTGGACAAGATTTCTGAAGATTCAGCCGTTGAGTGGTAGTTTTCTCTCGGAATATCCATATTTGTATTCAGGAGGATGTGATGACAACAATCATTAAAAACGGCACCTTAATTACCGCCGCAGATACATTTGAGGCTGATATTTTAATCGAGGGCGAGAAGATTTCGCTGGTGGGTAAAAACCTGCAGCCCCCGGCGGGCGCCGAGGTGATCGATGCCAGCGGCAAGCTGGTGATGCCGGGCGGTGTGGACCCGCATGTGCACCTCAACCTGCCCATGTTTGGTACGGTCAGCTCGGACGATCACTACACGGGGCACAAGGCGGCCGCGTTTGGGGGCACCACCACGGCGCTTGATTTCATTCCACACGGGCCTGGCAGTTTCCGCGAGAATATTGACGGCTGGCACGCGCGCGCCGATGATCTGGCGGCGATTGACTTCGGCTTTCACATGAATGTGGAACGGGTGAATGATGACGTGCGCAAAGAATTTCATGTGCTGGGCGAAGAGGGAATTTCATCGATCAAAGTGTTTTCAGCCTACAACAATCGCATGCGCCTGCAAGATGGCGATATCTTCCGGGTGCTGCGCATGGCCGGTGAGCGGGGATATTTAACCATGATGCATGCCGAGAACGGTGATGTGATTGAACAGTTAGTGGCAGAGGCGCTGGCCAATGGCAACATATCAACGGAATGGCACGCGCACACGCGGCCGGCCTGGGGGGCGGTGGAAGCCGCCCTGCGCGGTTTCGCGATGGCCGAACAGGCCGGTGCGCCGCTTTACCTGGTGCACATGAATACCGGCGGCGAAACCGATATGCTGCAGTACGCGCGCGAACGCGGTCTGCCGGTGATGGGCGAAACTTGCCCGCAGTACATGTTCTTTACGCTGGAAGATTTACAGCGCCCGGACGGCGCGAAGTGGATTTGCTCGCCGCCCATGCGCAGCAAGGCCGATAATGAGCGTATCTGGAAAGGCGTGATGGAAGGGACGATCCAGACGATTGGAACTGATCACTGCCCGTTCTTTTATGACGGCACCAAGCCGATCCTCTATGAAGGCAAGGAAGTGGCCATTCCGGGCAAGGAACTGGGGAAGAACAATTTCACAGAAATTCCCAACGGTCTGCCGGGCATTGGCGATCGTCTGCCAATTTTATGGACATACGGGGTGGGCAGCGGTAAGATCACGGCCAACCAGTTTGTGGCGCTGTGCAGCACCAACCCCGCTAAGATTTTTGGCATGTATCCGCGCAAGGGGTCGTTAATGCCCGGCGCTGATGCGGATATTGCCATTTGGGACCCGGAGAAAACACTGGAATATGGGGTAAAGGTGGCGCATCACCGCACCGATTACAACCTGTTTGAGGGCTGGAAGCTGAAAGGCTACCCGGAGAAAGTGTTCTTGCGCGGCAAGCTGATCGTGGACGGCCAGAAATGGATGGGCAAAGCCGGCATGGGACGCTACCTGCACCGAGACGCATCGGCAGAGGTGTTATAATCTAGCACCTGTTTTCGCTTATGCTTGTACTCCTGCCCGTTTTGCTGCTGTTCCTGTTTGCCCTGGCGATTTTGGTGTGGTCCCAATTTCGTCCGAGTATTTCGTATTTGTGGCTGGCGGCTGCGGGTGGCTCCATTTTGGCCTGGGGGTTGGTGCTGGGTGCCCACTGGTTCAACCCCGACCCCTTCGCGCTACCGGTCTGGCAGACGGGGCTGGAAGCTCCGTTTGAACTGGCCTGGGAGTTGGACGAATTCTCCTGGCCATACGCCTTTGCGTTGAGCAGCCTGTTGCTGGCCGTGATGCTGACGGAATCGGCGCGGTTGCAAGAACCGGCCACACCTTTGCTGTGGGTGGGGTCGCTGGCGGTGAACGGGGCCGCGCTGCTGGGGGTGATGGCGAACAACCCCATCACGATGATCCTGGCCTGGACGGCGATAGATTTAATGGAAGGCTGGGTGGTTTTTTCGAACGCGCGCAGCGCGCAAAAAATTGAGCGCGTGGCAACTGCTTTCATTGTGCGCGTGTTTGGCACGCTGATGGTGATCTGGTCCATGTCTTACAGCGCGTCTCGCGGGGCCGAACTGGACTTTGCTAATATTTTCCCGGATAGCGCCATCTTTCTGCTGATTGCGGTGGGCTTGCGCATGGGGGTGATTCCGCTGCATGTGCCGTTCACCGAAGAATTGGAAGTGCGGCGGGGGTTGGGCACGCTGATCCGCTTTGCATCGCCGGCCTCGAGCCTGGTTTTGCTGGGCCATTTGCCGGTTAGCATTCAACTGGCCGGCAGCACGCCGCTGCTGCTCTCGCTGGCAGCCATCACCGCGTTGTACGCGGCCATCATGTGGGCCTCGGCCAATGACGCAATTAGCGGCCGGCCGTTCTGGCTGATCTCGATGGCATCTGTGGCGGTCAGCCTGGTCTTGAATGGCAGCCCGCAGCAATCGGTGATTCCGGGTATGACGCTGGTCTTGTTGGGGGGCGTGATTTTCTTATTCACGCAGCGCCGGCAGTGGATGGTGTATTTGCCGCTGGCAGCGGGCTTGAGCATGGCGGGCCTGCCGTTCACTCCTGCCGCGGGTCTTTATGAAATATTGGCGGCCCGGCCGTTGAGCCTGGCGAATGGACTGATCCTGCTGGCCTACGCGCTGCTCCTCTTTGGATACTTGCGTCACACGCGGAAACTGGGCCGCGAACCGGAGATACTGGAGCGATGGCTGGTGGTGGTCTATCCGGCCGGACTGCTGGTTCTGATTCTGGGTTTTTGGGCTTTAATGCTGATCTTGCCCGCGAGTTTCTTCACCGCCGGTGTGTGGTGGGCCGCTGCGATGGGGCTGGGGTTGGCGGTTGGGGGTGTTGTGCTGCAGGAGCGCTACGGCGCAACTCTGGCGCAACGCAGTCCGTGGGTGGTGGCGGTGTTGCGGCGCGCCGGGCGGTTTTCGGCTGACCTCTTACGCCTGGATTGGGTTTATCGCATTGGTAACTGGGTCTTTCGTGTAATTCAGCGGATTCTGCAGTTTGGCGTGACCATGCTGGAAGGAGATGGCGGCGTTTTGTGGGCGATGGTATTGCTGGTGCTGTTGGTCTCTTTCCTGTACCGGGGAGGCACACCATAGATGCTAACGATCCACGTTTTGCCGGTTTTCTTCTTAATCGCCAGTTCTATTTTAATTCTGCTGGCCCATCGCTGGCGCAATTTTTTAATCGGCCTGGCGGTGCAGTACATAGGGATTTTCTGGCTGGTGGCGCTGGAATGGCCGGTTGGCCTGGCCGCGGTCAAGCTGGTGGTGGGTTGGATGGCCGGCGCGATGCTGGCGGCTAATCATTTGGAAGAAGAAGTTGTGGAAAGCGATCCGCTTTCCAATGTATCCGGGAAAATCTTCCGTGTTCTGGCGGCGGTGATTGTGTGGGTGTTGATGTTTTCCATCGCTCCAGAGATTCAGCGCTGGATACCGGGACGCGACGAAATGTTGTGGGGCGGCCTGGTGTTGGTGGGAACAGGGCTGCTGCAATTGGGCTTATTTAATACCCCTTTGCGTGTCAGCCTGGGCTTATTAACCGTGTTGGGCGGGTTTGAGGTGCTATACGCTGTGGTGGAAACATCGATTCTAGTAACCGGTCTGCTGGCGATGGCAAACTTGGGAATCGCGCTGGTGGGGGCCTATCTGATCTCGGTGCCGGAGCTGGAGGTTAGCGAATGAGCGCGCCTTTGATCTGGGTCGTGTTCCCGCTGGGGGTGTCGGTTGGGCTTTGGTTCCTTAACCGGCAGCGCGCGTGGACGGCGGCGATTGCCACGGTTGTCTCTGCGCTGCTGGGTCTGCTGGCGCTGGTGCTGCCGATTGACCAATCCATTCGCATCGGCCGCAACCTGTTTCAGATCCAATCCACATTGAATCTGTTGGGGCGCCGCCTGGTGCTGGATCAGGCGGACACAACCTTTTTGGTGCTGGTGTTTTCGATTGGCATGCTGTGGTTCATTGGTGGGTGGATCATCCGCGCGCACGCGTATTTTGCGCCATTGGGATTGGCAGTTCTATCGCTGCTGGTAGCGGCCTATGCGGTGCAGCCGTTTCTGTACGCGGCGCTGGTGATAGAGGTGGTGGTGCTGTTATGTGTTCCTTTGCTGCTGCCCCCCGGCTGGAAAGCCAAAAAAGGGGTGATGCGGTTTCTCATCTTTCAAACCCTGGCGATGCCGTTTATTCTGCTGGCAGGGTGGGCCAGCTCGGGCGTAGAAGCCAACCCCGCCAATCAGTCTCTGACCTTGCAGGCTGTGGTGCTGCTGGGATTGGGGTTCGCATTTTTGCTGGCGAGTTTCCCCTTTTATACCTGGCTGCCGCAAATGGCTTCGGAGGCAGACCCCTTTTCGGCGGGTTTTGTGTTGAGTTTTCTTCCGACCATTGCTCTGGTGTTATTTTTGGAATTTTTGAACAGTTACGCTTGGCTGGCTGATTACCCGCAGCTTTCGACGGCGGTGAGGCTGGTTGGCATTGTGATGGTGGTGACCAGCGGGTTGTGGGCGGCATTTGAGAAGAACTTAAGGCGCATGTTTGGGTACGCGGTGATCTTTGAGAATGGACTGGCGCTGCTGGCGATCAGCCTGATGCGAGAAGCCGGATTTGCTTTGTTCGCCACGCTGCTGATCCCGCGTATGTTCTCGTTGGGCTTGTGGACGTACAGCATGACTTTGATGGCAAGGCGCGGCGATATGCAGCTTTCGGCGTTGCGCGGGGTGATCTACCGCCAGCCGGTGGCAGGCAGTGGGCTGCTGATTGCGATCTATACCGCCTTTGGGCTGCCACTGCTGGCTGGTTTCTACGGGCAAACATCGCTGCTGCTTAACCTGGCGGCTGATTCGCTGGTGGTGGTCGCCTGGTTCCTGATTGGTCAGGCGGGGATTCTGGCGGCGGCTTTTCGGGTGCTGGTAACCGTTCTTCAGAAGGATCAGGAAGAAGAAAAGGTCGAAGAGCGCTGGGTGGACACGTGGATGGTGATCATCGGCAGCGCGGGCACAATTTTGTTTGGCCTGGCCCCGGCCTGGCTGGCCGAACCGATTCAGAACATGCTGCGGGCGTTCCCCCGCCTTCCTTAAACGATCTGGCGAATTGGGCGGGTCTGGTATACAATCCTGCTAACCCGATTCACCCCGCTCGCTTTCCAAAAATATTATTCGGGCAAAGAGGTAATAAAATGGACTTCGAACAAATTGCCAAACGATTGGAATGGTTGGATGATGAACGCCGCAAAGATAAAACCACCATTGCCACGCTTGAGAAGCGTATCAGCGCGTTGGAAAGCGCGATCCCTGAGTCGCGGGACCAGATTAAAGAGATCAACACGCAGGTAGCGCGAATAGAAGCCGCTCTGAGCCGCATTGATCAGCTTGAAGAAAGCCTGGCAAAGATCAAAGTGGAACACAGCCGAGCCATTGAAGTGATCGAGAAGCAACGCGTTGAGCGTGAACGTGAGGCAGACAAAGTGCGCCGCGAAGACCTGGAATCGCTGCATAAGGCGATTGGCGAAACGCGCAAAGAGCTGGAGGTGCTGCCCGATATGCGCACCAAGATCCAGGCGCGAATCGAAGAAGATTACCGCCTGGGGCGGTTGATTTCTGAGCTGGAGAAGAAGTTTGACGAGAATGTGCGTTCGGATGAAGAATACCGCCGCTCCATCAAGCTGCTGGAGGAAGGCCGCCGCCAGGACACCAAGCGGCTGACGGATTTGCAGGCGGAAACTTCGGTGCTGCGCAAGCGGCAGGATGAACAGCGCGGCAAGGTGGATGTGGCCGCCGATTCGGTGCGCAAACTGGAACTGCGTGTGAGCGAGTTCGCCGCCATGGAATCGGAACGCAAACAGGCGCAGGTGGCTTTCATTGAAAAGCAAAGCATGCAAAACCTGGAGCGCGAGCGGATGTGGAAAGAATGGCAGGCGCAGTTTGAGACGATTACCCGCCAGACGTTGGACCTCGAAAGCCAGATGCAGGCGTTGGACGCCACGCACCGCACCGTGAAGCGCGCGCAGGAATCATTTGAAGAAACGCGCCAGCGCTTTGAGCGGCGGTTAAACGAAATTACTGAAATGCAGCGTCTGGTGGAAGAACGATTCCGCAATGAATGGGTGAATTTCAAGTCGGATGACCAGAAGCGTTGGACGAATTACACGATATCGCAAGAAGAGATGCAGCGCGAAGCCAACCGCAAAATTGAGAAGCAGACCGAGCGCCTGGTGAAAGTCGAGGATATGACTCAGGAAATGCACGACACACTCGAGTCTGTACTCAATGATACACGCGCGCGCCTGCAAAAGCTGCTTGCCTTCTCGCAAGAATTAATGGAAAGCAACCAGCAAACGTTCTCCAGTTAATCAAGGGAGCATGGCAATGCGTGTAATTGGAACCGCCGGACATGTTGACCACGGTAAATCGACCCTGGTGGCCACGCTCACCGGAACCCACCCCGACCGGCTCAAAGAAGAGCAGGAACGGGAGATGACGATAGACCTGGGTTTTGCCTGGCTGACCCTGCCGGACGGTGAAGAGGTAGGGATTGTAGACGTTCCCGGTCACCGTGACTTTATTGAAAATATGCTCGCCGGGGTGGGGGGGATTGACCTGGCGCTGTTTGTGGTGGCGGCAGACGAAGGCGTTATGCCGCAAACCCGCGAGCACCTGGCGATTCTGGATATTTTGAAAATTCCGGCCGGGGTGGTGGCCCTGACCAAAATTGACCTGGCCCCCGACGCGGAATGGCTGGACCTGATTGAGATGGACGTGCGTGAGACCCTGGCGGGCAGCGTGCTGGACGGCGCCCCCGTGGTGCGGGTTTCGGCGCGCAGCGGCGCGGGAATTACGGAATTGAAGCAAACCCTGGCTGCCAGCCTGGCCGGCCAGCCACGGCGACTTAACCGCGGTAAAGCGCGCCTGCCGGTAGACCGGGTATTCAGCGTGGCCGGATTCGGCACGGTGGTTACCGGTACGCTGTTGGACGGTGATTTGAAGGTGGGGGATGAAGTGGAAATTTTGCCGCCGGGCATCCGCGGGCGGGTAAGAGGCCTGCAAAGCCATAAACAAAAAGAAAACCAGGCGCAGCCAGGCAGCCGCACGGCGGTTAACCTGTCGGGGGTGGATACCCAGCAGGTGCGTCGCGGGCTGGTGGTTTGCAAACCGGGTTTTTACCGCGCCACACAGCGCTTTGACGCTCAATTTGATCTGCGGAAAGAAAGCAGCATTGCCTTGAAGCACGATACGCAGGTGAAGCTGTTCATTGGCGCGGAAGAAGTGGTGGCGCGTGTGCGGGTGATGGGGGTAGAGGAGATTGCGCCCGGCGAATCTGGCTGGCTGCAAATTGAGACCAGCGAGCCGGTGGTGGTGGCGAGAGGTGACCGCTACCTTCTGCGGCGGCCTTCGCCAAGCGAGACGCTGGGCGGCGGCATGGTGGTGGAGGCCCACCCCGAGAGGCGCTATAAACGGTTTTCGGCCAGCGTGCTGGAACGGTTTGCGGTGCTGGCGCAGGGCAATCCACAGGAGATTCTGCTGCAGACCAGCTCGGCCGCCGGAATGGTAACCGGCACCCAACTGATTAAGCTGGCCAATTTGCCGGCTGAAGAAGGCAAAGCCGCCCTGGCAGGCCTGGTGGGTGAGGGCGCGCTGGCGCTGCTCGAGCCGCAGCGCGGCGCTGAGGAGGGGCTGGTGATGGCGCAGGCAGCCTGGCAGGCGTTGAGCGAGAATATGGCAATCATACTGGAGCGATATCACCAGAGTTTTCCGCTGCGGGCCGGGATGCTGCGCGAAGAGTTAAAAAGCCGCCTGGGGCTGGAGGCGCGCGAATATAACGCCGCGCTGCAAAGCTGGGCCGCCGAAGACCGCCTGCGCGAGACGAACCGGCTGGTAGGCCTGAGCAGTCACAAAATTTGCTTTACACCCGCTCAACAATCCCAGGTGAACACCCTGTTGAAGAAATTCGCGGACGCGCCAACGTCTCCGCCGGGGGTAAAGGAATGCGTAGACGAGGTAGGGGAGGAGATTTATAACGCATTGACCGGCCAGGGACTGCTGCTGGCGGTGTCGAAAGAGGTGGTTTTTCGCAAAGAGGATTTTGATCGGATGTTGGAAATGATCCGGGAAGAATGGGGGAATGGAACAACCTTCACAATGGCGCAGGCGCGCGACCGGCTGCAGACCAGCCGGAAATACGCCGTGGCGCTGCTGGAGTATCTGGACGAACAGAAGATCACCGTCCGTGAGGGTGACGCGCGCCGGATAACCAACCTGGTTTGAATCGTTGACAGACTCGCCGCTGGCATTTATAATACTGCATGCTCTACCCGGCGAAATCGCTGGGGACATTTTATGCTGTACCCAAATCATCCCCAACTTACCCGCACTCTGGCGTTGCCTGCGTGCCGCGAGACCTGCGGAGAAGTGAAGATTGGAGAAAAAAGGAATGAAATTCGCGATTGTTGAGAGTGGTGGCAAGCAGTTCCGCGCCGTCGAAGGAAAGACGATTGACGTGGACCGCCTGTCCGTGGAAGCTGGCGACAAGCTGACGCTTGACACCGTGCTTCTTTATGTAAATGAAGACCGAGTTGCGGTGGGAACGCCGGTGGTGTCTGGCGCGAAAGTCAGCGCGACCGTGGTTGATCACGTCAAGGGTCCCAAGCTGATTGTGTTTCGCTATCGCCCCAAAAAACGCCGTCGCGTTAAAACCGGCCATCGCCAGCAGTATACCCGGCTACTGATCGATTCTATTGATATGGAGTAGGAACAATGGCACATAAAAAAGGTGGCGGGTCCAGCCGTAACGGACGAGACAGTAATTCACAACGCCTGGGCGTGAAGAAATTTGGCGGCGAGCAGGTTATTTCTGGCAACATTTTGGTGCGGCAGCGCGGCACCAAGATCAAACCCGGAAAGAACGTAGGCCGCGGTAAAGATGATACGCTGTTCGCAGTCGCGGACGGTGTGGTGGTCTTTGAGACGCTCCCGACGGGCCAGAAGCGGGTTCATGTTGAACCGGCCGAGGCCGCTTAACTAACGATTCTTCCTGCAGCGTGACGGCGCATAAGGCTGTTACGGATGCAGGGGACTCCTTGTGAAAGGAATACATCATGAAGAAGGATATCCATCCGAAATATTACACTGAGGCGACGGTAACCTGCGCTTGCGGCAATACCTGGAAAACCGGTTCGACCCAGGAGAAAATCCAGACTGAGGTTTGCTCCAAATGCCACCCGTTCTTTACCGGTCAGATGCAGCGCATTTTGGATAAAGAAGGTCAGGTAGACCGCTTCTACCGCCGTTTGCAAGCCGCTCAAGACCACATGGAAGAGAAGAAAACCCGCGAAACTGCGCGCACTTCCCCCGACCGCCCGGTTTCCGATTTCAACCTTTCCAAACGCGCCGTCGAGGCTCTGGCTGCCGCTGGTATTACCAATGCCGGACAGGTGTTGGAGAAACTGGCTGCTGGTGAACAGGCCTTGCTGGATGTTGAAGGTTTTGGCCGCAAGAGTTTGATTGACATGAAGAAAGCCATGCGCCAGTTCGGTTACGACCTGCCGGCCGCGGCTGAAGACGTGGTTGTCTAATCTCTGGCGATGCTCCGCCGTTGGGTGGGCTCGTAAAAGAACGCTGAATCACCCCGTTCGCAAGGACGGGGTGATTTTCTATCCGCCAACCTTAAAGATCGCTGCCGGATGTTTTTCCGCGGCTGATTTAGAGTAGAATCGATACATCCTATCATGTGCAAAGGGTCGTTTTCATGAAGCATGAAACTGGTTCATTGGAAGTTATTTGCGGTTCAATGTTTTGCGGAAAAACCGAAGAGCTGATTCGGCGCCTACGCCGGGCTGTGATCGCGCGCCAAAAAGTGCAGGTGTTTAAGCCCGCGATTGACCGGCGCTACGCCGAGGAAAAGGTAGCCTCTCACGCCGGAATGGTGTTTGATGCCATCCCGGTCGGTCATTCAAGTGAAGTGCTGGCTCATCTATTACCGGAGACGACTGTAGTGGGCGTTGACGAGGCGCAGTTCTTTGACGAGGGAATTGTCGATGTAGTCAGCCAATTGGCGGACCAGGGTGTGCGTGTCATCGCCGCCGGGCTGGATCTGGACTTCCGCGGCGAGCCGTTTGGCTGTATGCCGGTCTTGATGGCTAAAGCTGAGCGGGTGGATAAACTGCACGCGATCTGCATGGTTTGCGGTGAATCGGCCACGCGAACCCAGCGTTTGGTGAATGGAGAGCCGGCGCGTTATGATGACCCGGTGGTGATTGTGGGCGCGTCTGAAATGTATGAGGCGCGCTGCCGGCTGCATCACATTGTGCCGCGATCTTAACGAGAAAGGTCATTGAGCCATGGTGCGAGATTATCACGAATTTTTAGGGGAAGTGCTGGTCAGCGAAGAGGATTTGCAAGCGCGGGTGGCTGAGCTGGGGCGCGAGATCAGCCGCGATTTTGAGGGCAAAGAGCTGCTGCTGGTGTGCATTTTGCGCGGCGGCGTGCTGTTTCTGACGGACTTGATGCGGCATATCAGCGTTCCGCACGCGATTGAGTTTATGGCGGTGTCTTCTTACGGCACCGGCGCGCGCGAATCGACCGGTCAGGCGCGTATCACCCTGGATGTGAACACCGATATCCGCGACCGGCATGTGATTCTGGTGGAAGATATTGTCGACTCGGGGCACACCCTGGCCTCGGTACTGGAGCTGCTCTCGATGCGCAAACCGGCCAGCCTGGCGGTGTGTACCCTGCTGGACAAAGCGGAACGCCGTGAGGTGGAGGTGCCGATTCTCTACCGGGGGTTTGAAATCCCGAATAAGTTTGTGTTTGGTTACGGTCTGGATATTGATGAGTTCTACCGCAATCTACCGTTTATTGGCGTGGTAGACCTGCAAAAGTATGACGGGAATGCAGAATAATTTGCCGCGCGGCGCGTTCGAATTGCCCCAAATCATACGGGAATGGAAGCCGGTGGAGCATCTACGCCAACTGGTGCGGGAGAGCGAGCCGGTTTTTTTGGTGGGTGGGGCTGTGCGCGATTTATTCTTAAGCCGCGGGCAGCCGCATGACCTCGACGTGGTGATGCTGTGTGATGTCCGCCCCCTGGCGCGCCGGTTGGCCAGCGCGCTGGAGGGCGATTTTTATATGCTGGACGATGAGCGCAACACAGCGCGCGTGCTGTATCGCGACGAGCAGCAAGGCGTGGGGGTGATCGACTTTGCGCGGGCGCGCGGCGGCAGCCTGGAAGAAGATTTGCTGGAACGAGACTTTACGGTGAATGCGCTGGCGCTGGGCCTAAAAGACCTGGACGCGCCGCAGATCATTGACCCGTGTGGCGGGGTGAAAGACCTCCACGCTAAAGTGTTGCGGCCGTGCCGCGAGGATGCTTTTGAAGCCGACCCGATCCGGGTGCTGCGGGGTGTGCGCCTTGCGCTGAACCTGGGCTTCCGGCTGGCGCCCGAGGCCTGGCAGGCGATGAAGGCCGCCGCTCCCCGCCTGGCGATCCCTTCGGCGGAGCGGCGCAGAGACGAAATCTTTCGCATTTTTGAGGGCCAGCATGTGAGCAGCGCGTTGCGCCTGCTGGATCAGGCCGGCGCGTTGGATGTTGTTTTCCCTGAGCTGACGCAGCTTAAAGGGGTGCGGCAGACGGCCCCGCACCATGAAGATGTGTGGAATCACACCCTTTCCACGCTGGACGAGCTGGAGAAGGTGCTGGCCGCGCTGGCGGGGCGTTATAACGAGTCGCTGGTGAGCAATCTGCGCATGGGGCTGGCGGTTCTGCACCTGGGGGCCTACCGCGAGGAATTGACGCGCCATTTCCAGGAGGAGATTACCCAGGGCCGCCGCGCGCGGGAGCTGTTATTCCTATCGGCGCTGTATCACGATACAGGCAAGCCTGCGGTAGTTCAACAGGTGGGTGAGCGCATGCGCTTTTTTGAGCATGAGATCGCCAGCGCTGAGCTGGCCGCGTTGCGCGGCAAAGAACTGGCGTTAAGTCAGCATGAACTCGCCCGTGTTCGAAACGTAGTGCGGGCGCACATGCGCGTGCATCACCTGGCCCAGAGCGGGGGCAGGCCAAGTCCCCGGGCTGTTTACCGCTTCTTCCGCGATACCGGCAGCGCGGGCGTAGATGTTTGCCTGCTCTCGCTGGTTGATACGCTGGCCACTCACCGACCGGATGTCCCCCCGGCGGTGTGGAAGGCCGAGCTAGAGGTGTGCCAGACGCTGCTGGAGGCGTGGTGGCAGAAGAAGGACGAGGTGATTTCTCCGCCGCGGCTGATTAACGGGCAGGATGTGCTGGCAGCGGGTGTGCCGGCCGGGCCGGTGGTGGGCAGCATTTTAGAGGCTGCCACTGAAGCGCAGGTGGAAGGCCGGCTGCAAACACGCGAAGAGGCGCTGCAGTTCATCTGCGACTGGTTGGGAAAAGGAAGTAAAGATGAAGAGTGAAACGGTAAACCTGGATTTTGAGGCACGCGGCAGCGGAACGCCGGTGGTGCTGCTGCACGGTTTTCCGTTCAATCGGCGAATCTGGGAGGATGTGAATGCGCTGCTGGATGAGGATCTGCGCTTGATTCTGCCCGATCTGCGCGGGCACGGACGCTCACCGGTGGGGGAGCGGACAAACACGATGGGGGCGATGGCGCGGGATGTGGCCGCCCTGCTGGATAGGCTGGGCATTGAGCAGGTGGTGGTGGCCGGACATTCAATGGGCGGATACGCGGCTCTGGCTTTCGCGAGGCTCTTTCCGCGGCGGCTGCTGGGCCTGGGGCTGATCGCTTCTCATCCGTTGGCCGACAGCGCGGAGAAAGCCGCCAGCCGGCAGGCCAGTGCAGAACGGCTGGAACGCGAAGGGTTGGGCTTTCTGGCTGAGAGCATGCCCGCCCAGTTAAGTGACATCGCGCATCTTTATCCCCGCATGAAGGAGATAATCCTCGAAAATTCCAGCGCGGGCGCGGCTGCTGCGCAGCTTGGCATGGCTGCGCGCGGAGATGAAACCGCGACACTGCAGGGTTTGAAAGCCCCAGCCCTGATCATTGCGGGCAGGCGGGACCGGGTTGTGAGCCTGGAAACGGCGGAAGCGGCCAGCCGGATGCTTGTAAACGGCCGCCTGGTGGTATTGGATGACGCCGGGCATATGCCGATGCTGGAATGCCCCCAGGAGACAGCGCGGGCAATTCTGGAACTGGCACGGCGGGTGCAATGAAAAACGCAGGCCAGATGCCTGCGTTGTAGACGATGGTATCAGCTTCAGGGAGATTTGGAGGTAAACCATTCAGAAAAGGGGGTGGGAGGAATGGCCTTATCCGCCACGGGTGCACGGCTTGTCATGCGGCGAATTTGAGAAACGAGGATGTCTTCCGAAACTGGCTTGCGCAGGAAGTTATCCGCGCCGTTATCCAGCGCGCTGGCAACCAACTGCGGGTGATTGATGGCGCTGAGGATGAGGATGGGTACGGAGCTGAACTTGCGAATTTCCGCGGCGACCTCCGCTCCGGTCATATCGGGCATCATTAAATCGAGCACGATAAAGTCGGGTTCAAATTCGCGGGCAAGATCAACCCCTTCACCGCCTGAGTTCGCGATAATTACTTCGGAAGTAACCGGCATTAGTAAAAGACTCAATAAATCGGTTGTGGCGGGGTCGTCATCGATTACAAGTACGGATAATTGTTGTTTCATGTCTGGGTTGGCTCCATCTCTATTATGCAATAAAGGGATAATCTATGACCTTGCAGGTGGTTTACAAAAGAAGGGCGCGCGCGCTATGAACGGTGAGAAATTCTTTAGAGAGAGGCGGTGTATTCGGTGCAAAGAATCACAGCAGTGCGCGCGGTGGTGTTGAATTGGTAGCAGAAACAAAAAAAATTAGGGCGGGTTGTGGTAAAATCTTTTATTAGTGAGTTCAGATAATTTGCCCGAACCTAAGCGGGCGATTGAAAACCAAGGAGGATTTTGATGTCAGATAAGAAATGGGTATATCTTTACAGCGAAGTCAAACAGGCAGAAGCCTACGCTGGTGATTGGGAAGGCGTAAGAGGCCTTCTCGGCGGTAAAGGCGCGAACCTGGCAGAAATGGCGCGCATCGGCCTGCCCGTGCCCCCAGGATTCACCGTAACCACCGAAGCATGTAATGCCTATATTGCCGCTGGCAACCAACTGTCGGATGAAATGTGGAACCAGATGCTGGCTGCTCTCGCCGAAGTGGAAAAACAGGCCGGCAAGAAATTTGGCGATCCCAAGAATCCGCTTTTGGTTTCCTGCCGCTCTGGCGCCAAGTTCTCAATGCCGGGTATGATGGATACCGTGCTCAATATCGGTTTGAATGACGACACTGCCAAAGGCATGGTTGAACTGACCGGCAATGAGCGGTTTGTGTATGACTCATACCGCCGCCTGGTTTCCATGTTTGGCTCGGTTGTGCTGGAGATCCCGGACGAGGCGTTTGAAGAAGTTCTCGACCACATGAAGGAAGAAAAAGGCGTCAAGCTGGATACCCAACTGACCGCCGCTGACCTGAAAACGCTGGTTGAGCAGTTCAAAGCCGTGGTGAAACGCGAGAAGGGTTTTGAATTCCCGCAGAATCCACTGGATCAGATGCGCCTGGCGAGTGAAGCCGTGTTCCGCTCGTGGAACGGCAAGCGCGCCATTGACTACCGCCGCGCTTCCGACATCCCCGATGACCTGGGCACCGCCGTTAATATCGTAACCATGGTGTTTGGTAACATGGGCGACGATTCCGGCACGGGTGTGGCCTTTACCCGCAACCCCGCCACTGGCGAAAACAAACTGTACGGTGAGTATCTGCTCAACGCGCAGGGTGAAGATGTGGTGGCCGGTATTCGCAACACGGAAAAAATTGAGCACATGGCCAAAGATCTGCCCGAAGCCTACGAGCAATTTTTGAAGATTTGCGACCTGCTGGAAAAACACTACAAAGACATGCAGGACATGGAATTCACCGTGGAACGCGGCCGCCTGTGGATGCTGCAGACCCGCAACGGCAAGCGCACTGCCCAGTCCGCGGTGAAAATTGCGGTGGATATGGCCAAAGAAGGCCTGATCTCCAAAAAAGACGCCGTTCAGCGCGTGACCCCCACCCAGGTGGACACCCTGCTGCACCCGCAGTTCGACCCCGATGCCGTGAAGAAAGCCCGCAAAGAAGGCGGCGTGTATGCCACCGGCGTGAACGCCTCTCCGGGCGCGGCGATTGGCCAGATCTACTTTGACGCGGATACCGCCGAGAAGATGGCCAAAGAACACAAGCAAGAAGTGATCATGGTGCGCCCCTTTACCAAGCCGGATGATGTGCATGGTATGCTGGCCGCCAATGGTATTCTGACCAGCGAAGGCGGCGCGACCTCCCACGCCGCGGTGGTGGCCCGCCAGTTTGGTGTGCCCTGCGTGGTTGGCGCCAGCTCGATTAAGATCGACCTGAACAAACGCCAGATGACCGCCAATGGTGTGGTTGTCAAAGAAGGCGATTGGATCTCGGTTGACGGCACGAGCGGCGAAGTTTACCTGGGTAAGATGGACGTGAAAGCCCCCAAACTGGAAGAGCAGGTTGAACTGCTGACCCTGCTGGAATGGGCCGATGAAATTTGCGCCACCGAAGGCATTCGCACCAGCGTGAACGGCTCGCCGAGCCGCGGTTTGCAGGTATGGGCCAACGGTGACAGCCCCGAAGATGCCCGCCGCGCGCGCTCTTACGGCGCCAAGGGTATTGGCCTGTGCCGCACCGAGCACATGTTCTTCGACCCTGCCCGTCTGCCGATTGTGCAGCGCATGATCCTGGCCAAGACCAGCGAAGCCCGTGTGGAAGCCCTGAACGAGCTGCTACCCTTCCAGCGCGGCGACTTTGAAGGCTTGTTCGAGGCGATGGACGGCTACCCTGTGATCATCCGCCTGATCGACCCGCCGCTGCATGAGTTCATGCCCGACGAAGAGAGCCTGCTGGAAGAAGTGATTACAATGCGGGTGAAGAAAGAAACTGCCGGCCTGGAAGAGAAAGAAACTCTGCTGGCGAACATCCGCTCGATGCACGAGTCGAACCCGATGATGGGTTTGCGCGGTATCCGCTTGGGTATCGTGATGCCCGAAATCGTTGAGATGCAGGTGCGCGCGATCTTCGAAGCGGCCGCCAACATGACCAAGAAGGGCGTGCATGTGAAACCGGAAGTGATGATCCCGCTGACCGGCCATGTGAATGAGCTGAAGCTGATCCAGCCGCGCCTGGAGAAAATTGCCAAAGACGTGATGGACGAGAAGGGTGTGCAATTCCCCTACAAATTCGGCACCATGATCGAAATCCCGCGCGCGGCTTTGACCGCCGGCGAAATCGCCTCGGTGGCCGAGTTCTTCTCCTTTGGCACCAACGACCTGACCCAGATGACCTATGGGTACAGCCGCGACGACGCCGAGCGCGCCTTCCTGGCCAAGTATGTGGAAGAGGGCATTCTGCCCAAGAACCCGTTCCAGGTCATCGACCGCGATGGTGTTGGCCGTCTGATGGACCTGGCGATTGGCGAAGGCCGCAAAGCCCGCCCCGAACTGGAAGTGGGTATCTGCGGTGAACACGGTGGTGAGCCTTCTTCCATCGAGTTCTGCCACCTGGTTGGTAACAACTACGTGAGCTGCTCGCCGTTCCGCGTGCCGGTAGCCCGCCTGTCTGCGGCTCTGGCCGCGCTGAAGCACGCTGCGAAGTAAACAGCTTCCCGGCTGAAGTTCGAATCTTGTACAACCCCGCAAAGGCTGACCCCTTTGCGGGGTTTTTTGTGTAAAATGGTAATTAAGTAACTTTTTGAGATCAAAATAATCTAACTTTACGGTTGGGGTTTTTCTCAAAAAGGAGATAAAAATCATACAAATATTATCCAATAAGGCTGTATATTTGCTATAATTACGGCGAGTAAGCGTAAGGGAAAAGCGCCAGATCACAATGCAGCTTGCGCGTTACAGCAAAATCTTCCGGGAGGAGCTTTTTATTATGGAAAAACAAGAGTATCTAGACCTTTATCATCAAATGGTCGTCATTCGCAAAGTAGAAGAAAGCGCAGCCGAGCTTTATCAGCAGGGGAAAATTGGCGGATTTTTGCATCTCTATATCGGGCAGGAAGCCGTCAGCACCGGCCTGGTGGGGGCGCGAAAACCGCAAGACCGGTTGATCACGGCTTACCGCGATCACGGTTTGGCAATCAATGCCGGCCTGAGCGCCAAAGAAGTGCTGGCAGAGCTGCTGGGTAAGGCAACAGGCTGCTCAAAAGGCAAAGGTGGTTCAATGCATATGGCCTCGGTGGAAAAAAACTTCTGGGGCGGGCACGCGATTGTGGGCGCGCATCTTCCGCTGGCGGCTGGCCTGGCTTTGGGCGATCAATACAGCAAAACCGACGGCGTAACGATTTGCATGTTTGGTGATGGCGCCACCAATATTGGCTTTTTCCACGAGGCGCTCAACATGTCGAAAGTGTGGAAGCTGCCGGTGCTATGGGTGTGCGAGAACAACCGCTACGGCATGGGTACCGCGGTGGAACGCGCTTCAGCTGTTTCCGAAATCCGCCAGAAGGCCGAGGGTTACGGCATGAAGAATGACGTGGTGGACGGCATGGATGTAATGAAGGTCTACGAAAAATCGAAAGAGATGATCGATGACATCCGGGCGGGCAATGGGCCGCAGTTCTTAGAGATTGAGACCTACCGCTTCCGTGGGCATTCGATGGGCGACCCGGAACGCTACCGAAAAAGCGAAGAAGTGCACCAATGGCAGGAAAACGACCCGATTGGTGTTTATCGCAAATATTTGATGGATCGCGGTATTTTCACAGAAGAAGAATTGAACCGGCAGGATGAACTTGCCAGTGAAGAAGTGCGCGAAGCTGTGGCGTTTGCCGAGTCTTCTCCTGACCCGGATCCTGAAGAACTCTTTACCGATATCTACGTGGAAAATTCAGTGGAGGGATAATTACATGGCCAGAATAACAATGCGCGAGGCCATCTCACAGGCTTTGTGGGAGGAAATGGAACGAGATCCCAAGGTGTTTATTATGGGAGAAGAAGTGGGCGTGTGGGGCGGCACCTATGCGGTAACCAAAGGGTTCTACGATCACTTTGGTCCTGATCGCGTTCGCGATACCCCCATCGCTGAGGCCGCAATTATTGGCGCGGGGATTGGCGCGGCGCTGACCGGTTTGCGGCCGGTAACCGAATTGATGACGATTAACTTCGCGTTCTCGGCCATGGACCATATTGTCAATGAGGCCGCCAAGCTACACTATATGTTTGGTGGGCAGTTTGTGCTCCCCATGGTGATCCGCACTGTGGGCGGCGGTGGCCGGCAGTTGGGCGCTACCCATTCGCAAACCCCGGACGCGATTTTTGCCCATTTCCCGGGGCTGAAGGTTGTGGCCCCCGGAACCCCGGCCGATGCGAAAGGCCTGCTGAAGGCGGCCATCCGCAGCGATGACCCGGTGTTCTTTATTGAGCACGCCACGCTGTATCAAACGCGCGGTGAAGTGCCAGAGGGCGATTACATCGTGCCGATTGGCAAATCCACCGTGCAGAGGCCCGGCAAAGATGTAACCATCGTTACCTACAGCAAGATGCTACAGGTATCCATGCAGGCAGCCGATGAGCTTTCTAAAGAAGGCATTGAAGTCGAGATTGTGGATTTGCGCAGCCTGCGCCCGCTGGATATGGACCCGGTGCTGGAATCGTTCAAGAAGACCAATCGCGCGGTGGTGGTGGAAGAAGGCTGGCGCTCCTTTGGCGTTGGGTCAGAAATTGCCAGCCGGATCTACGAAGAGGCATTTGATTATGTGGACGCGCCGATCAAGCGCGTTGCGCAGGCAGAGGTGCCGTTGCCGTATAACCGCAAACTGGAGCAAATGGCACTGCCGCAGGTCGCCGATGTGGTGAAAGCAGTCAAGGAGGTGCTCTAATGGCTGATATTGTAAGCATGCCCAAACTTGGCTTCGACATGGCGGAAGGCACGCTGGTACACTGGGTGAAAAAGGTCGGTGAGAGCGTTGCCAAAGGCGATGTGCTGGCTGAGATTGAAACCGATAAAGCTACCGTTGAGGTTGAATCTTCCTTTGAAGGCGTGATGGCGCGGCAATTGGTCGAAGAAAAAGAAATTGTGCCTGTCGGCACGCCCATCGCGGTGATTGCAGCGCCCGGCGAAGAAGTGGCGGATGTTCCCGCGCCACAGGCTGAAAAACCGGGCGCGCCGAAAGAAGAAAGTGCCCCGGCAGCTGCGCTTGCCCCGGAGGTGGCCCCCGCGGTGGCTGAAGCGCAAGCCGGTAGCGGGATGGTGAAGGCCTCCCCGTTGGCCAAACGGATGGCGAAAGACCACCAGTTGAACCTGGCCGAGCTGGAGGGCAGTGGTCCGGGCGGCCGGGTCGTCAAAAAAGATGTTGAACAAGCCCTGGCCAGCCCCAAGGCTGCCGCGCCATTGGCAGCGGCTGTGGAGACGAGAGCCGCCCTGCCGCCAGCCGCATGGAGCGCGGCTGGGGCGCCTGCCGACGAGCGGGTGAGCTTGAACAAGCTGCGCCAGGCAATTGGGCGGCGCATGGTCGAATCGAAACAGACGGTTCCACATTTCTACCTGACGTACGACGTGGATGCCGCGCCGCTGCTGGAACTGCGCAAACAGGTCAATGAACTGCTACCGGAGGAGGAGAAGACCTCGGTCAACGATTTCCTCATCAAGGCCGCGGCTGTGGCGCTGCGACGCTTCCCCAACCTCAACGCGTCGTTACAAGGGACTGAGGTTGTTCGGCACGGGCATGTCAATATTGGCGTGGCCGTGGCGGTGGAAGGTGGTCTGCTGACAGTTGTAACTCGCGACGCGGATCAAAAGCCCGTGCGCGTGATTTCTGGCGAGGTGAAATCGCTGGTGAAGCGCGCCAGAGACGGCAAGGTGCGCCCAGAGGATATTGAAGGTTCTACCTTCTCCATCAGCAATTTGGGTATGTACCAGGTGGAAGAATTTGGCGCGATCATCAACCCGCCTGAAGCGGCGATCCTGGCCGTTGGCGCGGCGCGTGAGACCCCGGTAGTGGTGAATGGAGAGGTGAAAGCGGGCTTGCGGATGAAGCTGACCCTTTCTGTGGACCACCGCGTATCGGATGGCGCGGAAGGCGCGCAGTTTATGCAGTGGCTAAAGCAGATCATTGAGCAGCCATTGCATCTCATGATCTGAAACGGCGCAGGGGAAAACCCTGAACAATGGAACGTATTGCGGGCGCGTTGGCATGAACGCGCCCGCTTTTCTATGTGAATGCAAGTTGGAGTGGGTTATGACTGGAAGCGCTGGACGAACTTCATTTCGGCGCTGGTTCCTGGGCGATGAAGAATGAAGGCCAGGTTGTCGATTTGCATTTTCCAATGCAAATCCCGGCCGGCCAGCATGCGCACAACTGCCGCCAGATTTTCCTCGCTAACATCCTCGTAGGCGAGGGTAATGTGCGGAACCCAAACATCCGGTTCGTAGAGCGGGCTAAGCGTGCCACCCAGCGGTTCGCGGACGGCGGCAAGGATGGTCTCATGCAGGCTGAACAGCGCCGGGCTTTTGACCACCCGGATAAAAACCACCGGTTTTTCGCCGGGGAAGATGCCAACCCCGGCGGTGCTGATGGCAAAGGGCTTTATCTGACGGGCAAGTCGGTTGAGCTTGGCCTGCAGCGCGCTTTCGCTGACGCTCTCAGAGGCCGTCCACGAGAAATGCGGAAACGGCGTCTGGCGCACACCAACCAGGCCGCATTCTCGTTCCAATTCGTCCCAAAGCAACTCCACCTCGTGGTAGAAAGGCTGTGGGAGCAGGGAAACCAGACCGTGCATGTTCAACATCCTCAAGTAGAAGGTTGCGTTTCGTAAAGACGGCGGTAAATCGAATAGAACTCGTAGATCTGCGTAATGTAGGTGCGGGTTTCTTTGAAGCGAATGGTCTCCAGGTAAAGGTCAGGATCATCGCTCACCAGGGCGGCCCACTGCTGGGCGTTGCCTGGCCCGGCATTATAAGCGGCCAACGACAGGTAGAGGTTGGCATTGAAATAGGTGCGCTGGCGCGCAAGGTAGGCGGAGCCAAGGCGCACATTCACAAACGGGCGATCCAGGTCCGCATCCGTATAACCCACTGGCCAGTTGAGGATGGAGGCTATTTCCTGGCCGGTTGAGGGAATGATCTGCATCAGTCCGCGCGCGCCGGCGGTGGATTGAACCAGCCCGTCAAACAGGCTTTCCTGGCGGATGACGCTGAGCAGGAAGAGCGGGTGAAAATTGTATTCCTGGGCGGCAGAAAGAACGTAATCGGGGTAATAGACGCCGAAACGTATATGGTTGAAGTAGGGCGGGGCGGTAAACGTGGCGGCGTCATCCATGCCAGCCAGGTCAAGGATGTGGCGGCTGAGGATGATCGCCTGGCGGTAGAAACCCCGCTCCATCAGGTATTTAAGCAGCCGGAAGCAGTGCGCCGGGTCTGACGCGATTTCATCTTTCAGGTCTTGCAGTTCGTTGTTAGCCAATTCAAACAGTCCCAATTCCCAATAGGCGTTGGCGCGCTGAAAACGCGGGTTAGCTTCCAGGTCCGCCAGGTTATTCAGGTCGATATCGGCCTCCAGGTTAAAGGTGGAACGCATCCATGTTTCGGCAATGGAGCGCTCTTTTTGAAGGTCGTAGTCCAGGTTGTAAAAAGCGGGGGGAGAAAAAGGCTCGCGGCCCTGCAGAAGATCTCTGGCACGCTCGCTGTAATAACCGGTGGGGTCGCGCTGGGCGGCCTGTTCCCACGACTGGCGCGCGCCTTCACTGTCACCCAGGGCAGATTTGGCCTTGCCGATCCAGAAGTAGGCGGCGGCAATATCGCGCGGCGCGGAGACGATGGCAAGGTAACGCTGGAAGTTCGCTTGCGCGTTGAAAAAATCTTGCTGGCGGTAGCGCAGCAAGCCGGATTGGAAAAGGCAGGCGGGCGCTTCGGCGCTGGTGGGATAGTTGTTGGCTACGCCTTCCCAGGTTTCAATCGCCTCATTGAGCAGCCCGCCGCGTTCGTAAATGCGGCCGGCTTCCAGCAGCAGCTCCGCGGCTTGCGCGGCAGCCGGAAAACGCGCCACAAACTGCTCAAGGGTGGCGGCCGCAGCGCTGTAATCGGTGAAATACACCCACTGCGTGTAGGCTTTCTCCTTCCAGGCGTCCATCCAAAAACGATCGGTCTCATACTGGCTGATGATCAGTTCCCAGTCTCGCATTTCGGCGCCGTACTGCCCCAGCGAGCGGTGGCTCATTGCACGGTAGTAAAGCGGGGTGGCGTCGTGCTGGGGATTGGCCTGCATATACCGCGTGAAAGCTTCAATGGCCAGGCCGTACTGCCCGGCAAAATAATCAACCAGGCCGCGGTCGAGGTCGCTGACGGCAATACCGTTGTTGATCAGCACTACCAACCCGGAATAGGTGTCGTAGGCCAGGGGATAGTTGGAGACAGATTCTTGAAAGCGGGCGTAGGCCTGATCGGGCAGCCCGATGGCCAGATAGGCCTGGCCAAGCAGAAAATTGGTTTGGGCTTTAACAAAGTCATTGGTGGTGGCCTGGTTTATTTCCCAATAACGGCTGATGGCCTGTTCGTATTCGCCCATGCTGGCGTAGGTCTGGGCGATTTTGATTTTGAGCGGGGTGGGGTCGCTGCGGCGGGGAGCGGCGGCGGCCGCTTCGAAGGCGGCAATCGCGTCTGTAAACTGCCCGGCGGCGAGCAGCTCATTGCCGCGCAGTTCCTGAATATAGGCGTCAATCACACCGGGACGCAGGGCCAGATACTGTCCAAACGCGTCTGCCGCGACCTGATGGTTGTTCATGGCCGCGTAGCTTTTTCCCAAAAAGAATTGGGCTTCGGCCAGGTGCTGGCTGTTGGGATAATTTTGAATGACGGTCAGAAATGCCTGAGTGGCGGTGGTGTATTGCTGCTGTAAAAGCTGCATCCGCCCCAGGCCGATCATGGCGGCAACCTGGATTTCTGGATCGGCGGCCTGGTTGATAGCGGTTTCATATTCCTGCCGGGCGCTGGCGTAATCACCCAGCAGCAGAAGATGGTCGCCCTGATCAACCCGGGCCTGCGGCTGGGGCGTGGGGGTGGCAGTGGGTGTTGGAGAGGGCAGGGGAATCGATGTGGACTGCTGGCTGCCAGCAGAACCCTGTGGGGATTGCGGGGCCGGACCGGCGCAGGCAGACAGGGTTGCCAGGATCAAAAACCACGCGGCCAGGGGAAGAAGTTTCATTTTCATACAATTGTCTTTCTGAATTCTGTAAAGCAGTGAAGACTTTGACATCCGATGGATTGCATGTTAAACTAGATTGGTTATTCAATTGCTGAATGTCCAGCTTTCCAACCGCCTTTTAGTCCTCCAATCAAAAGGAAGAACGCACAATGGTACGATCACTCGAATGGGATGATTCCTCCTGCACGCTGCAATTGCTTGATCAGCGGCTTCTCCCCGCCCAAGTGGAAATGGTTACCTGTGAGAATTATACCAAAGTGTCAACTGCGATACAGAATATGACCGTGCGCGGCGCGCCGGTGATTGGCGCGGCTGCCGCGTTTGGCATGGCCCTGGCGGCCTGTCAGAGCGCACAGACGACAACCGAGGGGCTGCGGGCAGACCTGAAAAAAGCTGCCGACGTTTTGATTGCCTCGCGGCCGACCGCCGTGAACCTGGCGTGGGCAGTGCAGCGCATGTTAAAAAAAGCTTCTGTGCCGGCTTCTACAGCCGACGATCTGACGCAGTTGATGATTGCGGAAGCCAAGCTGATTGCCCAGGAAGACGTGGAAACCAACCGCCGCATGGCGGAGTTTGGCGCGGCTCTGATTGAAGATGGCGACACCATTATCCATCATTGCAACACCGGCTCGCTGGCAACGGTGGATTGGGGCACCGCGCTGGGCGCGATCCGCATGGCGCACGAGCAGGGGAAGAAAATTCATGTTCTGGTGGATGAAACCCGCCCGCGCCTGCAGGGCGCGCGCCTGACCGCCTGGGAGTTGGATCAGTATCAAATTCCCTATCACATCATTACCGACAACATGTCAGGCCATTTTCTGCGCAGCGGGATGGTGAAGAAGGTTTTCTATGGAGCGGACCGGGTGGCTGCCAATGGCGATGTGTGCAACAAGATTGGCACCTATATGCTGTCGCTGGCTGCCAAAACCAATGGCGTGCCGGTTTATGCGGTTTTCCCCACCACCACGGTAGACCTGAATCTGAAATCGGGCGATCTGATTCCGATTGAGGAGCGCGACCAGGAAGAAGTACTTGGGATTGAGGTGAACGGCCAGCGGGTAACCCCCCAGGGCGCGAAGGCCTTCAACCCGGCTTTTGATGTAACACCCAACGACCTGATCACGGCTTTAGTGACCGAAAATGGGGTGATTTACCCGCCGTTCGATATCAACCTGCCGCGCGCGGTTGAAGATTTTTAACGAAGATTGGATTTTTTGCTCATGTCTGTTGTTTGCACGGGTTCGATTGCGTTTGATTATCTGATGTCTTTCCCCGGTCACTTCCGGGAACACATTCTGTCCGACCATTTGGATACGATCAGCCTCTCCTTTCTGGTGGATGAGATGGTGCGCCAGCCAGGCGGAACCGCGACCAATATTGCCTATAACCTGGCATTATTGGGCGAGCACCCGCGATTAATGGCTACGGCTGGGGTGGATTTTGAAGAGTACCGGCGCTGGCTGGAAAGCAAAGCAGTCGATACCTCGCTGGTCAAAATCATCCCCGATAAATTCACGGCATCTTTCTTTGTGAATACCGACCTGGACAACAATCAGATTGCCACTTTTTATGCCGGCGCGATGGCGCACGCCTGCGAGCTTTCGCTGCATGACCTGAAAGCGGGTTTGCCTGACCTGCTGATCATCTCGGCCAACGACCCCGGCGCGATGCGCTGTTACGCGCGCGAATGCAAAGAGCTGGGCGTACCGTACCTTTATGATCCCAGCCAGCAGATTGTGCGTATTTGCGCGGATGAGCTGCGCGAGGGTGTGGAAGGCGCGTACGCTTTGTTTGTGAATGAGTACGAGTTTGAGTTGCTGCAAAAACATACCGGCCTGAAACCCGAAGAAATCCTCAGCAAAGTGGGTTTTATGGTGGTAACGCTGGGTGAAGACGGCGCGGATATTTATGCCGAGGGCAAGAAATATCATGTGCCGGTGGTGCCCCCCACCCAGATTGCCGAACCGACCGGTGTAGGCGACGCCTTCCGCGGCGGGTTTGTGCGCGGGCTGCGCCTGGGCCTGGGTTGGGAGACCTGTGGAAAGATGGGCGCGCTCTCGGCCACCTACTGCCTGGAACAGAAAGGCACTCAAAACCATACGTACACAATTGCTGAATACATCGCGCGCTATCGCCAGCATTTTGACGACCAGGGCGCATTAGACGTATTATTGAAAAACAGTTAGATCAATTCTGCGGAGGAACTTCATGTCGAATAATGATGTAAAAGATTTAAACCTGGCTGAGGGCGGCCGACGCCGGATCGAATGGGCAGAGCGGGAAATGCCGGTTCTGCGCCTGATCCGCGAGCGGTTTGCCAAAGAGCGCCCGCTGGAAGGCGTGCGCGTTTCGGCGTGCCTGCATGTAACCACTGAAACAGCCAATCTGATGCGCACCCTGCAGGCCGGCGGGGCGGATGTGGTGCTGACGGCTTCCAACCCGCTCTCGACGCAAGATGACGTGGCTGCGTCTCTGGTGGTGCACAATGAAATTCCGGTGTACGCGATTAAGGGCGAAGACAATGTAACGTATTACAAACATCTGAGCGCGGCTTTAGACCACAAACCGATGATCACGATGGACGACGGCGCCGACCTGGTGACGGTGATGCACAAAGAACGCCGCGAGCTGATCCCCAATGTGATCGGTTCGATGGAAGAGACCACCACTGGTGTGATCCGCATGCGCGCGATGGCCAAAGACGGCATGTTGAGCTTCCCGGTTGTGGCAGTGAATGACGCGATGACCAAGCATTTCTTTGACAATCGCTACGGCACCGGCCAATCCACGATCGACGGTATCATCCGCGCCACCAATATTCTGCTGGCTGGCAAGAATTTTGTGGTGGCGGGGTATGGTTGGTGTGGCCGCGGTTTGGCGATGCGCGCGCGCGGCATGGGCGCGAATGTAATTGTTACCGAGGTGGACCCCATGCCGGCTTTGGAAGCGGTGATGGATGGTTTCCGTGTGATGCCGATGGAAGAAGCCGCCCAGATTGGCGATATCTTCTGCACCCTGACTGGCGACTTGAACGTGATCGACCGCAAGCATTTTGAGGTGATGAAAGACGGCGCGATTGTGGCCAATTCTGGTCACTTCAATGTGGAAATCAATATCCCGGCTTTGGAAGAGATGTCGGTTGCCAAGCGCCTGGTACGCCCGTTTGTTGACCAGTATGAATTAAAGGACGGCCGTCAGATCCACATTTTGGGCGAAGGCCGCCTGATCAACCTGGCTTCGGCGGAGGGCCACCCGGCCAGCGTGATGGATATGTCGTTTGCCAACCAGGCGTTAGCCACGGAGTATATCTTCAAGCACGGCCGCGAGCTGGAGAAGAAAGTCTACAGCGTGCCGGAAGAGATTGACCGCGAGATTGCTCGCCTGAAACTGGACGCGATGAAGGTAAAGATCGACACGCTCACCCCCGAGCAGGTGCATTACCTGAACTCGTGGCAGGAAGGGACTTAATCGTTAGCGGTTAAGGGTTAAAAACAGGCGAAGGCGCTATTGCAGCGCTTTCGCTTTTTAATTGGCTGTAGAATCTTTACAATGGTTTATCGAGATGGGGTGCATTACAGTATGCAGTCCCTACACGATTGACAAAAATTCAGATTGCCTTTTTTGAGATGCAGAGGTTTTATTCTTGCTCTACGACGATGGCCATGTTGCCCAGCACGCTCCAGGAGGAGAGAAACTGGTCAATGCTGCGGTAATACAGCATATCGGCGTCGAGAATGGTGACGGTGTTGGAATCGTAACCAATGACCAAGACAGTATGCTCCAGATAGGCAACGGTGGCCGTGGAACCAGAAGACGCGGTATATGAGACGGGAGAACCGGGGAAGACGGAGCCGACCACCCAGACCATCACAGGCCGTCCCGCGGAGATTTCAACTTTGACGTCATCGAAGGACATACCGCGCCGCTCCCAGGCGTTTAGCCCGTAAGAGCGCAGCAAGGACGCCACCGGCCCGGAATGCACGCCGTATCCATAGGGCGGCAGCGAAGCCGGACCCCAGACACTTCCCACAAAACCGGTTTCCGGGTCATCGCTGACGGGCAAACCGTTGAAGAATTCAAGCTCATCAATATTCACGGCAAAATAGCGGGCGAAGTCGGTGGCAGAGTTGGATTCGCAATCGAGCGGAAGCTGCTGAGAGGTGCCGTAAATGTTGGAGAGGCTGGCAGATTCAGGAATCTCTGGGGCGGGCTGCGGCGTTTCGGTTGGCGGCACGCTGGTGGGGGTGGGGGTGATGGTTGCGGTGGGCAGCGGCTGAAACGGTGTGGGGGTGATGGTGAAGGTGGTTGTGGGCGTGGGTGTGGGGTCAGCCGTGGGCGCGGCGGTTAAGGTTGGTGTGGAGAACCAGGTGATTTTGGCGGGGTCGAGGCCGGCAAAGACCACTTCAGCGGATTCAAGGCCGCGTGAAAAGTCCATCTGACCGCAGGCGCTGGTCGTGAGCAGGAGAGCGGCAGCCAACAAGCTGGCGCGAATTTGTGGAAAGTGAGGGGTAGGCATCGCGATCAGGGCTCTTCGACTACGATATCAATATAAATCGGGTCGCCAAACGGCTCGCCCTGAGGCGAGTAAGCCTGCCAGGCGCTGCGGTGATTGCCGGCTTGCGCGGGGGCAACCAGATTGAGCTGGATGATGACCTGCGACCCGCTGCGGGCCGGGTAGAGCGCCTGTTCCACGGGGTTACCCATCTCTGGCCCGGCGATGAGGCGCAGGGTGTAATTCTTGCCCCAGTTGCAAGTGCCGCTGTTTTCTACGCGCCACTGCTTATCAATTTTCTCGGCTGGGGCGAAGGCGGAGCCGTCTGGAACGGTGATGTCTTCCAGGTAGGTGAGCGCGTTGACGCAGTTTGGACTGGAAGTGGGCATCACCTCGGTGGGAACCGGGGTGGGAGACGGTATTTGGGTGGGTGAAAAGGTGGGGGGAATAAACGCCGGGTTGACTGCGTTGGGCGCGGGGCGCGTGGGAGTAAACGAGCAGCCTGCGCTGGTGATGACCAGCACAACAGCCGCGAGCAGGATGCGCGAAAAACGCAAAACAGAAACAGTTGTAGGGCGCGTACTCTTCTTCATTGATCAGCCTTCAGGCCATCCCTTCTCCCGCAGCAACAGGAGAAGGGACGGAGATGTTGTGAATCTATGCAAGAAAGCTGCCAGAAGCCGGAAGAAAAGCGTAAAAATTATACTTCTTCTTCGCCGCCGCTGTACTCATCGTCGCCCTCTTCAGTGAAGGTGGGCAACAAATTTCCATTGACGGTCTGCTGGCGAATGGAAAGCTCAATTTCGTCCGCCAGATCGGTGTTTTGTCGCAGGAATTCTTTGGCGTTTTCGCGGCCCTGACCCAGGCGAATATCCCCGAAGGAGTAAAACGCGCCGCGTTTCGCAATGATCTCCAACTGCGTGCCGAGATCGAGAATATCGCCCGCTTTCGAGATACCCTCATTATACATGATGTCGAACTCGGCGGTGCGGAAGGGCGGAGCGACTTTGTTCTTCACCACACGCACGCGCACGCGATTGCCGATCACCTCGGCGCCCATTTTGATGGACTGGATGCGGCGAATATCCATGCGGACAGAGGCGTAGAATTTGAGCGCCATGCCGCCGGTGGTGGTTTCGGGGTTGCCAAACATTACGCCGATTTTCTGGCGCAGCTGGTTGGTGAAGATGACCGCGGTATTGGTTTGTTTGATGACGCCGGAGAGTTTGCGCAGCGCTTGAGACATAAGGCGGGCCTGCATACCCATGGTGGCGTCGCCCATGTCACCTTCGATTTCAGAGCGGGGCACCAGGGCGGCCACCGAGTCGACCACCACCACGTCTATCGCGCCAGAGCGCACCAGGGTTTCGGCGATCTCCAGGGCCTGCTCGCCAGTGTCGGGTTGAGAGACCAGCAGGCTGTCGACATTCACACCCAGGCGGGCAGCGTAAGCCGGGTCGAGGGCGTGTTCCATATCGATATAGGCGGCGGTGCCGCCGGATTTTTGCGATTCGGCCACAATATGCAGACAAAGGGTGGTTTTCCCCGAAGACTCGGGGCCGTAAATCTCGCAAATGCGCCCGCGGGGAATGCCGCCCACGCCCAGGGCGATATCCACGGAGAGGGAGCCGGTGGGAATGGCTTCCACGTTGAGGTGATGAGCTTCACCCATGCGCATGATCGCGCCTTCACCGTAGCGCTTGATGATGTCGCCCAGCGCCTTGTCTAAAACGGCCTGGCGCGCCTGATCTACAACCGGAGATTCTTCGTTTGTCTTTTTGGGAGTGCTTTTTCGAGCCATGCGGTTCTGCTCCTGATCGGTTATATTCATTATACTGAAAGGATAGCGATGATACCATTCTTATTATAGTACATTTGTTCTTTAGGTCAAGGGATTGGTGGTTGTTAACAAAACCTTAAACAAAGGAATCGAGAGAAGGGCTTGACTTGAACTGCCGCCTTTGGTAATATCTTTTCATTATTAAGATTTCATTGACGCAAAAAAACCTTTACAACATTATATATTTGGGAAATAGCGGCTGAGTCTCGATCGATACGGCGGAAGCCAATCGAGATGACGAGGTGGAGGTTCCTCTCCGCGAGGAGAGAGCTAACTTTGGGTAACTCCAAAGGAAAATCGAAAGATCAGCGGGTGCCTCTGAAGCCTGATCACGGGTTTCTTTTCCCCCATATTCACACGATCTCAAAAGCAGATGGTGACGTCTGCCACAAAGAAAGTGTAGTGATCTACAAAGCCTGTGTTGGCTTTGTGTTGCTGCATTTATCCACACTGGTCTGCCATGCTGCATTTTTGCGGATAGGCATCTTCAGGCCGTGTTTCTATTGGCATATTAATTAGAAAATCCATTCATTCAACAGGAGGAACAATGGACGCAAAGGAATTACTCGCAAAAGTAAAAGAAGACAATGTGAAGTTTATTTCTTACCAGTTCACCGACATTTTTGGCACGGTGAAAAGTGTGGACGCGCCTGTAAATCAGCTGGCCGGCGCGTTGGAAAATGGCGTATGGTTTGACGGCTCTTCAGTGGAAGGCTTCGCCCGCATTGAAGAGAGCGACATGCACCTGATCATTGATCCCAACACCTATGCCGTGCTGCCGTGGACGCCATCTGACCTGCGCCGGGCGCGCGTATTTTGCGATATTCACCAGCCAGATGGTTCTCCCTTCGCGCGAGATGCGCGCGGCGTGTTGAAGCGCATGCTGAAGAAGCTGGACGAGCGCGGTTGGGTGTACAATGTAGGCCCGGAACCGGAATTCTTCCTCTTCAAGCAGAATGGTGGGAATATTCACCCCGAGCCGCACGACGTGGGTGGTTACTTCGATTTTTCCGCGCATGATGATGCCGCCCAGGTGCGCGCCGAATTAATGGCCGCGCTTGAGTCGATGGGATTGGAAGTGGAATTTGGCCACCATGAAGTTGCTTTGGGCCAGCACGAAATTGATTTTCGCTTTGCCGACGCTTTGAAGACGGCGGATAATGTGTTGACCTTGAAATCAACGGTGAAGGCGATTGCCGCCCAGCACGGTCTGATTGCTTCCTTTATGCCCAAACCGATCTTTGGCATCAATGGTTCGGGTATGCATTGCCACCAGTCGATGTTTGACAACAAAGGCAATAATTTGTTCTTCAAAGCGGATGATGAGTTCCATCTTTCTGATCTGGCCAGGAGCTTCATTGCCGGTCAGCTTGCGCACGCGCGCGCCTTCTCCGCGATTGTGGCTCCCACGGTCAATTCCTACAAGCGCCTGGTACCCGGTTATGAGGCCCCTGTTTACATCGGGTGGGCGCAACGCAACCGCTCGGCGCTGATCCGCATTCCGCGCTATACTCCCGGCCAGGACAAGGCCGTGCGCGCAGAATTACGCTGCCCTGATCCATCTATGAACCCGTATTTGGCCTTCGCGGTGATGCTGGCGACTGGCCTGGATGGTGTGGACAAGAAGATGACGCCTCCCCAGCCGTTGAACAATGTCAATATTTATGAGCTGACCCCTGCAGAACTGGCCGAAAAGAATATTGACCAAATGCCTGGCTCGCTGCGCGAAGCGCTGGATGAGATTGAAAAGGATGAGGTGATCAAAGCCGCTCTGGGAGAGGAGATGTTTGAATCGTACAAGCGCGTCAAAGAAGCCGAATACGAAGATTACCGCATCAAAGTGTCGGACTGGGAACTTGAACGCTATCTTGAGCTGATCTAACCCATGGGAAAGACCGGCTTTGCCTGGCGGGGTGAAGCAGGACTTTTTGATCATAAGGAAACAAGGCCGCGAATCTCTCGCGGCTTTGTTTTTTGATTTTACCGGGCGACAGCGCGCGCGGTATTGCGAAAACTGGGTTGCGGATACGTTGACACGTATATTAAAAAAAGCTAAACTAATACTGAACATCAATCAGGAGGACAACTATGGCATCCTATCGGCTGGTAATGCGCAATGGTCCGACCCCGGGAAAATCGTTTCTGCTGGAACAGGCGGAACTATTTGTGGGCCGGGACCTGAACAATGAAATTGTCATCAACGATCCAGAAGTGTCGCGCCGGCATGCGCGTTTTTTGCTGCAGGGCGATGGGTACATCCTCGAAGACCTGGGCTCTACGAATGGAACAACCATTAACGGCCAGCGGATTATGGGGCCTTACGCGCTGCGGCCTGGTGAAGTGATTTTACTGGGTGAAAATGTGACCATGGTATACGAAGCGGTGGTTGACCCGAACGCGACAGTCATATCATCGGCGGGGCAGCCAGTCACGGTGCAGGGATTCCCGCAGTCTTTTCCGCCAGCGCAATCCATTCCTGTGCAACCAGTGCCGCCCGCTCAGGCGTATGCCGGTCATGTGCCCGAGGTTCCGGCCGCTCCGGCTGCCGGCGTCCGGCGAAAATTCCCGATCTGGCTGATTGTTGTCATCATTTTGCTGGTGATCAGCTGTGTGTGTATTGGGGCGTTGTGGTTAATTGATTCACAGAATCTGTGGTGCGGCTGGTTTGGCTGGATGTTCAATATGTTCAGCCCGGGTGTTTGCCCATAAGCTGCCAAATTTGATGCCAAAAAATCCCTCCGCGCGGGTTTATGCAGGAGGGATTTCTTTATTTGATCCCCTCTTATTTCCGCGCTTCTGATAGAATGGATGTGGACTTATGCATTCTTCTTGGGTGATTGAAGGCAAAGTATGAGACTAGAGACAACATCTCCACGATGGAGCAGTTTAACAAAATTAGTTGTTGCGCTTACCCTGGTAGGCGTTTTTGCCGGACTGCTGATTCAATTTCGTCACATTGTTGGCCCGTTGTTAATGGCTTTTGTGCTTTCTTATTTACTCTATCCGATTGTGTCGGTGATTCGGCAGCGCACAAAGATGAACTGGCGCCTGACGACCACACTTATATTTGTTCTGATTGTGATTGCTTTGCTGGGTTTGCTCACCTGGGGCGGGTTCACAGTTGTGGATCAGATTAACAGCCTGATCCGGTTTTTGCAAAAAGCCATTGCCAATCTTCCGGCCTATCTGGAACAACTCAGCGCGACCAAAATTAGCATTGGTCCGTTTGAATATAGTCTACAGGCCTTTGATCTTGAAGCACTGGGTAGCCAGTTGTTGGGAATGATCCAGCCGATTTTAAGCCAGGTGGGGTCGCTGGTGACCGGGCTGGCAACCGGAGCCGCTTCTACTTTGGGGTGGGGCGCTTTCACCTTGCTGATTTCTTACTTCATTGTCTCTGAGACGGGCGGATCGAGCAGCCGCCTGCTGTCGCTGGATATTCCCGGCTATGAGTATGATGTGGAACGAATTGGGAAAGAGTTGGGACGCATTTGGAACGCGTTTCTACGCGGCCAGATCATTCTCATCGCGCTGACGATTGTGGTTTACACAATTGCGCTGGGCAGCCTGCAAGTGCGCTTTTTCTTTGGCCTGGCTGTGCTGGCAGGCCTGGCGCGCTTTGTTCCGTATGTGGGTCCGGCAATCGCCTGGGTGGTATATTTTCTGGTATCTATTTTTCAGGGGCACACTGTGTTTGGGCTGAGCCCTTTCTGGTACGCGGCATTGGTTGTAGGCATTGGACTGCTGCTGGATAATTCAATTGACAGCCTGATCACCCCGCGCCTGATGGGAAACGCCCTGCAGGTTCACCCGGCGGCGGTGATGGTGGCCGCCCTCACGGCGGCGACCTTGCTGGGCATCATTGGCGTGCTGCTGGCCGCGCCGGTATTGGCATCCATTAAACTGGTGGTGGCGTACGCGATGCGCAAAATGTTCGATCTGGATCCGTGGGAGCATTTAGATAAAGAGTTGACCGAATCAGGAGGAAAGCTCTCTCTGGCCTATATGGATTTTGGAGATATGGCGAAAAGCCTGTGGAATTGGTTGAATCAATCCGTTTTGATGAGAATTAGCAATCTATTCAAGAAAGGGAAAATCAAATGAAAGACAATCAGGATCCAATCACCGGCACGATTGTGGAAACTGAAAATTATATTGCCTGGAAGGCAGATGAACCGGATGGCGAGACCACCTATCATCTGGAGCTGAACAATGTAACGGTGCACTTCTTCCAGGAGGAATGGGAAGAACTGCTGCAGTTGGCCAGTTTGCTGGTGAAAGCCTCCAAATAGCTTCTACGATTCAACAAACACCTCCCGCCTTCCGCTCTTGAGCGGGCGGGAGGTATATTTATTTAAGCACGCTCTGGCAGCGGGAGGGCTGGCAGGTTGGGATGGATTTCTCCGCGAAGTGGAAAATGCGGTATGATTGTGAGGCAAATGAGCACTTCTGTTCATCTCTTTTGGACTGGCAAGCCAATTCTTCTGGCGCAACTGAGCTGCCTGCTGTTTCTGGCCAGCTGCTCAATGCCAGCAGGCGAGGTTCCTATGCCCGCCGGGTTACCCACACCCACCGCTGCCGCAATTCCCAACCCGGTAACGGCAGGGGATGAGACGCAGCCAGACCTTTCGCCAACCCCGCCCCCCAGCGCGCATGTCCCGCGCGAGGGGCTTTACCTTGCCCAACCAGGTAACCCCATTGATGTTACGGTTCCAGATGGCACTCCATTAAGGCCCGGAGAACCCTTTACGAAAACCTGGCGGCTGGTGAATGTTGGGCTGGAAAGCTGGACGCCTGAGTTCGCGCTGGTCTGGTTTTCGGGCGACACGATGAGCCTTTACAAGGAGCAATCTTTACGGGTTGTGGTTGCGCCGGGTGAGGCCCTGGAATTGAGCGTTGAAATGATTGCGCCCGAGAAACCGGGTAGTTATCAGAGCAATTGGAAACTGCGCGCCGCGGATGGCACTCTGTTTGGGTTGGGCCCGCACGGCAACTCGCCGTTCTGGGCGAAAATTCAGGTAGAAGATATCGGCATGGCGAGCGCGGCGGCAGCCAGCCCCACCCCGCAAGCAACGACTGTGATCAATGGGTATATCCGTTTGAATCCTTCAGATGAGCTTGATTTTGATGGCGTCGAGCCTGTCGCTGATGCGATGACGGATGTCAAATTTGTAGTGGATGGCGATAGCGGCGCGCAATTGTCGCCGGTGAATGGGGCGCGGATTTCCATTTTTGGGTCGAGGATACCCACCTATGACGAGTGTGTCTCCTCGCTTTTGTTTGCCGATTCCATCGGACTGGTGCTGTCGGACGCCCCCGCTTATATTTGTTTCTATACCGATCAGAAAATTCCGGGCTATGCCAGCCTGGATTTATCGCAAATTGATGTGAATGTGTTGGTGCTCACATACGCGACGTGGGACATTCCATGAAAAATGAGGAGTGAGAGGTGATTAACGATACGCCAGAACGGTATCTACAGTTGGATGTTGAGAATTTGTACGCGATGATCCAGGGGCTGCCCGGCCAGTTGACCCGCGCGTGGAAAGCTGGTATGGAGTATGCCCTGCCGAAGGCGAGAGAATATCGTGGGATTGTATTCAGCGGCATGGGGGCGTCTGCGGCCTGCGCCGATCTGCTGGCGGCGGCTGTGGAAACGGTTTGTCCAACGCCGTTGTGGGTTTTGCGCGGGTACGATTTGCCGCAGTGGGTGCAAGGAGAAGATATTCTTTTTGTGGCGCTGTCGTTCTCGGGCGAGACGGAAGAGACGATCAGTGCGTTTCAACAGGCTGTTGAGCGCGGCTGCACGTTGACGGCCATCGGTCAGGGTGGCACGCTGGCGGAAATGGCCCGCGAAGCCCGCGCGCCGTTCTGGCAGGTGGGCGAAGCTGGCCGCGCGCGCAATCTGGTGGGATGGGGTTTTGGCTTGGGGCTGGCGCTGTTGCACCGCCTGGGCCTGGTACCCGATGCCGAAGCGGATCTGCGGCAGGCGGTGGAAGAAATGGAAACAGCGCAAGCGCATTTCGCGCGCGAGAAACTGCCGGCGGAAAACCCGGCCAAACGGATGGCCGGGCAGATGATGGGGCGGTTTAACTGCTTCTTTGCGGCTGAGTTTTTAGAACCGGCAGCCCGGCGGTGGAAAACTCAGGTCAATGAGACCGCGAAGGCCTGGGCGCAGATGGAAAGCATTCCAGAAGCGGACCATAACACTCTGGAGGGCGTGCGCCAGCCTGAAGAATTGTTGGGGCAGACGATGATGGTGTTTTTCCAGTCCGATTTGTACCGTGAGGAAAACCGCAGCCGGGTGGCGATCACCCGCCGCATGCTGATGCTGGAGGGCCTGGGAACGGACATGATCAATGCCAGAGGCAGTAGCCGGCTGGCGCAGATGTGGACAACCGTGCTGTATGGAGACTATGTGGCCTATTACCTGGCCATCTTCAATGGTGTTGATCCTTCGCCCGTGGAACTGATTCGCGAGTTGAAAGAACAATTGTAAATGATTGATTGAGAATAGTAAAAGCGCGGCTCGTAGATTCGGCCGCGCTTTTTTGATGAAATAGATGGATTAGAAGAGGGTAGAAGCCAGTTCCGCGCGGTATTGGCGTGTTTGAGGGTCTTCATCGCCGAGCAGCTCCAGCAGCGAGAGAAAGACCAGGCGGGCTTTGTCGCCGCGGTAATGGCGGTTTTGGCGTAGAATGTCGAGCAGACCGTCGAGGGCGGCGAGGATGTTGCCGCGCTGTGCCAGGCGGATGCTGTTGCGGAAAGCGGCGTCCAGCTCATTCTCGTCAGGCAGCTGGTTGCCATGAAAATCGGCAAGGGCGCGCGCGTAGGGCAGTAGAAGTTCCGACTGCTTGAATTCTTTGCTGGTGGGGAAAGAAGTGAGGATAACCAGCGCGTCTTGGTGGCGGCCTATTGCCAAAAGGCATTTTGCCAGCCCCAGCAAGGCGGCGGGCTGGTCGGGGTCTTGCTCCAAAATTTCCTGGAAAAGTTCAGCGGCGGCCTGCCAATCGTGCTGCGCGAGAAGACTGTTGGCTTTTTCCAGGGTGAGGTTGAGCGTGGAAGGCGGGGTGATCGCCTCCAAAAATTCGCGGATGCGGTTTTCGGGCAGCAGGCCGACAAATTCGGAGACGATTTCTCCCTGCGAGAAAGCTTTGACGGTGGGAATGCTGCGCACGTTGTAGAGAATGGCCAGGTTGGGGTTGTGGTCCACATCTAACCGCGCCAAGCGGAACGCGCCGTTCATTTCTATGGCCAGCTTCTCCAGAATGGGCCCCAACGCTTTGCACGGGCGGCACCATTCGGCCCAGAAGTCGACGACTACCGGCGTATTCTGCGAATACGAAATCACTTCGAATTCGAAATTGGTTTCATTCACATCCAGAATAAAATCGGCGTTTCCCATGGGACCTCTCTGTGGCGCGGACCGTTAACAGGTATTCAACGTATTGTACTCGATCCTTATAAGAATATTATATATTGTGGGAGTAACCAGGGGGGTCAGTCTTCCTGGTCTGGGCCGGGCGCGGCGCCAGGTTGTTCAATGTGTAAAACCTGTCCGTGATGGTCGATGACAATTTTGAAGCCCATCATGCCCATGTAAGCGCGGCCTTCTTCGGGAATGCCGGTATAGAGCATCTGGTCAAACTGCTGGTCAAGGTGATCGAGCTGATTCTGGAGGACGGCCATGCTGAAGATATCCGGCTGGCCAAGCGACTCGGCCATCTGCTGGATGACCAGGTCTTTGTGCTCGCTGATAAAGCGCTTCAGCTCGTCCAATACCTGGCGGTCCACTTTTTCCGATTCAATATGGCGTAGAAAACCGGCATCGTCAACCACATAGCAGGGTTCTGACCCGACATAGCGCACCTGAACGGATTGGTCATTTTCGTCCACAATGAGTCCGGCAAATAAGGCTTGTTTCATATCCTCTACTCACATTGATCGCTTCAAAATGAATGAAACGGATTGCAATTAATTTATATCACATCTACGCGGGTGCCGTAGGTTTCAGCAAAGTAATCTTTGTACAGCGGCACCGCCGGCAGCGTCCAGCGGTAAATCCAGCGGGCGGCGTCATTGGAAACATTGATGCAGCCGTGCGAGCGGGGGCGGCCAAAATCGTTGTGCCAATAGGTGCCGTGGAAGGAAATCCCTGAGGTGGTCAGGTAGCTGACCCAGGGAACGCCGGGCAGGTCATACGATCCGTTGGCGACCCCATCGCCATCGGTCATGTGGCGCGAGGGCCGCTTGCGGTTGGTGATGAAAGTGCCGTAGGGCGTGGCGTAACTGCCGGTGCGGAACTTCGCGCCGGTGGCCGCGCGAGTCATAAAAACGGGCTGCCCGGCTTCGTAAGCGATGACGGTCTGTTGTTCCAGGTTGATCTCAATGCGCTTTTCTTCGAGCGGCACATGCGCCGAGATGGGAGACACATCTTCTTCACGCAGCAGGCGCAGGTGCTCACCTTTCACATAATAGCGGATGCCAAATTTATCGTCAGGGATGAGATACCAGACCACGCCGTGCTGGTCTACGCGGGCATCCACCACCCAATAGGTGGTCTGGTAATAAAGGCGGTAGGCCACTTCGTAAGGTCTGCGGTAATTCCAGACCGCGTCGGTGAAAGGCACGGTCACTTCGGCCAGGCGCCCGGTGCGGGGCAGCCGGCTGCGGACCGGGTTTAGGCGGGTTTCCACGGGCTGAACGCCCCCAGAATGAACATAGCCGTGCGGTTCCACACGGTACCATACGCGGTTGTATTCGGGCGTTTTTGCGCCCACTGTCGCGCCGGAAATGTCCAGCACCTGGTCGCGCTTGCAGGTTTCAATTTTTTCAGAGGCAGAATCGGGCTGCCGGTGAATGGTGGTGTAATTGGAGATCACGCGGCCCTGCAGGGGAACGGCTTCATCGGGGTTTTGGGCGCGGGTAAGCGGCTCCAGGCCCTTCAACTCGGGCAGCAGCATCAATGCCAGCAAGCTCTGGCTGGCACATTCGAGAAATTCGCGGCGGGATAGTCCCCGCAGATTCCAGAAGGAAGGCGCTTTCATCAGTAATGGATATTGACCAGGGTTCCCACGCTGGCCCAGTTATACAACCATTCCGCGTCGGGGGTATACAGGTTCACGCAGCCGTGGCTCATGGGCGTGCCAAAATTGCTATGCCAGTAGGTGCCGTGCAGACCGTACCCCTTGTAGAAATACATAACATACGGTACACCGGGCAGGTAATAACCTGGCCCAGACATGGGCGCCGATACATATTTGACGTAAATACGGTACTGGCCGGTTACGGTGGGGGTGCGCCAGGTGCCGGTAGAGACCAAGAAAGAGCGCACTATCTCTGATCCTTCGTAGGCGTAGACCATCTGGTTGGTCAGGTCTACATCAATCCAACGGTCTTCGCTGCCCAATTCCACGGGGATGCTGACCTCGACAGGAATGGTGGGTTCGGGCGTGGGAGTGTCGGTAGGGATGGGGGTTGGTGTGTCGGTCGGGATGGGCGTGTAGGTCGGTGTGAGCGTGGGCGTGGATGTGGGCGTGGCGGTGGGGGTGGGTGTAAGGGTGGCCGTGGGGGTGAGCGATGGCTTCAGCATCTGCGTGCCTTCAAAAGCTGCCGATGGAACGCCGCCTAACACGATCCCGTTGAAGGAAAAGGCCAGCAGCGCCAGAGCGGCGACCAGCAGAATGAGCAGAGACGCAAACCAGGGCAATCGCCTGCCGCCGGCAGTGCTTTTCGGCGCGGGAGTCGGCGGAGTTTTGCCGCCAGCGGGCGGCTGGGCTGCTTTCGCGGGCGCAGAAACAGGGATCGGAGCAGTGTCTTCCGGTTTGGAAGGGGCGGAAGGAACAGGCTGGCCTTCCAATTGGCAGCGTTCCAGCGCCCACTGCAGGCCGTCAGCCGCGCTTTTTGAGTGGGGGTTGATTTCCAAAGCGCGGCGCAGGTATTCCACGCTGGCCTGCGGGCTGGCTACGGCGGCGAGGATCATCCAGGGCATTTCATTGCGCGGTTCCTGGCGGGCAGCGATGATGGCCTGGCGGCGGGCTTCGGCGTGGTCGTCGCGTTTGAGGGCTTCGCTTGCCAGCCGCAGGGCGGAGTTGGTGGAAGGGCTGCCTGATCTCATTGCGAATTGATGGGTAGCTCTGCTTCAGGAATGGATTCGTTGCGTGTGTAGCAAAGAATGCCGTTGGCAATGCCCTGGGCGGCAATGTCGGGATGTTTGGTTAGAAATTCACGATCCAGATTCATAAAACCGACTTCGATGATGGCGGCGGTGGTGTTGGAATGAATTTCGCTGAAGGTGTGGTATTCGCGCATGTCGGTAGTGATGGTATTGAAATCAAATGGCAGATTGGTTGCCTGCTGGTAGCGGTGGATCAGACAGCTGTTCAGGCGCTGCGATTTCTCGGGGTAGGCGCTGCTTTGCGCCGCTGCCACTTTGAAGCCGGTTTTGGAATCATCGATGTACTGGCAGGTGTCGGCGTGGATGGAAATCAGGGCGATGGCCTGGTACTGGTAGAGCTTTTCATCAAACTCTTGCAGCAAGTCTACCTGGTAGCCCTGCTCAACCAGAATCTGTTTGACCAGGGTGGCGATGCGCAGGTTAATTTCCGCTTCGGTCAATCCATCGGGGCACACCGCGCCGGGGTCATTTCCCCAATGGCCGGCGACAATGCCAATGCGCTGGTTGGTTGCGGCGCCAGGGGTGGGCGTGCTGGCTTGAACCATTTCGGTGGCCTGAACGGAGGTGAGAATCTCGCGAATGCTTTGGCTGGAAAAAAGTGTCGAGGGCGTCCAGAGAGTGAAAAGCGTGGCTAGAATCATGCCAACCAGAATAACGCTCTGGAAGGATTGAATGATGCTGAAATTGATGGAGCCACGCTGCGCGGGGCGTGGAGCGGGGCTGGCCGAAGTGGGGTTTTCATCCATAGCTGAGTGTTCCATACTTTTTAAGATAGTACCTTAATCCGGGAATGGAATGCAAGTAATGCATTATATCCATACTTGACGCGGGTGTGTGTCAAAAGTATAAAAGAAATACCGATAGGAAACCAACCGCGAAACGAGGAGATTGGAATGACAATTGCCCATCTCTTAAGCCCTGAAGATCAGCAAATCCTGCTGCGCCTGGCGAGATTGAGTATTGAGGCGGCGGTGCGGGATGAAGACCCGCCGGCGCTTAAATTGGAAGACTATTCACCGGCTCTGCAGGAAGAAGGCGCCGCCTTTGTTACCCTGACACGCTCAGGCAAGCTGCGGGGCTGCATTGGCGCGATTGAGGCTTACCAGCCGTTGGTGCAAGATGTGTGCGAACACGCAGCGGCAGCCGCGACGCAAGATTTCCGGTTTGAGCCGGTGCGCCCGGAAGAACTGGAAAGCCTGGAAATAGAAATCTCGCGGCTCACCCGGCCAATGCCGCTGGCCTATTCCTCGCCGGAAGACCTGGTGAGCAAACTGCGACCCGGCATCGACGGTGTGGTGATTAAAGAGGGCTTCCGGCGGGCGACTTTCTTGCCGCAGGTGTGGGAAAAGTTACCCGACCCCAAGGATTTTTTGCATAACCTGTGCCACAAAATGGGCGCGCCTGGGAATTACTGGCAAACCCACACGTTAGAGGTGCTGGTTTACCAGGTGGAAGAATTCCACGAATAGGCCGGCTGCGCCCACAAGATTTTCAAGCGATCAGGAATAGATCAAATTCTGCAGATTGTCCATGAGGGTGGGGCCTTCGAGCGGGCGTCCACAGCTCGAAACGCACACGAAACCAACCGCTCCCGGCCCCAGGTGCACGCCAAGCACAGGTGTAACATTCACCGATAACGGTTCGTGATGGTCGGGAAAGAGATGCAGAGCCCTTTGGCGCAGTTTTTGGGCCGCTTCGGGCGCATTGGTGTGAACGAGCGCCAGCACTTGCAGGGGAGCATTGTGCGCGACCAGTTCAACCAGGCGGTCCATGCCGCGCGAGAAGGTGCGCACGCGTTCTGCTTCGGTTTCTCCGTTATACATCTTCAATAATGGCTTGATTTTGAGCAGCGAAGCGATACTGGCCACGGCCAGGTTCATGCGCCCGCTGCGGCGCAAGAACTCAATCGTGTCTAACACAGCAAAGGTGTATGTGCACTGAATGCGGTCTTCGGCCGCCTGAAGGACTTCTTGCATTGTTTTGCCTTGCGCAGCGGCTTCGGCGGCAGCTATGACGACAAAGCCAAACCCCAGGCTGAGCTGGCGTGAATCGATGACAGTAACAGGCACGCTGGTGGTTTCGGCGGCGGCGATGCGCGCCGAGTCGACCGTGTTGCTTAATTTATGTGAAATGTGGATGGAAAGGATCTCGTCCGCGCCCTGCTGGGCCAGCTGCTCATACACTTGTTTTAAGGCGTCTGGGCCGGGCGTGGCTGTGGTTGGGTGCGTAGGAAAAGAAGGCAGGCCGCGATAGAATTCTTCGCGGGTGATGGTTACCCCGTCTTTATAGCTTTGCTGGCCGATATTGATAAATAAGGGAACAATAGTGATACCCAGTCGAGCGGCTATTTCTGGCGGTATATCACAACAACTGTCTGCGACAATTTTGATGGTCATGCTTGTTCTCCTTGCCATAATTATAGAATCAACAGGCTGGAAAGGGTAAAGTTTGTAGAAGAATTGCTGGAAAAATGCTACAAGCGCCATCGCGGCTGGCTGACTGGGGATATACTTAAGACATCGAGCAGTGAGGAATCTGTATCGGTAGGATATCTGAATAACCTGTTTGAAGGTAACGCGGCACAAACTCGCTCTGATAGGAGGATTGGATGAAAAAATGCGATATTGGCCTGATCGGCCTGGCTGTGATGGGCCAAAATTTGGTTTTGAATATGGAGCGCAATGGTTACCGGGTGGGGGTATATAACCGCACCACCGAAACCACCATGCGATTCATGGAAGGGCCGGCAGCCGGAAAGCAGATCGCGGCAGCCAAATCGATTGAGGAATTATTTAACTTGCTAGATCGTCCGCGCAAAGTGATGGTGATGGTCAAGGCTGGCAACCCGGTCGACGCGGTGATCGAGCAGTTGCTGCCTTTTTTAGATGTAGGCGACCTGGTGATTGATGGTGGCAACTCGTATTACAAAGACACCGAGCGGCGCGCGCGGCAGTTAATGGAGAAAGGCATTCATTATCTGGGCGCGGGGATTTCGGGCGGTGAGGAAGGCGCGTTGTGGGGGCCAAGCATCATGCCCGGCGGGCAGGCCGAAGCCTATCAGATGGTGGAAGGCATTTTTGAGGCGATTGCTGCCAGGGTGGATGGCGAACCCTGTGTAACCTATATCGGGCCGCGCGGTTCGGGCCATTATGTCAAAATGGTGCATAACGGCATTGAATATGGGGATATGCAGCTGATTGCCGAAGCCTACGACCTGCTGCACCGCGGCGCGGGGTTGAACGCCACGGAACTGCATGAGGTGTTCCGTAACTGGAATCACGGCCTGTTGGAATCGTTTTTGATTGAGATCACGGCGCAAATCTTCAAGCGTGTGGACGAGAAAACCGGCCAGCCGCTGGTGGAGTTGATTATGGATGAAGCCGGGCAGAAAGGCACTGGCAAGTGGACCAGCCAGGAGGCGTTTGACCTGGGGGTGCCGGTGCCAACGATCAACTCGGCCGTGAGCGCGCGCATTCTATCGGCGTACAAAGCGGAACGGGTGCAAGCCGCGCAAGTTCTGCGCGGGCCAGAGATATCGCCGCTGGCAGACCGCAAGCTGTTTATTCAGCAGGTGCGCGACGCGCTGTACACAGCCAAGATCAGCTCGTACGCGCAGGGCTTTGCCATGCTGCGGGCGGCCAGTGAAGAGTTCAACTATGACCTTCCCTTTGAAAAGATTGCCAAAATCTGGCGCGGCGGGTGTATTATCCGCGCGCGCTTCTTGAACGACGTGAGCGATGCGTTCAGGCAGGGCGGCGACCTGAGGAATCTGCTGCTGGCGCCGTTCTTCCGCGACGCGGTGCAGACGCACCAGGGTGCGCTGCGCGAGGTGGTGCGCCAGGCGGCCGCCTGGGGCATTCCCGCGCCGGGCTTCAGCGCTTCGCTGGCCTACCTGGACGGCTACCGCAGCGAGCGGCTGCCGGCGAACTTAATCCAGGCGCAGCGAGATTTGTTCGGGGCGCATACCTACAAGCGCGTGGATGAAGAGGGCATCTTCCACAGCGATTGGGATTAGCGCGGTTTCAATCAGGCTATCTGAAATTGGATAAGGAAGGGGCTCTCAAAGCGAGAGCCCTTTTGTGTTCTTCATCAAAGATGAGTTTTACATGGCCTGTTTGTAAGCCTGGCCGTAGAAGTGGCCAAGAACGGCGACCGAAAAAGCGCCGGTGACCACGACGCCAACCACGCAGGCGATTAAGCCCAGCGGGGCGATGAGACCGGCCACGATCGAACCCAGCAAAGCGATTAGGAAGGCCATGGGGGCTTTCTTGACCATAGCAAAAACTTCGCCGAATTTGAGACCCGCGCCGATGGTGTTGGTCATGGCCACGCGCCCGTAGGCAGCCGGCAGAACAAAGCCCATCAGCAAACCGTAAATGACGCTGACCAGGCCGGTGCAGATGGACAGGACAGCCATAACGGTCAGCATGGTATCATCACCGTTCGATCCGGCGAAGGCTGAGATCAGGCTGGATGGAATGGTGAGAATGAACATGGGAATGGCGTAAACCAGGCTCACTACCCAGGCCTTGAAGCCCAAACCAAGCTGGTTGCCAAAATCCAAATCGGGTAGAGGATTGGGATCATTATTGATCACGCGGCGGGCAATTTCCAGCCCCCAGCCCAGCAAAAAGATTTGCCCGATGATCGGGATCAGGCTGACAGCCCCGGCGAGTGCGATTTTCTTGAACCAATCGCTGTCTTGAAAAGCGTAAGTGAAGGGAAGGCCAAATTCCATGGTTTTTTCTCCTTAAGGTAGAAAATGACAAAAATATATTGAATGATTCACTGTTTTGGTTTGCCTATTTCAAACAACCAATTACCGATACTATACCTTTGTTCAAAATTAAAATCAAGTTAATGCCCGATAATATGGATAAATGGCGTCCGCTTTGGAAAACGGTCAGGCGGCGCGGTTCGCGCTCCGCTCAGAACCGTTTGTGGTCAAGCACGTCTAAAACGAAGAGAATGGATTGGCGCGGGTCGGCCTCGCTGAAGGCCGAGCAGTTCTCGCGAACAAGGGTGAGCGCTTCTTCCACCTGTTCGTCATCCACGCCGATCAGCATGGTCGATTGGCCGCGGCGCAGGAAGCCGCCGGTGGAGGCAATGGTGGTTACGCGGAAGCCTTTGACGGTCAGCGCGTGAGTGATATTTTCATTATCGGTGTCTCGCACAATCGCGGTTATCAGTTTCATAATTAGATCACCTCAAAGTGTTCAATATTCAGGGCGAAAACGGTTACGCCGCCAATGGTAACGGGGGTCAGGTTTGGCATGGGGAAGGGCGCGCTCTCCATCGGTGTGGAGATGTATTCCACGCGCTGGCGGCAGGTGTCGCGCAGGGTTTCATAGACGATCTGCACATCTGCCGCCGGTATGGCAATGAACAGGGTGGCATTGCGCCTGCCCAGGAACCCGCCCACGCTGGGCAGCCGGGCAACCGATGCGCCCAATTCTTCCAGGTTGTCGAGGGCCTTGTCTACGTCTTGAGACTGGACGATGGCAATGAGTAGCGCATTAGGGTTTTGGTCATTCATGCGGGGTTACGACTCCTTTCCGTGCGGGTCAACCATTAGTTTTACACGATGGGGTCCGGGACCTTCAACAGTAAGGCTTTGGCCAGAGGCGAAACGAATTACACAGTCGTTTGCGTGGCGCGTGATGGTCATCCCCTTATATTTTAGCGCAACTGGCCAGGGAAAAACATTCTCTCCTTCCAAAATCACTTCCTCTGGAGAGATGCGGCGGATTCCGCACAGGCGCAAGAACAGGCCAAGCGGGGGCAGGCCGGGTAAAGCGTTCTCATCGCCAGCCGGGCGGCCGGTTTCGGCGTGAAAGGCGGCGTGAAAAACATGGTCTTGCTTAAGGTGGGCGATGAAGGCTTCCATCAGGTGGGTGAAGACGGTGAGGGCTTCTTTGGGATGGCCGTAGCGCAGCAGTCCGCGCAGGATGAGGTCATTCCATATGACCGGCACAACACGCTGGTGCCCAGGCTGCTCCGCGGAACCATCCGTGGGGGAAAGGGCCAGGCCGTACGCGCCCAGGTAGCGCGGAAGAAGGTTGCGCCGGATGATTTTTTCCGCCTGGGATGGGGTGGGAACGCCCGCCCAGAGTGGCAGGAGACAGGAAAGGTCTTCGGCTTGGTGGGAGAGAATGGAGATGACGGTTTCTTCTTCGGCGGCCAGACCTTGAATGCGCACGCGTTCTAAGCGGGTGTAGAGGTTCTGGGTGGAGGCGGTTACCTGCGTGCCCAGCCAGGTAAAATGGGCCGGCAGCAAAGTTTCGTGAATGGGACCGGCGTCGCCGGAGCCTTGAATCTCAATCTGCAGGGGACGTGAATTGGGCTCGGCGAGGAGCAGGCGAACCTGCAGGCGCACCGCCTTTTTGAACACGCGCCGGTAGGAAACATCTTTGGCGCCTTTGAAGCGGCGCAGTTCGCTGCCTGCCTGGGTGAGATGGGAAACCGCGTCGCGGTAGTGGTAGGTGCTGGCGCGCGCATCCCATACACTGGAGAGATGGGCGCGCAGGGCATTCATTTTTTCTTCCAGCCAGGCGTCGGCCTCAGGCTCGTTTAGCAGGCGGGCAAAGCGCAGCAAGCAGTCGCATTCATGGTAGAGCATGGCTGCCAGCGAAGGGCATTCGAGTTGCTGAATTTCGCAGGCGGCGCTCTCTTCGTGCCAGGGGTCGTAAAGCGGGCTGTCGGGGAAGCCGGATTGGAGCGGCTGCCGCCACTCGGGGTAGGCGTCCTGGTCGGCGTCCCAGGCGGGGCTGAACCAGGCGCGGACGAAATTCATCAGCGCAGGGAAGACTCGGCGCAACCATTCGAGATCGCGCTGGTCCTGGTAAGCCTCCCAGGCGATGGCGGCCAGCACCGGCTGAGCCAGCATCCCCGCGCGTTGGCCGCTGAGTCCCGGCTTCCAGTCCACCTGGCCGTCCGCCGTTTGCGTGGAGAGGAAGTTCTCAATGAAGCCTTTCACCCACATCGCGCCACCCGGCAGCAAAAAGCCGGAGAGGTAGAGCGCGTCGAGGGCGGTCTGCCCATTCCACAGGTGATGATAGTCGCTGCCGTCTTTGCGGAGAGAATAGCCATGATCGGGCTGGCGGCTGAGCACAAAAGAGGGGTTGGGTAGAGCGGTGGAGGCGGGGAAGATCAGTCGGTAGGCGGTGGTCTGCGCCTGCGCCAGGCAGGCATCCCATTCGGGGTCGCCGGTGTAGATTTCCAACAGGTTTTGATCGTTGATCAACGAGAGCCGGGCAATCTCGGCGTCCCAGCGACGGGCGGTGGCCAGGCGGGCGGTTTCAAATGATTTTTGGGGGGTGTCGTGGCTGGCAATGGCCCATTGAATCTGTCGCTTCTGGCCGGGGAGCAAATCAACTTGGAGGGTGAGCGCGGGGTAGGGACCAAACCCTGGCTGCGCGCCGCCGGTCATGACGCAAACCGGGAAAACATCTTCAGTTTGCCCCTGAAGCACGTTGTTAATGCCGTACGTGCGCGCGGTCATACTCTGACCGCCGTTGAGCGGCTTGAGCTGGCAGATCCACTCAAACTGGAAATTCAATTCACTGCCGCTGGAATTGGTAAAGGTCAGGCGGCCAATCACCAATTGGGACTCGGCAACCCAAAACGCGGAGTCAATGTCCAGTCCGGCGATGGGCTGGTAATGCACATCGAGATAGTTGGGGAGGAAATGGCGAATGATGGGCGCACCGGGGAACAGGGATGGGTCCATCCGGTCGGCTTGCGGGGCCAGGAAGCGGGGAAAAAGCAGCATGCTGCCTGCCCGCAGTCCGTAGGTGGTGCGCAGCGCCAGCGCTCTGGGAGGCTCATCGCCCATGCAGAGCTCCCAGATTTGATCGTTGGTGTAATCAGGTTGGCTGGTGCGGAAGTCAGCGGAAAGGGTCAGGTTGGTAGGTGAGTCGGGGGGGAGACGCCAGAACCTCATAGAATTTATTGTATAGTGTGCGGGGGCACAGGTCAAATGGATTCGAAAGTAGGCGGCTGAAACGGCGCGGAATTTGAACCTGGATGGGGAGGCTGCCTTTGTTTTCAGCCGGGCGCACAGAGGCGGAGGGGAGAGAAGGGGTGTTTTATGCTAGAATAAAGTCAGCCGTTGGCTTGATAATTGCATCTGAAATTGCATTCAATAGAAGAAACCATTAAAGTGTAAAGCCATGAGAGAAGAAGACCAGGAATCAACCAACCCGGTAGAAGGCAAGCCTTTGCCTTCACATACCGAATCGAATGAAGAAACTCCCCCCAAGAAGCTGCGCCGTCTGCTGGCGAGCAGCGAAGAAGAGACCCTGCCACCGCCGGCCCACATTGGAACAAATGCCGCGCGCGAGACTGGCACTGCCCCAAAGGCCACCCAGCCAGAAGCGCCAGACAGCAGCGAAACGGTGATTTTTCCGACCCAGGAGCTGGATCAACACGCGGCGGGCGGTGAATCGCAGCCGGCGAAAGCCGGGCCGGCAGCCAGCGTGCCGCCCTTCACAGATGGCACACTGCCGCTGCCAGCCAGCCAGCACCCGATGAGACCCGCCCAACCCGCTGCCGGGCAGACGCGCGTTTCGCCTGCCAGCCAGAGCGGTGCTTCTCGCCCGTCCGCGGGCGGGCGCACCCCTACACCGCCTGGTGGCGTGGAACTGCCGCGGCGCGTGGAACGCGTGGACCACGATGCCACGCGAGTTACCCCCGCCGCCACTGAGAATCTTCTACCGCGTTCCGCCCAGCAAACCCGGGCGGCGTACCGTCCCAGCCAGCGCGGGCCGGCTGGCGCACCGGGAGGCGCTGGCAAGCCTCCTGCTCAAGATACGGGAATGAATTCGTTTCGGGCTTCGATTGGCTGCGCGCTGCGCGTGCTGGTGGCGTTTTTGTTTGTGGGTGTGCTGGCGGTCGTGGCTGTGGCGACCTTTGGTGTGTACCAATACTTCCGCATTGCGCGCACCCTGCCAGACGTGGAGGATTTGAAGGCGCACGCCTCGCAATTTGAGACAACCCGTATCTATGACCGCAATGGCAATGTGCTGTATGAAATAATCGACCCCAACGCGGGGCGGCGCACCTATGTTACGCTGGATCGGATTTCTCCGTATGTGATCGCGGCCACGCTGGCTACCGAAGACAAGGAATTCTATTCCCATCCGGGGTTTGATCCCTTTGCCATTGCGCGGGCGCTGTGGCAAAACTACACTTCGCAAGAGATCGTTTCGGGCGCGTCTACCATTACCCAGCAGCTGGCGCGCACGCTCATGTTTGATCCAGAAGAGCGCATCGAGCAGACCTTTGACCGCAAAGCGCGCGAGATCATCCTGGCGGCAGAAATTACCCGGCGCTACAGCAAAGATGAGATTTTAGAGCTGTATTTGAATGAAAACTTTTATGGCAATCTCTCGTATGGGATTGAGGCTGCCGCGGAGACTTACTTCAACACCAGCGCGGAGCAGTTGAACCTGGCACAGGCTTCCTTTCTGGCCGGGCTGCCGCAGGCCCCGGCGGTCTATGATATTTTCACCAACCGCGAGGAGACTCTACGCCGGCACAAGCAGGTATTGGTGCTTACCTATCAGATGAGCCAGGAGAAAAACTGCATCAGCGTGAGCAACAACCGCCAGAATGTGTGCGTGGATGCTTTACAGGCGGCTGAGGCGGCCAAGGAAATTGAAGAATACAACTTTGGCCTGACAGAAGACAGCATGCGCTTTCCACACTGGGTGAACTTTGTGCGCGCTCAACTGGAGGCACAGTACGATCCGCAGACGATTTACCGCTCCGGTTTTAACGTGTATACCACGTTGGACGCCGATTTGCAGGCGGAAGCTGAGCGAATTGTGAAAGAACAGGTGACGCTGCTGACCGACAAAAACGCGACCAACGGCGCGCTGGTGGCCATCCGGCCGACAACGGGCGAAATTCTGGCGATGGTGGGATCGGCGGATTTCTACAATGAAGCGATCTCCGGGCAGGTGAATATGGCGATCAGCCCGCGCCAGCCGGGTTCTTCGATCAAGCCGCTCACCTACGCGGCGGCCTTTGAAAAAGGCTGGACCGCCGCGACACTGATTTGGGATGTTGCCAGCGAATTCCCGCCCTCTGGAAACCCGAACGACCCCAGCCCTCCTTACAAACCGGTGAATTATGACGAGCGCTTCCACGGGCCGGTGACGGTGCGTTCGGCGCTGGCCAATTCTTACAATATTCCGGCGGTCAAGGCGTTGGACTTTGTGAAAATATATGATGATCCCGCCACACCGCAGGAAGATGGCTTAATCAATTTTGCCGAGCGGCTGGGCATCAGCACGCTGACGCGCGACGATTACGGGCTGGCGCTCACGCTGGGCGGCGGAGATGTTTCGCTGCTCGAGTTGACCGGCGCGTACAGTGTTTTTGCCAATTCCGGCCAGCGCGTGCCGCCGGTGGCGATCACCCGCATCGAAGATTACCAGGGCAACCTGGTGTATGAACATGAGTTCAAACCTGGCGAGCAGGTGATGCGCGCCGAACACGCCTTTTTGATCAGCTCGATTCTTTCAGACAACCAGGCGCGCGCGCCGATGTTTGGCAGCAGCTCCATTCTGGCGTTGCCGTTCACCACAGCGGCAAAAACCGGCACCACCAATGACTTCCGCGACAACTGGACAATGGGCTATAACCCCGACCTGGCTGTGGGGGTGTGGGTGGGGAATGCCGATTACACACCGATGATCAACACCACCGGCCTCACCGGCGCGGCCCCCATCTGGTCGCAGTTTATGCAGTTCGCGGTGCCGCGCCTGACGGGAAATAATCCCTCACCGTTCAGCCGGCCAGCGGGCATTGTGGAAAAAGTGATCTGCTCGGTTTCGGGAACGGAGCCTTCGCAGTGGTGCCCTTCGCAGCGCGGTGAATTTTTCGCCTCAGACCAGGGGCCGCTGCCTAAAGAGCAGGATTTATGGCAGGAAGTGAAGATTGACACCTGGACCGGGCTGCGCTCATCGCCGGCCTGCACCGGGTTTGTGGAGAAGGTCTTCGCGTTAAGCATTCAAGACCCGTGGGCGATCAAGTGGTTGAGCGAGAGCGACCAGGGTAGAGCCTGGGCTGAGGAGAATGGATTCAAACAGCCAATCTACCTGACCCCTGAACGGGAATGCAAGGAAGGCGATCCGCGGCCGATGATTGTTTTTGCCAGTCCGCGTGATGGCGACGTGATCCGCACCAGCCCGGTGGATATTTACGCGCTGGTGGACGCGACTAGCAATTTTAAGGAGTTCAAACTGGAATACGGGTTGGGGGGTGACCCCGGCGAGTGGAAAACCCTGGTAGACTGGCGCGACCAGCGTTACGAACAGCCAGACCGGATTTATACCTGGGACGTGAGCGAACTGCCGGCGGGTGATGTAACCCTGCGGATTGTCATTCGCAGCAAGGAAGAGGGACGCTTTGCTGAGAAACGGATGAAGATGCAATTGGCGGTGCCCACCCCCACCCCCACGCAGACGCCTACGCCTACCCAAACGCCCACACCCACCAAAACGCCTACGCCTACCGAGGTGATCCCGCCCACCAACACACCAACGCCCACGCAGACATATACCCCTACCCCCTCGGCAACCTTCACCACTGTGCCGCCGCCGACGGGATAAACTTAGCGCAAGCGCGCCTGTTCAGACGGGCGCGCTTTTTTCATCTTTATAGGTCAGAGAACATGGCGATTTGGGTGGGCTCGTCCCATTGGGGCGGGTCCGTATCCAGAAGGGTATCCCATAACTGCAGGTTCATATCGGGCAGCAGGTTGAGCTTGCGCAGGTGGCGGAATTTAAGCATACGCCAGCCTTTGGCCGCCGCTTTGAGCCGCGGGTCGCGCTGCAGTTTGTACTCCACCAGGCGCGAGCGGCTGCCGGGAAACACCAGAATGCAGCGGCGCTCAGGCAGATTCTGTGGGGCAAGCATAAAGCGAGAGAAGATGGCTGAGGCGAACAGGTAGAAGAGGTAAGCGGGTTGCGCCTGCGGGCCGACCCAGACCAGCGGGTTTTCACCGCTGACGACGTAGCCCATGCGGTGGGCAAGCTGCTGAAGCTGTTCGCGCGCTTTAGCCAGGTCTTCACGGCGGGCGGCAGACTGCTCGGTGGGAAGGAGGTGGTAAAGGGAAGGCTGCTGGGGGTCCGCGGTGGCGTATGACTGCAGGATTTCAAGTACCAGAGGCTGGGGCGGCGTTTGCAGGCCGGGGAATTCCGCGCAGATTTCGGGGTAAAGCTGGTTGAAATCGAGGCGCTCGGTTTGCTGCAAGCGTTCCACTACAGAGATTTCCACGCGGTCTGCCAGCGGCAGGGGCAGGGACTCCGTGGGGGTAGACGGCCAATAATAGCCGCTTTCTTCGGTGCGGGCGGTGCTTTCGTAGCGGCGCAGCCAGCCGGGGGCGCGCACCACCTGGTTGAGACGCTGCTGGAGCTTGCTTAAAAAGTCGTGCGGCAGCGGGTACTCATAAGCGGGCAGGGCTTCTTCCTGCAACAGGGAGGTTAGCGTGGCGGCGTGCAGGTTCAGGTATTCATCCGGCTCGGCGCGGCGGGTAAAGTGCTGGGTCAGGGCGGCTCGGGCGACGCTTTCGAATTTCTTCTCACGCGCGGTAGGGGGAGAGGGAGCAGCTTGCCAGTAGAGTTGGGCGATCTCCTCGTGCGTGTTGGCAGCCAGGCCGTTCAGCCGGAAACCGGCGGCCTGCCCGCCGATGAGGGCGGCGGTGAAGAAGCCCGGTTCCCATTCTGGAATGAGGGTGGTGAGGGGCGGGTTGGCGGCGGGCAGAAAGGCGCGCACCGAGCGGAGCACGCTGGCGAGGGCGTTGGTGTGCCACTGCCAGTCGTAGCGATAGCGCTCCAGGCCAATGCGCATAGCCGAAGCGGTTTCGGGTCCCCACAGCCAGCCGGCCCACAGCGCGCACAGTGCCCAAAAAGCCTGATTGGGGCGTGGGAACACGGCGATGACGCGCGAGATCTCTGCTGGTTGAGGGAAGGGCTCCAGGTCTTTCAGGCGCGCGGCCGCCAGGCTCAGCCCGCCGCTCTCGGGCGGCAGCTGGGGATACGTCACCAGAGGGACGGGGGCGGGCTGCGCGCTCCAGGCCGCGACGGCGTTTTCCATCACACGCCACAGGTTATTCTCGCGGAAGCGCGGCGGAGTGATCATCTGGCGCGGGCGGTCGCGCCCCGAAGGCCAGGCCCACAGGCTGCTGGCGGCATCGCAGGCGCTGAGGATCAACGCGCGCAGCAAATCCAATCGCTGCGTTTCAAGGTCCAGTCCTTCGATTTTGTTGAGCAAGGTGAAGAGAACATACAGGGGCCGGTCCTGGTAAGCGCCGAGGGCTTCTTTGGCACCTTCAAATGCCTCCGCGGATCCAAAGTTGAGCCGTTCCAGGGCGCGCGAGCGGTGCAGGCGCACGCTGCCCAGGTCTTGCAGACGCTGGAGATCGCGCGGGGTAATGGGGGACTCGCCGCGCGTCTGGCAGTGCGGACAGTTGATCAGGCGGGCGTAGGGCTGCGCTTCTCCGCGCCGCCACAAGAACGCCTCGGCGGGCGATTCGCGGCCGCAGTTATCGCAAGCGGTGAGGTAAAGCTCCTGCAGGTGCGCCTCCAGCCGCTGGGTTCCTTTGCGCTGCGCGGCCAGCTCGGCCAGGGCGGATTGGAATAGTTCGGGGGAAGGCGCGCGGGAGAAAATGGTTAAGATGAAGCGTTCGATGGGGTTATTGCTGGCGACCAGCACGCGGTAACCGGCGCGCGCGGCGGCCAGCGGCAGGCGGGGAGATGTGCCCAATGGGTCCAGCAGCCATTCACCGGGCCGGGTGGGAGCTGGGATCAGGCGTGAAAACAGCCCCTGGGGAATGGGCGGCAGGAAGCGCGAGAGGGGCAGCGGGCTGCTCTCGTTCAGGTCGCCGGGAAGATAAGGACGATCTAAAGCGTTCATCCTGAAATGAGTATAAACTGAGCGGGATGAAAATGCCACCGGCAGCGCCGCGCCCACAATTTATTGAGCGGATGGTCATCCGCCCCTATCGAAGATCTGAATAGGACAATGAGTGAAATGATGGGCTGCTAGCCGGCCGGGGATTATCAAAACTGTAAAGCGCGCGAGCGGATGGCAGGGGTGCGGGTGAAGCATGTATAATACAGAAAGTGGAATAGGTTTGATCGAACAGGCACTTATCCGCGGACAAAATCGATGAGTCAAAACCGACCCTCCCAACCTCGCAAAGCAATCCGGGTCTCTTCGCGCATCGCGGAGGGATTGGCAGCCGTGTACCTGATCATCGCGGCGCTGGTGATGCTGGCTGTGCCGTTCCAGGCGCGCGGATGGCTGCGCCTGCCGCTGGCGGGTGGTTTCTACCAGCCAGGGATGCGCCTGGCGGATGTGCTCTTGCGGGACTCGCTGGACGGGTGGGATTTCCGCGCTCAGGGAGTGGAACCGCACGCGCGTCTGGTGGAGTTGGCAGGAGAGCCAGTGAACAGCAGCCAGGATCTGGCGGCCGCTCTGGCAAAACTGCAACCGGGTGAGCCGGTAAATGCCCGCTTTGAGCAGACGGGCGGTCAGCGCGTGGTGGAAGTTCCGGCGCGCGTTCTGACGGATGCGGATCAGCTCTTATATTTTTATCTTCCCTATATCATTGGTTTAATTTACCTGTTGAGCGCGGCCTGGATTTTCTGGACACGGCGCTACCAGGACAGCGCGCGGGCTTTCTGCGTCTTCGCGACATCGGTGGCTATCGCGGCCGGGGGGTGGTTTGACGCGTTAACCGGCCATTTCTGGGCGATGCTGTGGTACGCGGCCATACCGATAGCCGGCGCGGCATTTTTCAACCTGGCGCTGGTCTTTCCGCACCCCGAGGCCTGGCTGCATAACTACCCTGCCGCGCGTTTTGGGCTTTATACATTGGGAGCCGGGCTGGGTCTGGCGGCAGCCGCGTTAAGCGGTACGGCGGTGGGCGGCGCTCTGAGCCTGGCCGCGTATGCTTTCTGCGGCCTCACCAGCCTGGCTGCTCTGGGTTGGATTATGCTGCGGCGCTTGAAAACCGCTTCGCTGGTCGAAACCGACCAGATTCGCCTGATTTTCATCAGCGCGGTGCTCTCTTTTCTGCCGGCGGCGATATGGCTGGCCGGGTCACCCTTTTGGCCGAATGTTGTACATTTTTCGCCCCTGCTCATTGTACCGTTGGCACTTTTTCCGCTGGCGGGTGGTTACGCTCTGCAGCGCTACGGTCTGCTGCGCTCCGATTTCTTCCTGCGGCGCGCTTCGCTGTACGCGCTGCTGGGAGTGTTGGTCGCGGCCGGGTACGCGTTGATGGCAACCGGGGCCAGCCTGGTGGTGAAAGCCTGGCTGCCCGGGCGCTTGCTGTGGGTGGATGGGCTGATTATTTTTCTAATGGCTATGCTGCTGCTGCCGGCTTACCAGGCGCTCAAGCGCAGAGTAGACGCGGTCTTTGTGCGCGGGGAAAACGCTTACCCAGACCGTCTGCAAACCTTTAGCGGAGAATTGACTCATCTGGTGGATATTCCCGGGGTGATCAAGGTGCTGCGTCGCAGCATTGAAGAAACTCTGATGCCGGCCAGCTATCATATTTTTGTCTATGACCCGGTGATCGAGCAGTACGCTGCCGCGCCGGACGCGAGCGGGAAGCCCAGCTCTGATCTTCGCTTTGGTAAGAAGAGCGGGCTGGTGCTGACCCTGGAAAAAATGCGCTTCCCGATTGAAATCGCGGTGGAGCGCACGCTGCCGCTGGAGATTATGAAAGAACAAGCCAGGCTGCGCCTGTTGGGCGCGGAGGTCTATGCGCCGTTGTTGGGCAACCAGCGCCTGGCTGGTTGGGTGGCGCTGGGCCGGCGAGCCTCTGGCAAGCATTATGACCGCACGGATTTGGGATACCTGGATTCGCTGTGCGACCAGGCGGCGCTGGCGATTGAGCGGGCGCAGGTGGTGGCTAACCTGGAGACGCGTGTGCGCGAGCTGAATGTGCTGGCGCGCGTCTCGCAGATGATTAATATTACTCTGTCGTTGGACGATATTCTAGAACTGGTTTTCGCGCAGAGCAGCCAGGTGGTGCCGGCTGAGAATTTTGCGATTATGCTGCGCGATGAAGCGTCTCAGACCCTCTTCTGGCAGTTTCTGGTGCAAGACAACGAACGCCTGACAGCCGAAGAAGGTAAGGCTCTGAAAGAAACCAACCGTCTGGAAAGGGTGGTGCTGGAGACCGGCCAGGCGATTCTGACGGATGATTACGCGCGCGAGTGCAAGCGGCACGGCATTTTCTGTGAGGAAAGCACGCTGGCCAACTGGATGGGGCTGCCCTTGAATGCCGGCGCGGGATCGATTGGCGTGTTGAGCGTTTCGACCCAGGACCCCACGGTCAGTTTTCACCGCGAACAAATGGACCTGCTGCAAGCCATCGCCGATCAGGCTGCCGGGGCGATTGTCAAGGCGCGCCTGCTGGAAGAGACCGAGAAGCGCGCGCGGCAGTTGACCACGCTGAATGAGCTGGCGCGCCAGTTGGGGTCCACCCTGGAGCTGGACCCGCTGCTGAATCACATTTTGGACAGCGCGGTGGAAATTTTGAACTGTGAAGCGGGCAGCCTGCTGCTGGTGGAGGAACCCGGCGGAGACCTGGTCTTTACTGCCACCGCCGGGCCGGTGGCCGCGGAACTGCTCGGAAAGCGCATTCCGGCCGGCACAGGTGTGGTGGGCAAAGCGGTGAGTGAAGCGCGGGCGTTGATTATCAACGATCTTTCGCAATCACCGGAATGGTTTTCCAAGCCGGATGAAGATACCGGCTTCCGCACGCGCAACCTGCTGGTGGTGCCGCTGCAGGTGAAAGACAGCGTTACCGGCGTGCTGGAAGTGATTAACCGCAACGACGGCTTGCCTTTCTTGCAGGAAGACCTGGACCTGCTGGCGGCTTTTGCCGGGCAGGCGGGAATCGCGATTGATAATGCGCGCCTCTACACCCGCACCGACCAGGCCCTGGAAATGAAAGTGGGCGAGCTTTCGACCCTGCAGACCATTGACCGCGAGCTGAATGCCAGCCTGGATACGCGCCGCGCGATGCAAATTACCCTGGAATGGGCGCTGCGCCAATCGGGGGCGACGGCCGGGTTGGTTGGCAGTCTGTCGGAAAACCGTTTGCATGTGGCGGCAGCGCAGGGTTACGAAACGCAGCCAGAAGCGCAGGTGATTGACCTGGCCAATGCGGCCGGCTGGCAGGAAGCCGCCAACCAGGGCGCGATTCTGCGCCTGGCAGGTGAAGGCGCGCGGAGATTGTCTTTTCTGACCGGCGTTCAAACCCAGGTGCTGGTTCCGCTGCGGCGCGAAGCGACTACGATTGGTCTGCTGGTGCTGGAAAGCCGCGCGCCAGACTTTGGCAATGAGGTTGAGGTGAATCAGTTCCTGGCGCGCATGAGCGACCACGCTTCGATCGCGGTTTCGAACGCGCAGCTTTATGAAGAAGTTCAGCGCGCCAACCTGGCCAAGAGCGAGTTCGTCTCCTTTGTGTCTCACGAGCTGAAAAACCCGATGACATCCATTAAGGGTTATACCGAGCTGATCCTGGCCGGCGCGGTGGGACCGGTGAACGACGCGCAGAAGAACTTTTTGGGCACCATCCGCTCGAATGTGGAACGCATGACCACCCTGGTTTCGGACCTGGCGGATGTGTCGCGAATTGAAGCCGGCCGCCTGCGCCTCGATTTTGCGGAAGTGAGAATGGCAGATGTGGTGGAAGAGGTGATGCGCTCGATGAAGCGCCAGGTGGAAGAGAAGAATCTGGTAGTCAGCCTGGACCTGCCGGAGGATCTGGTCACTGTGTGGGCGGATAAAACCCGGCTCAACCAGATTATTACCAATTTTGTGAGCAACGCGGTGAAGTATACCGAAGCCGGCGGGCAAGTCTGGCTGGGGGCGGAAAGCTGCGAGAACCGCTGGGACGCGGAAGGCGCCACGCAGGTGGTGCATTTCTGGACGCGGGATTCGGGGATCGGCATCAGCGAAGAAGACCAGCCAAAGATTTTCCAGAAATTCTTCCGCTCAGAAGACCCCAAAACGCGCGAAGCGCCCGGCACCGGCCTGGGGTTGAACATCACCCGCAGCCTGGTGGAGTATATGGGCGGCAAGATCTGGTTTGAGAGCGAGTTCCGCAAGGGAACCACCTTCCATTTCACCATCCCGGTAGCAGGGCAAGAATAAGCCCACCAGCCGACTTATCCTATGAAGCAGCCCGCGGACGCACTTCCGCGGGCTGCTTTTCAAAAGGAGATGAACAAGTGCGTTTTCAGGCAACGGGCGCAGATTGCGAGAGCGGCAGGTGTTCGCGAATGGAGGAGATTTGCTCTTCAGGCAGATCGTAGTCAACCAGCCTGCCGGAGAGATAGGCGTTGTAAGAAGACAGGTCAAAGTTGCCGTGCCCGGAGAGGTTGAAGAGGATAACGCGTTTTTCGCCGGTTTCTTTGGCTTTGAGGGCTTCATCGATGGCGGCGCGAATGGCATGCGCGGATTCGGGGGCGGGCAGGATGGCTTCGGTTTTGGCAAACAGCAGGCCGGCTTCAAATGTGGAGATCTGCGGAACGGCGATGGCTTCGATCAGCCCCTGGTCGTAGAAGGAGCTCAAGGAAGGCGCCATGCCGTGGTAGCGCAGGCCGCCGGCGTGGATGGGGGCGGGAATGAAGTCGCTGCCGAGGGTGTGCATTTTCACGATGGGGGCCATTTTCGCGGTGTCGCCGTAATCAAAGTCGTAGACGCCGCGGGTGAGCGAGGGGGTGGCGTTGGGTTCAACCGCCAGCAGGCGCGTGCGCTGACCATTGCGGAGATTCTCACGCAGGAAGGGGTAGGCGATGCCGGCAAAGTTGGAGCCGCCGCCAACACAGCCGATGACCACATCGGGGTATTCACCGGCCATATCCATCTGCTTGAGGGCTTCCTCACCGATCACCGACTGATGGATGAGCACATGGTTGAGCACGGAGCCGAGGCTGTACTTCTTTTGTCCGTTGGAGAGGGCGGCAACTTCCACGGCTTCGGAGATGGCGATGCCCAGCGAGCCGGGGCTGTTGGGGTCTTGGGCCAGAATGGCCCGGCCGGATTGGGTGAGGTTGGTGGGGCTGGCGAAAACCTGGGCGTTGTAAGCTTCCATTAAGAAGCGGCGGTAGGGTTTTTGGTCGTAAGAGACCCTCACCATGTAAACTTCCAGCGGCATATCAAAGAACGAGCAGGATATTGATAGCGCGGTGCCCCACTGCCCGGCGCCGGTTTCGGTGGTGAGGGCTTTAGTGCCGCTGATTTTGTTGAAGTAAGCCTGCGGGATGGCGGTGTTGAGTTTGTGGCTGCCGCTGGGCGACGCGCCTTCGTATTTATAGTAAATGTGGGCAGGGGTGCCAAGGGCTTTTTCAAGGCGAATGGCGCGCATCAGCGGGGTGGGGCGGTAGAGTTTGTAGATCTCGCGCACTTCTTCGGGGATGTCAATAAATCGGTCAGAGGAGACTTCTTGCATGATCAATTCCATGGGGAAGAGAGCGCTGAGGAACTCGGGGGTAACCGGTTCTTTGGTCTGCGGGTTGAGCACCGGCGCGGGAGCAGCCGGGCTGTCGGCCACGGCGTTGTACCACTGGCGCGGGATATCCGATTCGTTGAGTAATAAGCGATACTGGTCAGACATGATATTCCTCCTGATTGGGTTGTGGTGTGAAAGCTTAAAAACAAAAAACGTCCGTTCCCAAAAAGGGGACGAACGTCAAAAAATCAGTCCGCGGTGCCACCCCGCTTAAGCTGGTTAAACAAAAATCCCTGTGGTGCGACACACAGGGGAAAAAGCCAGCCTCACTCTTTGCGAGTACGTCAACATTAAAGCGTTGGTTATACTCTTTACCTTGATAACGGTGGCAACTCCGGCACGGGCTACTGGCTTCCGCGTTCGCCTTGCGACTCAGAGGTCCATTCGACTGTACTGTTCAGGCGGAGTTCTCACTATTCTCCACTCACTGGACTGCCGTCGCGCAGTTTACTCGTCCTCGTCAACGTCTTTGGATATGAATTTTGTAACATTATAAGGCTTTGAGGATGAAAGTCAAGAGGCAATTTTTGAAATACTTTGATAAACTGCAAATAGATGTTGATCATAGTTTGACCTACGGATTAAATAATTTTTGATTTTTGATAGACAGTGAAGATTTGGTTAATGAATGATGGTATTGTTACTAGTTCATTGAGAATTCGTGACCACGCCCCTTCAAGAATTGTAAATTGATCCCTATCAATCCTGACCTCAAGTTCATTATGCGGTTTTAATAGAACATATGATCCATTTTTATTAAATTGCTCAGCAAATTTCTCTAGATTGATAGCAATAACGGCATCTAAATTTCCAAGAAGAAATTCAATACCTATATCAGGTGTGATTGGAAACACAGTTATGGGCAAACAGTATGGTGGAATATTATTAAGATTTTTATTTAAATGGCGTGACAGACTTGAAATAATGATGGAACCATTTTCCCAATCAGCGTCACTAATTGAGCTTAAAAAATCTTCACTTGATATTCTCGAACGAGAATTGCAAACTGCTAAATAGACACATTTATCCAGAAGTTGCCAAGAAAAACCACATTTCAGTGCATCAATTGACAGGTTTTCAAGCACATCCCAATAATGAGTATACACCATATTTGTTTCCACAGACCGAAAGGGGGTATTTTTGACAAGCACAGCCTCACTCTTGCCCATATTTATCAATTGAACAATTTCGTTATGTCGATTTCTTTGACGAATTGAACGACGATCATGTTTGCTTGTACATCCCTTGATCTCAATAGGTTGTATTCCTTTATCCCTTGTAAAAACTAAAATATCAGCCAGATGAAGAATATTTGTAATGTCACACTGGATTGCAGACACTACATTAGGATTATTGAAGGCATCGTTTATGAATCTTCGTTCAGTCAAATACCCCTCTTTCCCGTACATAAACCCTGCAGAATGACCAATTGAACACCCAAAAATTTTATGAAAATCATAATCTAAAAGTATCCATGCAAGTCCATCGGCAAGTCTCTTTAATAAAGTACGTCTTCTATAGAACTCTTCTTGGGCGGCTTGATGATTATTCTTCTTACATTGAGTGATCATCTTTTCGGATTCGTAAATTTTGGTTGAGAGAGTTTCCTCCAATTCCTTAATTCGATCTTTAGTAAAAGAACCTTGCCTTAACTTCCCATAAATTTCTGTTACTACAGCATTTGTTTGGTTCTTAATTATATTTATGTTCATAGTCCCCTCTTGGAATATCTTCAAACCATCATTCAGATGTGTATTTAATTATAAGTGCAATCTAACCTATAATATTCCGTATGAACAACTCCAACACGCGCGCATGGTGGATCGGTCTGGCGAGCCTGGCCTGGTTTGTGGGAATGCTGGTGCTGTATTTTGTGTCGCACAAGCCGCTGACTCCCGAACTGGCGGTCGCGCTGGCGTTGGTCGTCTGGCGGCTGCTGCTCAGTTTTGGGCTGGTGTGTTTGGGGGGCGGCCTGGGACGGCTGCTTCTGCCTTCCGCGCCCATTCCCTCTCCGCTGGCGCGGTTGGCGCTGCAAGGCGCACTGGGGCTGGGCTTGCTCAGCCTGGGGTATCACTGGCTGGGGACGCTGGCGGGTGTGTACGCCTGGCTAAATGCCATTTTGCTGGTGGTTGGTTTGGCTCTGCTGAACAAATCGGTGCGCGCCTGGCTGGGGGAATGGCGCGCGCTGCAAACGCAGTGGGCAGAAGGCGGCCGGTGGGGGCGCTGGGCGGCGGGGCTGTGCGCGCTGCTGGCGCTGGGCGCGCTGCTGATTGCCCTCGCGCCGCCGGTTAAATTTGATTCGCTCACCTATCACCTGACGCTGCCGCAGGCCTACAGCCTGCAGCACCGGATTTCATACCTGCCCTGGCTGGTGATGTCTGGCATGCCACAGATTGCCGAGACGCTGTACACCTGGATTTACCCGCTGGGCGGCGCGCCTTCGGCGGCCTTATTGACGTGGTGGGCGGCGCTGCTGGCGCTGATCGGACTGGCAGGCTGGCTGCGAGATCTGCTCGACGCGCGCTCGGCGCTGGCCGGAATGGCGGCGCTGATGTGCGGTTTCTCAATGGTGATGCTGATGGGCTGGGGCTACGTGGACTGGTGGGGGATCCTATTTGGGTGGGCCAGCATGGCAGCCTTGTTTGCCTGGAGAGAAAACGGCCATCAGAAAGACCTCTGGCTGGCCGGGCTGTTTATCGGCTTGGCGATGGGCAGCAAGTATACCGCAGGGGTGCTGGCTCTGGCCGGCGCGGCGGCGCTGGGCTGGCTGTGCTGGCGGCAGAAACGGGCTTTTTTGCCCGCGCTGGCGGTTCTGGCGGCGGGGGCGCTGCTCACCAGCGGGACGTGGTTTCTGCGCAACACGCTGGCAACAGGCAATCCGCTCTACCCGTTTCTGTTCAGCGCGGGGGAGATGAACGTCTATCGTCTGGAGAGCTACCAGAGCGTGCCGCCGTGGGGCAACTGGCTGGATATTGTCTTTCTGCCGCTGCGAGCGATGTACCGCGGGATCGAAAACGCGGAGGGTTACAATGTGTCGATGGGCCCGCTGCTGGCCGCGCTGGGATTTCTGTTCTGGACGGGTTGGAGAAAACTTTCTGAACGGCAGCGCGGTTGGGCCGAGATGCTGCTGGCGTTTTCGATTGCCGGTATTCTGATTTGGACGGCGGCTAACCAGATTTCGGGCAACCTGATCCAGACTCGCTACTATTTTTCGTTGTTTTCGGCTTTCGGCGGGCTGGCCGCGTTGGGCTATTGGGGAATCGTCCAACTGCAAATACCGCAGGTGCGTCTGGGGCGGATCGTCTCGGCGATGATATTGTTTGTGCTCTTGCTGAATGCGATTGAAGTGGGCCAGGAAGTGTTGAAAAAAGATGCGCCGCGGGCGGTATTGGGGTTAAAATCAAATGAGACATTCCTGGCCGACAACCTGGGCTGGTTCCAGCCCGCCATGCAAGCGGTGAAGGATCTGCCTGATGACCAGCAGGTGCTGTTGCTGTTTGAGACGCGCAGTTTTTACTGCTTGCCCAACTGCCGCCCGGATGAAATTCTGGACCGATGGAAGCGGGATTGGCGCGAGCTGAGAGATACGAATGCCATTCTGGCGCGGTGGAAAGCGCAGGGCTTTGAGCAGGTGCTCTTGTACCGCAGCGGGGCCAATTTTATGCGCGAAACCGGCGATATTCATATCACCGCGGATGATTGGCAGGGTTTGGACGCGATGCTGCCAAAATTGGTTGAGATGCAAGATTTTGGCGGGGCTTATCAGTTATACCGGCTGCCTTAGGGCAGACATCATTCCTGAGAAGGAGAGACTTCCAATGGTTGAAAAACGAAAAGAATTTTATCTGGGACGCGTCTTTGACCCCCAAAGCGGCAAGCTGATGGAAGAAAATGTTATGTATGACCCGGCTCATCTGACCACCCACGCGGTGGTGACGGGTATGACCGGCTCGGGGAAAACCGGCCTGTGCGTGGGTATGCTGGAAGAGGCCGCGCTGCAGGGCATTCCGGCGATTATCATCGACCCAAAGGGCGACCTGACCAACCTGGTGCTGCACTTCCCTGATTTGCTGCCCGAAGATTTTAAGCCGTGGATTGACCCGGACCTGCCGCGTCGCGAGGGGAAAACGCTGGATGAACTGGCCGGTGAGACGGCCGAGAACTGGAAAAAAGGCCTGGCGGGTTGGGGCCTGAGAAAAGAGGATATTCTTGCCCTGAAGGAGTCGGTGGAATTCAGCATCTACACCCCCGGTTCCACGGCGGGCATTCCGATCAATATTTTGTCTTCCTTCGCAGCGCCCCAACTGGACTGGGCAACCCAGGCTGAGCTTATCCGCGAGGATATCTCCAGCACTGTTGCCGGCCTGTTGAGCCTGGTGGGAATGAGCGATGTTGACCCGCTGCGTTCCAAAGAGCACATTCTGCTCTCGAATATTCTGGAAAGCGCGTGGAGCCAGGGGAAATCGCTGGATTTGATGGAGCTGATTCTGCAGATGCAATCTCCGCCCTTTGAACGCCTGGGGGCATTCCCGCTGGACCGTTTTTACCCGGAAAAAGAACGCTTTGACCTGGCCATGCTGTTGAACAATATTCTGGCTTCACCGTCCTTCCAGACCTGGGTGGAAGGCCAGCCGCTGGACGTGGAAAAGTTGCTCTACAGCCCGGATGGCAAACCGCGCCACAGCATTTTCTATATCGCGCATTTAAGCGACCAGGAGCGCATGTTCATTGTTACCCTGCTGTTCGCGGCGATTGAAAGCTGGATGCGCACGCAGCGCGGCACCAGCGGACTGCGCGCGCTGGTCTACTTTGATGAGATTTTGGGTTATCTGCCGCCGGTGGCTAACCCGCCTTCGCGGATGATCATGCTGCGCATGCTGAAACAGGCGCGCGCCTTTGGTGTGGGCTTGCTGCTGGCAACGCAAAACCCGGTGGATGTGGATTACAAGGCGCTCTCCAACGCGGGAACGTGGCTGATCGGCCGTTTGCAGACCGAGCGGGACAAGATGCGCCTGCTGGACGGCCTGCAGAACGCGGGCGGCAACGCGCCGATTTCCGAGATTGATAAAATGATCTCCGGCCTGGGCAAGCGCACCTTTGTGCTGCAGAATGTGAACAAGTCGGGCGTTAAACTGTTCCAGACGCGCTGGGTGATGAATTACCTGGCGGGGCCAATGATGCGCTCGCAGATTCCGGCGTTGAATGAACTGGCCATGGGCGGCCGCAAAGCAGACGCGCAGCCCGCCGCCGCGCAAGCCGCGCAAACTGCTCCTGCGGTACAGCCGTCCGCGGCCGCGGCGCATGCCCAGCCCGCGATTGTTACCAACGGGATGAAGAGTTCCGGCTATACCAGCACCGCGCCAAATTTCCCCGGTGACCTGGCGGTGTATTACCTGCCGCAGGAGCTGGACGCGGGACAGGCAATGGAAGCGGCGCGGGTGGGGGCTGGGGCGGCCGCGATGCCAAAAGGGATTGTCTACGTTCCGGCGTTGCTGGCGCAAGCCAGTGTGCGCTATCTCTCCAGCAAGTACCGCATGGAGTTTGAGCAGCGCTTCACCGTGGTGGTGCGCAACCTGGAAGGCCGCATTGTGCCGTGGGAGAAACACGCCTGGCGTAGTCTGGACGCCAGCCAGCTCCACCGCCAGCCGCTGCCGCAAAGCCAGTATGCTCAACCGGCAGCCTGGTTGACTGATGAACGCGCATTAAAACTGTATAGCAGTGATTTTGTTGATTGGGTCTTTCGCAACGGCACCGTGCGGGTGAAAGCCAATGAGTCCTTAAAGGTCTTCGCCGGCCCAGAAGAGACGATGGGATCTTTTCGGGAGAAGTGCAGCGCTGCGGCTCGAGAGGCGATGCAAGCCGAAATGGAAAAATTGGGCGCGGCCAGCCAGAAGAAAATTGACGCCCTGCAATTGAAGCTGGAAAAACAAAAGATGGAAGTGGCCAAACAAGAAGATGAGCTGAACCGGCGGCGAATGGAAGAATTGGGCACCCACGGTGAGTTTCTGTTGGGTATGCTAACCAGCCGCAAGCGCAGCGTCTCCGGTTCGCTTTCCAAGCGGCGCATGACGGCGCAAACAAAACTGGATGTGGAGCGTGAAAAACTGGAGCTGGCAGCCCTGGAGAAGGATCTGGCAGCCTTAAAGAAGGACTATGAAAGTATTTCGGCGGGAGTGAAGAAGAAATGGTCGGATGTCGTGGATGATATTACCGAAGTGCCGCTGAACCCCATGAAGAAAGACATCTTTGTGGACCTTTACGGCATTATTTGGCTGCCGCATTTCCTGGTTCAAGACGGCGAGCGGGTTTTGGAAGTGCCGGCCTTCAAGGCGGAATAGCTTGCACGGTAATGGATGAAAAAAGAGGCGCGGATGGCAAGGTCCGCGCCTCTTTTGCTTGATCAGAAATGCTGGATCAGCTCATTTCCTGGCGGCCGGCCAGGGCGCGCAGCAGGGTGTTTTGATCCGCGTATTCCAGGTCGCCGCCCATCGGCAGACCGCGCGCCAGGCGGGTAACCCGCACGCCCAGCGGAATCAACTGTTGGTGCAGGTACAGAGCGGTGGCGTCGCCTTCCATGCTGGGGTTAGTGGCAATGATAATCTCGCGAATCGTCCCCTGGCGCGTGCGCTCAATCAGCGGGCGAATTTTCAGGTCTTCGGGACCAATGCCCTCAATGGGAGAAAGCACGCCGTGCAAAACGTGGTATCGTCCGGTGAACCCGCCGGTGCGCTCCAGGGCCAGAACGTCTAACGGTTCTTCTACCACGCAAATGGAAGAAGGGTCGCGGTGTTCATCCTGGCAAATGTCGCATTCGGTTTGCCCGGCGACCGTGATGTTAAAGCAAGTCTGGCAGGTGCCGGTTGCGGTGCGAATGGCCTTGAGGGCGTCGGCCAACTGGTTGGGCAGGTCGTCGTTGGAGCGCAGCAGGTGAAATGTGAGCCGCGAGGCGGTTTTGGGACCGACCCCTGGCAGGCGTTCCAGGGCGTTGATCAGGTTTTGTACTGGCTCAGGCAGAATTGGCATGCATTCCTCGGGTTAGAAGCCCAGCCCGGATAAGCCGCCGGAGACTGGCCCCATCTTGTCTTGCTGCAGCTTGCGGGATTTCTCCAGGCCGAGGTTGATGGCCGAGAGCATCATATCTTGCAGCATTTCTGCGTCGGCGTCTTTGAGCAGTTCGGGGTCAATGGTAACCGATTTGCACACCTGGTCGCCCGTCATAACAATTTTGACCGCGCCACCGCCAACGGTGGCTTCGACGGTTTCTTCGGCCAGCTGCTGCTGGGCCAATTCCATTTGCTGCTGCATGGCTTTGAGCTGCTGCATCATGCCGCTCTGGCCGCCGGCCATGCCTTTTCCTCCGGGCATGCGATTAAATCCTTTTGCCATGGTTGGGGTTCCTTTCCAAAAAACATTAATCCTGGTCTACAATCTGGCCGCCCAATCGCAGGGCGGTGCCCAGCATTGAATCACTGTCAACGTCATCCAACTCCTGCGATGGCTGGCTGCCGGTGTTGATGGCGCATTTGAGCGCTAACGGCGAACCCAGCACCTGCCTGATTGCTTCCTGAGCGATGAAGAGGTTTTCCTGGGTGTCCATTTTGGAGCGCAAAACTTCGGTGGCGAAACCGATGACCAGCGCGCCGTCCTTGATTGTAAGCAATTTGCATGAATTGAGCAATGCCGCGGTGGATTTGCTCTTCTCGCGCACCAGGCCGGTGATTTTGCGCCATTCTTTGCGCACGTCGTTCAGGGAGACACCCCCGTTCTCTTCGGGGATAGCATTGGGCGGCGGTGCGGGAACCGGCTGCGGCTGGGGCTGACGGGCTGGTGGGGTGGAACGCGGCGCATCCTGCGAGGTGGGCTGTTGCGGCCGGGCGGAAGGGGCGCTTTGGGTTTTGGCGGGTTGAGCGGGTGGGGGCGGAGCCGCGCTGGCGATTGGCGTGGGCGCTGCCGCCTGGCGCGTCTCTTCGATGGCCTGGGTGAAGGCCAATTCCAACTGCAGGCCGGGGTGCCAGCCGCCGCGCACATCCACGGCGGCCGAGTTGAAGAGCCGAATGGTCTCTACCAGCCAGGGCGTGGTGAAGCGGTTGGCGTGGGCGGCCATTTGCGATTGGGTTTCACTGGTGGCTTCAATCTGATCACCAGAGCCCATGCGAATGAGCAGCAGGCCGCGCAGGTATTCCACCATCTGGCGGGCGAACTGGCGCGCGTCGGTGCCGCTGTCGAGGGCGTGTTGAATGCAGTTGAGACCGGCAGCCGGGCTGCGGTTGACAATGGCTTCCACTAATTCCAGAACGATCTGGCTGGTGGCAGTGCCGAGCACGGTTTGAGCCACACTGAGGCTGATCTCTTCTCCGGTGGCGGCCAACTGGTCGAGCAGGGAGATGGCGTCTCGCATGGCGCCAGTGGACTGGCGGGCGATGAGGGTGAGCGCTTCGGGTTCGACCTTGAAGCCTTCGGCGTCGCACATCTGCTGGAGCTGGCGCACAATGTCGGCGATGGGGATGCGGCGGAACTCATGGCGCTGGCAGCGCGAGAGCACCGTGGCGGGAATTTTGTGCACTTCAGTGGTGGCCAGAATGAAAATGGCGTGGGCGGGCGGCTCTTCCAGCGTCTTCAACAGGGCGTTGAAGGCGGCGGTGGAGAGCATGTGGACTTCGTCAATGATGTAAACTTTGAACTGCCCGCTGGAGGGGGCAAAATTGATTTTGTCGCGGAGCTCGCGCACGTCGTCGACCGAGGTGTTAGAGGCGGCGTCAATTTCAATCAGGTCGAGAAAACGCCCCTCATTGACGGCCACGCAGTGCGCGCAGGTGTCGCAGGGCCGATTGGCCGGGTCGGGGTCGAGGCAGTTGACGGCTTTGGCCAGTAAGCGGGCGGTGGTGGTTTTGCCGGTGCCGCGCGGGCCAGAGAACAGATAGGCGTGGCCAACCCGCCCGGAGCGGATGGCGTTGCGCAGGGTGCGGGTAACGTGCTCCTGCCCGATGACTTCATCCCAGAGGTGAGGGCGCCATTTTCGATACAAGGCCTGTGACATGCGGTAAGTCCGTTCTCTTTCTGGTTGAATGGTTGATTCTTTGCGCGGTGATAAAACCAACCCTGGGCGCAAAGCAAACCCAGGATCGGCATTTGATCGTAACCTTATTGTAACCGAAAATCGCGCGCGGTTTCACGCAAGAAACGGTGTTTGGGGCGCGCGTCTGCTGCTACGGGATGCGGTAGCTGGCGCGGATGTTGCCCTGGTAATCGATCATCGTAACCAGGTCGCCGGTTTTCCAGGCGGGTTCGGAGCGGTTCCAGTACAGGGCCAGAGCCGAATTAACCCCGGCGCGGGAATAGACCTGGATTTCAGCGTCTTTATGAAGCTGAAGATCGGGAAAGATGAAGCTGTCGCCGCTTTCGTTTTGCAGCTTCCAGCCGGTGAGCCACAGCTCACCTTCGCCCAGGCGGCTGAGCACAACCACCTCCGAGTTCAAGTCGCCTTCACCAAAGACGTTTTTGATCTGAATGACAGGCTGGTTGAGGGGCGGCAGCGCGGGGGTCGGCGCCAGGGTAGGCGCAGCAGGCGCGCTGGTCTGCGCGGCGGCGGGCTGGACAGCTTGAGGGGGCGGCTGAATCTGGTGGGCGCGGTCCCACAGCCACAGCACCAGCAGGGTAGTGGCGGCAGAAACGAGAATATTGACAAGGATATAAGGCCAGATCGATTTTTTTGTTTTCATGGGTCAGCTTTCAAAATCATAGCACAAAACGAGAGTAAAATGTATTCGAAAGAGAGAGGTTTGTTTTGGCTTATCTGGTGGATGGTCACAATCTAATTCCGAAGGTGCGCGGGCTAAGCCTCAAGTCGCTGGATGACGAGAACGCGCTGATGGATCTGTTGCAAGATTTTTGCCGGGCGCGGCGCAAGCGGGTGGAAGTCTATTTTGACGGCGCGCCGGCCGGCCGGAGCGGCACACAGCGCATGGGGCTGGTATCGGCGCATTTTGTGCGCGTCAGCTCCAGCGCGGATGACGCCATCGCCAACCGGCTGCGGCGTCTGGGTGGCGAGGCGCGCAACTGGAGCGTGGTCAGCTCGGACCGGCGGGTGCAAAGCGAGGCGCGCGCCGCCGGGGCGAGCGTGATCAGCGCCGAGGCCTTCGCGGCAGATTTACAGGCAGCCCTGATGGAAAGCGGGGAAGAACGGGCGGACGGAAAGACAATGAGTGAAAACGAGTTGAACGCCTGGCTGGACTTATTCTCCAAGGGAAAGAAAAAGAACTGGTAAGAAAACTCTTATACAGTTTTAATGAATAGATGATAAATATGATGTATATTATCTATTAAGAAGGCACCAAGAATTATTGGTACTGACTTACAAATCGGTGTCTCCCACCAGTGTAGGAATCAGCTCGTCCCCCCCGAGCTGCAAGAAGAACTGGTGGAATTGCTTCCCTGAGACCGTCGGGCTTTCTCCTTTGCCTGACGGTCGCCTTTTTTATACAATATCGGTATAGATTTCTTGACCTGGGTTTTTCGAACCATAATTCCCACGCAGCGCGGAAGGAGGAGGAATGTACCACAGGATCTCGATTGGATTGGCGCGCATGCACGCTGAGAAAAATGAGAGACGAGATTTCTTACCCGAATTTGTGGGGCAATTGGAGAACAATGGTTACGATGTCCTATTAGAAGAAGGTTATGGAAGCGGGCTGGGTCTGAGCAAAGATGCGTATCTGGCAGCTGCGCCGGGGGCAGTGTTTGCCAGCAAAAAGCATATTTTTCAACAAGACTATGTGCTGGTTTTGCGTTATCCGGGGGATGAAATCGTTCAACAGATGCAGCCGGGCAGCTGCCTGATCTCCATGCTGCATTACCCCACCCGCCCGCACCGGGTAAAATTTTTGCGTGATCTTGGCGTAAACGGCATTTCTCTGGATTCGCTGGCGGACGATAACGGCCGGCGGCTGGTGGAAAATTTGCGCGCGGTGGCCTGGAATGGGGTGGGTGTCGCGTTTGATTTGATGGAGCAGATTTACCCCGCGCCGGGGCTGGGCAGCCCGCGCCGCGAAGCGGTGAGGGTGGTTTTATTGGGCGCGGGGGCGGTGGGCCACCACGCGGTGCAGGCGGCGATTCATTACGGAGACCCCGCGCGCCACAGGCGTTTGGCTTCTGAAGGCGCGCCGGGTGTGCTGGTGCAGGTGGTGGATTATGACCTGACAGGCCGGGTGGAGGTGATGCGGCCGCTGCTGAAAACGGCTGACCTGCTGATTGACGCCACTTCGCGGATTAACCCCAGCAAACCGGTGATTCCCAATGAATGGATCGGAGAGATGCCGGGGCATGCGATTCTGTTGGACCTATCGGTGGATCCGTACGACTTCCAGATTGAGCCGCCGATAGTGAAGGGTATTGAAGGCGTTCCGCAGGGGAACCTGGACCAGTATATTTTCGCGCCGGATTCACCCGCTTTTGAGCGCGTCCCGGCCGGGGTCGATACCCGCAACCGGCGGCATTCCGTGTCTTGCTATTCCTGGCCGGGGATCAAGCCAGGCGAGTGCATGGAGGTGTACGGCAACCAACTGCGTCCGCTGTTGCGCACTTTGATTGAATCTGGCGGGCTTGAGCGCATACCGCCCGACGGGAATTTCTTCCAGCGGGCGCTGTACCGGGCTTCGCTGGCGCATTGGGACGAGCGCTGACCATCAAAAAGCGGGGCAGTCTGCTGCAGACTGTCCCGCTTTTTGAGTCTGTCAAACCTCTAGCGGATCACGCCCAGCTTTCGGCCGACTTTGGCAAAAGCCTGCAGGCCGTAATCGAGATCGTCGCGGGAGTGAGAAGCGGAGATCATCACGCGAATGCGGGCTTTGCCCTGCGGCACGGTGGGGAAGCCAATGGCCATGGCAAAAACGCCTTCATTGTACAGCTCGCGGCTGAACTGCTGCGCCAGGGGCGCTTCACCGAGCATGATGGGGGTGATGGGGGTTACGGAAAGGCCGGTATCAAAACCGAGGGCTTTCATTTCGGTTTTGAAATAGCGGCTGTTTTCCCACAGTTTGTCCACCAGATCGGTGGATTCTTCGAGCAGATCAACGGCGGCCAGGCAGGCGGCTACGTCGGGCGGGGTGACGGCAGAAGAGAAGAGGAAGGGCCGCCCGCGCTGGCGCAGCCATTCAACGATGACCGATTTGCCGGCAACCACACCGCCCACCACGCCAAAGGCTTTGGACAGCGTGCCCACTTCCACGTCTACTTTGCCGTGCAGGTTGAAATGATCGACAATGCCGCGCCCGCCTTTGCCCACCACGCCTTCGCCGTGAGCGTCATCGACCATCAGCATCAGGTCATGGGCGCTGCTGACGGCGTAGATTTCATCCAGGGGGGCCAGGTCGCCGTCCATGCTGAAGACTCCGTCGGTGATCACCAGACCGCGGCGGTAGCTGCCGGCGTTGGCGCGGATGACACGCTCCAGATCGGCTGGGTTGGCATGGGCGAAACGCTCAATCCGCGCGCGTGAAAGGCGGCTGCCGTCGATAATGCTGGCATGGTTCAGCTCATCGGAAAAGATGACGTCTTCTTTGCTTACCAGGGCGGGGATCACCGCGAGATTGGCGCAAAAACCAGATTGGAAGGTAACGGCCGCTTCGACGCCTTTGAATTGGGCCAGGCGGCGCTCCAATTCGAGGTGAATGTCCATGGTGCCGGCGATGGAACGCACGGCGGTTGGGCCAACGCCATAGCGGTCAACGATCTCTTTAGCTGCCTGCACCAGACGGGGATGGTTCGCCAGGCCTAAATAGTTGTTCGAGCAAAAATTCAAGGCTTTTTTGCCGTCTACAACCAGCCAGGGGCCCTGGGGAGAGGCCAGGGTGCGGATATGGTTATAAAGGCCCTGGTCTTTCAACGTGTCCAATTCGGTTTGAATCCATTGCAATTGATCGGTCATTTTCACCTCAGATAAGGATAAACTGCCGGGATAAAAAGCTATCTTTATTATACAGCCGGGCCAGAGCGGCTTCAAATCTTGGTGGTGGCTGCGCCAGATGATTCATTGGGTTCGAGATCGGAGAGGTAGCCCAATTCCAGGAGGGCGGCGCGAATCTTGCCGGCTCCTTCAGCGCGTACCAACGCGATGGTGGGGGTCAGCTCTTCGCTGATGTAGCGCGCGGCGCGGGTCTTTTTTAGGGCGATCAGAATTTCAGGAGCTGTGACGCGCAAAATCACGGCGGCCTGCTGGCGGGCCTGCAGACCGTGGCGGTCCCATTTCTCAATGGACTGCAGGATGGTGGGCGGAAGGGGCGGGGCGGCGTACTGCTTGAGCAGGGCGGTCAGATGACGGGGCAGCAGGCCCTGCTTTTTAGCCTGCTCCAGCGCCTGGGGGGCGAGGCGGTAGTGGTAGGTTTGCTCCTTTACACCTTCCCAGGCGCAAAAGCGCGCCAATTGGTAGCGCACCGAACGCGGGGTGAGATGTGGAATTTCAATGCAGCCGTCGCTGGTAACACGCAAGGGGGCGGTTTCGGCTGGCAGGCCGGATGGCTCGCGGCCTTCGAGCAGGTCGGCGGACCAGGCGGAGAGCCGGAAGGCCGCGACAGGCGCGCCAGGGGTGGGAGAGGCCAGGTCGGCCAGGCCCAGCCAGTGCAGCGGGCCGGTGATGAAGAAGCGAATCAGCTCTCCATCGACCTGGTCCCAGGAGGAAAACCCCCGCAAAAAATCTCCGCTGGCGCGGCTGCGAATGAACCAGGAATCGTAGTCACCGGCCGGGCGCTGAAAATCGGGGTGCTGCTCTTTGACGGCGTTGATGAAGGATTGCAGATTCCACCATTTGTCCGCGGGCAGCCGGGAGAGGATATCCAGCAGCGCCTGGCGGGCGGTGAGTGGGGTGTTGCTCCATTCGCCTTCAAAGATGAGATGGGGCAGCAGGCGCAGCTCATTGAACATGGGGCTGGTCAGCCAGCCGCGCACCAGCATCAACAAGGCTTCCGGCCGTGGCGCGCCAAGCAACTGGCGGACGCGCTGTGGGTTGATCTGCAGCGCGTCGTCCAGGCCGCCAGCGGCCTGCAGTAAAGCACGCAGCACAGTCAGGGGCAGCCCGGTGGTGAAGCCAGCCACCTGCTCGTTGGGGATTCCGGCGCGGGTGGCGGCCAGAAACGTGCAAGTGTGATCGAGGATCTGGTCACTGGCGGGGAGGATTACTTCATATTCGGCGGGAGACGCTGGGCGGCCCAGCAGCGATTCCTGCGGGGGCGGCAGCAGCTCGATGACAAAATCGAGGATGTCTTCGGGAATATAGGCGTATTCCTGGGGCTCATCGGGTGGAAAGCTGAGAAAGGCTTTGCCAATCAGCGCACGGTACCAGAGCACTTCCGCGGAATTGGCGGGTTTTAAGTCTGGGCGCTCGCGGTCGCGGCGGGAGGGACCCATCACGCGCACCTCGCCAAATTTCCGGCAAAATTGGGACCAGAGCAGCATACCTTCGGAGCGCAGCACTTCTTGCAGGGCCATTTTCGCGCCGTCGGGCAGGGCTTCAATCACCTCGGTGAGCAGGTCAGCGTCAAGCATCTCGTTTTCCAAAATAGGGAGCGCTTTGCGGGCGTCGGGGGCGTTCAGCTCAATGCCCCACAACCCGGCAACCATTTTCAAGAAACCGAGGTCGTGACTTTGAAGGGTGTGCGAAAGGTCTGGCATGCAGGTTCTCTCAGATTAATTTTTTTCAGCGGCGGGTTGGCGAGATGGTAAATTTGCGAGCGGTCTGCGGCTCGCGCTTGCTCAAATTATAGTATGGAAACGGCCGAGTTATTGAATTTGTTAAGCCGCGCCAGAGTTGCGCGGGCGGGTTTTGGTATACAATAAGACTGTTCGAGTGTGAATCGGAACGGTGGTGTTTGTGTGGTTGCGTGCAAGAGCGGCGGTTAATTGACTGGACCGGTTCTTGAAAGTATAATTTTTTGAAACTTGCAGAGATTTGAGGCCACCTATGGCATTAAAGGGCAACCTGCGTGATTTCACAATTACCCAACTGCTCAACCTGGTGAATCTTGCAAAGAAAACCGGGACGCTGGAGATTCAGGGCAGCGGGGGAGCGGCGAAGGTGATGTTTCGGGAGGGAAAGCTGGCTTACGCGCAGTTCTCCAACGAAGATGCCAGCCTGGCGAGCATTTTACACCGTAATAAGAAAATCACGCGCAGCCAGCGCCAGTTGATCGCGAACCGCGCCAGCCAGATCAGCGACAAGGAGCTGGGTCTGCTGTTGATCAATGCCGGGTATGTGAGCCAGGATGATATTCTCACCAGCCTGCAAACCTATTTTATCAGCGTGGTGCAGCGCCTTTTTACATGGGTGGAGGGTGTCTTCCAATTTGAACAGACCCTGCAGCTCCCCGAAGATAAAATCGCGGTCAGAATTGATCTGGAAAACCTGATTATCGAAGGCGCGCGCCAGATGCGCGAGTGGGAACTGCTGCAGGATGAAATTCCCAGCCTGGATATGGCGTTAAAATTTACCGACCGGCCCGAAACCAACTTGAAGAACGTGAACCTCAGTGTCGAAGAGTGGCGGGTCGTTTCTTATGTCAACCCCAAGAACTCGATTCAACAAATTGCCAGAGCAGCCAACCTTTCGGACATGGAAATTCGCAAAGTGGTTTACGGTTTGCTGCAGGCCGGCCTGATTGAAATTGTGCGCCCGGGTGGCGGCCCCACACGGATCACGAAACAGATGTTCCCCACCACAAACCGGGAAGAGCAGAAGAATCTGCTCTCAAGGCTGGTGGACCGCATTCGCTCGCTGTAAGATTGGAATCCATTGGAGAGGATGTGCTCATGCAAACGGTCAAAATCGTTGTAACAGGGCCATTTAGCGCAGGAAAAACAGAATTTATCCGCACCGTCAGCGAGATTGATGTGGTTTCGACGGAGCGGAAAATCACCGCGGAGGCTGAGCGCATCAAACAGACCACGACGGTGGCGATGGATTTTGGCCGCATCACGGTAGATGATGACCTGGTGCTGTACCTGTTTGGCACCCCGGGCCAGAAGCGGTTTGATTTTATGTGGGAGATCCTCTCAGAAGGGATGCTGGGATTCATTGTGGTTGTGGACAGCAACCGGCCGGAAACGTTCCGCGAGGCGCGCAGTATTTTGCAAACCTTCAAGGCCTACGCGCCAACCCCCTACGTTGTAGCCGCCAACAAACAAGACTCGCCGGATGCCTGGGACCTGGAAGATATGCGGGTGGCCTTGCGTCTGGATCCCGATGTGAAGCTCTTACCCTGTGTGGCCTTAGACAAAGAAAAAGTTAAGACGGTTCTGCTGGAACTGCTTTTCACCATTCAAACGTTAATGGAATCGGGCAAAGCCTGAGTTTTGAGTAAACCAACGTGTCTTCCATAACGACCGACCAGGGCATTCTTCACTATGAAGTGTATGGGCGCGGCCGTCCGGTGATTTTACTGCACGGATGGCTGGGCTCTTGGGGCCTGTGGCGCGAAACGATGACTTACCTGGGCCAGTCGTACCGTACCTACGCGCTGGATTTTTGGGGCTTTGGCGAATCGGGCCGCAAGCGCAGCACCTACAAAGTGCAGGACTTTGTGAGCCTGGTGACCCAGTTCATGGATCAGATGGGAATTTCCAGCGCTCCGCTGGTTGGGCACAGCATGGGCGGGACGGTGAGCCTGTTGGCGGCCATCCAGTCCCCTGAGCGCGTGCAGAAGGTGGTGATCATTGGCTCACCGATTGTAGGCTCCTCCCTGGCGCTGGCTCTAAAGCTGGCTGGGGTACCGTTTAACGCCCGGGCCTTGTTTACGTTTTTTCCGCTCTTCCGGGCGGTGATGCGGGTTGCCTCTCCATTTATTTGCAGCGATCCGGGCTTTCCGGATCTCATGGACCGCGATCTGTCGCGCACCACGCTCGAATCCTTTTTGATCTCCATCGCGACCTTGCGCAAAACAGATTTGCGACCCCAATTGAATCAGATTCAGGTGCCGGTGATGGGTATGTTTGGCGACGCTGATAATATTGTGCACCCTCAGCAGTGGAAACCCCTGCTGGCGGGCGTGCCGCACGCGCAAATCGAGCGGTTTCCACAGGCGGGACATTTTATTATGCTGGATGAACCACCGTTGTTTTTGGACACGTTAAAAAAATTCTTGGATCAAAACCCAAATGTGTAGAGGCAGGGAGTTTTCATGGAAATGACAGCGAACTGGCATTGTCAAGACCGGCTTGGAGAATGGCTGCTGGAAAGTCTGGCGGAAACTTTGGGGGAAGAGCAAATGAAGGCGCTGGTTGCGCGTTTTGACGGCGGTGATGAATCGTCGAAAGCAGGCATGAAAGAGGTGCTGGCCGCCCTGAAAGACTGGTTTGGCCAGCCGGGCAGCCAGGGGATGTCGGTGCAGGCGGGCAGGAACGCGTTTAATTTGCTGCTGCAAAAGCAAGGCGAAGAACTGGGGTGGTTTTCTCAACGCTTTCGCCTGCTTCCCAAAAGCCGGCGCATCCATGAGGGATTGTCTGCCCTGGTGAATTTTTTGGTGGAGCTTTGCGGCACGTCCATACGCCTGGAAGAGGATGAACATGGCTGGCGCTGCACCACGCAAGGCTGCGCCTGGGGCGGGATGGATGGAGGAAACCTGGATCTGTGTTATTTTCAGCAGGGTTTGCTGCAAGAGTTTATGTTGTGGGCCAGCGGTGGGCGGCTGCACCTGGTGAATGTCGCCGCGTCCGCGGCTCAGGGAGAGCCGGCCTGCGTGATCCGCATCGCCAGGCAGCCGTTGGAAGCGTAAGGAAAGGCCATGCTGAAGATCATTTTACATTCCGAAAAACCGGTGGAGCCATTCAACGAACCGGCGCGTGATCTTCGCATTCAAAACAAGCCATTGTGGCTGCACCAGCGCGACGTGCTGGCCGCGTATACCACCCAAGAGCTGGAACTGCCCGAAAACGCGCGCCTGCCGCAGACCAACCAGCCCTGTCTGGTGTACCGTGATCATTTGTTTTTTGACCAGGACTATATCGACGCTTTTCTACAAGAGGCGCAGAAGCGCAATCGGCCCGCGCGCGCAGCTTTTTCCATCAACGATCCGGCTTTCCGGGAGCACTGTCTGCCGCTTTCCTGCTCTTACACACCGGCGGGCAAACTGTATCTGGCCGACCTGTGGTATTACCCGCAGGGTCCCGAAAGCGGGGCGGAGCCGCTGGTGATTGACATGCAGGCGCGGGAGATTGGGTATTACCATGTGCCCACCTACATGGCCAGCGAACAGGGCGACCTTGTTTACCAGGTTCCCTTGCGCAGCCTGATCGCGATTGACAGTTGGGTGCATGTGTTTATCGCAGATATGGTTTTTGGGCTGTTTGGCCGCGGAGCGCGGTTTGAGGCGCGCCTTGATGCAGACCCGTTTTTCAAGCTGGGCATTCTGGCGCGCGCGCTGTATGAAGGCAAGCAGGTGTTGGAATGCTCGGGCGTGGTGAAAGTGGGCAAGAACTGTGTGATTGATCCCACCGCCGTCATTCATGGCCCCACCACGATTGGTGATAACGTTACCATCAACGCCGGGGCAGTGATTGAAAACTGCATCATTGGCGATAATGTGAATGTGTCGCAGGGCTGCCATGTGATGCTTTCGGTAGTGGGCGACGGCACGTTTTTACCGTTTCGGGCGAGCCTGTTTATGACCACGTTGATGGATAACAGCATGGTGGCGCAAAATACCTGCCTGCAAATGTGCGTGGTTGGCCGCAACGCCTTTATTGGGGCAGGCAACACGTTCACCGATTTCAACCTGCTGTCCGATACGATCAAGGCGCGGGATGGGCGGGGAGCGTTAAGCCCTTCCAACCAGATGGTGTTGGGCGGCTGCGTGGGCCACAACTGCCGGATCGGTTCGGGTTTGATTATTTACCCTGCGCGCATGATTGAATCGGATGTGGTGCTGGTGGCTTCGAATGAACGGCGCATTATCGACCGGGACGTGCGCTACGAGGACAGCGATCACCATCATCAGAAAGCCGCGCGGCTGCACCAGCGCCTGTATCCGCGCCAGGGCGACAGCGCGCCAGAAAGCTGGTAGTCGCGGGCTGGCCAACGCCAGTTGGTCACAGACCGCGAAGCGGCTAAAATTGTAAAAAGGAATTGAGAACTGGAAGCCAGTGCTTGTAAAGGCCACCTTCTGTTTCGGAAATTGATTGGGGAAGAGGAGTGTATGATGAGCAAAGCGCGCCTGTTGGTCGTTGAAGATGATCTCGATATTTCAAATATGCTGCGGATTTATTTCAGCAGCCAGGGTTACGATGTGGATTTAGCCCCGCGAGGGACCGACGCTCTGGAGAAGACGCGCCAGGGCATGCCGCATTTAATTGTGCTGGATATCATGCTGCCGGATATTGACGGGTACGAGGTGTGCCGGAATTTGCGCATGAACGCCCGCACCAGCCATATTCCGGTGATCTTCCTTACCCAAAAGGATGAGCGCAGCGATAAGCTGGCCGGCCTGGAATTGGGCGCCGATGATTATGTAACCAAGCCGTTTGATATTGAAGAGCTGAAACTGCGCGTGCAAAACGCCATTGCGCGCTCTGAGCGCGAAAGCCTCACCGACCCCAACACCGGCTTGCCAGCCGGACGCCTCATTGAAGACCAACTGCGCCAGTCCATGCGCAAGCAAGGATGGGCTTATATGGATATTCGCTTGCAGCATTTTGACGCGTTTAAGGACGCTTACGGTTTTATCGCGGGTAATGATGTGCTGCGTTTCACCGCCATGCTGCTGGGAGAAGAGCTGGATAAAGACGGCCTGCGCGATGATTTTTTGGGCAACGCCGGGGGAGATAATTTTGTGCTGATCACCGCGCAAGCGCGCGCCGACGCGCTGAAAGCGCGCATTTGCCAGCGGTTCAATGAAGAAGTGCTGACTCATTACAATTTTATTGACCGCCAGCAGGGTTTTGTTCAACTCTCAAAGACAGACGGCGAAATGGTAAAGGCCCCGCTCATGAAGCTTTGGGTGGGAATTGTCTCACCGGAAACGCATGTTTTCTCGGATATTCGCGAGATCACCGAGCTGGCGGCTGAAGAACGCCGCAAGCAAGCGGTTTAGTCTTGGACTGAAACGGAAAGTCTGCAATATGACGGAATGGAGCGCGATCACCTTGGGCGTCGGCCTGGCCGGTTTTGGGCTGGTTCTGTGGGTGATTGCCCGTTTTTTCCTCAAGAAGGCCAGCCGCACGGCCGCGCCGCAGGCACAATTTCAGGCCGGTGTGCCGCTGTCGATGCAGAGCCACCAGGACGCGATTCTGCTGGTTCACCCTGGGGGAAAACTGGGGTGGCTGAACCCCAAGGCGCGTGAGATTTTTCGTATTCCGGCGCATGAGACGCCCAACCTGGAGCGCCTGGCGCGTGCTGCGCGCCCGGGCGAGGCGCTGCTTAATCTATGCGCGTCGGAAACACGCGGTAATTTTGTGTTGAATGGAAAACTGGTTGAGGGGGTGTCGTACTGGCTGGGCGGGCAAACCGAGCCGGTGATGGTGGTGGCACTGCGTTTCGCGGGTGTTAACGCAGCCGATAAAAACAGCGGCGATTACTCCTTTGCTTCTTTACAGACAATGATTGATCTGAGCCGCGAGATGAATACGCGCCTGGGGATCAACGAAACCTTGCAGGCGGTGATGGAGTCGTTTGAAAAGCTGCTGGCCACCGATTTTCTGCAAATTTGCGTTTGGGAAAAAAGCGGAGAAGTGCTGATTCCCTACCTGTTCAGCGGGTTTGTGGAAGGGGAGCGTAAAGTGGAGCAGCTCTCTGACCGCTATATGCCGGGGGACGGCAACCCCGGCTTTTTGGTGAAGACAAAAACGTACCGCTTTTTCTCTACCATTGATGAAAACACGCCGCTAAAACCGGTCCCACAGGTGGGCGACCATCGAATTAAATCGTATATTGGGCTTCCACTGCTCTACAACGGCAAAGCCATCGGCACGCTGGAATTGGGTTCGCTGCAAGAGGGACAGTTCAAGCACAGCGACGTGGAATTAATCCGCTTATTGAGCGGACAGGCCGGAGTGGCAGTGTATAAGGCGCAGCAGTACGACCTGCAAAAACGCCGCGCGGAAGAGCTGGGAAATCTGGTGGATTTATCGCGGGCGTTCAGTTCAATGCGCGACCCGAAGGAAGTTTTTGCCCGCTTGCTGGAAAATATTGCGCCGCTGTTCGATGTTCAAATTCTGGGTTTCTTGATCTATAACGAGAATGACCGCCTGCTCTCGGCGCAGGTGCCGTTTTATGGGCTGCCTCCTCAGGTGGCGTCGATTTATTCGGTGCAGATCACGGCCAACAGCGCGATTGAAAAGACACTGCTCGACCAGGATGTGCTGTACAGCGATGACGCGACCATCGACCCACGCTGGGAAACGCTGGGGCTGGATACGATCGCCCGGGCGGCCAGCATCCGTGAAACGGTGTTGATTCCGCTGATGACGGGCGGAAAAGTGTTGGGCTACCTGCAGGCCGCGAATCATAAGGAAGCCGGCGCGCCGTTTTCCAATGACGAGCTGCACCTGCTGACGATTGTCTCCAATCAGGTGTCGCCGATCATCGAAAACTCGGCGCTGGTGCAGCAGACCCGTCTGCGTGCTCAGCGCGCCGAAGCGCTGCGGCGCATCGCCAGCCTGGCCAGCTCCGACGCGACTCGCGATGAAATCCTCTCTTTTGCGGTTCGCGAACTGACCAGCCTGATCCACCCCGACGTGATCGGAATTTTTCTGGTGGACTTGCAGCGCGAGCGGCTGGCTTTTCACCGCGCTTCTTATTACGGCCTGCTTCCAGACCTGCCGCGCCTGCCGAAGGAAGACCGGCAGATGCTGGTGACGGATGTGCAGTACCCCTTCACGGTTACCGGCAGCCAGCGCGTGTTCCAGTCTGATGATTTGCAAGAAGAAACCACGGTCATTCCGTTTTACCAGCGCGTCATTGAGGCGCTGGGTCTGCGCTCGGCGGTGGTTGTGCCGATGGTTGTGCGCAACGACGGCATCGGTGAGATTTGGCTGGGAAGCCGCACCCCCGGCTTCTTCAACAAGGGCGATCTGCAGGCGGTTGTAACGGTTGCCGGGCAGTTGGCTAGCGTGGTAGAGCAATCGTACCTGGTGGAACAGACCGATGAAAATCTGCGCCGGCGGGTGGAGCAGGTGTCGGCTATTGACCGCATCAACCGCGCGCTGGCGGCATCGCAAGACCTGCCTGCACTCATGGAAATCATCTTGCAAGAAATGGTCCGCGCGGCCGGGGCCGACAGCGGGACGCTGATGGTCTTTGATCTGCAAACTGAGGAGGGTGATTCACCGGCGCTTCAATTCAGCGTGGGAGAAGCCCACCCGCCCGGTTTCGCGACCGCAGAGCTGGAGACGCTGAGCGGCAGCCAGACCGGCACGCGCCTGGAGGCGGATGAAGAACTGAAAGAATTCTTTGGCCTGCCGGTTGAGTCACTGTTACTGCTGCCGATTTCGGTGATGCGGGTAAAAGCGGGACTGGTGGTTTTGCACGGCATGCGCGCCAATCAATTTGACCAGACCAGCCTGGAGATTGCCCAATCGCTGGCAGCGCAGGCTTCGGTGGTGTTGCGCGGCGCGGAAGGTGGAACGGGCTTTTTCAGCGCTCAACCGCTGGTCAACCGCCTGCCCGATGTAACCCGGGAATGGATTGGGCTGGAAGGTCCGCAGGCGTGGTTTGCGCGTTTGGCCGATGAAATTCGCGAACTGACTCCTTTTCAGATGGTGTTGTTCAGCCAATATGACCCGCACAGCGGCACGCTGCAGCGCGTCTTTCACCGCGGGCTGCCAGAAGCGGTCTGGCAAGAGCTGATCCGTCAGCGACAGCCCTGGAAGAGCGTTGAACAGCTTTTTAAGAAGGAATACCAGCATGGCGCGGTCTATTTCATTCCGTTTGAGGGCGAACTGGAATCAGCGGAGGGTCTGCACACGGTAACGCCGCTGCCATCAAGCGAACTGCGCACCGCCGGGGGGTGGCACGCCGAAGACCTGCTGGTGGCGACAGTGCGCGACCCCAACGGAGATCCGCTGGGCTTGATCAGCCTGGACGCGCCGCGGGACGGCAAGCGCCCCAACAGGCAGGTGTTTGATGTGTTGAATCTAGCGGCTTTGCAGTTGGGATTCTTATTGCAGAGCCAGAAGCGCGGCGCGGCGGCTCCCCAGATGGGCGAAGAAAAGCCAGGGCGGGATATTGGCCGATACCAAAGGGCGCAGGAAATTCTAGAGAAAGCGAACCGCCAGATGGATTTACATGCGGTTCTACAAGGTACGGCGCGGGATCTGATGGATCTTATTCAGATGGACGCGGCCGTTACCGCCATTCGAGACGCGGCTGGCGCGCAGCTGGTGGATTCCCTGGGAGATGTGCCGGAAGGTGTTTCGCTGGAAGCTCTGTTCGGTCAGCGCAACCCGCTGCGGCAAACCCTGCAAGAAGGGGATGTGTTTGTTGAAACCGATCTGGCAGCGTCGGCGGTGTGGCAGAAAACACCTTTGCTGCGCAGTTTAGGCGCGGCCAGTTTTCTCTCTCTGCCGCTGACGGTGAGTGAAGGGGTAAGCGCGGGGATATTGCTGACCGCCAAACGTCCGCTGGCGGATTTGAGCCTGGAGGACCGCGACCTGCTCTTGCATGTTGCACGGCAGGTGAGCGTTACCATGCAGAATCTTTACCTGATCACCGAAACCCGCCGCCGTCTGGAAGAAGTGGATATTCTGCTGGAATTTACGCGCAAGATCAGCAATCTTGACCCACAGGCCATTCTGGAAACTCTGGTGACCAGCGCCATTCAGGCCATTCCCGGCGCGAAAGCGGGCTGGGCGGCCGTGTGGAAGGACGAGTTGGGCTGGCTGGAGCCGGCAGCAGCACACGGTTACCGTGATAATGCCAGTCTGCTGCAGATTCGCTACCGCGTTCCTGAACAAACGCTGGAGCAAGAAACTGCCCGCTTACCGCTGCCCATTCGCGTTTACCTGTCGCGAAGCCTGCGCAACGCCGAAGAAGTGGATTTTTCGCGCGATTATCATTTGAGCGCGGATGACCTGATGCGTTACCGCCAGGCCACCGGCGGTCCTGTGCCGCTCTCTTGCCTGGCCGCGCCGTTGAGCGTGGGCGAATCGATTTTGGGGGTTGTCCTTCTGGATAATTTTGAAATGTCGACCGCCTTCACCCGCGCGGATGAAGCTGTATTCCTGGCCTTTTGCCGGCAGGCGGCCCTGGCGCTTGAGAACGCGCGCTTGTTCATCTCCACCGAACAGCGCGCGGCGCAGCTGCAGTCATTGACGCGCGCGGCGGGGGCACTTTCGACCACGCTGCAGCGCAACGCATTAATTGATTCGATTTTGGATCTGTTGGGTGAAGTGGTGCCATACGACACGGCTACCCTGTGGTTGCGCAGCGGCGAGCGCCTGGTGGTGGCCGCGGAACGCGGCTTCAACGATACCGAGAGCCGCGTCGGCCTGTCTGTAGAGATGGAAGACAGCCGCTTGTTTCAGGATATGGTCAGCAGCCCCATGCCGCTGGTGGTGGGCGATGTGCGTAAAGATGAGCGCTTCCCTGCGCTTCTGGAGCCAGAGCATCTTTCGTGGATGGGCGTTCCGCTTTCGGTCCAATCGAAACTGACCGGTGTGATCGCTCTGGAGAAACGCGAAGCTCGCTTTTATCAGCCCGAACACATCCATGCCAGCCAGACTGTGGCAAGCCAGGCGGCGGTGGCGCTGGAAAATGCCAGCCTGTATGAAGAGAGTTTGCAACGCTCCTCAGACCTGGACCAGCGCACGCGACGTTTGTCGCTGTTGAACCGCTTCTCGGGTGAGTTGGGGGCGCTGCTGCAAAGCGAGCAGATTTACGCGCTGGCGCTCAAGCAGATTGGTGAGGCGCTGCAAGCGGACCGCACCTGCCTGGTAACCATGCCCGGCGAGCGCGCTGAGGTGGTGATGGAATCGCCGGCAGACCGATTGGCGGGTAGCCTGGAATTGCCTGCCAGCCCGCTGCTGGCGCATCTCAAACAATCGCTGGGGGTCTATAACCAGAATCAGGTCGGGCAGGAAAAACAATTCGCTGGGCTGGTTGAGGCTTATCTGGGCGAGCGGGAAGTGCAGTCGCTGCTGATGGTGCCGCTGACCGCCGGAGAGAACTTCTATGGTTGGGTGTGGGGAATGCGCAAGGACGATTACCGCTTCACCCCGGCGGAAATGGAATTGGCGCGGACGATCTGCAACCAGGCGGCGATTTCTTTGCAGAATGCCACCCTGTATGAAGAGACGCGCAACTTCTCGATTACCCTGGAAGAAAAAGTGCGCGAGCGCACCGAAGAACTGTATCGCGAACACCTGAATGCCGAGACTTTACTGCGCTTGAGTGAGGAGCTTTCGCGCAGTCTGGATATGTCGGAGGTGATCACGCGCGCCATGCAGGTCTTGAACCAATCCATTGGCGCGCAGCAATGCCTGGCCGTGCAGACAAGCAATCCCGAACGTTCTTTCCGCATTGGGCGCGAGCTGATCCGCTGGGATGGAATCAAGCCCAAAGAGCAGCATTGGCTGGAAGAATATGTTTACCAGGACGTTATCCGTCAAGGTCAGGCAATCTATGTCGAAAATATTAAGCAGGAGTTGGAACGCCGCCAGTTGGGCGGCCAGGCGCAGCCGCCTTACCTGAGTCTGCTGGCTTTGCCGTTGCAGTTGGGGCCGGAAATTCTGGGCGTGATGATGCTGGCGCACGAGACCGCGAGCTTCTTCCAGCCCGAGCAAAAAGATTTGCTGGAAGCCGGCGCGCGGCAGATCAGCATCGCGGTGAACAATATGACGTTTGTGGAATATATCCGCGAGGCGGCCGAAGAGCAGGGGCGCATGCTGCGCGAGCAGCAAATTGAGTCGAACCGTTCAAAGGCGATTCTGGAAGCAGTGGCAGACGGTGTGTTGGTGACCGACGGTGAAAACCAGATCGCGCTGATGAATAAATCGGCGCAGGAAATTTTTGAGATCAGCGCAAACGACTATCTGGGCAAAGAAGTTGGCCTGTTGAGCGAGCTGATTGGGCAGGAAGAAAATGAGCGAAGCTGGCTGAAAAAGCTGATGACCTGGTCGCGCCGGACGGGCGAGTACCGGGGCGAAACGCTGGCTGAGCGAATTGTGCTGGATAACGGCCGGTATCTGGCTGTGCATGCCGCGCCGGTGTTCTTTATGGGCGGTTTCCTGGGTACGGTCTCGGTTTTCCGCGACGTAACCCATGAGGTGCAGGTAGATCGGATGAAGGCGGAGTTCATCGCCAATGTGAGCCACGAGCTGCGCACGCCGATCACCTCGATCAAGGGATACGTGCAGGTGCTGCTGATGGGCGCTGCCGGAGAAATGAACGAACAGCAGCGTCATTTTCTGGACATTGTCTCCAGCAACACCTCGCGCCTGACGGTGCTGGTGAACGATCTGCTGGATATCTCGCGCATTGAAACCAGCCGGTTGTCGCTGCTGTATCAGGCGGTGGATATGACCGAAATCGCGGCGGATGTGATCGCCGACGTGCGCAAGCGCGCGCAGGAGGAAGGCAAGACCGTGCACATCCGTCTGGCGGCAGACCCCGATCTGCCGCCGGTGAACGGCGACCGCGCGCGCTTGCGGCAGGTGCTGCTGAGCCTGGTAGGGAACGGTTATAACTACACTCCAGCCGGTGGAGAAGTGGTGGTTTCGCTGAAATCGGCGGGCGGCTTTGTGCAGGTAGATGTGAAAGATAACGGCATTGGCATTTTGCCTGAGGAACAGGGCCGCATTTTTGAGCGCTTTTATCGTGGAAACGATCCGCTGGTATTGGCGACGGCGGGAACAGGCCTGGGGCTGGCGATTGCCCGCACGCTGGTGGAAATGCATCATGGGAAGATGTGGTTTGAAAGCAGCGGTGTGAGGGGTGAAGGATCTACGTTTTCGTTCACCTTACCGGCAAACATTGAGGAACAATAGGCATGGCAAAGAAGATATTAATCGCTGAAGATGAAGCGGATATTCGCGCCCTGATTGAATTCACATTGAAATTCGCGGGGTTTGACGTGGTCACTGCCAAGAATGGATTGGAGGCGCTGGAGGCGGCGCAGGCAGAACTGCCTGATCTGATTTTACTGGACGTGCGTATGCCCCAGATGACCGGGTATGAGGCCTGTGAAGCGATCAAATCGGACCCGGATATCCGCCATATTCCGGTGGTGTTTCTTTCGGCAAAAGGGCAGGAGAAAGAAATTTTGGCCGGTTTGGAGGCTGGCGCGACCGAGTATTTGCTCAAGCCTTTCGCGCCTGATGAGCTGGCCAGGCGGATCACGGAATTGCTGGAGCAGTACAGCCGGTTGAACTGATGAGCGCATTTTTATATCACGGCAAGGTCATTCACTATGAGTCGTTGGGCCGCGGCAAGCCGGTATTATTTTTGCACGGCTGGCTGGGTTCCTGGCGGTATTGGATGCCGTCCATGCAGGCGGCTTCGATCAGCTACCGCGCCTACGCGCTGGATTTGATCGGTTACGGCGAATCGGCCCGGGCGGAAGAGGATTATTCGCTGGAAGGACAGACCGCGCTGGTGGACGGGTTTTTGGAACAAATGGGCATCGCGCGGGTGGCCTTAATTGGGCACGGTCTGGGGGCGGTGGTGGCGCTGCGCTTCGCGATGATGTACCCGCAGTATGTTGACCGGGTGATGACGGTTGGCTTTCCGTTTGAGGTGGGATCGCTTCATCCGCGCCTGAAGAGCGCGGGGCTGTCAGATCTGGTGGACTGGCTGGCGCCCAAAGAACCTGAGTATGACGCCGTGCGCGGCGACGCGGCCAAGGGCGATGCGGCTGCGCTCAAAACCAGCCTCGAGAACCTGGAGGATGGTGAACTGGCCGCGCTGTGGCAGCATCCCGGGCGGGTAAGCCTGTTTGTTCACGGCCTGCAAGACGCGGCCGTCAGCCCGCCGCGCGAGGATATGCTCAACCGGCTGCCACTTCTGGCACACGCGATTGGCTTTGAGACAGCCGGCCATTTTCCGATGCTCGATCAGAGCATCCGTTTTCACCGCCTGATGGTTGATTTTCTCACCCTGGAATCGGGGGAAAGCCCGCGTGATTTGCAGGTTAAGGATGAATGGAAGCGGCGGGTGCGGTAAGCGGATCATCGGGTTATGTTACTGTATCGAATATCCATAGATCTGGAAAAGAGAGAGCTCAGCGGCCATAGATTGCCTTATGGAGTGCAATGGCCCAAGGCCTGTTTTGATGAGGGCCTTTGAAGACTGGCATTGAGCATTGGA